>CAMPHR010000008.1 GCA_946886075.1 uncultured Novosphingobium sp. | reverse complement strand
CACCATCGTCAGGAAGCGGGTGTTGACGGTACGCTCCTTGCCGCGCCCGACCTTGGCCTTGCTAAACGACCGTCGGAGCAGCGCTATGTCACGGCGATCAGATCGCTTGACCAATATCTGGTCGCTGACCAAGCGGCCCGTGAATCGGCGCACGTGCTGCGCTCCTCCACCCACAGCGATGATGCCGCCGAGGAGGCGTTCGCGGCCAGTCGGCTGTTGATACTTGAGATAGACGGGTTGGCGCCGGCGGAACAATTCGCTCGCGTGATCGAGGCCGACCTGAAGGACATCTACCAGGACTTTTCTGACGTTCTCACGCCGCTCAGCGGCGACGATGTCGATATCTTGGTGCAACGTTTCGGCCACGGCTCCAAGAAACAAGCCGATGATCTTGTGCTTTTGCTTTCTATCGTCCGGCCGCCGCTAAGCGACGAAGCTTGGGAATGGTTATCCGGCATGGCCGAAGATCGCGCGTTTCGCCACAGGGGGGGCGTTTTCGAGATTCTTCATGCGGCCGATTCCGTCCGCTTTGGACGCTTGCTCCTGCAGCGGGAATGGACGTGGAGTACCGAGCAAGACTTGGCGTGCAATCACTTTGGATCACTTGCGCTGGCGGGAGCCAGCGCGGGGCTGCCCTTCGATCAGCACGCCCCCGCGATTGCGCCGTGGCTCGTGCTTCGGGCGGTTTCTCTCCGTGGCGGATCGGCAGCGGATGCCGAGACCGGCGCTGCGATCCTCGGAAGTGTTGTCGGAGCCGCCGATCTTAATGCTCCCGATCTCGGATCGGATGTTACCGTATCGCAGGAGACACGAGAGCGTCATCCATTTTCGATTTCCGTGGCGGTGCGGCCGGAGAATCCCGATGATCCGTTCGCACAGTTTCGCGACGCAATGGATAGCGATAAACGCCTTGAGGCTCGACGCCGCGCTGTCGGTACGGCGGTGGAGCGAATCAAGGAAGCTCGTGAGGCGGGAGCCAGTCTGTATCTCCACCATCTGAAACCCGATGACTTCACGCCAGTCATTGCGCATGTCCCAAGCGCCATTGCCAGCTGGATCGAGGGGCATTCCCCTCCGACCGCCGACTTCAAGCGGCGTGTCCGGTTGGCAGAGGGCTTCTACCTCGCCCTCTGCGAAGCTCTACTCGCGCGAGACCCGGAGTTGGGTGCTCAGCTGTGGCGCGGACTGCGCGATGCACTCACCACTCGCTTTCTCGGCCGAGCTGGAGTCGAGCAGCTGATCCATATGGCCTTTCGGGTCACAACCGCGCCCGAGACGCTGCGCACCGAGCTTCTCGATTTGCGTAACGCCAATTCCGATGAGGAGTTGTTCGATCTCGTGCTTGCAGCAACTATCAACGGTGCCGATGACTGGCTCGACCGTATCATTGCCGAAGATGAGATCAACGAGGCCGTTTGGCGTCGTCAGCGTGCTGGCAAGCTCAAAGGGTACCGTGCCGGAAATCTGTTGCCGATGGAGAACGCATGGCCGATCGGGCCGGCCAACAGCCTGCGTATTTCGCGCGAGCGCGCAACGCAAGGCTGGATGCGCTCGGAGGCATTCGCTCGGCATTGGTGGGAACGATATTGGGACGCTGAGAACGAGGAAGAGGCCTATGCGGCGTGGGCGCTTCTGTCGCGCTGTATAGATCGCCGCGCCTATGTGTGGATGCGCCCGCCGCAGCACGAAGATGGTACAGGCATGCATCGCGATCCGCGGCGGCTCGCACATGCCGCACTCAACTTCGACGACCTTCAGTCCGGCATGAAGCAGGCGGAGAAGAAAATGGACCAGCAATTTCTGGATCGGCAGATTACCAACGGCATCGGACCTTGGGGAAAGGTCCAGCAGGATATCTGAATCTGTCCTCGAAACCTGTTGAGGTTTGTCCAACAATGTTTCACTGCGGCTCCAAGCCCGACCGTCCGCTATATTGATCTGCGCTCTCACAAGGAGACGTTCCGGAGTGTCCAACAAAGCGGACATGACGACCGGTCTTCAGGCGTCAATGAAATGGCCGCTACTGGGGAGCGCCTTTTGGCCGCTGAGCGGCGATAAAGGGTCGAGGACAGAGGCGATTTTATAGGGAAGTCAGGTGAGTTTATCGAAATTCGCTAACTTTTGCCTGCCTTACAGAACGGCGCGAGATCTGCTGCCTCCGGCGCGTCTGAACGTTTCTCCTCTGGCCAATCATGGCCACTGGAGATGTGTCATGGGATTATCAGAGTTTGATCCCGCCGCACGCGAGCGAGTGTCGTGGAATTCGGGACGCAAAGTCGGCGCGAAGCGCGCATTGAAACCCCGTCAGATTTGGGCAATCCGCTTCTTCGTTGATCAGCATGGACGGACCCGCGACAGAGCGCTTTTCGACCTCGCCATCGACAGCAAACTGCGCGGTTGTGATCTGGTGAAGATCAAGATTGGCGACATCGTATGTGATCGGAAAATTCGGACGCGTGCGATCGTTGTTCAGCAAAAGACTGGGCGGCCTGTCCAGTTCGAGCTGATGGATGACGCTCGCGCCAGCCTGCTCCGATGGCTGGAACTGCGGCGGCTCCCTGGAGGATTATGCCTTCCCGAGCCGAACCGATCATTCGGCCCACATGAGCACCCGTCAATATGCCCGCCTGGTTGACGAGTGGGTCACGGGGATTGGCATGCCGAGCGAGGATTATGGTACGCACTCTCTACGCAGGACAAAGGCATCATCTACAAGGCGACGGGCAACCTCCGTGCAGTCCAGATCCTGCTTGGCCATACAAAGATTGAGAGCACGGTCAGATATCTCGGCGTTGACGTGGAGGACGCCCTGACTTTGGCAGAAGGCACAGAAATCTGAAATCGGCTGGCTCCTCGCATCTGCGCGGAGCCAGCACCCAGATCACATCTCCCGTGCGCCCTTTCTCGCCATTCGACTGCCATTTCTCTGCACCAACAGTGCCTTTCTGCCCCTGGGAAGATGCGGAAAGTCTCTTGCACTGGCAATGTGAGAAGCATAGACAGCCGCGTCTGCTCGGCGCCTTCAGGTGTCGAGAAGACACAGATCGCGTCGGTTCCCCGGAGACGGGGATTAAATGGGAACGCGGTGAGGATGGCTTTGGTCATCCAAATCCGAGGCTGTCCCTGCAACTGTAAGTGGCGAGCGCGATATACAGGCGCGGACGGCTTTATGACCGATCCGCCAGCCACTGGGCCGGACGCTAAATCCTGCGAGGCCTGGGAAGGCCGTATATCAAACGATGACCCATGAGCCAGGAGACCTGCCGGCGTCTGGTCGCTCTTGCCTCGGTCCAGGGGATGGCCGCGGCACGGTGAACTCCGTCTGAGCGACGAACGAGCGGCTGGGGCCGCATCGGACGCCGTTGTCGGTCGCCCCTGGGCGTCCGACCGATGCCGGCTGCCGACCGTTCGTGAACGGTAAGCCCCCGTCCATTTGTCGTGCGACGCCGACGGGGCAAGATCATGTCGAAGTTCAAATCGGCTGCCATTGCGGCCGTATCACTGTCCATGCCTGTAATTTTGTCCATGAACGCTGCTTTGGCCAATGCTGACGCTGACGAGGCGGGAGATGCTTCCACCATCGTCGTTACCGGCGTGGTCGATCTATTGCGCCTCACCATGAGGAATGAGGGAGCCAGCCGACTTGGCCTGACCGCGATGGAGATGCCCGCGAGCGTAGAGACGCTGGACGGCGATGCCATCCGCCTGCGGGGCGACCTTACCATTCAGGATGCCGCCGCGCGGGCGACCGGGATCGTCAACACATCGGGCGTGTTCGGGTTCGGCCTCTCCGCACGGGGCTTTACCGGGCAGAATTCGGTAATGACCCTCTATGACGGAATGCGGATGTACAACAACACGCTGACCTTCCCGGCCGATCCCTGGATGGCGCAGAGCGTGGAGATACTGCGCGGGCCAGCGTCGGTCCTCTATGGCGAGGGCGCGATCGGTGGCGCGGTCAACGTCGTGCGCAAGCAGCCCTCTGAAGAAATGCAGGCCAGTGGCCGTTTCGGCGTCGCCTCTTACGACAGTTTCAACATCGGCGTCGGTGCGGGTGGTCCGGTCACGGACGGCGTAGCTTTCCGCGCGGACGCCAGCTTCCGTCGGTCGGAAGGCTGGATGGAGCGGGGCGATGCCGATGCGGTGGCGCTGGCCGGAGCAATCCGGCTGAAACCGACCGCGAACCTCAGCATCACGCTGTCTCACGACTATAGCGAGCAAAATCCCCGGACGTGGTTCGGCGTGCCGCTGGTGAATGGAAAGCTCGACCGGTCGATCCGCAAGAATAACTATAATGTCGCCGATGCCCGGCTGCGCTTCCGTGACAATTGGAGCCAGGCAAAGGTGGAATGGACGCCATCGGACGCGCTGACGATCCGCAGTGTCTTCTACCATCTGTGGGCCAACAAATATTGGAAGAATGCGGAAAACGTCACCTTCGTCCCCGGGACGGGTAGCACTCCTGCGCAGGTGCGTCAGTCCAGCTTCCTGGAACTCTACCACATCCAGAAGCAGACGGGGAATCGCACTACCGCCACGCTGAACCATGGCGTTGCCGGGTTGGAGAACACGCTGGTCGTAGGGTTCGATGTCAATCGCATCAGTTACAAGAATGTCAGCAACAGCGGCAACAATGCGACGCGCCTCATCGACGCCGCCGATCCCGATCCGGGGATGTTCCTCCATCAGCCCGGCGCGCCGACCAAGCCGCGCTATACCAATCGCATCCGGCAATATGCGATCTTCGCAGAGGACCGGCTGAAGTTCAGCGAGCAGTTCTCGCTGGTGGGCGGGGTGCGCTATGATCGACCGGAAATCACCAAGACCGATTATGTGAACGCCGCCAACAACTTCACGGCTACGCCCGATGCCGTGACCTGGCGCGTGGGGGCGGTCTATAATCCAGTGCCGTCGCTGGCGCTCTACGGCCAATATGCGACTGCGGCCGATCCGGTAGGCGCGCTGGTATCGACCAGCGTCACTCAGAGCGCCTTCGACCTATCGACCGGCCGCCAATATGAGGCGGGGATCAAGCATATCTTTTGGGGATCCCGTGGCCAGTGGACGCTGGCCGTCTATGACATCGTCAAGCGCAAGCTGCTGACGTCCGATCCGCTGATCCCGACCATTCAGGTGCAGGTAGGCCAGCAAAGCTCACGCGGGGTGGAGGCATCCTTGTTCCTTGAACCGGTGGATCGTCTTAGCATCACGCTGAACGGCGCGCTGGTGCGCGCGCGCTATGATGATTTCGCGGAATCGGTGGGGGGCGTGCTTTTTCAGCGGGCCGGCAATCGCCCGAGCAATGTCGCGGCGAAGACAGCCAACGCCTTCGTCAGCTGGGAATTTGCCGACAACTGGGTGCTCGACGGCGGCGTCAGCCATGTCGGGAAACGCTATCAGGATGCCGCAAACAGCCGGGTCGTAGCGGCCTATACGCTGACCGACGCGGGACTGCGCTGGCAGTTTGTAGAAGGCGCGAGCGCCGCGCTGCGCGTGCGAAATATCTTCAACGAGACTAATGCCCGTGCGACCTATGGCAACAGCCAGTGGGTATTGGGCGATCCGCGCACCGTAGAGGCGACGCTCCATGTCGCTTTCTGACGGGACGTTCGTGGCGCGGCGGGGGTCATCGGCTCCCGCCGCCGCTGCGCTGTGGAAGGCGGTGAAGCGCTGGCTTTACGTCTTTCATCGCTGGACTGGCATCGGGCTGTGCCTGCTCTTTGCCACCTGGTTCTTTTCTGGGCTGGTGATGCTCTATGTCTCCTTTCCCTCCTTCCGTGCGGCGGAGCGGGTGGCGACGGCTGCACCAATCGACTGGCGGCAGGTGCATGTGAGGCCGAACCGGGCATTGTCAGGTCTTGGAGAGGTGGACGCCCCAGCCGAAATGCGGCTGGGAATGAGCGGCGGTGAACCGGTCTACCGCATCGTCACGGCGGAAGGGCGGCGCGCCGTGTCGGCCCGAACGGGGACGGAAATCCCCGCTGTAGATGCGCGCCGCGCCAAAGCGATCGCTGCGGCGCTGGTCGGTGCGCCAGCCGTATCGGTTGATCCGGTTGATCATGACCAGTGGGTCGTTACTCGGGCCTACAATGCGATGTCGCCCTTCTGGCGCGTGCGCACAGCCGATGCCGCCGTGTCTGACATCTATATCAGCCAGCGAACCGGTGAGGTGGTGCAAAATACGACTGCGCGGGAGCGGTTCTGGAACTGGCTCGGCGCGGTGCCGCACTGGATCTATTTCGAAGCGCTGCGCGTGTTTCAGGAACCATGGCGCCAGACAGTGCTGTGGACGTCCGGCATCGGCGTATTGGGCGCGCTGGCGGGCATTTGGATCGGGCTGCTGAGGGTCAGGCTGAGAGTTCGCTACAAGTCAGGATCGGTGAGCCCCTATCGCGGCTGGATGAAATGGCATCATCTTGCCGGAATGGTCGGCGGGCTGGTCCTTGTGACATGGATATTCAGCGGATGGCTGTCCATGAGTCTGTGGGGCGGACTGCGTGACAAGGGTCGGGAGGATGTGGTCAGCCTCTATTCCGGGGCGCGACCCGGCTTCGCATCTACGGACATACGCGCGCTAGCGCAGGTCGGCGCGGACGCGCGGGAAGTGCGTTTCGGCTGGATGGGCGGGCAACCTGTCATAACGCTCTGGGGCGGAGAAAGTCCGAGGATTGTAGATGGTGCAACAGCGCGGCCAGTGGTGATGGAGAGTTCACGCATCATCGCTGCGGCGCGAACCGCCATGCCGGGGGCGAAGCTGATCGGGGTGGAGAAGCTGGAGCGGCCCGATCGTTACTGGTATTCAACCGGTGATCCGCGCGATGATATCCGCCCGTTGCCTGTGCTGCGACTGAAGTTCAACGATCCAGAGCAAACCTGGCTTCATGTCGATCCTGCGACTGGTGCGATGCTGGGACAGATGGGATCGGGAGGTCGCAGCAGCCGCTGGCTGTTCAACGCGCTGCACAGCCTGGACTTTCCTTGGCTCATCGTGTGGCTGCCGTTGCGCCATTTTTTGGTCTGGATGTTGTCGGGTGCGGGATTGATCATTTCGATCAGTGGTGTGGTAATCGGTTTGCGACGCTTGCGGCGCAACTAGAGGGTCAGGCAGCGGGGAGCCGTCTCTATTCCAGCAGCAGCTATTTCAACACCTCGGCTCCAAACCAGACGGTTGCCTACCGGGCAGCCCCGGCCCTGAAACTGAGCAAGCAGACCGACCGGACCTGGAATTGAAAAATTTGGAGCTGAGCGTCCATAAAGGGTCGTCAATACCTAGTCGGTGCCGAAATACTATCTTAGTCGCGAAAAGATCAGGTCACTATAGCGTAATTGACTACAATGCAGATGCTCTGCGTACATAACGGTTCACCGCGAAAAAGGCGCGGTTAGCCGTGAACAAATGTCGAACTAAAAAAGAACAGAATTCGATGGTATTTTTGATGGTATCGTCAAAAGTCAATAGAACAAATGTCGTTCTTTTTCTGTGAGTTAGATACTTAGTTTGATGTCGTCCCCGGCACCACTTCGTTCTCTTGTCAGCGCTCCAGGACGTGGTCGGCGATGCTGCCAATCTATCACGATCAGCGCCAGCCCCCTTATCAAATCAGTGTGATCGACTGCGCAGGCAAGCGCTCTTAAAATTGTCGTTAACCATCCCGGAACCAGTGCCGCCCGGCCCTTGTTGACTTGGAGGGAAGGATCCAGGCGATGGCGCAGGCGGCCAAGAGAGATATTATTGCGATCGGCGGATCGGCCGGGAGCGGCGCAGTCCTGCGCGGATTGATCGGTGATCTGCCCCCGGACCTGCCCGCCAGCATATTCGTCAGTACGCATATGCCCGCAAACTCTCCGGGCCTGCTGTCTGAAATCCTGTCGAGCCGCGCCAATGTCCCGGTTACGCAGGCGATCGATGGACAGCCGGTAGAGCGCGGGCATGTCTATGTCGCGGCCCCTGACCGGCATCTTTTGCTCGTCGATAGCATCATCTGCCTGGGCGAAGGACCGCGCGAAAATATGGTGCGGCCTGCAATAGACCCACTGTTCCGGTCTGCCGCACTGTCCTTCGGTCCGCGCACGGTGGGGGTCGTGCTGACCGGGATGTTGAACGATGGTGCGGCAGGGTTGCACGCGATCAAGGCATGCGGGGGAACGGCGGTGGTCCAGAACCCCCTTGATGCGGAAGCCGAGCAGATGCCTGTAGCGGCACTGGAGGCGGTCGATGTCGATCATGTAGTCACTGCCGCCGGACTGGGTCGATTGCTGGTGTCGATCGCAGGAACCGATGCAGGCGCCCCTGTCACCCCGCCCGACGAATTGAGCCTGGAGGTGCAGATTGCTGCCGGAGCGAGGCTGGGGAGTGACAAGTTGAAAGAGATCGCGACCCCCAGCGCGCTGTCCTGCCCCGAATGCCAGGGCGTGCTGTCGGAGGTGCGCGGTTCGAGGCCGCTGCGCTATCGCTGCCAGATCGGCCATGCTCATACGGCGGAAGTTCTCGCCTCGCGCGGGGAAGATGTAGACGAAGCCATCAGGGTGGCGATGCGCGTCATGGAGGAGCGGGTCACGCTGGTAGAAAGGATGGCGCTGGACGCGCGGCAGACCGGCCGTCTGGCCGTAGCCGAACTCTACGAAGTGCGCGCGGAGGAATATCGCCGTTATGCCACGACCTTGCGGGACGCCGCGGTCGCTTCGTTGCGGCTGGACCGGCCATCGCGACGGCAGGAACTTTGAAACGAAATGCCTTCTTTTCCAAGCCGCGGGCCACTAGCATGGCGCGACAGCGACTTTGGATTCACATGTGGCGAAGCTTGACGAGACAATGAACGGCGCAGCTGGGGCGGGGAATTCTACACGGCCGGACCAGCCCATGGCCGTGGTAGGCGTCGGCGTTTGCGCCGCATCGATCCAGTCCATCGGAGACCTGTTCGCAGGGCTTGGTCCCGATGTCGGGGCAGCCTATGTGATCGCGGTACGCCAGCAGGAGGGGCTGGCGGTCAGCACCGTGCTGGACCTGCTCAAGAAGCAGTCGGCGCTGCCTGTCCATGTCCCAGCCGACATGGACCAGTTGGAACCGAACCACATCTATGTGGGCGGCCCCGACGACATGATCACGATAGAGGGCGGCCATGTCCGCATCCGTCCTGCCGCCGAACCGGTTGGCCATCGGGGCACGATCGATTCCATGCTGATTTCGTTGGCGGAACAAGCCCATGACCGGACGATCGCGGTCCTCCTGGCGGGGCTGGGCGGCGAAGGCACCGCTGGGGTCACCGCCACCAAGAAATTTGGCGGCCTGTCGATCGCCGAGCTTATCGATGGCGGGCTTCAGGACGATGCGGGCACCGGCCCCTTCGGCGTCGTGGACCTGCGGCTCCCCGTCGGTCAGATCGCGGCGCAGATCGCCCTCTACGCCGCCGATCTCGACGCGCCGGGCGAAGGCGCGCCGAGCGAGGAGATGCCGGACGAGATCGAGGCGCAGGTGACGCAGATCGCGACGATCCTGCGCAACGTCACCGGCAACGATTTTCACGGCTATAAACGCGGCACCTTCATCCGGCGGGTCCATCGCCGCATGCAAGTCACGCAGACCGATACGGTCGCGGATTATGTCGCACGGCTGCGCGAAGACCGGGACGAGGTACAGCACCTGTTCCAGGACCTGTTGATCGGCGTCACCCAATTTTTCCGAGACCCCGCCGAATTCGAAGCGCTGGAGCGTGAGATTCCTCGCCTGTTCGAGGGTAAGGAGCCGAATGAGCAGCTTCGCGTCTGAGTGCTGGGTTGCGCCACCGGAGAAGAGTCCTATTCCATCGCCATCCTGCTGCGGGAGCATATGGCGACGCTGGACCATCCGCCTGAGGCCCAGATCTTCGCCACCGACCTTGATGCGCGTGCGCTGAACCTTGCACGCGCGGGCCGCTATACCGACGCCATAGCGAACCATATCCGCGCCGATCGCCTGGAAAGATGGTTCGTGCGGGAAGGGGACACCTATTGCGTGACCAAGGAGCTGCGCGAAATGTGCATCTTCTCGCCGCACAATATCGTCAAGGACGCGCCTTTTTCGCGCATCGACATCTTGTCGTGCCGCAACCTGCTGATCTACCTGAACGCGGATCTCCAGAACCGCGTCATCCCCATCTTTCATTTCTCGCTGCGACCGGGCGGCGTCCTGTTCCTGGGCTCTTCGGAAAATGTGACGCGGCATCAAAAGCTCTTCGCGCCGGTCGACCGCAAGAACCGTGTGTTTCGTCGGCTGGAAACGGCAACGCGCATCATCCCCGACTTCCCGCTGACCCCACGTGCGCGCCTGCCCGAAACCCACAGCCAGCCGAGCATGCCCAACCCGATCGCCGGGCGCTTGACGCTGGCGATGGGTCGCCAGGCGGAGGCGATCGCCGAGCGCTACGCGCCCGCCTATGTGGTGGTGGACCCGCAGCATGACGTCCTGCATTTTTCCGGCCGCACCGGTCGCTATCTGGAGCCCAGCACGGGCGCTGCCTCGCTGAACCTCTTGAACCTCGTCCATCGCGATCTGCGGCTGGACCTGCGCTCTGCCCTCCACCGCGCGGCGAGCGAGCATCGTCGCGTCGAAATGCCCCGCCTACAGGTGCATGACGGAGAGCGTGCCTATGGCGTCAATCTGATCGTGGAACCGGTCGGGGGGCAGGATGTCGGGTCGCTGCTCGTGCTGTTCCAGGACATCGGCCTGGCTGCTGAACTGGCGGGCGAAGCAGGCGACCGGCTCGCGGCGGACGAACACGTCCAGCGGCTGGAGGCGGAACTGCGCGTCACCCGCGACCGGCTGCAAGCGACGATCGATGAGCTGGAGTCCACAAATGAGGAACTGAAGTCTTCCAACGAGGAATATCAGTCCATCAACGAAGAGCTTCAGTCCGCCAACGAGGAAATGGAAACCTCGAAGGAAGAGCTGCAGTCGGTCAATGAAGAATTGCAGACGGTCAATGGCGAGCTGAGCCATCGGGTGGCGGAACTCGGCCGCACCAATTCCGACCTCAAAAATTTGCTGGAATCCACCCAGATCGCGACCGTATTTCTGGACAACGAACTGCGCGTCCGCAACTTCACGCCGGTTGCCACCGACATTTTCCACCTGCTGGAAACGGATGTCGGGCGTCCGCTGGACCATGTCGTGTCCCGCGCCCATTATCCCGAACTGCCAGAAGATGTGAAAAGGGTGCTCAAGACACTGGTGCCCATCGAACGCGAGGTGATCGACCCCGCCGGGGAGCGCTATTTCGCCGCGCGGGTGCTGCCCTACCGCAGCACGGACAATTATATCAGCGGCGCGGTCGTCACCTTTACTGATCTGACCGCCGTGCACCGGGCGGAAAGCGCGATGAAGGCGAGTGAGGAGAGATACCGCGCCTTCGTCACCGCCAGCGCCGACGCAGTCTATCGCATGAACCCGGAATGGTCGGAAATGTGGGAACTGGACGGTCAGGATTTTCTTCCCGACATCACCATGTCGTCGCGCGACTGGATGGACAGCTATGTCTATCCGGATGACCAGCCCGCCGTCCGCGACGAAATCGAACGTGCGCTGAGCCGCAAGACCATGTTCAAGCTCGATCATCGCGTTCTTCGCGCCGATGGGACGCCGGGCTGGACTCATTCGCGGGCAGTGCCGATCCTCGACACGGACGGCTCCATCCTGGAATGGCTTGGCACGGCGAGCGACATCACCGCTGCCAAGGATGCCGAAGCGGCGCAGCGCGGCAGCGAGGAACGCCTGCGCAGCGCGATCGAAGTGGCGCTCGTCGGCACATGGGATTGGAACCTGCTGACCGGGCAGGTCAGCTGGTCGGACGAGCATTTCAGGATGATGGGCTATGGCGTCAACGCCGTGGACCCAAGCTATGAGGCTTGGATCGCCCGCGTCCACCCCGACGACCAGGATGCTGTAGAGCAGGCCCTGCGGGAGGCGCGGGACGGCAAAAGCGAATTTGTCCGCGAGTTCCGCTCGCTGCATCCCGACGGGTCGGTACATTGGCTCTCCGCCCGCGGGCGTTTCTATTATGATGCGCAGGGTGAACCTGTCCGCATGATCGGCGCCATGGTGGAAACGATGGAAGCGCGCGAGTTGCAGGAAAGCCAGCAAGTGCTGGTCACCGAACTGCAGCACCGGACACGCAACCTGATGGGCATCGTCCGGTCGATGGCCGAAAAGACAATGCAGCGCGCCAGCAGCCTCGATGATTTCGCCGAGAAGTTTCGCGACCGGCTGGGGGCGCTCGCGCGGGTGCAGGGGCTGCTCTCGCGGCTGGACGAGCATGACCGGGTCACGTTCGACGACCTCCTTCGCACCGAACTGGCTGCACATGGCGCTGTCGATAATGAGGGGTCTCGCGTCAAGCTGAGCGGTCCTTCGGGCATCCGGTTGCGCTCGGGCATGGTTCAGATGCTGGCGATGGCGCTCCACGAACTGGCGACCAACGCGACCAAATATGGCGCGCTGAAACAGCCCGATGGCTTGCTGGAGGTGAGCTGGACGCTGCTGGACCATGATGACGGCTCACAGCGGCTGGAAATCATCTGGCAGGAACATGGCGTCGCGATGGACATGGGCGACGGCAAGGCTCGAGGAACGGGGCAAGGGCGCGAACTGATCGAGCGTGCGCTTCCTTATCAACTGGACGCGGAAACCAGTTATGAGCTTGGAACCAACGGCGTGCGCTGTTCGATTATCATCCCGGTATCAAGGACGATATCATGACCGAACGGAGCTTGCGTAATTGTGCGATCCTCGTCGTCGAGGATGAGTATCTGCTTGCGGACGATCTGTGCGGGAAGCTCATCGAAAGTGAAGCAATCGTCATAGGACCGGCGGCGACGGTCGAGGAAGGCCAGGCGCTGCTGCGACAGACGGAGGTCGTCAACGGCGCCGTTCTGGACGTCAATCTGCGCGGCGAACCGGTCTTCCCCCTCGCAGATGAGCTGGCGGTTCGTCATGTCCCGTTCCTGTTCACAACAGGATATGACGCGGCGGCCATCCCCCAGCGTTTTCATGATGTGCCGCGATGCGAAAAGCCGCTGCAAATGTCGCGGATCGTTGCAGAGATAAGGCGGCTGGCGCATCATTGAATTGGGCGCAATCGTCCATGTCGGTCGGGGGCGATCCCTGATAATATGGCCGGATGACCCACTACACCCTTGCTGACCTGGAAATGGCGGACCGCCATGTCGCGCATGGAGAACAGCATATTGCCCGGCAGGAGATGTTACTAACATCGCTCCAACTGAAGGGGTACCAGACCAAGGACGCCGTGGCGCTGCTCAAGCTGCTGAACGAAGCGCAGGCTGAGCATCGTGCGCATCGGGATGCGATTGCTGCAGCGTTGGACAGATCAGCCTAGGGCCGTGCGGCTTAGGCGGTCGTCATCCGGTTCAGTGCATCAAAGTGACAACTGCCCGCGCATCACGGCGATCCATGTCAGAACCACCCGCGCGGCGCCCGCATCCAGAGCTCAAACTCACCCCTGCACTGGCAACCCCTCCTGCTTCGGGTGCCGGACAAGGAAATCCAGGCAGGACCGGACCTTGGCTGTCTCGCCCTGACCGGGAAGACAGAGAGCGGTGTATCTGGCGGTGCTGCAGATCGGCGACGATCTGGTCGATCCCTTCGCGAACAGCATCCATGACCTGCCCCTGACCAGCGTCACCACGATGATCGAGGGAGACTTGAGTCAGGCGCTGGGGCGCACAGCACCGCCGCATATCCAACCTGAAAACGGGGTGCTGTGGTGACGATCCGCTGATCGCGCCACAGTTTTATCCTTCCAGGCAAATGGGCGCGCGATTATCCGGCGATGCTGTACATTCGGCCACAGGACCTAAAAGGGTAGCACTGCCTGTCCGGCTGAAACCGATCATATCTGTCATGGAAAACTGGAGCGGGCGAAGGGATTCGAACCCTCGACCCCAACCTTGGCAAGGTTGTGCTCTACCCCTGAGCTACGCCCGCTCTGGCGGCCGGAGGAAGTCCCTCTCGGCGGGTGAGGCGGGCAACTAGCAGCGGTTGGGGAGGTCGGCAAGCGAGAATTTGCCGTTATTTGAAATTAATCCCGTCCACGATCCGCCGCGGCCTTCCAGCGGGATTGCGGCTTGGCTGGCGCAAACTCTCGCCCTATCTCTCCTGGCGCACCTTTTCTGGTCAGCGGCGGGATCGTCCATCATCCTGTTTCGTATTGGGCAGTGCAGGAGGAAGGACGATATGGCGCCAGATCATGTGACTCGCCGTGCCGTTTTGCAAGGCGGCGGAGCGGCGATGGCGCTGCCGGGCGTGGCGGGCGCTGAAACGGGCGCTATGCCGCCGGTATCAAACAGGGAAAGAGACATGTCCACCGTTGAGCTAAGCGTGAACGGCCGCCGCGTGCGTCTTGAACTCGATCCGCGCACGACGTTGCTCGACGCGTTGCGGGAGCATCTGCAGCTGACCGGCACGAAGAAGGGGTGCGATCATGGCCAATGCGGCGCCTGCACCGTGATCGTGGAGGGCCAGCGGATCAACAGCTGCCTGACATTGGCTGTCATGCATGAGGGCGAGTCCGTCACCACGATCGAGGGGCTTGGGACGCCGGAAAAGCTGCATCCGATGCAAAAAGCCTTCGTCACGCATGACGGCTATCAGTGCGGCTATTGCACGCCGGGGCAGATCTGTTCGGCCGTCGCGGTGCTCGGCGAGATCGAAGCGGGGATACCGAGCCATGTCACCGATGACCTGGAGCAGGTCACATTGTCCGACGTAGAACTGCGGGAGCGGATGAGCGGCAATATCTGCCGCTGCGCCGCTTATCCCAACATCATCGCCGCAATCCGCGACGTCGCAGCGGGGGACAAGGCATGAGGCCCTTCACCTACAGCCGCGCCGCCAGCGTCGAGGATGCCGTGGCGGCGGCTTCATCCGGTGGCCGCTTCATCGCGGGCGGGACCAATTTGCTCGACCTCATGAAGCTTCAGATTGAAACGCCCTCGCACCTGATCGACGTCAACCATCTGGGGCTCGACCGGATCGAGCGGACGGCGGAAGGCGGCCTGCGGATCGGCGCGATGGTGCGTAATACAGCGCTTGCCGCGCACAAGGATGTCCGGCGCGACTATGCCGTGCTGAGCCGCGCCCTGCTGGCCGGAGCGTCGGGGCAGCTGCGCAACAAGGCGACCACTGCCGGGAACCTGCTTCAGCGCACCCGTTGCCCTTATTTTTACGATACCCGCATGCCCTGCAACAAAAGAAAGCCGGGCAGCGGTTGCGGAGCGCTGCAGGGGGTGAGCCGCAGCCTGGCGATCATCGGTACCAGCGATGCCTGCATCGCGCAGCATCCTTCCGACATGGCCGTCGCGATGCGTGTGCTGGACGCATCTGTGGATACGGTGGCGGCGGACGGCGCGCGCCGCTCCATTCCGATGGCCGACTTTCATCTGCTGCCCGGGGAGACGCCGCATATAGAACATGTGCTGAAGCCGGGTGAACTCATCACCTCTGTGACTTTGCCAAAACCGGTTGGCGGGACCCATGTCTACCGCAAGGTGCGGGATCGCAGCTCCTACGCCTTCGCGCTCGTCTCGATTGCGGCCATAGTCGATGGAGAGGGCGGTTCCCGCTTCGCGTTTGGCGGGATCGCGCCCAAGCCTTGGCGCGTCGCGGCGGCTGATGCAGCCGCCTCCTCAGGCCCGGCCGCAGTAGCGGAGGCGGCGCTGGCGGGCGCCCGGCCGACGGCGCAAAACGCATTCAAGCAGCAACTGGTCGGCAGCACATTGGCATCTCTCTTCCGGCAAAAGGAGGCACGGCCATGAAGTTCGACACGCCTGCCACCACCAATCCCATCGATCGCGGCCGGGTCGTCGGCGTCGCGCATGACCGCATCGACGGCCCCGCCAAGGTCAGCGGAACCGCCCCCTACGCCTATGAACGCCATGATACCGCGCCTCAGGCCGCCTATGGCTGGATCGTGGGATCGGCGATCGCCAAGGGCAAGATAGACGCCATGGACCTGCGGGCGGCGCAATCCGCACCGGGCGTGATCGCCATCGTCACGCACCAGAATGCCGGGCTGCTGGGAAAGGGAAAGAGGAATACTGCTCACTTGCTAGGCGGCCCCGCGATCGAACATTATGACCAGGCGGTCGCGCTTATTGTTGCCGACAGTTTCGAAAATGCGCGCGATGCGGCTCGGCTGCTGCGGATCGACTATAGCCCGGAAAAGGGGCGGTATGATCTCGCTGCCGAGCGCGGCCATGCTACCGCTCCGGAAGCGGGGTTCGGCGGCCCTGCTGACACTGCCGCCGGAAACTTTGAAGCGGGCTTTGCAAACGCGGCGGTGAAGATCGACCACAGCTACACGACGCCTGATCAAAGCCATGCGATGATGGAACCGCATGCCACCACGGCGGCCTGGGACGGCGACAGCCTGACCCTGTGGACGTCCAACCAGATGGTCGCGTGGGCGGTCGAGGACATGGCGCTCACGCTCAAGATCCCAAAGGACAAGATCCGCGTGGTAGCCCCCTTTATCGGCGGCGGTTTCGGCGGAAAGCTGTTCTTGCGGGCCGACGCGCTGCTCGCAGCGCTGGGCGCGCGGGCGGCCGGGCGGCCAGTGAAGGTGGCGCTGGCCCGCTCGCAAATCCCGAACAACACGACGCATCGCGCCGCAACCATCCAACGCATCCGTATCGGCGCGGACCGGCAGGGGGTGATCGGCGCCATCGGTCATGAAGTCTGGTCGGGCGACTTGCCCGGCGGCGGGCCGGAGGTGGCGGCACAACAGACGCGGCTGCTCTATCGCGGGACCGATCGGCTTACCTCTCACCGCCTGGCGGCGCTCGACCTGCCGGAAGCCAATGCGATGCGCGCCCCTGGCGAGGCTGTCGGCCTGCTCGCGCTGGAAATCGCGATGGATGAATTGGCGGAGGCCACTGGTGTCGATCCGGTTGAATTGCGCATCCGCAACGATGTGCAATATGATCCTGAAGCAGGGCCACAGCGTCCCTTTTCCAGCCGAAAGTTCGTCGAATGCCTCCGTCAGGGCGCTGAGCGCTTCGGATGGGGCAGGCGCGATCCCCGGCCCGGCCAGGTGAGGGATGGGCGCTGGCTTGTCGGCATGGGCATGGCGGCAGCGTTCCGCAACAATCTGGTGGCGAAGTCCGGCGCGCGGGTTGGCGTCGACGGGCGGGGCCATGTCACGGTGGAAACCGACATGACCGACATCGGCACGGGCAGCTACACCATCCTTGCGCAAACCGCTGCGGAAATGCTGGGCGTGCCGATAGAGGCCGTCGCGGTACGCCTGGGCGACAGTCTGTTCCCCGTATCGGCGGGGTCGGGCGGTCAGTTCGGCGCGAACAGCGCGACGGCGGGCCTCTACGCCGCATGCGTCGCCCTGCGCGAGAAGCTCGCTGCCAAGGCGGGCTTCCCGGCGAACGAAGCGGTGTTCGAAGATGGGCTTGTGCGGCTCGGCAACCAGTCGCAACCGATCGCCGCGCTTGCGGGCGAAGAGGGCGTCTGGGCTGAAGACAAGATTGAATTCGGCAAATTGACCGAGGATTATGCGCAAGCGACATTCGGCGCGCATTTTTGTGAAGTCGGGGTCGATATCGATACCGCCGAAGTCCGGGTACGCCGCATGGGCGGCGCCTTCGCGGCCGGGCGTATCCTCAATCCGAAATCGGCGCGCAGCCAGGTGATCGGCGCCATGACGATGGGGGTTGGCGCGGCGCTGATGGAGGAGCTGCATGTCGACAAGCGCTTCGGCTTCTTCGTCAATCATGACATGGCGGAATATCTCGTCCCGGTGCATGCCGACATCCCGGAACAGGATGTGCTTTTCCTCGATGAACTGGACGACAAAAGTTCACCGATGAAGGCGAAGGGCGTGGGGGAACTGGGCATCTGCGGTGCGGGCGCGGCGGTGGCGAACGCTGTCTACAATGCGACTGGCATCCGGCTGCGCGACTACCCTCTCACCATCGACAAGCTTCTGGCGCGCCGCGAAGGGTCGGCGCTCGCCTGAAGCTGCACGAATCCCGCACATTGTCAGGGCGGAGGAGCAAGACTATGGGGCGTGGCCATGAAAGCAGGCTCCCTTTGCCTCTTGCCCCTCCTGCTGCCTTCCGCCGCGCTTGCGCAGCCCGGCGTACCTGACGACAGCCAGGCGCGCATCGTCATTACCGGCGCGGGCTTGCCCCTGCCGCCGGGCACCCCTGCCTATGGATCGGTGCAGATCGAACAGGATCGCCTGCTCAATAGCGCCTCGGGCCGGATCGAAAGCATCCTCACCGACGTAGCGGGGTTCCAGCAATTTCGGCGGTCGGACAGCCGTTCCGCCAACCCCTCGGCGCAGGGCGCGAGCTTGCGCGCCTTGGGCGGCAGTGCATCCAGCCGTACCTTGGTCCTCCTCGATGGCGTACCGATGGCTGATCCCTTTTTCGGCTACATCCCCTTCAGCGCGCTGGTGCCCGAGCGGCTCTCTGCCGTCCGCGTGACGCGCGGCGGGGGCGTCGGCGCATTCGGTGCTGGCGCAGTCGCGGGCACCATCGAATTGGCGAACGCCACGCGTGATCAGTTGCCGACGCTTGCCGCCAGCGCACTTTATGGCAGCCGCGACGCCACGGAACTGTCTGCCAGCGTGACCCCCGGCCTCGGCGCGGGCTTCCTATCGCTGTCAGGCCGCTGGGACAGGGGAGACGGCTTCCAGACGACACCACGCGACCAGCGCGTAGCCGCAACGGTTCCTGCTGCCTATGACGGCTGGTCGGCCAATCTGCGCGCCGTTGTTCCGGTCGGCGACACTGATGAGCTGCGGTTCCGGACGACCCTATTCCACGATGAACGAACGCTGCGCTTTCGCGGCGCGGACAGTTTGAGCGAAGGCCAGGACGCCAGCATCCGCTACGTGTCGCACGGCCGGTGGCAGGTTGACGCGCTCGCCTATGTTCAGGCGCGCAACTTCGCCAACATCGTCATTTCCTCCAACCCGCCCTTCCGCAAGACGCTCGACCAGCGCAGCACGCCGTCAACCGGGATCGGCGGGAAGATCGAATTGCGCCCGCCCGTCGGTGGAGGGCATCTGCTGCGCGTTGGCATGGATAGCCGCTTTGCCGCGGGCGATATGTTCGAAGATGCCTACAGCGCCGCAACCGGCCTGGTCACGGCCCGCCGCCACGCCGGGGGGCGGCAACGCGCGATAGGCATGTTTGCCGAAGATGACTGGACCCTCGGCAATCTCGTCCTCACCGGCGGCATCCGCGCGGACCGCTGGACGATCAGCGACGGCTTTTTTCGCGTGGCTGGTTCCGCGGCGAACAGCAGGGACTTCAAGGACCGATCCGGCTGGGAGGTTTCGGCGCGGGCGGGCGCCTTGCTCCATCTCAATGATCAGGTCGCTCTGCGCGGCGCGGCCTATACCGGCTTCCGATTGCCGACCCTGAATGAGCTTTACCGACCCTTCGTGGTCTTCCCGGTCACGACGGAAGCGAACCCGGCGCTGTCGCCTGAACAGTTGAAGGGGGTGGAGGCAGGTATCGACCTGATGCCTGCGCGCCGCGTTACCCTCTCGGCCACGGCCTTCTACAACAGGCTGGACGATGCCATAGCCAATGTCACGATTGGCACCAACCTGCGCAGGCGTGACAATGTCGATGCCATCGTCGCCAAGGGCATCGAACTGACCGCCAGTGCCCGGCATGGCGCCATGTCTCTGTCTGCCTCCTATGCCTATAGTCACAGCGCCGTCCGCGCGCCGGGCAACCTGTTCGATGGCCTGTCCCCGGCACAGACGCCGCGCCACTCCGCCAGCGCCACATTCGCCTGGCAGCGGCAGCAGGGGCCGGGACTTTCAGCAACAATGCGCTATGCCTCGGCGCAATATGAAGATGATCTGCATGTCGATCGCCTCCCAGGCTTTCTGACCATCGACGCGGTCGCACGCCTGCCGCTTGGGCACGGCCTGCAATTGGTCGCCCGTGGCGAAAATCTGTTCGACGAGGATATTCTTACCCGCCGCGTCTCCAGCAGCACGGCTGTGTCGGAGGATTTGGGCGCACCCCGGACGTTATGGATCGGTCTCACCCTATCGCGCTGAATCTCGCGCTTCTTGCTCCATTTTAAAGAGGGCAGGCCAACGCTTTGCTAGAGCGGCCGGACCGATCCGTTCAGAGGTTCCGTGCGCGCAGTTCCTGACGACTCTTCTCCGCTAGCTTTTTCGCAGGCCCGATTGGCTGAGTTTCGATCGCCAAGCCCGGCGGAGATCGAATTATTTTCCAGCCTCGCAGGCCCGGTGCAGCAGATTGCGCGCAACCGGACGATCCGGCGGGAAGGTGACACTCCGCAGGCGGTCTATATGCTGCTGGAAGGCTGGGCGCTCAGCAGCATGACGCTTGCCGACGGCGGGCGGCAGATATTGAAGGTGCATTTGCCCGGCGACATTTTGGGGACCCCCAGCATGGCGCTCGACAAGGCGGCCGAAACCCTGATGGCGCTCACGCCCGTCAAGCTGCGCTCGATCAGCCTGTCGGCATTCGGCAGCCTGTTCACCCGCGCGCCGCACATGGCGGCTCTGATGTTCCTTAGTGTCCAGCAGGAACGCGTCATGCTGATGGACCGGCTTTGCTCGATTGGCCGGACCTCTGCAGAATGCCGCCTGGCCGATTTTCTGGTTCACCTGCATAGCCGGTTGAATGTGGTTCAACCGGGCACGGGGCCGCGCTTTGAGCATCCCTTGACGCAAGAGCAGATCGGCGACGTCATCGGTCTCACCGCCGTCCATGTAAACCGCGTCTTCCGCACGCTTGAGGAGAAGAAATTGATCCTGCGCGACGGCCACATGATCGAACTGCTCGACATCCCGGCCTTGCGGAAACTCAGCGGCGTGCCGTCCCGCACCCTCGCCAAGGATCTCAGCTGGTTGCCAAAGCCGCTGCCCTGATACCACTACGGGGGCAGGGTGGATCAGCCAGTTGCCGCACTTATCCCCTCAGGACCATGTTCCGTCCCTCGGCCTTGGCCCGGTAGAGCGCGGTATCGGCAGCGTCGAGCGCGCTGCTCCATTCCGCCCCTCCGCTGATGAGCGCAACGCCCGCCGAAAAGGTAACGGCCCCCATGGGCTCGTCCGTTTCGCGCAGGGTGAAGGCACGCTGGCCTAGCGTTCGGCGCGCCTCATCCAGCAGCTCAACCGTCTCTTCCGGCGCAAGCCCCTGCACGATCACCAGAAACTCCTCGCCACCCCAGCGGCCCACCATCTGCCCGCCGCAGCTTTCCACCAGGGAGGTGGCGACCATCTTCAGCACCCGGTCGCCGACGGCATGGCCATATCGGTCGTTCACCCGCTTGAAATGGTCGACATCGCAGATCGCGACGGCGAAGGGCAAATTCCCCTTTTGCAGCCGGTCCATCGCTGTTTCCAGCGCGCGACGGTTGGGGAGGCCGGTCAGGGCATCAAGGTTCGCGTCGTGCCGCGCGGTGTCGAGTTCCTGGCGAAGAACTTCAACTTCCTTGGCGGCGGCTGCAAGGTCCTTCTCGGCCCGCAACGAGCGTTCGATCATGTCGGAGATGATCAATCCGATGCCCGCCGCATCCTTGTCCGCCAGCTTTTCATAACCGATGTTGAGGTCCCGGTTGAAATCTCCGGTTCGTTCCGCCGCGCTGTTGGCGACTTCGGCCAGCCGCAGGAGTTGATGCCGGGTCTGGTTCCTCAAGGCGTCGGCGTTATGGGCTCCACCCTGACCGCCAAGGTTGCCGAGACAGCGCACGAAGATGTCGTCCGCCTGCTGCTGACTCAACCTGATGCCGCCATCTGTGGCATCGTTGACGGCTTTCGACAGTGGCTCGTTCGTGCCGCTTTTCAGCACATAGCCCATAGCGTAATTTTGCGGCGTAGGCGCGAGGCTTTGACGCTGAAGAAACGTCAAGACCTCGTGCGCAACGGCTTGTTGCTCGCGCACCTAAAACTCCCCCCGGATTTCCCGATTCCCCGCAGGCGAAATAATATGGATTAAATTACGTAACAATAATCAAAAATAGGAAAATAGGCGAGCACGACTGCTCCAGCCTGTTGGGAAATGGTGCTGCCGGCGAGGATTGAACTCGCGACCTCAGCCTTACCAAGGATGCGCTCTACCACTGAGCTACGGCAGCACTTTCACCATTCCGCAAAGCCTTTCGGGCGGCGGAGCCGGGCCTATGGCCGCGCGCGTCCTGCTTGTCAAGGCGGGTTGCGGCCGATGCCCCAATTTGCTTATGGCGCAGCAATGACAAGCGGACAGGACGATCGGAAGGCACGGCTGGCGCAGGCGCTGCGCGACAATTTGCGCCGCCGCAAGGCGCAGGCGCGGCAGGAGGCGGGTAAGACCGCAGCCCCGCCATCTTCTGGCGAGACGGATCGACGCGACGACTGAAACGCGGCGATTACAAGGGCGCGCAGGCCTGCTGCAACCATGCCAGCGCGTCGCTATCCAGCTGCGGCCCGACAATCTCGACCACCTTGGCATGATAGGCATCGACCCAAGCCCGATCCTCTGCCGTCAGTAATTCCACCGCGATGGCATTGCGATCGATAGGCGCGAAGGTCAGCGTTTCAAAGCCCAGCATCTCCCGCTCGGCGCCGGGCACGTCACGTCGATCGACCAGCACCAGATTTTCGATGCGGATGCCATATTCGCCGGTCTTGTAATAACCGGGCTCGTTGGACAGGATCATGCCCGGTTGCAGCGGTTCGTCGCCACCCCCCGCTGTCGCAATGCGCTGCGGCCCCTCATGCACCGACAGGAAGCTGCCCACGCCATGTCCCGTGCCATGGGCATAATCGAGCCCCTCCGCCCAAAGAAACTGGCGCGCCAGAACATCCAGCTGGCTACCGCGCGTTCCTGCCGGAAACAGCGCCCGGCCAAGCGCGATATGCCCCTTCAGCACCAGCGTGAAGCGCCGCTTCATCTCTTCCGTCGGCGTGCCGATCGCGATCGTCCGCGTCACATCGGTCGTGCCGTCGCGATATTGGCCGCCCGAATCGACCAGATAGAAGGAGCCCGGTTCGATCGGCCGGTTCGTCTTCTCCTCGACCCGGTAATGCACCACCGCGCCATTGGGGCCGGCGCCACTGATCGTGTCGAAGGACAGGTCCTCCAGCAGTCCGGTCTCCTCGCGAAACGCCTCCAGCCGGGCGGCGGCGGTAAGCTCATCGATCCCGCCCTTGGGCGTTTCGACGGCAATCCAGTGCAGGAAACGTGACAGGGCAGCACCATCGCGGGCCTGCGCCGCCTTATGCCCGGCGATCTCCACCGGGTTCTTGATCGCCTTGGGCAGAACGGCGGGATCGCGGAGCGACAATATCGTTGCCCCGCCCGCGTCCAGCGCTTCGAAAATCGCCGCCACCGCGCGCTCAGGGTCCGCTGCAACCGTCTTGCCTGCAAACCCTCCCAGCGCCCCGGCAAAGTCCGCGCGCGGATGCACCCGCACTGCGTTGCCCAGATGCTGCACGACCGCCTCGTCCATCTTCTCGGGCGCGACATAAAGGTCCGCCGTCGCATCGGCATGCACGATCGCATAGGCCAGCGCGACAGGCGTGCGGGACACATCCTTGCCCCGGATGTTGAAGGTCCAGGCGATGGAATCCAGCGCCGACAGCACCACCGCGTCCGCCCTTTTCGACGTCAGCCAATCCGCCATCGCCTGCCGCTTTTCCGCGGCGCTCTGCCCGGCATAGCGATCCTCATGGACCACCAGCCGCGCATCGCTGGGGGCAGGGCGGTCGGGCCAGACCGCGTCCACCGGATTGGTTTTCACCGCCACCAGCTCCGCCCCGCGTTCAGCCAGCGCTTCGCCCGCCGCCTTCACCCATGCGCGGGTGTGCAGCCATGGATCATAGCCGATCCGGCCGCCCTCGGGAGCATGAACGCCAAGCCAGGCTGCAACGGATGTCTGCGGCACGCTCTCAAATTGCCAATGCGCGCCATCGACCTGCTCGCGCACTTGCAGCGTATAGCGTCCATCGACAAAAATCGCCGCTTCTTCGGGCAGCACCACCGCGCTCCCCGCGGATCCCTGAAAGCCCGTCAGCCAGGCAAGGCGCTGCGCATATTCGCCTACATATTCGCTCATATGCTCATCGGTCAGCGGCACGACAAAACCGTCCAGCCGCTCGCGCATCAGCTGTTCGCGCAGGGCTTTTAGACGGTCTTCATGGGTCGACATCGCATTTCCTTGATCGAGAACCCTTGCGCAGGGCAGGCTGCCGCCAACATAAGCAGGCCCAGCCGCTTATGCCAGCGCGCCTCCTATACGAGAATCAGGATACTGAATGACCGCCGACACCACGCCTCCTTCCGCCGCCCGCCGCCCGCACAGCTTCGCCCACCACGGCATCACGGTGGAAGATCCCTGGGCATGGCTGCGCGATCCGGGTTATCCGGACGTGAAGGACAAGGATGTCCTGTCCTATCTTGAGGCGGAAAACGCCTTTTTCGAAAGCGCCATGCAGCCGCACAAGCGGCTGACCGACGTGCTCTTTGCGGAGATGAAGGGCCGCATCAAGGAAGATGACAGCTCCGTTCCGCAAAAAGACGGCGATTATGTCTATTGGCGAGCGTTCGAAACCGGCGCGCAATATCGCAAATGGTATCGCCGCCCGGCGGCTGGCGGCGAGGACCAACTGATCCTGGATGAGCCTGCACTGGCGGAGGGTCATGAATATTTCCGCCTCGGCGCGCTGTCCGTCAGTCCGGACGGCCGTTACCTCGCCTACGCTATCGACAATAACGGTTCGGAACGGTTCGAGGCGCGGATCAAGGACCTGTTCACCGGAGAAATCCTACCCGAAGTCATCCCCGACACGCTTTCCTCACTCGTCTGGACCAGCGACAGCAAGGGCCTCCTCTACGGCATCGCCAACGATCAGTGGCGCACCGACAATACGCGCCTCCATTGGCTGGGCCAGCCGGTGGAAAGCGATGTGGAGCTTTTCCATGAGGATGATGAGGGCTTTCGCGTCTCGGTTGGCCTCACCTCCTCGGAAAAATGGATCGTCATTGCCACAGGCGACCATGTTACCACCGAAAGCTGGCTGCTCCCCGCCGACAATCCCTTGGCTCAGCCGATGCTGGTGTCCGCGCGCAAGCCGGGGCGCGAATATGATGTCGATGAGCATGAAGACACGCTCTACATCCGCACCAACGACACCCATCCCAATTTCCGGCTGGTAAAAGCGTCGCTGGATGCTCCGGACAACTGGTCAGAAGTGATCGCCGCCGATCCGCATTTCTACCTGACTGACTTCACCCTCTTCAAAAACTTCTACGTCACGGAAGGGCGGCAGGACGGGCTCGACCAGATCGAACTGCGCGATTACGCGACCCATTCGGCCAAGCGGCTTCCATTTCCGGAGGCGAGCTATTCCGCCTCGCTCGACGACAATCCCGAATATGACGTGACGAAGCTGCGCATCGGCTATGAATCCATGGTCACGCCGGACACCATCTATGACTATCACCTCGCCACTGGCGAGCTGGAAGTCCTGAAGGTCCAGGAAATCCCGTCGGGCTATGACGCGACCCGCTACGCAACCGAGCGGCTGACCATCCCCGCGCGTGACGGCACGCCGATCCCGGTGTCGATCGTCTATCCCAAGGACCTGCCCCGCGACGGCAGCGCGCCGCTCCACCTCTATGGCTATGGCGCCTATGGCATCGCGATGGAACCGGGTTTTTCGACCAGTCGGCTGTCACTGCTCGACCGCGGTTTCGCCTTCGCCCTCGCCCATATTCGCGGCGGCGATGACCTTGGCCAGCAATGGTATTTGGACGGCAAGCTCGACAAGCGGACCAACACCTACAACGACTTTGTCGATGTAGCGAAAGGCCTCGTAGAGCTAGGCTATACGTCAAAGGGCCGGATCAGCATTTCCGGCGGTTCGGCTGGCGGCGAGCTGATGGGCGCAGTCATCAATAGTGATCCCGACCTTTGGGGCGCCGTCGTAGCACATGTCCCCTTCGTGGACGTGCTCAACACCATGCTCGATGAAAGCCTGCCGCTGACACCCGGCGAATGGCCCGAATGGGGCAATCCGATCGAGGACAAGGCGGCGTTCGAGACGATCCTCTCCTACGACCCCTACAGCAATGTGAAGGCGCAATCCTATCCGCCGCTGATGGTGACAGCGGGCCTCAATGACCCGCGCGTCACCTATTGGGAACCGGCCAAATGGGTGGCGAAGCTGCGCGCGACCAAGACCGACCAGAATATCCTGCTGCTCAAAACCAACATGGGCGCAGGCCATGGCGGCAAATCGGGCCGTTTCGAAAGCCTGCAGGAAACAGCAGAGGAATTCGCCTTCATCCTCTGGCAGCTGGGTGTAGCGTCTGCATGAATCTGCTCACCTCTCCTCCGTTCGCCCTGAGCTTGTCGAAGGGCTCTTCTTTTCTTCAACGAGAAGTGATGGGCTTCAATAAGCTTGGCGCGAACGGGGAGGGGGGATAATGTCCTCCACCTACACCACCCACATCACCGCAGGCCCCGAGCATATCGATATCCTCGGCCATGTGAACAACGCCGTCTGGGTGCAATGGATGGAGCAGGTCGCGACCGAACATTGGACCCGCGATGCCGCGCCCGAACATCTCGACGCCTATGTCTGGGTCGTGACCCGGCACGAGATCGACTATCGCGGCAATGTGCGGGAAGGGGAGGTGGTGACCGCCCGCACCTGGATACCGGAAGCGCCCCGGGGCGCCCGGTTCGACCGCCACATGGAGTTCATCGGCGCGGACGGCAAGGTCAAGGTCATTGCCAAATCCACCTGGGCGATCATCGACCGGACAAGCGGCCGCATCCTGCGCGTCCCTGCTGAAGTCGCCGCGCCTTTCCTGTCCGACTGAGCGCCGCTCATCCCCCTCCTGCAACGGCGCATCTGGAACCCGGTTCGTTTCGGTACGTTACCCGGCTCTCAACATTGACAGGAGAGAATATGCGTACATTCGGCTATTCCCTGCGCGCTTTTGCCGCGGCTTCGGCGCTTTTCCTCGCGAGCGGTCCCGCACTCGCTGGTGACGAGGAACAGGCGCTCAAGGCGATCGCGCAGGCCCAGGGCAAGATCGACGCTGCCTCCAAATTGCAGGCCGGTCAGTTCGACCCGGCCGTCATAGCACAGGCTCAAGCTTCGCTCCGCCTGGCCAAGGAACGGCTGAAGAGCGGCAAGGAACAGGACGCTATCAAGGCCGCTGTCGAAGCGCAGGGCTTTGCTGACACCGCCATCGGCCAGAGCCAGGCAAGCGTGAAGACGGAAGCAGACGTTCAGGCCTCCACCGCCGCCGCCGCGCAGCAGGACGCCGCCGCCGCCAACGCCCGCGCCGATGCGGCTGAACGCGCCGCCGCTTCCGCCGCTGCCGACGCCCGTGCAGCTCGCGCTGCTGCCGCAACTGCTCCCGCCGCTACCACGGTCACTACCGAGACCGTGAAGACCGCGCCCACGACTGTTCGCAAGGCCGCGCCGGTCAAGCGCAAGGTCGTGCGCAAGACGACCGCCGCACCCGCGACGGTGGTCGAAAAGACGACCACCACAGTAACCAATCGCTGATCATGTCAGGGGAGCGGCCTCCGGCCTTGAAGCCGGGGCCGCTCCCCTGGGCTTCAAGAAAAGATGCCCACCGCGCCTTCAGCCCAAAGCAGCGCGACCGCGACGATGAGCGCACCCGCTGCAACAAGCCGCTGTCCGCGTCCAGTCAGCCGCCGCACGCCCATTTCATAGATAAGCGCAGCACCGCCAAGCAGCACGCCAGCCGCCAGGAAGTCGTGCACGGTCCAGCGCACTTCATCGGTGAACTGCATCGCGACCAGCGGCAGCGCCAACAGGGTGGCGACCAACAGCCACGGCGCGAGCCGCCAGTTGTTCCGGATCGTTTGCGTCATCTCCAATGCTCCTTACCGGATCGACAATGCAGGCTGCGAACTCGCAAAACCATCCTCTATCACCGGCTCTGTAGGCATGTCGTCGCGCTCCGTCGCCTGGCGCGCCCACATCGTAGCGTAGAGGCCATCAGCCCGTACCAGATCCGCATGGCGCCCGCGCTCCACGATCCTCCCTTGATCCAGCACGATGATCTCATCCGCGTCCACCACCGTCGAGAGCCGATGCGCGACCACCAGTGTCGTGCGCTTACGCGAAATGCTGCGCAGCACGTCCTGGATTTCCGTCTCTGTCCGGCTATCGAGCGCGCTCGTCGCTTCGTCCAGCACCAGCACCGGAGGGTCCTTGAGCAAGGTGCGCGCAATTGCCACCCGCTGCTTCTCACCCCCGGACAGCTTCAGACCCCGCTCGCCAACCCGTGTGTCATATCCCTGCGGTAGCCGCATGATGAAATCATGGATGGAAGCCGCTTTGGCCGCCGCCTCGATTTCCTCTTGGCTCGCGGCTGCACGGCCATAGCCGATATTATAACCGACTGTGTCGTTGAACAGCACCATGTCCTGCGGCACGATCCCGATCGCCGCGCGCAGGGACGACTGCGTAACCTCGGCAATATCCTGGCCATCAATCAGAATGCGCCCGCTCTGGATGTCGTAAAAGCGGAACAGCGTCCGCGCGATGGTCGATTTCCCCGCGCCTGATGGCCCGACGATCGCCAGCGTCTTGCCCGCAGGCACGGTAAAGCTGACGTCGTGCAGAATCTCCCGATCAGGATCATAGCCAAAGCGGACATGATCAAAGTTGACCTCGCCCGTCTTCACCTTCAACGCTGCAGCCCCCGGCGCGTCGGCAATTTCCGCCTGCGTGTCGATCAGCCTGTACATCGCCTCCATATCGATCAGGCCCTGCCGGATCGTCCGATACACCATGCCGAGAAGGTCCAACGGCCTGAATAGTTGGCTAAGCAATGTATTGACGAGAACCACATCGCCCGTGGTGAAGCTGCCGTTGCTCCATCCCCAGACGGTATAGCCCATCGCGCCCGCCATCATCAGGTTGGTGATAAGAGACTGTCCGATGTTAAGCCACGCAAGACTGTTTTCGGACTTCACCGCCGCATCGGCATAACGCCGCATGGCCGTGGCATATCGGTCCGCTTCCCGCTCTTCCGCGCCGAAATATTTGACGGTTTCGAAATTGAGCAAGCTGTCCACGGCATGCGCGACGGCATTGGTGTCCATGTCCACCATGTCGCGGCGCAACTGGTTGCGCCATTCGGTAATCGTCCGGGTGAACCAGATATAGAGGCCCACCATCACCAATGTCGCCGCGACCAGCCCGGGCCCGAACTTTACGAAGAAGATGACGCAGACTGCCGCCAGTTCCAGCACCGTCGGCGCGATGTTGAACAGCAGGAAATACAGCATCGTGTCGATGCTTTTCGTGCCCCGTTCAACGATTTTGGTGACCGCGCCCGTCCGGCGATCAAGGTGGAAGCGCAGGGAAAGACGGTGCAGATGCACGAACACATCGTCAGACAGCCGCCGTCCCGCCTCCTGCCCAACCCGCTCGAACACGGCATTGCGCAGATTGTCGAACAACACGCTCCCGAACCGCGCCCCCGCATAGGCGACGACCAACGCGACGGCGAGCGTCACGCCCGGCTCCATCCCCGGAGCCATGCGATCAATCGCGGCCTTATAGGCAAAGGGCATCGCCAGGCTGATGACCTTCGCGATCACCACGAGCAGCATGGCGATCGACACGCGCCGCCGCAGAGCAGGAGCATCAGCGGGCCAGAGATAGGGAAGGA
Organism: uncultured Novosphingobium sp.; assembly: GCA_946886075.1. Next base: position 71,271 of record CAMPHR010000008.1, on the reverse strand, counting down.
ACCGCCGGAACGTCGCCCAGACGGGCGGAAGAGGCGTGTTGTCATGGGTAGATGGCGGCATTGCGGCAATGTAGGCGACCAGCGCTCATCTTATAAGCCCCTCCCGCAGGGGGGAGGGGGAAGGGGTGGGTGAGAGCGCGAAGCGGTCGCGTCTGACCTGATAGCCCGCACAGCGCTCGCGTCGCTCGCAGCCCACCCCCAGCCCCTCCCGCCTGCGGGAGGGGAGATGACAGAGATTAATCCCGCAGCAGCTCGTTGATCCCCGTCTTCGACCGCGTCTGAGCATCCACCCGCTTGACGATCACCGCGCAATAAAGGCTCGGTCCCGGCGTGCCGTCAGGCAGCGGCTTGCCCGGCAGCGATCCCGGCACGACCACCGAATAGGGCGGCACTTCGCCGATGAAGACTTCGCCAGTGGCGCGATCGACGATCTTGGTCGACATGCCGATGAACACGCCCATCGACAGCACCGAACCCTTGCCGATGCGCACGCCTTCAACGACTTCCGACCGCGCGCCGATGAAGCAATCATCCTCGATGATCACCGGATCGGCCTGCAACGGCTCCAGCACGCCGCCGATGCCGACGCCGCCCGACAAGTGGACATTCTTGCCGATCTGCGCGCAGCTGCCGACCGTCACCCAGGTATCGACCATCGTGCCTTCATCGACGAACGCGCCGATATTGACGAAGCTCGGCATGAGGATGACGTTCTTCGCGATATGCGATCCAGCGCGCGCGAAGCTGCCCGGGACCGCACGGAAACCGGCGGAACGGAACGCCGCTTCGTCCCAGCCCGCGAACTTGCTCGGCACCTTGTCCCACCAGTGGCCCGCGCCCGGACCATTGTCGATCATCGCATTGTCGTTGAGGCGGAAGGACAGCAGCACCGCTTTCTTCGCCCACTGGTTGACCTGCCAGCCTTCGCCGGTCGGCTCGGCCACGCGCAGCTCGCCCTTGTCCAACAGCGCCAACGCCCTATCAACGGCCTGCCGAACTTCGCCCTGCGTCGTCAGGCTGACATTGGCCCGGTCCTCCCAGGCGGCGTCGATGGTGGCGATCAGGTCTTGGCTCATGGTCTTGTCCCCAGAATGTCGGCCAGGAATGGCGTCAGATGGTCGGTTTCGAAATCGATAAAGTCCGGATGATGCTCATGATTGCCCGCTTCTGAGCCGTTATTCACCCAGATGGTGCTCATGCCGATCGCCTTGGCAGGCCGCAGGTTGCGGGCCATATCCTCGAAGAAAGCGGCGCGGCGGGGATCGACCCCATGCACCCGGCACAACTCGGCATAGCCTGACGGATCGGGCTTGGGCACATATTGGCAGGCGTGAATGTCGTGGATCAGCTCGAACGCTTGCCCCAGCCCCAGCCTGTCCAACACCCGCTGCGCATAATCCGCATCGCCATTGGTAAAGATCAGGCGGCGACCCGGCAGCGCCGCGATATGCGCATTCAACGCCTCATCCACCTGCAGCCGGTCCATCGAAATGTCGTGGACATAGTCGAGGAACGCGCGCGGCTCGATGCCATGATGATGCATCAACCCCGACAATGTCGTGCCATGCTCCATGAAGTAGCGCTTCTGCGTAGCCTTCGCGACGTCAGCATCGCAGCCCAGCAGCCCTTGGATGAACTCGCCCATCTTCACGTCGATAAGCGCGAACAGGTCTGCCTTCGCCGGATACAGCGTATTGTCCAGATCGAAGATCCAGCAATCGACATGGGCAAGCGAGGCAAGCATGGCCGCGCCCTAGTCCCCCACGATGGCGAGAGCAACCCACTAACCCTTCTCCCCTCGAGGGAGAAGGATACGAAGCCTTGGCCCAAAAGGCCTAGGCGAAGTTGGATGAGGGGGAGGGGGGCAAGCCCTCGCCCCCTCTCCAGCTACGACTAGGCGGCCGAGCCGCCAAGTCTCAGCATCCTCTCCCCGGCGGGGAGAGGAAAGACGTCAACACCCCGGCACTTCGCTATCCTGGTAAAAAGTCTGCACCGCCTTCCACGCATCCTCGGCCGTCTCGACCCAGGTCAGCAAATTCAAGTCCGAAGGCGAAATCACACCCTCTTCGGCAAGTGCCTCGAAATCCACCACCCGTGTCCAGAACTCCCGCCCGAACAGTAGCACCGGAATAGGCTTCATCTTCCCCGTCTGGATCAGCGTCAGCAATTCAAACATCTCGTCAAACGTGCCGAACCCGCCGGGAAACACCGCCAGAGCCCGCGCCCGCAGCAGAAAATGCATCTTCCTCAGTGCAAAATAGTGAAACTGGAAGCTCAGTTCCGGCGTCACGAAACGATTAGGCGCCTGCTCATGCGGCAGCACGATGTTCATCCCGATCGTCTGCGCGCCGACATCGGCCGCGCCACGATTGGCCGCTTCCATGATCGACGGGCCGCCGCCGGAGCAAACCACGAAGTGACGGCATCCCGCCTCATTCACTGGATACTGCGCCGCGATCCGCGCGAGCTTGCGCGCCTCATCATAATAGCGTGCCTTCTTCCCCAGATTTTCGGCGATACGCCGCTGATCGGGCGTCGTCGCGGCGTCGATCCGCGTCTGCACCTCCTCGGGCTCCGGAATGCGCGCCGAACCATAGAAGACAAATGTGGACTCGATCTTCGCCTCGTCCATCAACAACTGGGGTTTGAGCAATTCCAGCTGGAATCGCACCGGCCGCAAATCCTCGCGCAGCAGGAATTCGGTGTCCTGGAACGCCAGCCGATAAGCGGCGCTGTTGGTCTGGGGAGTCCCGACGGTCTTCTTGGCGTCTGCGGCTTCCTGCCGGGCGGGACGGAATTTGCGTTCTTCGATTTCTTTTCTTGTCATTCAACCCAACTTAGGAAGCTCAGCGGCAAAAGCCACCCGCCTTTTTTTGCTCAGCGGCAAAAGCCGCCCCCGCCGCTGTCAGCGGCAAAAGCCACCTCTTCCACCCATATCGAAATGAAAATGATCCCGGTGCGCGACATTGTAATCCGGGCTCAGCACAGTGCGGAACCGCTTGCAGGCGCTCGCCCGCACCACCTCCAGAAACTGCCGCGTCTGCTTGTCGCCGTTCCACCCCTGCTCGATCGTGATCCGCCGCCCATCCGACAGGACAAAGGCGGACACGTCCACCGCATTGCTGTGCGCATGTTCGGAAAGCTTGCCGCTGCCCGCTATCGGCCGGCAATTATAGGTGCCGAACGTCTCGATCCGCTCGATCTCAGCCCCCAGGATCAGCCGCGCCGCAGGCTGCACCCCATAGCGCGCCCAGGCCGCGAAATTAGCCGCCAGTCCACATGTCATGGCGCCCAGATTGGTGGCAGGCACGCCGATGTCGAGCAGCTTCACGCTGCCCATCGCCGAACAGCCGCCGCCAAAATTCTGGTCGGGCAGGGGCTGGAACAAGACCGATTGCGATTGCAGCTTCACGAGGCACTGCCGCAATTCCATGGGCGGAGGGGCAGAAGGGCGAGCGTTCTTCACCGGCTTGGACGGCCGCTCCACCCGCCCGCGCGGCACGATATCGCCGCCGCAAGATGCCAAGGTCATGCACAGCGCCAACAGGGCCGCCCGCCCCGCGCCACGCATTGCTATCCCCCTTGCCCGCTCTTCCATGATCGACCGTTTACCACGGCTCGCCGCTTCGTTGGTTAATCTTGGCAACGGTTCGTCGCATCCAGACATTCGGCTTGACTCTTAATGGCTGATCTTTAGAGCGGCCGCCGGGCCACGCGGTCCCAACGCCGCGCGTGCTCTCTGCAAGGAGAAGCGTACATGACTGATGTTACCGCCGCCGACGCCACCATTGCGCCCGCGGCCCAGCCGACGACTAAACCGGCTCGCCCCTATTTCTCTTCCGGTCCCTGCGCCAAGCCTCCGGGCTGGAGCGCCGACAAGCTGAGCGCTGAATCCCTCGGCCGCTCGCACCGCGCCAAGATCGGCAAGACCCGCTTGGCTTACTGCATCGACCTGATGCGCGAGCTGCTTCAGCTTCCCGACACACACCGCATCGGCATCGTGCCCGGTTCCGACACCGGCGCCTTCGAAATGGCGATGTGGACGATGCTGGGCGCACGGCCCGTTACGACGCTCGCCTGGGAAAGCTTCGGCGAAGGCTGGGTGACGGACGCGGCCAAGCAGCTGAAGCTTGACCCGACAATCATCCGCGCCGACTATGGCCAGCTACCCGACCTGAACGGTGTGAACTTCGGGCATGACGTGCTGTTCACCTGGAACGGCACGACCTCTGGCGTGCGCGTTCCGAACGCCGACTGGATCCCGGCGGATCGCGAAGGTCTGACCTTCGCCGACGCGACCAGCGGCGTGTTCGCATACGAGATCGACTGGACCAAGATCGACGTCGCTACCTTCTCCTGGCAGAAGGTGCTGGGCGGCGAGGGCGGCCATGGCGTGCTGATCCTCGGCCCCCGCGCGGTCGAGCGTCTCGAAAACCACACGCCGTCCTGGCCGCTGCCCAAGGTCTTCCGCCTGATGGCCAAGGGCAAGCTCGCCGAAGGCATTTTCAAGGGCGAGACCATCAACACCCCCTCCATGCTGGCGGTCGAAGACGCGATCTTCGCGCTGGAATGGGGCAAGTCGCTCGGCGGCCTCTCTGGCCTGATGGCCCGCAGCAACGCCAATGCGGCGGCGCTGAACAAGATCGTTGAGGAACGCGACTGGCTCGGCCATCTCGCCGCTGACGAGGCGACCCGCTCGACCACCAGCGTCTGCCTGACGGTCGAAGGCGCGGACGAAGCCTTCATCAAGGCCTTTGCCGCCCTCCTCGAAAAGGAAGGCGCAGCCTATGACGTCGCGGGCTATCGCGACGCCCCGGCGGGTCTGCGCATCTGGTGCGGTGCAACGGTCGAAACCGCTGATATCGAGGCGCTCGGCCCGTGGCTCGACTGGGCCTACGCAACGGCCAAGGCTGCTTAATTCTCAATAGATGCCGTGCTCCTGCGAAAGCAGGAGCCCAGGGCGGCTAGGTTCCGCCCGTAAACCCTGGGTTCCTGCCTTCGCAGGAACACTTGCACAAGGAATTCATCCCATGCCCAAGGTACTTATCAGCGACAAAATGGACCCCCGCGCCGCCGCCATCTTCCGTGAGCGTGGCGTCGAAGTCGACGAAATCACCGGCAAGACCCCCGACGAGCTGAAGGCGATCATCGGCCAGTATGACGGCCTCGCCATCCGTTCCTCGACCAAGGTCACCAAGGATATTCTCGACCACGCCACCAACCTCAAGGTCATCGGCCGCGCTGGCATCGGCGTCGACAATGTCGATATCCCGGCTGCATCCGCCAAGGGCGTGATCGTCATGAACACGCCGTTCGGCAACTCGATCACCACCGCCGAACATGCCATCGCGCTGATGTTCGCGCTCGCCCGCCAGCTGCCCGAAGCCAACGCCCAGACGCAGCAGGGTCTGTGGCCGAAGAACGGCTTCATGGGCGTGGAAGTCACCGGCAAGACCCTGGGCCTCATCGGTGCCGGTAACATCGGCTCGATCGTCGCCAGCCGCGCGCTCGGCCTCAAGATGAAAGTCGTTGCCTTCGACCCCTTCCTCACCCCCGAACGCGCCGTGGAAATGGGCGTGGAGAAGGCCGACCTCGACACGCTGCTGGCAAAAGCGGACTTCATCACGCTGCACACGCCGCTGACCGACCAGACCCGCAACATCCTGAGCAAGGAAAACCTCGCCAAGACCAAGAAGGGCGTGCGCATCATCAATTGCGCGCGTGGCGGTCTGGTCGACGAAGCCGCGCTCAAGGAAGCGATGGATTCGGGCCATGTCGCTGGCGCCGCGCTCGACGTGTTCGTGCAGGAACCGGCCAAGGAATCGCCTCTGTTCGGCACCCCCAACTTCATCTGCACCCCGCATCTCGGCGCATCGACCGACGAAGCGCAGGTTAACGTCGCGCTTCAGGTGGCCGAACAGCTCAGCGACTACCTCCTCGATGGCGGCATCACCAACGCCCTCAACGTGCCCTCGCTCTCCGCTGAGGAAGCGCCGAAGCTCAAGCCCTATATGGCGCTGGCCGAAGAACTGGGCAGCCTCGTCGGCCAGCTTGAAGGCGACCAGATCCAGGGCGTTTCGGTCGAGGTCGAAGGCCATGCCGCCGAACTCAATCAGAAGCCGATCACGGCGGCGGTGCTGGCGGGCCTGATGCGCGTCTATTCGGACACTGTGAACATGGTCAACGCGCCCTTCCTCGCGAAGGAACGCGGCCTCGACGTGCGCGAAGTGCGCCATGACCGCGAGGGCGACTACCAGACCCTCGTCCGCGTCACGGTGAAGACTGAAGCAGGCGACAAGTCGGTCGCTGGCACCCTGTTCGGCCATGGCAGCCCGCGCCTGGTCGAACTGTTCGGCATCAAGGTCGAAGCCGACCTCGAAGGCCACATGCTCTACATCGTCAACCAGGACGCGCCCGGCTTCATCGGTCGCCTCGGCTCGACCCTGGGCGAAGCAGGCGTCAACATCGGCACCTTCCACCTCGGCCGCCGCAGCCAGGGCGGGGAAGCCGTGCTGCTGCTGTCGGTCGACGGCGCGGTCAGCGAAGCCGTGCTGAACGACATCTGCAAGCTCGCAGGTGTGAAGACGGTAAAGCTGCTTAAATTCGCCTGACCTTACTTCCTTGCCTCCGTTCGGTTCAAGCTTGTCGTGAATCGAACGGAGGCTGGATAATCTGGCCGATCTTGCTAAAGGCCAGCCCATGACCACCATCCCCCCCGGCCTCCTGCCCGAAGGACTGTCCGACCGCCTGCCGCCGCAGGCCGAAGCCTCCGCACGCCTTGCGCGCCGCGTGCTCGATACGGTCGCGTCGCACGGCTACGAGCGCGTCATGCCCCCGCTCGCCGAGTTTGAGGAAACGCTGGTCAGCCGCCTCAAATCCATGCGCGCGCAGGACCTCGTCCGCGCCGTCGATCCCGTGTCGCAGCGCAGCCTGGCGCTCCGCCCCGACATGACCGCACAGGTTGGCCGCATCGCCGCCACCCGTTTGGCCAGCGCGCCCCGGCCGCTCCGCCTGTCCTATGGCGGCCCCGTGATCCGCCTGAAGGCCAATCAGCTCCGCCCCGAACGCGAACGGCTGCAAGTCGGCGCTGAACTCATCGGCAGCGACAGCGTTGCCGCCGCGGTCGAAATCGTGAACGTCGCGATCGAAGCGCTCCAGGCCGCAGGCGTCACCGGTATCACCATAGATTTCACCCTGCCGGACCTCATCGACAGCCTCGCGACAGGACCACTTCCGCTGGCGCGCGATGAGATCGAAGCCGTCCGCGCCGAACTCGACGCCAAGGATGCTGGCGCTCTTGCGGCAATCAGTCCCGCCGCCGCCGCATACATGCCTCTGATAGAAGCCACCGGCCCCTTCCACCCCGCGATGGAAAGGCTCGAAGCGCTGAGCGCCCAACTCGGCGGTGCGATCGATAGCCGAATCGCAGGCCTGCGCGCCATCGCCAAGCCGATCGGCTGGGACCTCACGCTGACCCTCGACCCGACCGAACGGCACGGTTTTGAATATCAGAACTGGTTCGGCTTCTCGATCTTCGCGGAAGGCTTCATCGGCGAGATTGGCCGGGGCGGCAGCTACGCCATCACCCGCGCTGATGGCTCTGAAGAACCGGCGATCGGCTTCTCGCTCTACCCCGATCCGCTCATCGATGCGGGCTTCGGCGCGGGCAGCCCCAAGCGCCTCTTCCTCCCCCTCCACCACGACCAAAGTCGCGCCGCGCAACTTCGCGGGGAAGGGTGGCGGACTGTCGCCGCGCTCACGCCCGACGAAAATGGCGAGGCGCTGCGCTGCACCCATTGGCTGGACGGCGAGACCCCAAGCGCCTACTGACTTGACCCGAAGGTGACGCGCGGCTAACGCGCGCCCCGCATAGGGCGGAAACGCCCGCTTGATCCCACCGGCATGCCGAGTCCCGTCGAAGGGCATGGCCGGTCCCCGCGGCGGGCGGAGGACTGTATCTGTGGCTAATGTGACCGTGATCGGCGCCCAATGGGGCGACGAAGGCAAGGGCAAGATCGTCGACTGGCTGTCGGAACGCGCCGACGTCGTCGCCCGCTTCCAGGGCGGCCACAACGCCGGCCACACGCTGGTCGTGGGCGAGAAGGTCTATAAGCTCTCGTTGCTCCCCTCGGGCATCGTGCGCGGCACGCTCAGCGTCATCGGCAATGGCGTCGTCCTCGATCCCTGGCACTTCCGCGATGAAGTTGCCAAGCTGCGCGGTCAGGGCGTCGAAATCACCCCCGAAAATCTCCAGATCGCCGAAACCTGCCCGCTGATCCTGCCCTTCCACCGCGACCTCGACGGCCTTCGCGAAGACGCAAGCGGCGCGGGCAAGATCGGCACCACCCGTCGCGGCATCGGCCCTGCCTATGAGGACAAGGTCGGCCGCCGCGCCATCCGCGTCTGCGACCTCGCCCACTTGGACGATCTCGGACCGCAGCTCGACCGACTGACCGCGCACCATGACGCCCTGCGCGCAGGCTTCAACGAAGCGCCGATCGACCGCGACGCCCTGATGGCCGACCTCCGCGACATCGCGCAGTTCATCCTGCCCTTCGTGAAGCCCGTCTGGCTCACCCTCAGCAAGGCGAAGGCGGCGGGCCAGCGCATCCTGTTCGAAGGCGCGCAGGGCACCCTGCTCGACATCGACCACGGCACCTATCCCTTCGTCACCTCGTCCAACACGGTCGCGGGCACGGCGGCGAGCGGCACCGGCCTCGGTCCCAACGGCGCGGGCTTCGTCCTCGGCATCGTCAAGGCCTACACCACCCGCGTCGGCTCCGGCCCTTTCCCGACCGAACTGGAGGACGCCACCGGCCAGCGTCTCGGCGAACGCGGCCATGAATTCGGCACAGTTACGGGCCGCAAGCGCCGCTGCGGCTGGTTCGACGCCGTGCTGGTGCGCCAGTCGGTCGCCGTCTCGGGCGTCACCGGCATCGCGCTCACCAAGCTCGACGTGCTCGACGGGTTCGAAACGCTCAAGATCTGCACCGGCTACCGGATCGGCGACCAGACCTACGACTATCTCCCCGCCCACGCGCAGGACCAGGCAAAGGCCGAGCCGATCTACGAGGATATCGAAGGCTGGCAGGACACCACCGCTGGCGCCCGCAGCTGGGCCGACCTGCCTGCGCAGGCGATCAAATATATCCGCCGGATCGAGGAGCTGATCGGCTGCCCGGTCACGCTCGTCTCCACCAGCCCCGAGCGCGAGGACACCATCCTCGTGCGCGACCCCTTCGCGGATTAATCCATATGGCAGGCGATCGCTTCGAACGGCACAAACAGCCCTGGACGGCGGATGAGCTGCAAAAGCTCCATACGCTGGCGAAAAAGGGCATGGCGCTCAAGGCGATCGCCAAGGCGCTGACCCGCAGCGAGGAATCGGTAAAGGCGCGCGCCAAGCAGGACGGGCTATCGATCGCCAAGTTGCGCTGAGCCAGGACGCCAGCCTTCTCCCGTCAGTGGGAGAAGGATACGCAGCGTTGCCAGCTTGCTGGCTAGGCGAAGTTGGATGAGGGTGGGTCTGCGCCGGCCCCTCACCCTCCCACCGCTTTGCGGCGGGCCCCTCCCTCGCCCGTAAACGGGAGAGGGATGCTGCATCCCGCGCATACCGCACTAACCCTCGACGCAGCTCCCACTGTCTGCCAAAACACCGCGCATGTCCCTCAACATCCCCGTTCTCTACGGCTCTTATCGCCGTGGCCGCATGGGCATCCGCCTCGCCGACTATCTCATCAACGGCTTCCAGCAGCACGGCCATGATGCGGAGCTCATCGACGCGATGCAGGTCGGTCTACCCATGCTCGACCAGCGCTACAGCGACTACCCGCCTGGAGAAGCGCCTGAGGCCATGGCCGCGCTTGCCGACCGCCTCTCTGCCGCCGACGCCTTCGTCTTCGTCGCGGGCGAATATAATCGCGGCGTCCAACCCGGCCTCAAAAACCTGGTCGATCATTATCTCAAGGAATTCGACCGCCGCCCCGCTGGAATCGCCAGCTATTCGGCGGGCCGCTATGCTGGGGTGAACAGCCATGCCGCCTGGACGGTGTCGCTATCCGCCATGGGCATGACGGTCATCCCGGAGCGCCTCAGTGTAGGCCAGATCGGCCAGACGCTGAATGAGCAGGGGCAGCCTCAAGGGGATGGCGGCTCAGCGCTTGAACGCGGGTTCGCCAGCTTCGCCAACAGCCTAATCTGGTGGGCAGAGGCAGCGAAGGCCGCGCGCTGATCCCGTAAGCTGCGCTTGGCCTGCTCGCCGCTTCAGCCTTTCCATCGATGAAATTCTATCGCGAATGCGCAGCCAATCGGCATCAGCTTTGTTGATGCCGTCCTGCCCTGGAACGCTGGAGAACTGAATGATCGTCAACGCCGCGCCCAGCCTGCGTCAGATCGCGAGCGAAGTCTGGAAGCCGCTCGCCCTGCTGTTCATCTGGGATTGCGCGGTGACGGCGATCTATTTCATCTACCCGCTGCGCGCTCCGTCCTTGCCGCTCACGCTGTTCGGCTCGGCGCTGGCCTTGTTCCTCGGTTTTCGCAGCAACTCATCCTACCAACGCTGGTGGGAAGGGCGGATCCTTTGGGGAGCGATGATCAATGCCTCGCGCAGCCTGGCGCGCGCGACGCGCAATTTCCTGCCCGACCCTGAAGCGCGGGAGCTGAAGCGAGAGATCATCAAGCGCCAGATCGCTTATGTGAACGCCCTGCGCTGTATGCTCCGCCGTGAACCGATTGATGACCGGGTCACGGCCTTCCTGGAAGAACGGGACAAGGGGCTGGCCTTGGCCCGGTCAAATCCAGCAAACGGCCTGTTGGACAGCACAGGACGACGGATCGACATCGCGCGGCGGGAAGGCTGGATCGACAGTATCCAGCAGACGCAAATGGAAGCGGTGCTGGTCGAAATTTCCAATGCCCAAGGCGGCATGGAGCGGCTGAAGAACACGCCTCTGCCCATTCAATATCGCTTCCTGCCTACGCTCTTCACCCATCTCTTCTGCGTTTTGCTGCCGATCGGCCTCGTCGAGACACTGGGTCTGGCGACCCCGCTCGGGTCCACCGTGGCGGGCCTCATGTTCCTCGCCGTGCTGCGGATTGGCGATGATCTGGTCGATCCTTTCGCGGGCAGGGTGCATGACGTGCCGCTGTCCGCCATGTGTCGCACGATCGAAATCGATCTGCTGCAAGCGATCGGCGACCAGGCGCCACCCCCGGATCAGCCAGTCCGTGGCGTGCTCTGGTAAGGGTCAGCCCCGCCGGTCGTCGTCCACCATGTCTGTTGCCAGCTCCAGCCCTGCGCGCCCATGGGCGGGCGTATGGGACGGCGCCTTGGGATAGGGGACATCGTCGGGCTCCTCGACCTCCAGCATGCCTTCCCATTTGGTGATGACGGACGTCGCGATGGCGTTGCCCAGCACGTTGGTCGCGGTACGGCCCATGTCCATGAAATGATCGACGGCCAGAATGAAGGCGATGCCCTCGACCGGCAGGTCGAACTGCCCCAGCGTCGCCGCTACCACCACCAGTGACGCACGGGGGACGGCGGCAATGCCTTTGCTCGTCACCATCAGCACCAGCAATATGGTGATCTGCGTCGCGATCGGCAGGTCGATGCCATAGGCCTGCGCGATGAAAATGGTCGCGAAGGTCGAATACATCATCGACCCGTCGAGGTTGAACGAATAGCCAAGCGGCAGGACGAAGCTGTAGATGCGCCGGGGTACGCCAAAGCGATCGAGTTGCTCCAGCATCTTGGGATATGCCGCTTCCGACGAGGCCGTTGAAAAGGCGAGGAGCAGAGGCTCACGCACATATTTGAGCAGCTTGATCATGCGCCGCCCCAGGAAGATCGCACCCGCGCAGCACAGCAGCACCCATAGCGCCAGCAGGGACAGGTAGAATTCGCCGACCAACTCGCCGAAGGTCTTGAGAACGCCCAGCCCTTCGGTCGTGATCGCGGAAGCCAGCGCGCCGAACACGGCCAGCGGCGCGACGCGCATGACATAGCTGGTCACCTGCAGCATCAACTCGACCATCGCTTCGATGACGGTGATGATCGGCTTGCCCTTCTCGCCGATCGCCGTCAGCCCGACGCCGATGAACAGGGAAAAAACGACGATCTGCAGGATCGAATTTTCCGCCATCGCTCCCACCATGGATGTGGGGAAGACATGCAGGACGAAATCCCTGAAATTGAGCGCTTCAGTATTGACCCCGGACTCGGCGCCGGAGCGGACAAGGTTCAGCCCCTCGCCCGGCGCGAAGAAATTGACGAAGATGAGGCCAAGCGTCAGCGAAATCAGGCTCGCCATAATGAACCAGGCGAGCGCCCGCCCGCCAATCCGCCCCAGCGCCGCGCTGTCGCCCATATGCGCAATGCCCGCCACCAACGTCGAAAACACCAGCGGCGCGATGATCATCTTGATGAGGTGCAGGAAGATGTCGGCCAGCAGGTGGAAATAGCCCGCGACGTCCTTCGCCAACACCTTGTCACCGCCGACCCACAGATTGGCGGCAAAGCCCGACACCACTCCCAGGATCATGCCGGCAAGGATGAAGGCCGTCAGTCGATTCCGCATGCAATCCCTCTCCGCCGTGCTGGCCGTACATCTAACAGGCGCTTGACGTCCCGCCTATCCTGCCGAACGGCTATGTCTGCGCTTCCCGCCCGGATCATCTCCCGTTCGCCCTGAGCCTGTCGAACGGTTCTTCTTCTTCGTGAAGGAAAATCGAGGCTTCAAGGATAAAGCAGCCCTTCGCTCCATCCTTGCGCCTCACGGACGAACAAGCGCCGCTCATGCAGGCGATGTTCGCGATCCTGCCAGAATTCGATACGCTCAGGCATCACGCGAAATCCCGACCAGTGCGGCGGGCGGGGCACCGGTCCGCCCTCGAACCGGGCGACCGCATCGGCATAACGGCTCATGAAGACATCGCGGGAGGGCAGGGGGCGTGACTGATCCGAAGCCCATGCGCCAAGCTGGCTGTCGCGGCTGCGCGTCGCGAAATAGGCGTCGGCAGCGGCCTCTTCCACCGTTTCCACCGGCCCTTCGATGCGGATCTGCCGCCGCAGGCTTTTCCAGTGAAACATCAGCGCCGCATGCGGATTGGCGAGCAGCTGGTCTGCCTTGCGCCCTTCGAAATTGGTGTAGAAGACAAAGCCATCGGGCCCATGTCCTTTCAGCAGCACCATCCGTACTGACGGCCGCCCGCGCGCATCGGCGGTTGCCACCGCCATCGCGTTGCTGTCGTTGATCTCGGCCTCGCGGGCTTCGCCATACCATTGGTCGAACAGGGTGAAAGGATCGGTCATGCCGCTGGTCTAAGGCTCGATTTGACCGATGTCGATGGTCACGCCGCTTGAAGGATCGTGACGTTTTCGCCACATATGGCGCGAACACGGCTTTCACGCACAAGGATAGACAATCGGCAATGGCGGATCCCTACTCCACACTTGGCGTCGCGCGCGGCGCGAGCGAGGCAGAGATCAAGTCGGCCTATCGCAAGCTCGCCAAGGAGCTTCACCCGGACCGGAACCAGGACAATCCCAAGGCGGCTGAGAAATTCTCATCCGTCACAAGCGCCTATGACCTGCTGTCCGACAAGGACAAGCGCGCCCGCTTCGATCGCGGCGAAATAGACGGCGACGGCAATCCGACAGCCCCCTTTGGCTTCGGCGGCAATGGCGGCGGCTTTCGCGGGCGTCCCGGCACGGGCGGCGGCTTCGAGTTCAACGAGGGCGGCGACTTCGGCGACATCTTCGAAGGCTTGTTCGGCGGAGCCGGTGCCCGCCAGCGTGGAGGCGGCTTCGGCGGCTTCGGCCGTGGCGCACCCCCGCAAAAGGGCGCGAACGTCTCTTATCGCCTCGCCGTCGCCTTCGTCGATGCGGCCACGCTCGCGCCGCAGCGCATCACCCTTCAGGATGGCAAGACCATCGACCTCAAGCTCCCCGCGGGCGTTGAAAATGGCACGCAGATGCGCCTTTCCGGTAAGGGCCAGTCAGGCCCGGCCGGGGCAGGGGACGCGATCGTCACGATTGAGATCAAGCCGCATGCCTTCTTCACCCGCGATGGCGACAATGTCCTCCTTGACCTTCCCATTTCACTTGATGAAGCGGTGAAGGGTGGCAAGGTGAAGGTGCCGACCGTCGATGGCCCGGTGATGCTCGGCATTCCGGCCGGAACCACGTCAGGCAAGACGCTGCGCCTGCGCGGCAAGGGCTTCACGCACAAGGGCGGGGAAAGGGGCGATCAGCTGGTCCGGCTGCTCATCGACCTGCCCGGCGAAGACGCAGCGCTCAAGTCCTTCGTCGAGACCTGGCAAGACAGCCGCGCCGTTCGCGCCCATCTTGGCGTGTAAGGCGTTAGGGGAGGGATGCCGCAGCCTTCACCCTATTCGCCTGAATCCCGACGCAGAAAACTCGCCCATGACGCCCGCGCCCGGTTCGATCGCGGCATGGCCAAGGTCCGCCCCGGCAGCCACGCCTTCGAAATCATGAAGCGCGTGGCCGTCGGCACCTATAGCGACGGCTTCATCCATGCGGGCAACCTTGCCTATCTCTCGCTGATGACGCTGTTCCCCTTCTTCATCGTCGCGGCGGCGGTGGCCAGCATCTTCGGTCGGTCGCAGGATGGGCTTGCGGCGGTCGGTGCCTTCCTCGAAACCGTGCCGCCCGGCGTGGCGAGCGTCGTCAAGCAGCCGATTATCGATGTGCTCAACGCCCGCACCGGACCGCTGCTCTGGCTCGGCGGCCTGGTTGGCCTGTGGACCGTCGGCAGCCTCATCGAAACGATCCGCGACATCCTCCGCCGCGCCTATGGCACGAAAAGCACGCGCCCCTTCTGGCACTATCGCCTCACCGCGATCGGCATCACCCTCATTAGCGTCTTCGCGGTCATGTTTGCCTTCTCGCTGCAGATCATCATCACCGGCATCGACCAGTTCCTGCACCAGATCCTGCCCTTTGCCGACCAGGCGATCCAGATCGTCAGCCTGACGCGTGTCCTGCCGATGCTGATCCTCTGCTTTGCCCTTTACTATCTCTATTTCTCGCTGACGCCGAGCGCGTACAAGGACAAACGCTTCCCCAAATGGCCCGGCGCAGTCGCCACGGCATTATGGTGGTATGGCGTCACCATGCTGCTGCCACCGACGCTTTCGCTGCTCGGCGGCTATGATCGCACCTATGGCAGCCTGGCTGGTGTGATGATCACGCTGATTTTTTTCTTCCTCGTCGGCCTTGGCGTGGTAATTGGCGCGGAACTCAACGCGGCGCTTGCTGAATTTCCCGAAGAGGAACTGGAGCGAACCGTGGAGCATCGCAACGGAAATGGGACGGTAGAATGACGGGCTTGATGGCGGGGAAACGGGGTCTCATCATGGGCCTTGCGAATGACAAGTCGCTCGCATGGGGGATTTCAAAGGCGCTGCGGGCTCAGGGGGCCGAACTGGCCTTTTCCTATCAGGGCGACGCGTTGGCAAAGCGCGTGCGCCCGCTGGCGGAGGAACTGGGATCGGATTTCCTGCTCGACTGCGATGTGTCGGACATGGAAAAGCTCGATGCGGCTTTCGACGAGGTGAAGGCGCGCTGGGGTAAGATCGACTTCGTCGTGCACGCGATCGGTTTTTCCGACAAGAACGAGCTGCGCGGCAAATTTGTCGACACCAGCCTCGAAAATTTCCTGCTGACAATGAATATCTCGGCCTACAGCTTCGTCGCGGTCGCCAAGCGCGCGCGCGCATTGATGGGGGAGGGCGGCAGCCTGCTCACCCTTTCCTATTATGGCGCGGAAAAGGTCATCCCCCACTATAACGTAATGGGCGTCGCAAAGGCGGCCCTGGAGACCAGCGTCAAATATCTGGCGATGGACCTGGGTCCCGAAAATATCCGCGTCAACGCCATCTCGGCGGGACCCATCAAGACGCTGGCGGCAAGCGGCATCGGCGATTTCCGCTACATCATGAAGTGGAACGAGCTCAACAGCCCGCTCCGCCGCAACGTAACGATCGGGGATGTGGGCGGCGCGGCCCTCTACCTCCTCTCCGATCTCGCATCGGGCGTCACTGGCGAGGTCCACCATGTCGATGCAGGCTATAATGTCATCGGCATGAAGGCCGAGGACGCCCCCGACATCGCACTCGACAAGGGTTGATCCGCGCGCCAAAGGGCAGGGCATGAGCTTCAACACATTCGGCCGCGTCTTCCGCTTTTCTACCTGGGGCGAAAGCCACGGCCCGGCAATCGGCGCGGTCGTTGACGGCTGCCCCCCCGGCCTGCCCCTGAGCGAAGCCGACATTCAGCCCTTCCTCGACAAGCGCAAGCCGGGCACCTCCAAATTCACTACGCAGCGGCGTGAGCCCGACGAAGTGCGCATCTTGTCGGGCATATTCGAAGGCCGCACTACAGGTACGCCGATCAGCCTGATGATCGAAAATACCGACCAGCGGTCGAAGGATTATTCCGACGTCGCGAAGGCCTATCGCCCCGGCCACGCAGACTATGCCTATGACGCCAAATATGGCTTCCGCGACTATCGCGGCGGTGGCCGTTCCTCGGCGCGAGAAACCGCGTCCCGGGTGGCGGCTGGCGCGGTCGCCCGCCTCGTCGTGCCGGAAGTCGACATCTTCGCCTATGTCAGCGAAATCGGCGGAGACGCGATCGACTTCGCCCGTTTCGATGCTGCGGAGATCGGCAACAATCCCTTCTTCTGCCCCGATCCGGAAGCCGCAAGGCGCTGGGAGCAACTAGTCGACGACGCGCGCAAGGATGGCTCATCCCTGGGTGCCGTGGTGGAATGTGTAGCCTCGGGCGTGCCCGCAGGCTGGGGCGCGCCGCTCTATGCCAAGCTCGACAGCGAACTCGCCGCCGCGATGATGAGCATCAACGCGGTCAAGGGCGTCGAGATCGGCGACGGCTTTGCTGCGGCCCGGCTGCGCGGGGAGCAAAATGCCGACCCGATGCGGCCCGGCGAGGATGGCCCGGCTTTCCTTGCCAACCATGCGGGCGGCATCGCCGGAGGTATTTCCACCGGCCAGCCCGTGAAGCTGCGCGTCGCCTTCAAGCCGACCAGCTCCATCCTCATCCCGGTGGAAACCATCACCCGCGAGGGCGAAGCATCCGACATCATCACCAAGGGCCGTCACGATCCTTGCGTTGGCATCCGCGGCGCTCCCGTGGTGGAGGCGATGATGGCGCTGGTGCTGGCTGACCAGAAGCTGCTCCACCGCGCGCAGTGCGGCGGCGCCTGACAGGCTGACCCGAGCCGATTTCCCGTTGAAAGCCACATAAGGGCGAGACGACTCAATAAATCTGCGTTAAAGTCGCTGTTATCGATCGCCCGTGGGAGGGCGAGCGGCAGTGCGTAAGCCTGGGGAGCGTCAACATGCTGAGCATGGCTTGACGGTCAAAACGTCCCCTAAAGCCGCGAACACGGGCCAGCCATGCATGTGGCTGGCCCATTTCGTTCCGTTCCCATCTGCCGTGAAGCCAGCGGAGGCGGGGGATCGTCGGGAGCCTTCTCTCGCCTCCGCATCGTGATGCCTGCAAACTCTGGCATCTCCCGCCTACATGCCGACCCGCGCATAACCATAGGGACGCGCACCTCCCGCCCAGACCACTATCTGCCCGCTGGCCCTGTCATCCCGCGCCGCCTGCCGCCATCATGGCGTCAGAAATCAGCGGACCCCATTGATGACCATCCTTCCCTTCACCCAAGTCGATGCCTTCGCCGACGCGCCATTCACCGGCAATCCTGCCGCCGTAATGCCGCTCGGCCGCTGGCTGGACGATGCCACGCTTCAGGCGATCGCGGCTGAAAACAATCTTTCCGAAACGGCCTTCACCGTTCCCTTGCCCGATGATCCTGACGCTGACTATGCGCTGCGCTGGTTCACGCCCACGGTCGAGGTGAAGCTTTGCGGCCACGCCACGCTCGCGAGCGGCCATGTCTTGATGGGCAGCCGTACTGCGCTCCGTTTCAGCACCCGGCATGTGGGCGTCCTCTCTGTCTCACGGGATCGCGATGGCTATGCGCTGTCGCTACCCGCCTGGCACATGGAGCCGCGCCCGCTGCCTGACCTTGCCACCGGGCTCGGCGGCGTCCCCATCGAATCCCATTGGCGCGATGGCGGCTACGGCCTGTTCCTTTTTCCTGACGCTGCCGCCGTCCGCGCTCTGCGGCCAGACTATGCGGCGCTAAGGGCGCTCGGCGACATCATGCTGATCGCGACCGCACTGGGCGAGGAAAGCGACATCATCAGCCGCGCCTTCGTGCCTGGCGGCGGCGTGGACGAGGATCCCGTGACCGGCTCGGCGCATTGCCTGCTCACCCCGTTCTGGGCGTCGCGTCTCGGCAAGACAAAGCTCAGCGCACTCCAGGCCTCTGCTCGTGGCGGCAGGCTGGATTGTCGGCTGGAGGGTGATCGTGTCACCCTCACCGGCGCCTGCCGCACGGTGATCGAGGGACAATTTCTTTTGTGAAGGCCTCAGGCGATTGGCCGGGCTGCTGAAAAGATAGCCGGCCAGCCTCAAGCCTCGTCGTCAAGCATCCCTATGATGGGAAAGATGTGCCTGACCTTGCTGCGGTGGATCGATGCGGTCACCCGGTCCTTATATTGCATCAGGCCGATCAGATTGCGGTCTCGGGCGCTCAGCTTGCCTATCGTCCACAATGATCGCTCATCCTCATCGCGTAGCTGGACGATGACGTCTGTGTCGATCGAGGCAGGCTTGATCCTGTCGACGATAACCCGCTCGCCGGCCCGGAAACGCGGCTCCATCGCTTCGCTCGGAATGTAGATGGCGAAATATCGGCCGGCATCTCCCCGGCCAAAGGGCGCAGGCATGTAGGCAGCCGGTTGAGTGAAGTCGCCTTCCCAAATCTCCAGGTCGTTGGCGACAGAGATGCTGTCTTCATCGGGGAACAGGAGCGAGGCGGCATAGACAGGGATGGAGCGATCGCTCGGCATGGCGAAGGGCATCGGCCGCTCCTTCACCATATGGCTGTGGGCTGGCGACGAGGAGGGCAGGGTCTCCCGTGCCTCGCACATGGCAAACGGCTCAGGAAATGCTTCCCTTAGTTTGGAAATGCTCCGCGCGGAAAGCGAATAGCCGACCGATGGGGTGGGGTAGATGCGCGTGAGCGTCGACGGCGACAATCCTGACCGGCGCGCCACCTCAGTCGCGGAAAGCCCAGTTTCCTCGATCAGGCAGCTGATCAGCCCCCGCGCTTTCTGCTGATCCCACTCGTAATCAAAAGGCATGATTTTTCCGCGCCTGCTTTGGGCACACCGGTGTGACCACTTCGGTAGAAACGACGGCCGCACATCTGTGCGACACCGTTTGCGTAGTTTCTAGAAGCCTTCACATTCCCGCTGCAAACCTGCCAATTGCATATTGAACAGTCATACAATTTGCGCATATTAATTTCCAGCAGATTCATACGAAACGCCGCCATTCCGGACATAAATGGGTAAAAACCCGGAGTTATTTGCGCATTGATTTGCGTTGTCGCAAAAAGCGATTGCGATTGCTTTGGATTGCGCATAGGAAATTTGCGCAAGTTGCGCACACGCATGCGAAGTGCGTCTGGCGTATGCAGGGGGTGAAGGGGATTTCACCGCGCATCTAGATGCGGAAAGGCCGGGCTGGTGTCGCCCCGGTCCTTTCTCCCCTGCGCCGCCTGGCTTCGCGGATTTGCTCGATGACTAGGGGAATGACGAATGAGAACTAACTCGAAACTGCATCGGATGCTGCTTCTGTCAGCCTCGATGCCGGCGATGGCGCTGCTTGCCAACGCCAGCGGAGCCGCCGCCGCTCCCGCCACCGTGAACGTACCCACCGGGGCAGGCACGGCTGCTGCAGTGAACGCCGACATCGACGCTGCGATCACCACGCCTGCCAACCCCGATCTGACCGTCACGATCGCCGCTGGTGCGGACATCACCGGTGGCGCTGTCGGCTATGATTTCGTCGCGGGCGGCTATGCTGCTGGCGAAGGCGACGGCGCGGTTTCGCTGACCAATGACGGAAGTGTAACCGGGATCGCCTTTGGCGGCGTCGGCACCACGGCTGCGGCAAACAGCTTCACCGCCACCAACAATGGCGAAGTGGCTGGCAGCATCAGCGCCAATGGCTTCGGCGGCGCGGCTTCGATCACCAATAATGGCGCAGTCGATGGCAATATCAGCGGCGCAGCCTATGGCGACGTGACCCTGGTAAATGGCACGGCGGGCGAAGTTGGCGGCAGCATCAGCGGCGTTGCACTTGATGCAGCCAATGTCTCCGTCACCAACAACGGTGCCGTGGATGGAGACATTTCCGGCTCTGCAAACACTGGTTCTGCCACCCTCGCCAACAGCGGCACGGTCGGCGGCAATGCCCTCGCGTCGACAACGGAAGGCGCGATCTCGATCACCAACGCTGCCGCAGGGCGGATCAGCGGCGATGTCGATGCCGATTCGGACACCGGTGCGATCACGATCGCGAACAACGGCCAGGTCCTCGGCGAGACCGCAGCTTCGAGCGGCAGCACGGTCTCGACCAGCACTGGCCCCACCGTTACCGTGTCGGGCACGACCACGACGACCGAGTCGAGCAGCTCCAGCGAAACTGTCGGCGGCGATGTCACTGGCACTTATGCGGGCATCAACGGCTCGCTGAACTTCGGCACCGGCAATGACGGCAGCGTCAGCCAGTTCTCCGCCGCCAACAGCACGGCCACCGTCAGCGGCAGCGTCTATGGCGACGTGTCATCGACGGCGCAGGGCAGTTCAACCGCCACGGCCAGCACCGACGTTCTGACCGATAATCGCGACGGCGCAGGCACCGGCGCGGTCATTGCTACCAGCCTCGACACGACGGACTTCGCCACCACCGGCGGCACGAGCACCGTCAACGTCAGTGGAACGGTTGCCCCCGGAGATTCGGGCCTCAACGGCGATGTGTTCTCCTCAGGCAATGCAGGCAGTGCGGTTAACGTCAACGGCGGCCAGATCTCCGGCAACGTCAGCTCGACGAGCCAGGGTTTCGCCATCAATGTGACGACCGCTTCGGAAAGCACCGACACCTACGATGCTGGCGTCTTCCAGGGCAATAGCTCGACCGCCAGCACGGAGTTCACGCAGAGCCAGACAGGCGGCCCGGCGTCCGTCGCGCTTCAGGGCGCGGCTAATGTGGGTGGCAACGTGAATGTTGCGGGCACCGCTTCGGCATCGGCCGACATTGGCGCGGACGCAGCTGTCGCTGGCAACGTGTCTGTCAGCACCGCGCAGGTCGGCCCGTTCGCCTTCACGCCCGCTGACGTGGCTTTCGCCAACTCCACTACACGCACCGTAGATGCGGCAGGGGATGGCACGGCTGTTGTCACCACTTCCTCGACCCAAGCCGCTCCGGCTGTCGCAGGTAACGCCACGCTGAACAATGCCGGACGTATCGACGGCGACGCCAGCGTCACCTCGGCCTTCGGTAACGCGAGCGCCAACATCACCGGTTCGGTTGGTGGATCGGTCTTCGCCTCTTCGGGCACCGACCTGTTCAACAGCGAAAGCGTTGACAATTACAGCGTCGCTGGGGGCATCGATACGCTGACCACCAGCAGCGACAGCAGCAGCTTCACCGCCGCAGGCGGTCAGGCTTCCGTTGTCGTGGACGCTCCCTCGCAGCAGGGCGTGCCCAGCGTAGCGGGCAACGTGTTCGCTTCGGGCGTCGGCGGTGCATCGATCACCATCGGCGAAGGCAGCGTCATCGGCGATGGTAGCTTTGGGACTGGCAGCCTGTTCGCGAACAGCCTCGGCTT
Source organism: uncultured Novosphingobium sp. (assembly GCA_946886075.1). The sequence goes on along the minus strand of CAMPHR010000008.1, from coordinate 49,477 downwards.
GGGCGGCAGCCAGGAAGTCGTCACCACCTATGCAGCCGACGGCTTCACCCCCGTCAGCGAAGTCACCACGCTCACCGGTCAACCCATCGGCGCCGCGGCTTCGGTCACGAATAACGGCACCGTCCTGGGCGACGTAGAGGTGGAAGGTCTGACCTCCGCATCGCTCGTCAACAACGGCTCGCTCGGCACTCTTGGCGACGGTAACGTCTTCAGCGTTTCGGCGTTGGATCAGGGCGGCTCCGCGACCATCACTGACACCAACCCGACCATCCCGGGCACCCGCACGGTCGCAGCCACCGTCACGGCGGCTCCGGTCGGCGGAAACGCCAGCTTCACCAACAGCGGCATCGCCTTCGGTGACGTCGAGCTGGAAGGTGTTACCGGCACTGTCACGAACAACGGCATCCTGACGGGCACCACCACGCTCGGCGGCTCGGTGTTCAGCGGCACGGCTACGGTGGATGCGACGATCAACACCACCACGGTTGACGTCACGGCCGCTCCGGCTGCGCAGACCTACACGGTCGACCAGAACGGCATCTCCCGCGGCTTCAACGTCACGGGTGCGGTATCGACGCAGGACGAGATTGCGTCGGAACTGAACTCGGCCTTGTCGTCCTACGGTGTTGCAACCCTCGGCGCGAGCAACGTTGATCCCGCAGCGTTCAACCTGACTGTCGGTGGCGAAGCTGCCGTCAAGACGGCTGACATCAACGCCACGATCAACCTCAACAATGGTTCGATCACGCTTGGTGACATCGACGCCCAGCGCGATGACATTGGCGCCTACCTGACCAACACCACGGTCAACCTGAACGGCAACGGCTTCCTCGGAGCTAGCGAGTTCAAGCCAGCCGCCTCGACCTCACCGGCCAACTTCGCGCCGGTCGCAACCCTGCCGGAAGACGCAGAAGGCTTGTTCAACCCCACCGCAGTGCGCGTGCTGGGCGTCAACACCGTCAACAAGACGGGCGCTGGCACCTTCGTCGTGACGGGCGCTGAATATGCTCCGGCGGAAGGCTCCACGCCTGCTGCCTGGACGATGGATGTCGGCAACCTCAACGTACAGGCTGGCGAGCTTCAGCTGGACGTCGCCGGTTCGACCGACGCGGTCTTCGGCATCAAGGGCAACATCAATAACGATGCGACCCTGGTCCTCGGCCGCCGCGCACCGACCTTCATCCGCACGGTCGGCAACAGCATCGTCACGCCGGGTCCGGAAGCGATCAAGGGCATCGAAGTCTATCAGCAGGGCAACTACACCCAGACTGCCACCGGCACGACGGTTGTGGGCGTCAACCCCTCGCTGATCCGCAACGGCCTCAGCATCGCCAATGGTGGTTCGGCTCCGGAAGTTCTGGGTCCGATCACTGGCGGCGTTGGCATTCCCTACTTCACCACTCCGGAAAATGCCGGTGTCTTCTCGACGCCGTCATCCGTCACGGTGGACGGGAACCTGAACTTGGGCGGCAAGGTCGCTGTGACCGTGTCGAAGGACAGCCTCTATTCCACAGGCGACGGCTACACGCTGTTCACCTACACTGGAACGGGCGATGTCACGGCAACCGCGACCTCATCGCTGGGCTCGCAGTTCGTCACCTTCGGCCTGACGCATGACACGGCCGCCAAGACCGTGTCGATCGAAGCCACCCGCAACAGCTACGCTGTCGGTGCAACCAACCGCAACGCGGCTGCCGCGGCTGTGGGTCTGGACAGCGCTCTTGCTGACGTCATCGCCCGTGTGAACACGGACGCTGCTGGCGGCAACGGCTTTGCCACCGCGACTGAAATCGCCAACGCTCAGGACATCGCCAACATCGCTGCCGGTCTCGACTGGCGCCTGAACAGCGCACAGGCAGCGCAGGTCTTCAACGAGCTTTCCTCGGCGGAGATCTACGGTTCGCTTGCTGCGGTCGATCAGAACGCGGTCTTCAACACCACGGTCAGCCGTCTGGCGGCGCGTCGCGGTTATGGAGAAGCGCTGGGCACCCAGCTGTGGTTCAACCCCTCGGCTAACTTCGCCAAGACGGGCGGCGGCAATTCGGGTGCGTCGCGGATCAAGACCAACAGCTATGGTGGCGCCTTCGGTATCGACGTCGCTTACCAGGAAGACGGCGCCTTCGGCATCGGCTTCGGCTATGGTCAGCATGACGTGTCGGCCAAGGGTTCGCCGGAAGAAGCGCAGGTCCGCACCTACACCATCGGTGCCTATGCGACCCAGGGCTTCGGTCCCTTCTACGGCAGCTTCCAGTTCGCCTATGGCTTCTCGAAGTTTGAAGTCGAACGCGACCTGACCCTGCTTGCCCGTACCATTGAAGGCGACTTCAAGGGTTCGCAGTGGGATGCCAGCCTGGAACTGGGTTATGACTTCGCGGCTGGCAACGGTCTCGTCGTGACGCCCTATGGTAAGCTGGCTCTGCGCCGCTGGTCGATGAACGGCTTCACCGAAGAAGGCGGCGCCGGCATCGGGCTCAATGTCGATGACGCGTCAAAGACGGTCTTCTCGCCGGTTATCGGTGTGAAGGCAGGCGCTCTGCTGGGTGATGTCGAAGGTGTCGCGTACCGCCCCTATGCCAAGGTGCAGTACAGCTTCCAGGGTAACATCGGCAGCGAACGCACCGTCCAATATGTGGGCGGCGGCAATGCCTTCACCCTGAAGGGCGTGGACCCCGATGGTCATGGCCTGATCGAATTGGGCATCGACGCTTCGGTGAACAAGCGCGTCAACCTGTTCCTGTCCGGTGGCTACGGCTTCGGCGGGCACAACAGCCTGGCTCAGATCCGCGGCGGCATCAGCTTCGGTTTCTGATCCAACCCTCCTCATGCACTGGGCGCGTCGATTTCGACGCGCCCTTTTTTTGATCTCCCTGCGTTGAGCGCGCAGGTCTCGGGATTGGAATGATGGGCACGAATATGAAATGGGAACATTATGTCGCCGACATGCTGATCGACCGGTTCAGGCAGCATCGTGTCGAGCTTTGCCCGGGCGAACAGGAAACCATATGCTTCTTCGTCGATCCAACACCCCCGTCCGCTCGCCGCTGGGCAGTCAGCGACTATGACAAGGGCGCGATAGATGGTGCCATCCGCGAGCTGCAGCATCTCATCCACTCGTCCCCGCTGCTCAAGCGCGCCATATTCGATCGCTTGTCGGCCCTAGGCAGCGCTACCGAAACCAGCCGTCATCGGCTTCAGGGCTGAACCCAGATGCCCAGAGGCGCATGGCAAGTGGAAACCGGAATGCTGCGAACCCGCCAATGGGGCTACGCATTGGAAACCGACGGCGGAGGCATTTGGCAGCTCGACATGCCCGGGTCGGCGCGTCGCTATCTCGGCATGCGAATAACCGTTGAGGGAAGACGGTCAGGCTTCGATCTGTTGGACGTGCATCGCATATGGCCAGTCGATCGACCTACAAAAGGCTTGCTCCACCGCTGGTCGTCGCTTCGTCGCGCGCGCGTCATTTCGGGTTGAGCTAACGCTCCAAGCTGCGCTGCGAGAGCGCATGTCTGGATGGCTTCACCATCATGCAATGCTAGAGGCCCCCTGACGAACAAACGATGGATGCTCGCCAGCGTCCAGTGTCCGGCACCACCCAACCCCGTTCATGCTGAGACCTTCGACAGGCTCAGGATAGGCTTGTCGAACCACTCTCCTTACCCACGCATTAAAAGCCGTGTCCTATGGTCTCCGGGTCCCGCCTCAAGCCGGAAAAAGCCGCATCATTCGCGCAAGCCCCCGCTTCACCACCGCCCGCTGCTCTTTCTCCGGGGACATGCCGATGCGCACAATGGTCAGCGCCTGCCCCGGCGACACCAGAATATACTGCCCGCCATGCCCGACGCAGCCGAACAGGCTGCGCGGCGCATCATCGGGCATCAGCGCGCTCTCGTCACTGTCCCGGTTCAGCCAGAGGTGCGCGCCATAGGCCGCATTGCGCGGGGAGGGCGTCCGCATGAAATCCACCCATTTCTCCGGCACGATCTGATGCCCGTTCGGCCCGCGCCCATGGTTACGGAGCAACTCCCCGAAGCGTGCATAATCCCGCGCCGTCATATGCAGGAAGCTGCCGCCGATCATCGTGCCAGCGGCATCATATTCCACCGTCAGGCTCTTGATCCCCGCCGGGATTTTTAGCCGCCCATCGATGAAAGTCTGCATCGCTTGCCGCCGCGCATCCGGGTCGGGATTGCCGGTCAGCATCCGCGCCATCAGGTCGCCTAGGATCAGCGTATTGCCGGTCGAATAGGAAAAGTGTGATCCCGGTGCATGGGCCAGCGGCTTCGCCTCTGCAAAGGCGCTCATGTCCTGCGCGCCGTCGATGAACAGCATCCGCACCGTGTCCGCCTTGGCCAGCGGTTCTTCATCCTCGACATGGTCCAATCCTGACGTCATGGCGAGCAATTGCCGCAGCGTGATCCGCCCGCGCGGGTCGCCGGGTTGGCTCCAGGCCGCAACCGGCACTGGCGAATCGAGCGCCAGCCGCCCGTCCGCAACCATCAGCCCGACCAGCACCGCCGTGACGCTCTTCCCCATCGACCAGCCAAGCAGCTTGGTCTCCGGCCCAAACCCCGGCGCATAGCGTTCCGCGACGATCTCGCCACGATGCATGACGACCAGCGCGCGCGTCTCGCCGACATCCTCCTCGCCACCGAACAGCGGATCGATCGCCGCGCGCAGGTCCGCTTCGCTCATTCCCGATGGCGCCGACACCTGATAGTCCGGGGCAGGATCAGCCGCGCGCACCGCCAGCCCGCCAGCAAGCGCCAGCAGCGACAAAATGGCGATGCCGATGCCAACAGGCTTTACGCTTTTCCGCTCGAGCTTCATAAGCCGCGGCCTTAGCACGGCTCATCGGAAAGGGGAGCATGTCCGCACGCCCGAAATGGATTTATGCGCTCGCCGCTGTCGCGCTGCTGCTCGTCCTGCTCCTGGCGTGGAACTGGACCGCGATGCGCGCCCGCGCGGCCGTGGGCGCAGGCTATGGCGCGCGGATCGCCTGCTCCTGCCGATATGTGGAGGGGCGGGCGATGGACAGCTGTAGCCAAGACAAGGAACCCGGCATGACCTTCGTCGCCCTATCCGACGATCCCGAATCGCGCAGCGTCTCCGCCAGCGTCCCCCTCCTGGCCTCCCGCACCGCCCATTATCGCAAAGGCTGGGGCTGCCTCCTCGACCCTCTCGACTAAAAAGCGAGCAGCGTCGAAAAAGGCTCTGCGCCCTCTCGCGCATAAACCCCGCGTCCATCCCTCCGCGCCTCCGCGTGAACCCAAAATATTGCCTAGCCAGCCCAACCCGCTACAGCCACCCGATGCGCCCCGACATCCCGACTCTCCTCCACGACATCTTCGGCTTCCCAGGCTTCCGTGGTGTGCAGGAACAGGTCGTCGGCCGCATCATGGCAGGCCAGCCGACCCTCGCCATCATGCCGACCGGCGCGGGCAAGTCGCTCTGCTACCAGTTGCCCGCCGTCGCGCTTGACGGCTGCTGCGTCGTCATCTCGCCGCTGATCGCGCTGATGCATGACCAGCTACGCGCCGCCCAAGCGGTCGGCATCCGCGCCGCCAGTCTCACCAGCGTAGATACCGACTGGCGCGAGACGCAAGACCGGCTGCGCGACGGCGATCTCGACCTCCTCTACGTCGCGCCCGAACGCGCCAGCGGAGAAGGCTTCCGCAGCCTCCTGCGGTCGGCCAAGATCGCCCTCTTCGCCATAGACGAAGCGCATTGCGTCTCCGAATGGGGCCACGACTTCCGCCCCGACTATCGCCTGCTCCGCCCGCTGCTCGACGAGTTCCCAGAAGTCCCTCGCCTCGCGCTCACCGCGACCGCCGACCACCACACCCGCGACGACATCCTCGTCCAGCTCGGCATCCCGCGCGACGGCCTCATCATCGCGGGTTTCGACCGGCCCAACATCCGCTACGCCGTCCACCCCCGCGATGGCCTGCCGCGCCAGCTATCCGCCCTCATCGCCGCCAGCGAAGGCCCCGGCATCGTCTATGCTCCCACCCGCGCCGCGACGGAAAAGCTCGCCGAAACCCTTGGCAAAACCGGCCGCCCGACCCGGGCCTATCATGCCGGGCTCGACCCCGCGGTCCGAGCCGCCAACCAGTCCGCCTTCATCGCCAGCGAAGACATGGTGATGGTCGCTACCATCGCCTTCGGCATGGGCATCGACAAGCCCGACGTCCGCTTCGTCGCCCACGCAGCGCTCCCCAAGTCGATCGAGGGCTATTATCAGGAATCCGGCCGCGCAGGCCGCGACGGCGAACCCGCCGAAGCCCATCTCTTCTGGGGCGCAGACGACTTCGCCCGCGCCCGCCAGCGTATCGCCGAACTAGACCCCACCCGCCAACAAGGCGAGCGCACCCGCATCACCGCACTCGGCGGCCTGGTGGAGACCGGCACCTGTCGCCGCGCCATCCTGCTCCGCCACTTTGGCGAGCATCCCCCCGCCACATGCGGCAATTGCGACAATTGCCTCAATCCCCCCGCCAGCATTGACGCGACCGAGACCGCCCGCAAATTCCTCTCCGCCGTATATCGCACCGGCCAAAGCTTCGGCGTCGGCCATATCGAGCAGGTGCTGACCGGCGCCGTCACCGACCGCATCCGCGAGCGCGGCCATGACAAGATTTCCGTCTATGCCATCGTATCCGGGGATGAAACATCACTGCTCCGCCCCGTATCCCGCGCGCTGCTCGTAAAAGATGCTTTGCAAACTAACGAACATGGTGGGCTGAAGCTCGGCCCCAGCGCCCGCCCGATCCTCCGCGGAGAAGAGGCCGTCAGCCTCGTCCTCCCCCCACCCCGCGAGCGTAGTCGCCGGAATGCCCGCAACGCCAAAGCAGAAAACCCCATCGGCGATCCTCTGTTCGACGCCCTGCGCGCCTGCCGCCGCGAACTGGCCCAGGAGCAGGGCGTGCCCCCCTATGTCATCTTCCACGATTCCACCTTGCGCGAAATGGCGGAACAGCGCCCGTCGAGCCTGGCCGAACTCGGCCACATCAGCGGCATCGGCCAGCGCAAGCTTGACGCCTATGGCGACGCCTTCCTCGCCGCGATCCGCCCCTTCCTCTAAAATCCTCGCCCCTTCAGGGGAAAGGATAGGGAGCCTTGCTGCTGCAAGCAGCTAGGCGGACTTGGAGAGGGGGAGGCAGGAAGTTTTGGTTCCCGCAGAGGCGCAGAGGGCGCAGAATTTGGTTCACGCGGAGACGCGGAGGCGCGGAGAAGAAAGTGAGAAAACGGGTGCCCTCATTCTCCGCGCGCAGCGCAAACGAAGCAGTAGCTTGCCTTCGGTATAATCCATGAGGAGAAGCATCAAACCGCGCCCGAACTCCCTCCGCGTCTCCGCGCCTCCGCGTGAACCCCAAAACCCCTTGAATCCCGGCCCCCACAAGCGCATGGCTCCCCACCAAAGGAGTCTCGCCCATGTTCCGCCAACTCACCCCCACTCTCTACGTCTCCCCCCAGATCAGCGTTGATCAGGTCGAGGAAGCCAAGGCGATGGGCGTGACCGTCATCATCAACAACCGCCCCGATGATGAGGAAGCAGGCCAGACCAACGGCGCGGAAATAGAAGCCGCAGCCAAAGCCGCCGGGCTCGCCTACGCCGCCGTCCCCGTCGCGCATGGCGGTTTCGCCCCGTGGCAGCTCGACGGAATGGCGGCCGCGCTGAATGAAGCAGGCGAGGGCAAGATACTCGCCTATTGCCGCTCCGGCACGCGCAGCACTTTGCTTTGGGCACTGACCCGCGCCCGCGCTGGCGAGCACCCCGCCGCGCTCAGCGAAAAGGCGGAGGCTGCGGGCTATGACCTCACCCCCATTCGTCAGATTATGGACGCGCTCGCCGCAGGCTGATCTTGTCCGCCCCAGCCGATCATTTTGACGCCATCGTCCTCGGCGCTGGCGGAGCGGGCCTCATGTGCGCGGCGGCGGCGGGACAGCGTGGCAAGCGCGTCCTCGTCCTCGATCATGCCGACCAGCCGGGAAAAAAGATCCTGATCTCGGGCGGCGGCCGCTGCAACTTCACCAATATTCACACTGCGCCCGACCGCTATCTTTCCGCCAACCCGCATTTCGCCAAGTCCGCGCTCGGCCGCTACACCCCGTCGGATTTCCTCGCGCTGGTCGAACGCCACGGTATCGCCTGGCATGAGAAGACGCTGGGCCAACTCTTCTGCGATCAATCCGCGCGCCAGATCGTTGCCATGCTGCTCGCCGAATGTGAGGCAGGCGGCGTCACGCTCGGCCTCGGCCACCAGCTCGGCCCCATCTCTCACGCCGATGGCCGGTTCAGCGTCATTCACGGCGGCAAGACCGCACAGGCCCCCGCGCTGGTAATAGCCACCGGCGGCCCCTCCATCCCCAAATTGGGCGCGACTGGCTTCGCCTATGACCTCGCCCGCCAGTTCGGCCTCAAGGTGGTGGAGCCGCGCCCCGCGCTCGTCCCGCTCACACTCGGCGGCGAAGACATGCTGTTCCGCGAGCTTTCCGGTGTCGCAACGCCCGTCATCGCCCGCCACGGCAAAACGGCCTTCCGCGAAGCCGCGCTCCTCACCCATCGCGGCCTGTCCGGCCCCGCGATCCTGCAAATCTCCTCCTATTGGCGTCATGGCAGCGCAGTCACCCTCGACTTCCTGCCCGACATGCCCGCCAACTGGCTGACCGAAACCAAGCGCAGCAAGCCCCGCGCCTCGCTCGTCAGCCTGCTGCGCGCGCAACTCCCCGATCGCCTCGCCGACGCCTTGGCCGACCGCCTCGCGCTGTCCGGCGACCTCGGCAACATCGCCGATCGCAAGCTGGAAGAAGCGCAGCGGCGCCTCGCCGCCTGGTCCTTCACCCCCAACGGCACCGAAGGCTTTGCCAAGGCGGAAGTCACGGTCGGCGGCATCTCCACCGCCGAACTTTCCTCCCGCACCATGGACGCGCGCCGCGTCCCCGGCCTCTACGCCATCGGCGAAGCGGTTGACGTCACCGGCTGGCTAGGCGGCTATAATTTCCAATGGGCTTGGGCGAGCGGCTGGGCGGCGGGGCAGGCGATCAGCGAAAGCTGACGACCCGCAACTCAGCTTAAAGCGTCCCCGTCTTGCAGGAAATATCCGCATCAATGCTCCCGTCCGTCACCCCGGGCTTCCCCGGGGTCCCGCTGCCTTAGGCAGCGTCAGAGAAGAAGCGGGACCCCGGAACAAGTCCGGGGTGACGAACAAACATGATCATGCCTTAGTAATTCCACTGCACCTGCGTGCGGATCAAATCGCCCGTCGCCCGCCCAGTCCGCCGCTCATCCGCTTCGGCCCGCTTCATCCGCGCATAGGCCAGCGTGATTTCCAGAGCCTTCCACGGCTGCCATTCCAGCCCCAGCTCGAATTCGTCGGTTTCAAGGCGCGGTGCGTTTGTGCCTGACTTCCACCCGCCACGATAATGCTGCCAACGACCATAGGGCATCAGCACGCCTACAGTATCAGTCGGCAGGCGATACATCATCTGGACATAGCCACCGTTCAGTTTCTTCGACTCGATCGTCCGGCTCACACGGTCGAACTCCGGTCCCTTGCCCCAATTCCATTCCGCCTGAATGCCGAAGGGCTGGGGATAGAGCATCGCATGGATGCCGACCCGATCATCGTCATAGGCCTGCTCGCTGATCGCGACTGACGATCCGCTGCGCACCTCAGGCTGAAAATCGTTCATCATCGCCGATCCGCCGATTTCAAAGACCTGATCCTCGAACATGCCGCCCAGACCGTCCAGCTCGAACGGCCAGGTTGCAAAGGCAACCTTCATCAGGCCACGGTTCTGCTCGGTCTTGTTGATGCCCTGACCGTTGAACACGCCCAGGCCGAACGCACCATAATTGCCGAACAGCTTCTGCCCGTCATGCCCCAGCCGGTCCCATATCTTCTGCACCGAAGCCGGCGTGTAATAGCCGACGATCCCCAGGTCGCGCTCGCCGGGCACCGCACTGTTGATCGCGTCGCTGCGGTCCAGCGTCAGGCGATTGGACGACGACTGCATATTCTCCCAACCATAGGGCACCTTGGACTGGCCAAAGCGCAGGCGGAAGGTCTTGGCCTTGTCCAGGAAGATATCGGCATAGGCATCGCGCAATTGCACAAAGCCCTCCCGCCGCTCGCTGCCTGCCTGATTATTGACCGCAGCGGAGAAATCGGACTGAAGGTAGAGCGACACGCGATCGGAAATGTCACCCTGAACGACCAGACGCGTCCGGCGGAGCGAAAAGCTGCTTTTGTCGGAAATGGCGCTGTCATGCACCGACCGCAGCCGCGACTGGCCCGCAGGAGCCGTGTCGTCACCGGACAGAAACGCATTGTAGCGCATCTGCGTATAACCGCGCAGCGACAGGCGCTCATACCATGCTTTCGACTTCTTCTCAGGCGGCGATGCCTGGGTGACGACCGGCGGCGCCGGGGCAGCAGCGACGGCCACCGGTGCCGCAGCTGAAGTGCCTGCAGCGGGGGCAGGGGCGGCTGCGTTGCTGGCGCTTGCGCCTGCATCCTTGTTCGCCGCGAGTGCGCTGGTCAGCGCCTGCACCTGCGCCTTCAAATCGTTGATCTGGCGCTGCAATTCCTCATTGCTCTGCGCCTGTGCCACTTCCGGCATCAATGCGAGCATGCTCACTGCCAGAGTCATGCTCTTCATCTTCGAACCTGTCACGGTGATTCCCCTGTCTCAATCGAGCCGGGACCTATGAAATTTAGATGACAATCCAGTGACAGAGATATTTCGATTGAGTGACAGACTGTAATCACTCCGACCCAATTCCGTCATCCCAGCGCAAGCTGGGATCTCAGGCCGCACGCAGAAAGCCAACTAAAACGCTTACCCGCACTCCACGGTGACATGCTCCATCCGTGGCAAGCCGCGCACCCGAGCACGGACAGCTGCAACATCGCCACCAGGCGCCAGGCTGATGATCGCCGCATGCGCATGCGGTCCGATTCGCCACACATGCAGGTCGCGGATCGTCCCACCTTCCGCCTCCACCAGCGCCTTGATCCGCTTCATCAGCGCAGGCTCGGCGGTGTCGAGCAGGATGGCCGCGGTATCCTTCATCAATCCCCAGGCCCAACGGGCAATCACCACCGCGCCCAATATGCCGACCGCCGGGTCGAGCCACCACCAGCCCATGTAGCGCCCGGCCAGCAGCGCCGCGATCGCCAGCACGGACGTCAGCGCATCGGTCAGCACATGCACATAGGCGGCGCGCAGATTATTGTCGGCATGGCCCTTCTTGTAATCATGTCCGTGCGAATGATCATGGTCGTGCCCGTGATGGCTATGGCCGTGGTCGTGACTATGATCATGCCCCAGCAGCAGCGCACTGATCAGGTTGATGGCAAGCCCGATGACCGCGACCAGCGTCGCTTCGCCAAACTTCACCGACACCGGCTCGAAGAAGCGCAGCACTGATTCAACCAGGATGAACAGCGCCGTCACGCCCAGCAGCAACGCGGACGCAAAGCCCGACAGGTCGCCCACCTTGCCCGTCCCGAAGGTAAAGCGCGGGTTGCGGGCATGACGCCGCGCATAGCTATAGGCCGCCGCCGCCACGGCCAGCGCGCCTGCATGGGTCGCCATGTGAAACCCGTCCGCCAGCAGCGCCATCGATCCGGTGATCCAGCCAAAGGCGATTTCGACCACCATCGTCGCAGCCGTCAGCCATACCACCCACAGCGTCCGCTTGGCATTCTGGTCATGCCCTGCGCTCAGGTAGATATGGTCGAAATAATGGCTTTCCTCTTCCGCCCCCTCGAAGCGAGAGGCGGGAAGGGCAGCTTCCCCGTGATGTTGATGGCCATGATGGTGCATTGTCATTTCCCGTAGCGCCGGATCAACGCCAGCATCTCTTCCGACGCCGCCTGCCGCTCTTCATCGGTCAGGCCGGGGCGGGCGACATGATCGCGCATATGCTGCTCGATCAGTTCTTCCATCAGGCTCCCCACCGCCCCGCGCACCGACGCGACGAGCTGCAACGTCTCGGAACAATCAGCGTCGCCGCCCAACTGCCGCTCGATCGCGCCGACCTGCCCCGCGATGCGCCGCACCCGCGCCAGCAGCTTGTCCCTGTTCTCGATGATATGCATAGGGTACCCCCCTATACTATGTGCGTTTTTTGGTCAAACTCTGTTGATTGACCAATTGCTTCATTAATTCGCCCTTCCTAACAGAACAGCATGGCCAAAAGCTTCGACTGCGACCTCGCGATTCTGGGCGGCGGCCTCTCCGGCACATTGACCGCGCTCGCCTTCGCCCGCCTCCGCCCCGAAGTGAATATCCTGCTGATCGAACGCGGCGAAACCCTCGGCGGCAACCATCTCTGGTCCTTCTTCGACAGCGATGTCCGCCCCGCCGACCGCTGGCTGATCGACCCGCTCATCACCCACCGCTGGCCCCAGGGCCACGAGGTTCGCTTCCCCGCCTATCAGCGACAGCTCGACGCCGCTTACAACAGCATCTCCTCCGCCCAGCTGGAATCCCACGCCCGCCCGCTGCTCGGTGACCGCGTCCTCCTCAATGCCGAAGTCACCAGCCTGACCTCGGGCAGCGTCACCTTGAGCGACGGCAGCCAGATCAATGCCCGCGCAATCCTCGACACCCGCGGCGGAGGCGACTTGTCAGCCCTTGATTGCGGTTGGCAGAAATTCGTCGGCAAGGTCCTTCGCCTCCGGAACCCGCACGGCTTGGAGCGCCCCGTGATCATGGATGCGACCGTCGCGCAGATCGACGGCTACCGCTTCGTCTATCTGCTCCCCTTCGATCAACATACCATGTTCGTCGAGGATACCTATTACAGCAACGATCCCACTCTCGACGTCCCTGCGCTCACCAACCGGATTGCCAGCTATGCCAAGGATCAGGGCTGGCATATCGAAGAAGTCGTCCATCAGGAAAGCGGCATCCTGCCCGTGGTCCACGGCGGCGACTTCGATCGCTTCTGGCCCGCCGATGACAGCATTGCCCGCGCGGGTGTCCGTGCCGCCATGTTCCACCCGATGACCGGCTACTCACTCCCCGATGCGATCTCCACCGCCCTCTGGCTCACTGATCAGTCATTGGAAGGTCTCCCCGTTACCACTCGCGCCCGTGCCAAAGCTCATTGGAAGGCAGGCGGCTATTACCGCCTGCTCGGCAAGATGCTCTTCCGCGCTGCTGAGCCGGAACAGCGCTGGCGCATCTTCGAACGCTTCTACGGGCTCAACCCGCATCTTGTTGGCCGCTTCTATGCCGGGCGCTCCAGCTGGACCGATCGCATCCGCATCTTGTGTGGACGCCCGCCGGTGCCCATAAGGAGCGCCATGCGCGCATTGTTGATCCCCTCCGCCTGATGAACCGCAAAGCGATAGTCATAGGAGCGGGCTTTGGCGGCCTCGCTCTCGCCATTCGGCTTCAGTCCGCGGGCGTCGACACGACGCTCGTTGAAGCGCGCGACCGGCCCGGCGGCCGCGCCTATATGTGGGCGCGAGACGGCTTCGTCTTCGATGCCGGCCCCACCGTCGTCACCGATCCCGATTGCCTCGCAGAACTGTGGCGCCTGTCCGGTCATGACATGGCGGAGGACGTGACCCTTGTGCCAGTCAGCCCCTTTTACCGGCTGAATTGGCGCGACGGCACGAACTTCGATTATTCGAACGACGAAAATGCCCTGCGCGCCCAGATCGCCAAGCTGAACCCGCAGGATGTCGCAGGCTATCAGCGCTTCCTCGACTATTCCGAAGGCGTCTATCAGGAAGGCTATCGCAAGCTCGGCTCGGTCGCCTTCCTCGACTTCGCCTCCATGATCCGCGCTGCCCCCGCCCTCGCCAAGCACCAGGCCTGGCGGTCGGTCTATTCGATCGTCTCCTCCTATGTGAAGGATGAGCGGCTGCGGCAGGCCCTGTCGTTCCACACGCTTCTGGTCGGCGGCAACCCGATGCAGACCAGCGCGATCTATGCCCTGATCCACAAGCTGGAAAAGGATGGCGGCGTCTGGTTCGCAAAAGGCGGCACCAACCGACTGGTCCAGGGCATGGCGACTCATTTCGAACGGCTCGGCGGTACGCTGCGTCTTGCTGATCCGGTCGTGCGAATCGAAACCCATGGCGACCGCGCCGTCGCGGTTTCGACTGCCTCGGGCTGGCGAGGGGAGGCGGACGCCGTCGCCACCAATGGCGACCTGATGCACAGCTATCGCGACCTGCTCGGCCACCACCCGCGCGGCCAGAAGCAGGCGGAAAAGCTCGGGCGGAAGCGCTGGTCACCCAGCCTCTTCGTCCTGCATTTCGGGATCAAGGGCAGCTGGCCCGGCATCCCTCACCACATGATCCTGTTCGGGCCCCGCTATGACGGGTTGCTCACCGACATCTACGATCATGGCGTGCTGCCGAAGGACTTCTCGCTCTATCTGCATCATCCCACCGTCACCGACCCGTCGATGGCACCCGATGGCCATTCGACCTTCTATGCCCTCGCGCCCGTGCCCCACATGGGCAAGCTGCCGATTGACTGGAAGCAGTTTGGCCCTGTCTATGCAGAGCGCATCCTTGACGAAATCGAACATCGCCTGATCCCCGACATCCGATCTCGCATCGTCACGCAATTCCATTACGCGCCGCCGGATTTCCAGAGCGACCTGTCCGCCCATCTCGGCAGCGCCTTCAGCCTTGAACCGCTGCTGACGCAAAGCGCCTGGTTCCGCGCCCACAATCGCGACGATGTGATCCCGAACCTTTATCTCACCGGCGCTGGCACGCATCCGGGTGCAGGCATCCCCGGCGTTGTCGGCAGTGCGAAGGCGACCGCTGCGTTGATGCTCGAAGACCTGCTGTGAAGCGGCTGGCCGTCTATTGCGGCTCGGCTCTCCCTGCAGATCCGGTCTATGTGGAGTCAGCGCGCGCGGTCGGCCGCACCCTTGCGGGGCGAGGTATCGGCATCGTCTACGGCGGGGGACGGCTGGGCCTGATGGGCGCGGTCGCCGACGCCGCCCTTGAAGCAGGCGGAGAGGTGATCGGCGTCATCCCCGAGGCGCTGGTCAGAGCCGAAGTCGCGCATCAGGGCTGCACCGAGCTTCACGTCGTCCAGACGATGCATCAGCGCAAGGCGCTTTTTACTGACCTGTCCGACGGTTTCATCACGCTCCCCGGCGGGGTCGGCACGATGGACGAGCTGTGGGAAGCGATCAGTTGGGCGCAGCTTGGCTATCATGCCAAACCAGTGGGCCTGCTGAACGTCGGAGGCTTTTACGATCAGCTCATCGCCTTCAACCAGCATATGATCGCCACCGGCTTCATCCGTCCGCAGCATGCCAGCATCCTCTCGCACGCGGAAACGATCGAGGCGCTGCTGGATAAGATGGCAGCCTATAAGGCGCACGAGCCCATCTTCGCGATGAAGGCCGACACGCTGTAACAGCTGCCACCCTTGCGGCGATCACCCGCGCAAGGCATGTCCGGCTCGTGACCTATCTCGATCGTCCAGCTCTCGTCGCCCATGCTCGCGACAGCATCGCCCGTGGCTCCAAATCCTTCGCCATGGCGTCCAGGCTATTCGATCGCCAAACGCGCGAAAGGGCGTGGCTCCTATACGCATGGTGCCGCAAGTGCGACGACATCGCCGATGGGCAGGACCATGGCGGAGTGATGACGGCCGTTGCCGATGGGCAGGCCCGCCTTGCCGCCATGCGAGCGCAAAGCGATGCAGCCCTGCGCGGCGAAGCGACCGGCGACCCGGCGTTCGACGGCTTCGGCCTCGTCATGCCGGAATGCGCCATCCCACCGCGCTACGCCTATGATCTGCTCGAAGGCTTCGCACTGGATGCCCAGGATTGGAGGCCAACCACGGAAGCCGACATGCTGCGCTACTGCTATCATGTCGCTGGAGCCGTGGGCTGCATGATGGCCGTACTGATGGGCATTGATCCTCAGGATGAAGTGACGCTGGATCGCGCCTGCGACCTTGGCCTGGCATTTCAGCTCGCCAACATCGCGCGCGACATCGCTGAGGATCAGCAGGCCGGGCGCTGCTATCTGCCTCAGCAATGGCTGGCGGAAATGGAAATCCCGCCGGGCCGTCAGATGGAGCCCGCCTTCCGTCCCCAGCTAACTCTGCTGGCGGGCCGCTTGACCAGCCTCGCCGCCGATTATGAAGCGAGCGCCCGGCACGGCACCGGAGCCTTGCCGCCCCGCGCCGCATGGGCGGTTCTGGCTGCGGCAGGGATTTACGGCGACATAGCACGGGAAGTCGCCCGGCGCGGCGAACGCGCATGGGATGACCGGGTCGTCACGCCCAAAAGCGAAAAACTCGGATGGGTATCCCGCGCAGGCGTCCAGATCTTTGGTCGGTCGTCCCGCTGGCCCGCCTCTGCTCCACGCCCCGCCCATCTCTGGACCCGCCCTAGAGGCTGAGCCCAAAAAAAGGGCCGGTACTTTCGTACCGGGCCCAAGGTGTGTTCGCAGGAGGAACATCATGTGGCGGGCGGGCCATGCGTCGCGGCCCGCCCTGCCGAATAGGGTCAAGGGTTGTAGGCGCGCTCGCCATGTTCCCCGAGGTCGAGGCCTTCCAGTTCGACGTCGCGGCTGACGCGCAGACCGGTGACGGCCTTGGCGACGAAGATGGCGATGGCGGTACCGATCGCTGCCCAGACGATGGTCGTGGCAGTGGCCAGCAGCTGCGTGACGATCTGGTCGCTCATCACGAAGTCCGCGCCGCCAGGGCCGCCCAGCGAGGGCGAGTAGACGATGCCGGTGCCGATCGCGCCAATCATGCCGCCGATGCCGTGGATGCCGAAGGCGTCGAGCGAGTCGTCATAGCCAAGCTTGGGCTTGATCACCGTGACCATGTAGAAGCAGATGATCGAAGCGACTGCACCCAGGACGATGGCGCCGAACGGGCCGGAATTGCCCGCAGCCGGGGTCACGGCGACGAGGCCCGCGATGATGCCCGAGCAGAAGCCGAGGGCCGAACCCTTGTGGCCGTTGATGCGCTCGGCGATCATCCAGAACAGGCCGCCAGCAGCCGTTGCAACGAAGGTGTTGATCATCGCCAGAGCCGCAGAGCCATTGGCTTCCAGGGCCGAACCTGCGTTGAAGCCGAACCAGCCAACCCACAGCAGGCCGGTGCCGACGCCCGTCAGCGTCAGCGAATGCGGCGGCATCGGTTCCTTGGGGAAGCCCACGCGCTTGCCGAGGATGAGGCAGGCGACCAGCGCCGAAACACCGGCGTTGATATGCACCACGGTACCGCCAGCGAAGTCCAGCGCGCCCATTTCAAAGAACAGGCCGCCCGTTGCCCAAACCATGTGGGCGATCGGGAAATAGACGATCGTCAGCCAGACCGCTGCGAACACCATCACCGCCGAGAACTTGATGCGTTCGACAACCGAACCCAGCACCAGCGCGATGGTGATCGCGGCGAAGGTCATCTGGAAGCTGACGAACACATATTCGGGGATCACGACGCCATCGGTGAAGGTGGCGGCAGTCGAATCTGGTGTGATGCCCTTCAGGAATGCCTTGGACAGGTCGGAAATGAAGCCGTTGCTGGGACCAGCGAAGGCGAGGCTGTAGCCGTACATCACCCAGATCAGCATCGCGAGGCACGCCACCGCGCCGATCTGCGTCATGACCGACAGCATATTCTTGGTACGAACCAGGCCGCCGTAGAAGAGGGCAAGGCCAGGCAGGATCATGGCCAGCACCAGGACGGTGGAGGTCATCATCCACGCGGTATCGCCCTTGTCCGGCGTCGGTGCGGCAGCGGCTGCCGTCTGTGCCCAGGCGGGCAGCGCGGCGAAGAGGGACAGGCCAGCTGCCCCCATCACGCCGCAGAATTTCTTGGAAAAGGTCATTATTCCCCCCTTCTTACAGCGCGGTCTCGCCGGTCTCGCCAGTGCGGATGCGCACGGCCTGGCCAACATCCAGGACAAAGATCTTACCGTCGCCGATCGCGCCGGAATTCGCTGCCGTCTGGACCGCTTCGACTACGCGCGGTGCAAGATCATCGTCGCAAACGACCTCGATCTTGATCTTCGGAACCATGTTCGTGGAATATTCGGCGCCCCGGTAGATTTCGGTTTGCCCCTTCTGGCGGCCGAAGCCCTTCACCTCGGACACCGTCATACCAGCGATGCCTAGCGAGGAGAGTGCCTCGCGGACATCGTCAAGCTTGAACGGCTTGATGATAGCCATGACAAGTTTCATGTCGCCCCCTGTTAATGGTGTGCGGCGACATACCAGCAAGAGCCGTGCCAATTTACAAAAGCGGCCTTGATCCGGGCTTTCTCGTCAGGGAGCTCGAACAGATAGCTAAAAAAATGGGCAGGCCATCAACCTTGCCTAAAAAATGGGCAAACGCGCCGCTACCATCCGGAACCTGCCGCGATGGCTTCCTCTTCGCCGGGGTTGTCCGCTCGGCCCAGCGCCGCATTTCGATGGGGAAACCGCCCGAACTGCGCGATCACCGCATGATGCTGGCGCGCGAATTCCATGGACTGCTCGTCCCCGGCCGCCTCGAACAGGCTGAGGGACAGCTCCTGGTCCTCCAGCTCTTCGCTGTGCTGGAACGGCATGTAGAAAAATCTTCGCCCGGCGCCGCCGATCTGAATGTCATAGCCATGGGCAATCGCTCCTCGGGCTATGGTCCGGGCAAGCTCGTCAGTCTGGTAAGCTTTGGCGCTGCCCCTGAACATGTTGCGTGGCAGCTGGTCGAACAGCAGTACTGCTGCCAATGCGTCATCGGCACGCTCCAGGAACGTCTCAGCGGGCAGCGCCTGCTTCTCCTGCCACAGATGCTGGAAACGACTGGTGCATTGCCGATCCAGCGCCGGATCATGCTTCCACCAGCCCTCTTCACCGACTTGATTGAACCAGAAGTCGAGCAGAGCAGCCGCCCAATCGGCGGTCACCGCATCATGGCTGTCCGTGAGCATGTTCATACAGGAAGAAAAGATCAGGCGAGCGGCCGGTTCCGCAGCCCACGGCGCCCGAGTATCAGGTCGCCGTGCCGCCAACTGTCAATCCGTCCATCAGCAGGGTAGGCTGCCCCACGCCAGCAGGGACGCTCTGCCCACCCTTGCCGCACATGCCGACGCCTTCGTCCAGTGCCCAATCATTGCCGATGCCGATTACCTTGGTGAGGGCGGTAGGCCCATCCCCAATCAGCGTCGCGCCTTTGATCGGCTCGCCGATTTTTCCATTCTCGACCTTATAGGCTTCGGTGCAGGAAAAGACGAACTTGCCGGACACGATATCGACCTGCCCGCCGCCAAAGCTCTTGGCAAAGATGCCCGACTTCATGCGGGACAGCAGCTCCTCGGGATCGTCTCGGCCACCCTTGATGAAGGTGTTTGTCATCCGGGGCATCGGCGCGTGGGCATAGCTTTCACGGCGGCCATTACCGGTCGGTTCGACACTCATGAGCCGCGCGTTGAGCCGGTCCTGCATGTAACCTTTGAGGATGCCGTCCTCGATCAGGATATTCTCGCGCGTAGGTGTGCCTTCATCGTCGATCGACAATGATCCACGGCGATTGAGGATGGACCCGTCATCCACCACCGTGACGCCCGGCGCCGCGACACGCTCTCCTATCCGGCCGGAAAAGGCGCTGGTGCCCTTCCGGTTGAAATCGCCCTCCAGGCCATGGCCGATCGCTTCATGGACCAGTACGCCCGGCCAGCCCGGCCCCAGCAGTACCGTCATTTCACCCGCAGGCGCGGCGACCGACCGCATGTTGACCCCCGCCTGTGCGAGTGCTTCGTCAATGGCCCGGTTCCAGATCGCGGGCTCCATGACCTGATCGTAGAGATAGCGCCCGCCAATTCCGAAACTGCCCGTTTCTCGGCGGCCATTTTCTTCGAGGATGAGCGAGACGTTCAGCCGTACAAGTGGGCGAATATCCGTCGCCGTAAAGCCATCGGCGCGCACGATCTCCACCACGGACCAGCTTCCGGCGAGGCTGACCGAAACCTGCGCCACGCGCGGATCGCGCGCGCGCGCCGCTGCATCGATGGCGGCGCACAGCGTCACCTTTTCGGCGAAGGGCACGATCTCCAGCGGATTGGCATCGGTGTACAGGTGGCGGTTGGTCCGCTTCGGCGGCGGCGCGGGCTGACCCTTGGCCGGGTCGAGCAGCGTCAGCGTCTCGGCCGCCCGGCGGATCGCGGCCTCGCTAATGTCATTGGCATGGGCAAAGCCCGTCATCTCGCCGGAAACGCCGCGAAGGCCGAAGCCCGCATCGGTCGAATAGTCAGCCGTCTTCAGCCGCCCATCATCGAACCCGAAGCTCTCGCTCGCCCGATATTGGAGGTAAAGCTCGCCATCGTCGCAACTGGCGAGCGCCTGCGCGGTCAACCGCCGCGCGCCATCGGGATCAAGCAGGCCCGGCCGGTAAAGCAGGCCGCGCGCATCGGTGAATTGGGAAGCAATATCCGTCATGCCGCATGATATAGGCGCGGCGCTTCCCAAGCCCAATCAATTTCGCGAGGATGAAACCCGTTTCAGATGCTTGCGCCGGACGCGATGTCAGGCAGGCCCGCAATTTCGGGTGTGTCAGCCGGACCGCCGATCAGGACGAAGCGTCGATCGCAATAGCCGCAATCGACATAGCCATGCTCGTCAATCTCCAGGAACACGCGCGGGTGGCCCAGGGCAGCGGGGATGTCGCCCGAACCGTCGCACGCAACGCGGGGCTTGGTGACTCGAAGAATTTCAGGCGGCTGTATCATGATGGGCTCGATTAGCAGCGGCTCCATCCCACCGCAATATCCGGCGCAGCTTTATGGCGGGGCAGGGGGGTGGTGGGCGATGACGGGCTCGAACCGCCGACATTCTCGGTGTAAACGAGACGCTCTACCAACTGAGCTAATCGCCCGGTGCCACATCCATGCCGGTGCAGCCGGAGCGCGCTATCTAGGCCAATCCGCGCGCGGGTCAAGCGTTGATGACGATCTCGTTCACCCGCACAGGAAACGGCGGCTCGCGGTGAACCAGCGGGTCAACGCTTCGGCGGTGTCGTCGGTCAGCGCAATGAACACGCGCCGACCGTCATGCGGGTCGGCCTGGCGCTGGACAAAGCCCTTGTCGGTGAGGATGCGAATCCAACGCAGCGCGGTCGTAGGCGGCACGGCGGAAGCGATGCACAGGCTCGACACCGACACCCGCTCCTGCTCGAGGCGCGCCGCCAAAAGGTCAAGCATCATGTCCCACGCAGGATCGGCAAACAGGTCGGCGGGCAGGAAATCCTCGCGCAGCCGCCGGGCACGCAGCATGTCCCGCACCTGCGCGGCGCCGGGCTTTGCGTCCGGGATGGGAAGGGGCGGCTCACCCATCACTTCGATGGCAGGCATGCCGATATAATCGCTTGCTCGATCCGATATACGTGGGCCCAGCGCGAAGGAAGGCGTGGCATGCCGAGGGCGCGCCGTCAGCGCCTCCAGCGTCCGGGCAAGGCGGCTGACCTCCTCGCTCAGCTGCTGCAACCGCACGCCCTCGCTCTCCTGATTGACCTCATGCAGCATCCGCTGTGGCGTTGCGCTCCCGGCCGTCAGCAGGGCAGCGGCAAGATCGGTGTGATCCGGCGTGCAGAGCAGCTGCGTCCGCTCACTCCGCATGCACGCAAAAGCAAGGTCGAGCGTGTTGATGCCAGCGACCAGAATCACTGACATGTCATTCTGCACCGCCAGCGTCTCCACCTGCACCAGCAGCCGCTCCAGCAAGGCAGAGGGATGAGTGCAGAAGAGCAGGATGACATCACAGCCCACCTGCATGTCGAGCCGCAGCATCGCCTGTTCCAGCGGCACAACATCCAGCAGCCTCAACTGCGCAGCCTGGGCGATCCCGGCGACATCATCGAGGAAAAGATCATCCGCCAAAATGAGCAGGCCCGCACGCGCGTCCCTTGCGCTGTAAATCTCGTCCCCGGTGGAGGTAAAATCAGTCCGCGATCGTTCCATATCCACCTGATAAACTCCTGTCCCTGCTTTGTTCCTAACCTATCGCAATATTCTGGTCCCGCCGCTTCTCTCTCGTCCAAATCGGACAATGCGAGCTGGAAGATCTTGTCAACAGGGAGCCATTTCGCTTGCATTTCATCGACATGCCGCGCCGCTGTCGCCAAAATGGTCCAGCTTTTCCCCAAAATGGCGGGATATGGACGGAGGGGAACTCACATCCAAAACGGATGATATTTCCCTCAAACAGCAGTCCGGCGTGCAAAGCCGATATAAAGCTCACGCAGCCGGGTCGCGATCGGTCCGGGCGTGCCGTTGCCGATGTCCACCCCGTCGATGCGCACGACCGCTTGGCAGAGCGTCGAGGCGCTCGTGATAAAGGCCTCGCGTGCTTCCAGCGCCTCGGCCACTGTGAAAGGCCGGTGAATGACGGTCAGTCCGCTTTCTTCCGCCAACGCGGTGATGGCAGACCCGGTACAGCCCGCCAGCACGGCTGGCGAATATTTGCGGGTGATGATGCCTTCATCCGTCACCAGAAAGGCCGTGGAAGACGCGCCTTCTGTGATGAAGCCGTCCTCCACCATCCACGCCTCCTGCGCGCCTGCTTGCGCTGCGATCTGTTTCGCCATGGCTTGGGCGAGAAGTCCGACGCTCTTGATGTCGCGCCTCGCCCATCGGAGGTCCGGCGTCGTGACCACCGCAATGCCGTGCCGCACGGCTGGGGCATCGAGGAAGCGCTTGGCCTGCGTAAACATCACCAGCGTTGGCTGTAGCCCAGGGCCTGGCAGGAAATCCCGCGCGGCGTCAGCACCTCGCGTCAATTGCAGATAGATGAGCCCTTCCTGCAACCCGTTGCGGGCGGCGAGCTCTTTCTGCACGGCTTCAATCTCACCGGTGGAGAGCGGCAGGGAAAGACCGATCGCCGCCGCTGAACGTTCAAGTCGCGCCATATGGGACGCGCTGTCGATCAGCCGTCCGTCGATGACTGCGGTTACTTCATAGACCGCTTCGGCAAACAGAAATCCGCGATCGAGTACCGAGATCCGCGCTTCGGCAAGGGGAAGGAATTGACCATTATGATAGGCGATCGACATGAAGCGGCATAAACTCCCGGCGCGAACATCTGCAATCTGTGCGATGTTGCCGGGGCAGGGGCGCTGGTCAAGCCATCATCACCGGGTAAGGGCCTTCACCCGTTCGCCGATGCCACGCAGATCCTCGACGAACCGCGCTCTTTCTTCCGCCTTGCGCGCTTCGTCCGGCACCCGCAGCAGGAAGCTCGGGTGCACCGTCACCCACGCCTCAATGCCATTTTCAAGCGCGATCGGCGCGCCGCGCGTGCGGCTGATCGTCACGGCCTTCCCCAATATGGCGCGCGCCGCCGTGGCGCCCATCGCGACGAGGACGCGCGGGCGGACAAGGTTGATCTCTTGATCCAGCCACCAGCGGCAAGCCTTGATCTCCGGCGTGTCCGGCGTCTGGTGGATGCGCCGCTTGCCCCGCCGCTCATGCTTGAAATGCTTGACGGCATTGGTGACATAGAGGCTGGCGCGATCGATCCGCGCCTCATCCAACGCATGATCAAGCAATTGCCCCGCCGGACCCACAAAGGGACGGCCTGCAAGGTCTTCCTGATCCCCCGGCTGCTCCCCGACGATAACCAGTGCAGCGTCCAGGGGACCTTCGCCGAACACCGTCTGGGTGGCATCGCGATAAAGATGACAGCGGGTGCAGCCCAGCGCCTCTTCGCGCAACGCCGTCCAGGCGGCGGTTACGTTGCTGGGGCGGGCGGGCGCTTTTGGCGGCGTGGCGATCATGGCCGCCTCCCTCGCCTGTGCCCCGGCGACAAGATCGGGGATGAGCGCAGCCTCCGGCAGATTGCGCCAGTATTTCTTGGGCATTTCCGACAGCATGGCGCGCTGCTTGAGCCTGGCTGGATTGAAGATCGAGGCATAATAGCTTTTCCACATCTCCTCGACGGGGTCGCCGCTCGGCGCTTCTGCCTTTGACGCACCGGGCCCCTCGCTCAACCCTTCCCCGTCCCAATGGATGCTCAGTTCCGGGGTCAGGATCGACCATCGCATCGACGCAAACCGCCGCACGAAAAATCCGGCATTTGCCCGCACGATATGATGGTCCGGTTCGAACCAGGCGACGAAGCGCGCCCCGTCATGATCCTGCACTTCGCGAAAGCGGACAAAGGCGCGCATCTTGTGCATGTCACGGCGAACCGCCTTCGCCAGCATCTCAACCCGTCGCACCAGCGGGTCAGCTTGATCATCCATCCGCGTGCGCTGCTCGCGCAAATCGATCAACAGGGCATAGAGCAGCGCAAACCGCTCCGCATCCCGATGCAATATCGCGCTTTCCGCCAGCTCCAGAAAAGCGCGGGGAACAGAAAACGCACTCCCGCCCTGATCAGGGGGAGGCGGCGTGTCGAAGGCCAGCAGCGATCCCGCTTCGCCCTCGACCTGCCAATCAATGTCCTGAGGCGGCACAGCGGCCAGCGCGAAGCGACGGGCGGCTTCGCGCCACCCGTCGAAATCATCCGGCCTGCTCAGCAGCGCCCGATACATGGCCAATTCAGTCGGACGATTCCGCCCGTTCCAGCTCGGCTGGCTTGCGCTGGGCGAAGGTCTGGGCAAGCTTCACTTCTTCTTCGTCGGTCAGTTCCTCCGCCGCGTCGGGGAACATCTCCTCTTCTTCTTCCTCTATGTGGTGAAGGTAGCGCTTCTTGAGCTTGGCAAAGGTTTCCCGCCATTCGGGACCATTAAACTCCTGCTCCTCCAGCTCCTCCAGATAGTCGTCGATTTCCTTATGCTCGGCGACGCTGTGCTGCGCATCTTCCCGCAGGTCGGGGCGGGCGAGCATTGTCGCATAGAGCGTCTCCTCCTCGGCCGCCGCATGCGCGGTTACCTCGACGCGAAACTGCTCGAACAGCTTTTCCAGCCGGTCATGATCATCCTGCGCCTCAGCCATTTTTTCGAACAGCTGGCGATGGGCGTCATGATCTTGCTTCAACTTGTCGAAAATCGTGGCGTCGGCCATGAACATGCTCCTCTTGGTCTAGAGGGCACAACGACAGGCGGGCCGCTTTGGGTCCGCTGCTCAGTCGGTCAGCTGTTTAACCGAACAGAAAATGGAAGATGATCGCAACCGGTATCCAGAGCAGGCTGCAGAAGATGCTGGTTACCCAAACCTGCGCCACATCCCTGCGAAAGCGCAGGTCCAGGCTCGAAAGAGATAGGCCGCTTTCGTCGAGAATTTCCCAGCGGCGCTCGACGCCACAGGCGATCTTGGCGAAACCGCCGATGGCGATGATGAGGGCAAGGTGCAGGACCAGCGACCCCCCCATCCGCGCGACGATCCCGATCTGGAGAAGACAGAAAACAACGAGCGCAGCGGCCAGGTGACTACTCATGCGCTTGGCATGGCGCGCACCCCGAACTCGTGCTGAATCATTGTTGAATGCCGTTGCCACCAGCGCCTTCCCCTCGACTTTTTGTTCTTCTCAAGAAATCATGAAGTGCAGCACTTATCAACAGGGAAAACGGCTCTTCAGCTGAAAAGCTCCAGCTGAGAGGGGCGGGGGGTGAGTTGCCGTTGCAGATCGGCCTTGTCGATCAGATGAATGGGCCGCCAATCGCTCGCGACCAGAAAGGGGCGCAGCTTGGCGATTGAGCTTGTCAGCCGCGCCACATCGTCCAGCCGCAGCCGACGCACGCGGCGGCTCGCCAATATGCGGTCGACGGCCTTAACCCCGAGCCCCGGCACACGAAGCAGCATCTCGCGCGGCGCGCGATTGACGTCGACGGGAAACATGTCCCGGTGCCGCAACGCCCAGGCCAGCTTGGGATCGATGTCGAGCGGCAGATGCCCCGTCTGCGGGTCGGTCGCCTGCTCAAGATCCTGCACGGAAAAGCCGTAAAAGCGCATCATCCAGTCCGACTGATATAGCCGATGTTCGCGCAGCAGCGGCGGGCGTTTAAGGGGGAGCACGCTGCTGGCCGATGGGATGGGCGAAAACGCACTATAATAGACCCGCCGCAAGGCATGCCGATCATAAAGCGATCGCGCGCGCCGGATGATCGCCCGGTCATCGGCTTCATCCGCGCCCACGATCATCTGTGTCGATTGTCCGGCGGGGGCGAAGCGAGGCGCATGGCGGTAACGCTTCTTCGCGTCGGCGGTGTCTTCGATCGCCGTGCGCAGCCCCTTCATCGCTCCTTCAATCCGCTCGCCATTTTTTTCTGGCGCCAACCGCCGAAGCCCCTGCTCGGTTGGAAGCTCGACATTGATAGACAACCGGTCTGCGTACAGCCCCGCCTGATGAGTGAGTTCGGGGTCAGCATCCGGAATGGTCTTGAGGTGAATATAGCCGCGGAAATCATGTTCCTCCCGCAGCGCGCGGGCCACGCCGACCAGCTGTTCCATCGTATAGTCAGAAGAGCGGATGATGCCGGAGGACAGGAACAGCCCTTCGATATAGTTGCGGCGATAGAAGCTCAGCGTCAGATCAACCACTTCCCGGACCGTGAAGCGCGCGCGTCGGACATCGCTCGACCGGCGATTGATGCAATAGTGGCAATCGAAGATGCAGCTGTTCGTCAGCAAGATCTTGAGCAGCGAGATACACCGGCCATCCGGCGCATAGGCGTGGCATATCCCCATCCCCTCGGTCGACCCGATACCGCCTTTCCGTCCAGACATGCTGTCGCGTTTCTTGGTTCCTGACGATGCACATGATGCATCATATTTTGCAGCGTCAGCCAGGATTTCCAGTTTTTGCCGGATTGAAAGAACAGCCATGTGTTCACATTATGTTCTTTCTGCGGCCGTGTCCTTGATCTAGATTGCGACCGGGGAAAGTTCGTTGCTTCATTCCTTCCAGCTTGGATCGATCCGGTCGATCAGCCGTACCATCGCCTGAAAGTCCGGAACGCCGGGGCCGACTGGCAACTGCACTCCACCAATGTCGCGCTGGTGGACGGCAATCACCTCATCGGGAATATCGATCGGCGTTCCTGCTGCTCCCGTCGCAACCTGAATTTCGCAAGCGCGCTGAAGCATCCAGTGCAGCAGGAAGGCCTTGGGCAGGCTGTCGGCCATGACCAACGACCCATGATTGCGCAGCATCATCAGCCGCCGATCTCCCAGATTGGCGATCAGCCGCTCGCCCTCTTCGGACCTCAAGGTGATCCCTTCAAAATCATGATAGGCGATCCGCCCCGCAAAGGCCGCCGCGTAAAAGTTGGTGGGCCGCAGTCCTTCCCTGGTTGCGCTGACCGCCATCGCGGCTGTCGTATGGGTGTGGATGACGCAATGAGCATCGGGCAAATAACGGTGGAAGACGCTATGCTGCGTGAAGCCGGCCCGGTTGACCGGATAGGGGCTGCCATCCAGAACATGACCGTCAATGTCGATCTTGACGAGGTTCGACGCGGTCACTTCCGAATAAAGCAAGCCGAACGGATTGATCAGGAACGCCCCAGCCTCATCGGGCACGCGCAAGGTGATGTGGTTGTAGATCAGCTCCGACCAGCCCATATGGTCGAATATGCGGTAGCAGGCAGCAAGTTGCTGGCGTGCCTCCCATTCGGCAGCAGACATGTCGGTGGCGGGGCGGGCAGTGGCCATGGCGATCCTCCTTTATCTGTTGCCAAGACTATCCACCCCGCTGACGCTGCTGTCGAGTGAAACGGCTTCGGGGTTGAATTTGGCCGAATCTGCTGGTAGGGCGCGCCCCACACGGCGCAGGCTGCCCTGCGACGACTCATCGCTATTAGTTTCGGTAGGCCCGTCGGGAAGGGTTAGTTTCCTGACGAACCGCCCGTTTTCGACTGGAGTTTGACTGGCTTATGCAAATCATCGTTCGCGACAACAATGTCGACCAGGCCCTGCGCGCGCTTAAGAAGAAGCTGCAGCGTGAGGGCGTGTATCGCGAGATGAAGCTGCGCCGTCACTACGAAAAACCCTCGGAAAAGCGCGCCCGTGAAAAGGCGGCTGCGGTTCGCCGCGCACGTAAGCTGGAGCGCAAGCGCGCCGAGCGCGACGGCGTCCGTTAAGACGTCCGTGTCTTTGGGGCGGCGCTTCGCCGCTCCATCCTGCTGATCATCCGCACCTGCGAGGCTTAGGTCCATGTCCACGACCGCTGTTCCCCTTCGTCCCATCGCCAAGGGGTCGCTGACGCGTCTCTGGATCGGTGTTGCCGCGGTGGCGATTGCCGCCGCCGGATTGGCCTGGGCCGGACAGCGTGGCATCGAGCCGTCGCCGGCCAGCTATCTCGCCAGCAATGCCGGTGAAGAAGGCGTGATCACGACCGAATCGGGCCTGCAGTACAAGGTGCTGGAAGAGGGCACTGGCCCCAGCCCGACCGCCGCGGACGTGGCGCTCGTCGGCTACAAGGGCACGCTGCTCGATGGCACCGTCTTCGATGAGAATGCCCAGACGGCGATGCCCGTAGACGGCGTCGTGCCGGGCTTTTCCGAAGGCCTGCAGAAGATGAAGAAGGGCGGCAAGTATCGCCTATGGATTCCGCCGCAGCTTGGCTATGGCGAACAGTCTGCTGGCCCGATCCCGGCCAATTCCGTGCTGGTCTTCGATGTTCAACTGCATGACTTCAAGTCGAAGGCCGACATCATGCGGATGCAGCAGATGATGCAGCAGGGCGCCGCCCCGCCGCCGTTTCCCGGCAACTGATCAGGACTACCGGAATGTGAAAAGGGCCCGCCAGTCGGGCCCTTTTTCATTCGCTGACGACAATGGCTTTCGCATCGTCGCTGTCATTGATCGCTTTCGACCGCTCCTCCAGATAGACCTTGATCATCGCGACGATCGGGTCGGCTAGGAACAGGCCCATTATCCCGAACAGCGCGCCGAACAGGATTTGCGCCGCAAGCACCAGCGCCGGAGCCAAGTCCGTCGCCCGCTTCGCCACCATCGGCACGATCAGATAGCCATCGACGATCTGCACCACCAGATAGACGCCAAAGGCGTAGAGGCCCGCATCAAAACCAGCGGAAAAGCCGACCAATACGATCAATACGCCCGAAATGATCGACCCGATATTCGGCAAAAAGGCGAACAGCCCCGTCAGGATACCGAGCAGCCCCGCCATCGGCACGCCTCCGGCAAGCAGGAGCAGCCAGGTGCCCACACCCTCTACAGCCATGCCGATCAGCCGCCCGAACATCAAGCGGCGCAACGTCCAGCCCATCTTGTCGATGACATTATAGAAGCCGACCCGGTTGCCCATCGGCAGCATCCAGGCGACGCCCCGCTCATATAGACGCGGATCAACCGCAATGAAGATCGCCAGCACCAGCATCATTACGCCGCTGGTGATCGCGCCCATGACCGTCCCGACCGCTGCGGTCACCCGGCCGATCGAGCTGAATGCCTGCGTCGCAAGGCTCTTGAAGTCATCCGGCGTCGTGGTCACGCCCAGCTGCTGCATCCATCCACCGATGCGCGCCACCTGTGCCTCCACGATGGTGCGCATGGCCTGCGCCTGCGCCGCCAGGCTCGATCCGGTGAGATAAAAGGTGTAGGCCAGGAATAATATTGCGGACAGAAGCACGATCGTGAGCCGCCAGCCTCGCCCGATCGGCAAAATCCGGCCGAGCAGCCTCGTGCCCCCATCCATCATCGTCGTCAGCACCAAAGCGCCCAGAATGAGCATCAATGGCTGGGACAGCAGCACAAGCAGCGCCACGGCCACGGCCATGGCGATCCAAACACCCGCGCGCTTTATCTCATGCTGGACAAGCGGGCTGCGCAGCTCGCTAGGGCCTGGCTCCTCGATGTGAACATGCTTCCCGCTCAATCACCAGCCCCTTTTTACCAAGCATTATTTCGGGGGTGGAACGCTCTCGGGACGTAAGCTGTTCCCTGCCCGTCCGCTGCGGAAGGCATGAAGCCAGCTCATGGGATTCCAGCTGGAATCGCCATCCAGCGAAAAAGTGATGAACTCCGCGCGTCCGCCAAGCGCCTCCCAAGGCACGGGCCCGCCGAGCCCATTTTCCTCAAGCGGCGCCCTGCTGTCGGCGCTGTTGTCGCGATTGTCACCCATCAGGAACACATGCTCCCGCGGCACGCGCACCGGCCCGTACCAATCCAGCGCGCTCGGCCCCATGTCGATCGTCAGGTAGCTTTTGCCGTTTGGCAACGTCTCCTGCCGCACCGGCAATTGGCAATAGTCCCGCCCATCCGCTCCCGTCATGCGGGCACCGGGAAACTGAGCAGGGGAGCAAGGCGCGTTGCCGTCGATCGGGATCAAGACCGGCTTCACCGCCTTTTGAGGAACCGCGACGCCGTTCAAAATGACCTGGCCGCCTCTCACCTCGATTATGTCGCCCGGCAGGCCGATCACGCGCTTTATATAGTCTTCCCGCCGATTATGGGGCGATACGATGACGATGTCGCCGCGGTCAGGAAGGCGGCCGAAAATCCGCCCCTTCAGGAAGGGTAGGGGGTGGAAACTCGGCGAAACATAGGACCAGCCATAAGGGAATTTGCTGACCACCAGCCGGTCACCCTTCAGCAACACCGGCATCATGGATTCGCTTGGAATGTAGAATGGCTTGGCGACGAAACTGTGGAAAGCCAGAACGGCCACGATCAAAAGCCCGATGCTCTTGACCTCATGCCACCAATTAACGGAGCTGCCCTCCACGCGCGTCGGCGATGCAGGCGCTGGTTCTTCGGTGGCAAGCGGGTCGTTATCGCTCATGTCGGCTGCCATTGTGCTGGGCGTTTCGGATCGTGGCGGGATGGCCGTCACTGGGGCAGGGCCTCGATGATCACGAACGCCTGCGCCCATGGATGATCATCGGTTAGCGTCAGGTGAATGACCGGCTTATGGCCTGCGGGAATCATACCCTCCAGCTGCAGAAGCGCGCCGCCCGTCAGCTCCAACGTGGGAGCGCCACCGGGCCGGTTGACGACGCCGATGTCCTTCATGAACACGCCGCGATTGAACCCTGTGCCGACTGCCTTTGAAAAAGCTTCCTTGGCGGCGAAGCGCTTCGCCAGCGTGCCCGCCTTGGTGAAGGGCCGCCGGTCGGCCTTGGCCCGTTCGACTTGCGTGAAGACGCGCTGTTCGAACCGCGCGCCGAAACGGTCGAGCGAATTTTGAATACGCTCTATGTTGCACAGGTCAGAGCCAAGGCCGATGATCAACGGACAAGATCCATCTGCCGCCGCATCTCGCGGATGCTGCTTTCCAGCCCGCTGAACAGGGCCTCGCCGATCAGGAAGTGGCCGATATTGAGTTCAGCAACTTGCGGGATCGCTGCCACCGGGCCGACATTGTCGAAGGTCAGGCCATGACCGGCATGAGGCTCGATCCCGTTCTTCGCCGCCAAAGCCGCCGCGTCCGATAGACGCCGCAGCTCCTCGGCGCGTTCGGCACCCGATAAATGAGCATAGCGGCCCGTGTGAAACTCCACCACCGGAGCGCCCAGCCGCATGGCCGCTTCGATCTGCGCCGGATCAGGCTCGATGAACAGGCTGACGCGTATCCCCGCCTCGCTCAGCGCTGTGACGATCGGCCGCAGCATTTCGATCTGGCCCGCTGCGTCCAGCCCGCCTTCGGTCGTGCGTTCCTCGCGCTTTTCCGGCACGATGCAGGCGGCATGCGGGCGATGCTTCAGCGCAATGCCCAGCATCTCCTGCGTTGCTGCCATCTCCAGATTTAACGGAACCGCAAGCGCCGCCATCAAGGTTGCGATATCCTCGTCGCGGATATGCCGCCGGTCTTCACGCAGATGGGCGGTGATCCCGTCCGCGCCTGCCTTCACGGCCAGCAACGCAGCCTTGACCGGATCGGGATGCTCTCCCCCGCGCGCGTTCCGGATCGTGGCAACATGGTCGATGTTGACACCCAGGCGCAGGTGGGCGGGGGAGTGCTGCATAATGCCTATTGTTTCCGGCTTCCGGGCTTGATCGCGGGAATGGCCGCGAGTTCAGGCGGCACATCCTCTGCTTCATAGACCGGGAAGTTGATGCTGACGAGCGGGTAGAAGGGGACGCCAAGGTCCACCTCGCCCGCGGACCGATCGACCAGAGCAACTTCGGCGAGGACGATCCCGCCCTCAGCTTCGACTGCTTCGATCGCCTGACGCGAGGACAGGCCGGTGGTCACGACGTCTTCTACCATCAGCACCTTCTGACCAGGCATGATGCTAAAGCCCCGGCGCAGTTCGAAGGTGCCTTCCGGCCGCTCAAGAAAGACCGCATCCTTGTCAAGCGCGCGGCCCACTTCATGTCCGATGATGAGGCCGCCCATCGCCGGAGACACGACAAGGTCAATCTCCTGCCGCATTTCGCGCGGCAATTGTTGCACAACGGCCCGCGCCAAGCGGCCTGCGCGCTCGGCGTTCATCAACACGCGCGCGCACTGCAGATAATTGGCGCTGCGGCGGCCGGAAGACAGAATGAAATGCCCTTCGAGCAAAGCTCCTGCCGCCCTGAATTCTGCCAGTACTTCCTCGTCGGTCATCCGCTATATCGATCCATCAGCACATGCCCCGGCTGCCTCGAGCCGTCCGGCACTTAAATCCTTTAACATGGGTAACCATGATCGCGCCCCTGCGCGCGAGGTGCGAGATAGGCGGACGGCCGGGGCGTTGCAACAGCGAAGAAAATCTGCTCCTGCCCGCTTGAGGCAGGAAAAAAGCATGCCTATAAGCCGCGGCAGACCGACCGGGCGGAGGGGGACGCGTATGCGCGCGCCTTCGTTGCAGCGGCGCCAAGGGGTTACGGGGTAAGAAGACGCTTATGAAAATGGTGAAATCGCTCGTTCTCGCCGGGTTGCTGGCCTTTGCGCCTGCATCGGCGTTGAACAGTCAGGCGCTGGCGCAGGATAATTCTGCCGTCGCTGCCGCTGCGGACAATGCTGCCGCCCCGGCCGAATCGGCTGGCAATGCGGCGGCTCCCGCTGCCGAAGCTGCGAAGGTCGCTGCGCCTGCCCGGATGAAGCCGACCGAAGGCATCGGCATGCCGCGCCCGGGCGAAATCACCTTGCAGGAACAGTTCAGCCCGACCGGCCACACGGCCCGCTGGCTGCACGACGTGCTGCTGCTGCCGCTCATCACGATCATTTCGGTCTTCGTGCTGATCCTGATGCTCTATGTCATGGTCCGCTTCCGCCGCAGCGCCAACCCGGTGCCCTCGAAGACCTCGCACAATGCAGTGATCGAAGTGATCTGGACCGTCGTCCCGGTCATCATCCTGCTGGTGATCGCGGTGCCTTCGATCGGCTTGCTGGCTGATCAGTATAAGCCCGCTCCCAAGGATGCGGTGACGGTGAAGGTGACTGGCTACCAATGGTATTGGGGCTATGAATATCCCGACAACGGCATCCCCGAATTCGTCTCGAACATGCTGCCCAAGGAAAAGGCCGAGGCTAATGGCGAGCCTTATCTGCTGGCGCCCGACAATCGCCTGGTTCTTCCCGCTGGCCGTCCGATCAAGCTGATCATCACCGGCGCCGACGTGATTCACGCCTTTGCCGTGCCGTCGCTCTGGGTGAAGATGGACGCTGTGCCGGGCCGCCTCAATGAGAAGACCTTCACCATTGAGAAGCCGGGCGTCTATTACGGCCAATGTTCCGAATTGTGCGGCGCGCGTCACGCCTTCATGCCGATCGCGATCGAGGCGCTGCCTCCCGCTCAGTTCGATCAGTGGGTCCTCTCGCAGGGTGGCAAGCTGCAAGGCGCCGCTCCGGCGGCCACCGCCGCTGCTGCTCCGGCCGCACCTGCCGCCGCCCCCGCCCAAAAACTTTGATGTAAGGGCATAACGCCATGACCACGATTACTGCAGATCATCACGGCGATCATGCTCATGATCATCATGACGCCGATCACAAGCCAGCCTTCTTCCAGCGCTGGTTCATGTCGACG
This sequence comes from uncultured Novosphingobium sp., assembly GCA_946886075.1. The sequence goes on along the minus strand of CAMPHR010000008.1, from coordinate 15,628 downwards.
AACCATAAGGACATCGGCACCCTTTACCTGATCTTCGCGATCCTCGCCGGTGTCATCGGCGGCGCGATTTCAGGTCTGATGCGCGCTGAATTGGCGCAGCCAGGTATTCAATATCTGCATACCTGGGCTCAGATGACCGATGGCCCGTCAGCCACCCTCGACCAGGCCTATCACCTCTGGAACGTGCTGATCACCGCACACGGTCTAATCATGGTTTTCTTCATGGTTATGCCCGCGATCATCGGCGGCTTCGGTAACTGGTTCGTCCCGATCATGATCGGCGCACCGGACATGGCCTTCCCGCGCATGAACAATATCAGCTTCTGGCTGTTGATCCCGGCCTTTGCGCTGCTGCTCGGTTCGACCTTCGTTCCTGGCGGCACGGGTAATGGTGCGGGTACGGGCTGGACCGTCTACGCTCCGCTCTCGACCAGCGGTTCTGCAGGTCCTGCGGTGGACATGGCTATCCTGTCGCTTCACATCGCTGGCGCCAGCTCCATTCTGGGTGCGGTCAACTTCATCACCACCATCCTGAACATGCGCGCGCCGGGCATGACCCTGCACAAGATGCCGCTGTTCGTCTGGTCGGTGCTGGTCACCGCTTTCCTTCTGCTGCTCGCGCTGCCGGTTCTGGCCGCTGCAATCACGATGCTGCTGACCGACCGCAACTTTGGCACCACCTTCTATGATGCTGCTGGCGGTGGCGATCCGGAACTCTACCAGCACCTGTTCTGGTTCTTCGGCCATCCCGAAGTGTACATCATGATTTTGCCTGGCTTCGGCATCATCAGCCAGATCATCTCGACCTTCAGCCGCAAGCCCGTGTTCGGTTATCTCGGCATGGCCTATGCAATGGTCGCAATTGGTGTCGTCGGTTTCGTCGTGTGGGCGCACCACATGTTCACCACCGGCATGTCTGTGAACGTGAAGATGTACTTCACCGCCGCAACGATGGTGATCGCCGTGCCCACGGGGATCAAGATCTTCTCCTGGATCGCAACGATTTGGGGTGGTTCGATCAGCTACAAGACCCCGATGGTCTGGGCGCTGGGCTTCATCTTCCTGTTTACCGTGGGCGGTGTCACCGGCGTTGTCCTGGCGAACGGCGGTGTCGATGACGTGCTGCATGACACCTATTATGTCGTTGCTCACTTCCACTATGTGCTGTCGCTGGGCGCCGTTTTCGGCCTCTTCGCTGGCTTCTACTATTGGTTCCCGAAGATGTCGGGCCGCATGTACAGCGAGTTCCTGGGCCATCTGCACTTCTGGGTGTTCTTCGTCGGCGTGAACCTGCTGTTCTTCCCGATGCACTTCCTCGGCCTGTCGGGCATGCCTCGCCGCTACCCTGACTATCCAGAGGCATTTGCCTACTGGAACAGTGTGGCAAGCCATGGGTACGAGATCATGGCCGTCGGCGTGCTGATCTTCTTCGTGAACGTCTTCTGGTCGCTTGCTTTCGGCAAGAAGGCGGAAGGCAATCCGTGGGGTGAAGGCGCGACGACGCTGGAATGGACGCTGCCTAGCCCGCCGCCCTTCCACCAGTTCGAGACGCTGCCGGTCATCGACTGACGATCGGCTAGAAGGAAAGCATCCAGGAGGATGCCGGGTAGCGATAGGGATCGTAGACCCAAGGTTAGCAGTCCCGGTGCCCCTGATGGCGCCGGGCTGCCGCATGAGGAGCATATGGCAAGTTCGCCGTTCATGACTGGGAGCGCTGCTTCCCCGATGCCTGCACATTGGCGGGATTTCGTCGCGTTGACCAAGCCGCGTGTGATGACCTTGGTGGTCTTCACCGGCCTTTGCGGCCTTCTTGCTGCGCCAGGCGATATCCATCCCGTGCTCGCCTTCACAGCCATCCTCTGTATTGCGCTTGGCGCAGGGGCGGCGGCGAGCCTGAACCAATGGTATGAAGCCGACATCGACGCGAAGATGAAGCGCACGGCTAACCGGCCGCTGCCCGCAGGACGGATGGATCGTCAATCGGCCCTTCACTTTGGCGTCGGCCTCTCCTTCTTCTCGGTCCTGCTGATGGGCGTGGCGACAAACTGGCTCGCCGCTGCTATCCTGGCTGTGTCGATCCTCTTTTATGTTTTCATCTATACTATTTGGCTGAAGCCGCGGACTGCGCAGAATATCGTGATTGGTGGTGCGGCGGGCGCCTTTCCGCCGGTCATTGGCTGGGCAGCCGTGACGGGCGATGTCGGCGCTCTCCCTGTGGCGCTCTTCATGCTCACCTTCTTCTGGACGCCCCCGCATTTCTGGGCCCTCGCCCTGTTTGTGAAGACCGACTATTCGGCGGCGAATATTCCGATGTTGCCGGTCGTATCCGGCGAAGTCGCGACGCGTCGACAAATCTGGTTTTACACCGCGATCATGGCGGCTGCGGCGATGGCGCCGGTCCTGCTACGCCTTACGGGTTTAATTTACGGCGTTACCGCTTTGCTGGGTACGGGCTTGTTCGTCATATTCGCGTTTGACGTATATCGGCGCCGCGAAACCGATCCAAACCGCATGGGTCCTGAGCGACGGCTGTTCAAATATTCGATTTTCTACCTTTTCGCGCTGTTCGGAGCAGTCGTGGTTGACCGGTGGGTGTTCGCGTGACGCCTGAAGATGAAAAGCAGGTTCGCAGCCGCCAGAAGTCGCGTGCCTTAATCACGGGGCTCCTGCTAGGCGCGCTGGTGATCCTTTTTTACGCGATCACGATCGTGAAAATCGGCGGGGGGCATTGATGGCCAGCCTGCCTCCCTCGCCATTTGACCGCGACCGGCGTAACCGGCGCACGCTGGTTGCCATGGCCGGGGTTGGATTGGCGATGTTGGGATTGGGCTTCGCGTCGGTTCCGCTGTACCGGATCTTCTGCGAGCAGACCGGCTTTGGCGGAACGACCCAGCGCGCGGCCGCTGACGTGAAGTTGCAACCGGCCCTTGGGCATATGATGTCGATTCGCTTCGACTCCAATGTTCAGCCCGGGATGCCGTGGAAATTCTATCCGGAGCACCCCACCGATACCGTCACTGTGGGGGCGCGCGACATGGCGATCTTCATCGCGAAGAACATGTCGGACAAGCCTGTTACCGGCACCGCCAGCTTCAACGTGACGCCGACGCAGGCTGGCGCTTACTTCACCAAGATCCAATGTTTTTGCTTTACCCAGCAGACATTGCAACCCGGTGAGCAGGTGCGGATGCCGGTGATCTATTATGTTGATCCGAAAATCCTGAATGATCCCGACAATAGGGATACGCAGGAAATTACGCTGAGCTACACCTTCTATCCTGTTGAGCAGGACAAGAAGCCAAGCTAAGGCAATCCACGATAACGCGAACGCGAACAGGGAAGAGTACGTCATGGCAGGCGCCAAGCAGCACGATTATCATATTCTACCGCCCAGCATCTGGCCGCTATTCGGTTCGATGTCGGCGCTGGTCATGGCGGTGGGCGCAATCATGTGGATGCACCCCGATGCGATGCCTGCTGGCGGTGGCTGGGTATTCCTGATCGGCGTCGCAGGCGTGCTGTTCACCATGTACAGCTGGTGGGCGAACGTGATCGCTGAAGCGCATGCGGGCGACCATACGCCGGTGGTGCAGCTTCACCTGCGCTACGGCATGATCCTGTTCATTGCCTCGGAAGTCATGTTCTTCGTTGGCTGGTTCTGGGCCTTCTTCGACTTCTCGCTCTTCCCGAGCCAGCTCGCCCCGATCGAAGGGATGTTCCCGTCCAAGGGCATCGAGGTAATGAACGCGTTTGAGCTGCCCTTGCTCAATACGCTGATCCTGCTCTGCTCGGGCACGACCGTGACCTGGGCGCACCATGCCCTGATCCATGGCGATCGCGAAGGCCTTAAGAAAGGTCTGTGGCTGACCGTCATTCTCGGTCTGCTGTTCTCGTCGATCCAGGCTTATGAATATGCGCATGCCCCGTTCCCGTTCGGCGGCAGCCCCTATAGCTCGGCCTTCTACATGGCGACCGGGTTCCACGGCTTCCACGTTCTGGTCGGCACGATCTTCCTGATCGTCAATCTGGTGCGCGCTTATAAGGGCCACTTCACCCCCCGGCAGCATTTCGGTTTCGAGGCCGCTGCCTGGTACTGGCACTTCGTCGACGTCGTTTGGCTGTTCCTCTTCGTCGCCATCTACGTGTGGGGCGGCTGGGGCGCTCCGATGCACGGCGGCTAAGCATCACCCACTCGATCAACTGAGCGAACGGCCGGTAACAACCGGCCGTTTTCTTTTGGGCCGAAGATAATTATGCCTAGCTTCATGTCTTTTTTCAGCCTCGCAAGGCCATCCGCGCTCCGCTTTACCTCTCCCGGCGTCCTGCTGTCCGGAAGCAGGACGGAGGATACCCTCCGGCAGCATCGTCAGCCCGAACCTAGCCCCCGGCAGCTCGCATCGGTCGGGCGATCGTTCCTATTGGCGTTTACGCTGTGACCACGCGGCGTATCCCCCTTTTCGCCAGCATCATCGTGACAGGCGCCGTGCTCGTGATGATCGCCCTTGGTATCTGGCAGTTGCAGCGACGGGGCGAGAAAGAGGCGATGCTGGCCTTGGCCTCCGCCAATCCGGCCAAGCCGACCGTGAGCTACCCGCAAATGGCGCCGGTGGCCGCCGATCTGCTGTTCCGGCGATCTTCGGTCCACTGCCTGAATGTTGTGGGCTGGCAGACCGAGGCGGGTAGAGCTGCCGATGGATCGGTGGGCTATCGCTATATCGCACAATGCGCCACGGGCGCTGAAGGCCCCGGCGCGCTCGTCGCGTTGGGCGTCGCCAAGCAGCCTGACCTGAAGCCAGACTGGACGGGAGGGCAGGTCGCAGGCTGGATTTCCGAGGAGCCTGACCACCGCACCTTGTTGTCCCGTTTCACCGCCAACGCCTTGCCGCTGCGCCCGATGCTGATCGCCGAACGCGCGCCAAATGGGTTTAAGTCCGTCGCGCCGCCGAGCGTCGAGGATGTCCCGAACAACCATCTCGCCTACGCGATCCAGTGGTTCTTCTTCGCTGGTGTGGCCGTGATCATTTACGTGCTCGCGCTTCGCAGGCGGCCTCCATCATCGGGCGACCCGTCGTAAAGGCTTGCTCCGGGGCTCCGGCCTCGTTACCGCGCTTCCCCATCATGCAATATGTGAGCACCAGGGGAAGCGCGCCTGCGCTGGGTTTTGAGGATGTGACGCTGGCAGGGCTGGCGTCCGATGGCGGCCTCTATGTTCCGGAAAGCTGGCCGCGCTTCTCGGAAGCCGACATACGGGCGCTCGCGGGGCTGTCCTATGTCGAAACCGCCGTCCGCGTCATGGCGCCCTATGTCGCCGGTTCCCTTAGCGAGGACGAGCTGCGCGAGCTTTGCACCGCCGCTTATGGCCGATTCAGCCACAAGGCGGTGACGCCGCTGGTCCAGCTGGATCATCAGCATTGGCTGCTGGAGCTGTTCCATGGACCCACGCTGGCGTTCAAGGACGTGGCGCTGCAGTTGCTGGGGCAGTTGTTCGAGCGGTTCCTGTCCCGTCGCGACGATCATTTGACGATCGTCGGCGCGACCTCGGGCGATACCGGGTCCGCAGCCATCGACGCGGTGGCTGGGAGTGAGAAGATCGACATCTTCATGCTGCATCCCGAAGGCCGCGTGTCCGATGTGCAGCGTCGCCAGATGACCACGGTGCGCGCACCCAACGTCCACAATATCGCTATCGAGGGTAGCTTTGACGACGCGCAGGCGCTCGTAAAGGCGATGTTCAACGATCCGGCTTTCTCGAAGAAGTTCAATCTGTCCGCAGTGAACAGCATCAACTGGGCACGGCTGATGGCGCAGGTGGTCTATTATTTCTACGCTGCGGTAAGGCTAGGTGCGCCGGAACGGCAGATTGCGTTTTCGGTACCCACCGGCAATTTCGGCGACGTGTTCGCGGGCTATGTGGCAGCGCAGATGGGCTTGCCGGTCGCCAAGCTGATGGTCGCGACCAACGTGAACGACATTCTGCACCGCGCGCTGGCGGACGGTGACTATAGCCAAGGCCATGTGGTTCAGACGTCCACCCCCAGCATGGACATCCAGATCAGTTCGAATTTCGAACGCCTGCTGTTCGACGCCGGTGGCCGCGGCGGTCCAGCCTTGGCCGAGCAGATGAAGGGATTCGAAACGAGCCGGGCAATGCGCCTCACCAATGCGCAGCGTGCTGGCGCGGCGAAGTTGTTCGCGTCTGCGCGAGTCGATGGTGATGCGATGAACATGGCAATCCGCTGGGCCTTCGATGGCGCGGGTCAGGTCATTGATCCGCATACCGCCGTCGGTCTTGCCGCAGCGCGCGAGATGGAGGTTGAGGCAGGTGTGCCGATCGTCACCCTGGCGACGGCGCATCCCGCCAAATTCCGGGAAGCCGTGGAGCGCGCCACGGGCCTTCGTCCACCTCTGCCGACCCGCATGGGCGACCTGTTCGCCCGCGAGGAAGCCTATGCCAAGCTGCCCGCGACCTTTGAAGCGATCACCGCCTATGTCGCGGAGCGCGCTACGCCGCGGGCATGAAGCTCGACACGCTCATCGGTGAGCCATGGGCGGATTATGGCCTGATCGATTCGGGTCATGGCCGCAAGCTCGAACGCTATGGCCGCTATCGCTTCATTCGGCCTGAGCCGCAGGCAATGTGGGCGCCCGCGAGCGCTGACTGGCAGGCGGATGGCGAGTTCGTGCCCGGGTCGGATGAAGAGGGTGGGGGGCGATGGTTCTATGATCGCCCGGTGCCCGCCGAAGGTTGGCCGCTCAGCTGGAATGAGGTGACGTTCCAGGCGAGCTGCACGCCTTTCCGGCACCTGGGCTTCTTCCCTGACATGGCGCCGGTGTGGAACTGGATGCGTGAGCAGACAGCAGGGCTGGAGCATGCTCAGGTCATGAACCTGTTCGGCTATACTGGTGTCGGCACTTTGGCGATGTCGGCTGCCGGGGCGCAGATGGTGCATGTCGATGCGTCGAAGAAGTCGGTCGCGCAGGCGCGCGCCAATGCCGCCGCGTCGGGGATGGAAGACCGCCCGGTGCGCTGGATCGTCGATGATGCCGCCAAGTTCGTCGCGCGAGAAGTTCGTCGCGCGCGGCGCTATGACGGGATATTGCTCGACCCGCCAAAATATGGCCGCGGGCCGGATGGCGAAATCTGGAGGCTGGAAGAGGACCTGCCCCGGCTGATCGCGGATTGCCGCCGCCTGCTGGATGCGGATAGCCGCTTCCTGTTCCTGACCGTCTATGCCGTGCGCATGTCCGCGCTTGCGATTGGCGAGTTGCTGAAGCAGGCCTTTGTCGATCTTCCCGGCACGGTCGAAGCGGGCGAATTGGCCGTGCGCGAAGAAGCGCGAGGGTTGGAGCTACCCACGGCTATTTGGGCACGCTGGCGGCGCTAGGGCTTTGTGCCCTTGACCTCGATCACTCAACCGTTCGGGCTGGGCTTGTCGGGGCCCTTCACTTCCTCACAAGAAGTAGAGCCCTTCGACAACCTCAGGGCGAACGGAGTTAGAAGGTGGTGCCGATTTAAAGCACGCAGCTCTGAGGCTTCGTGTGCTGGATCGCGCAACGGGCTAATGCCGTTAGTGCGGGCTCTACTGAAACGCGCCTGCCCCGATCCAGGGCGGGGCAGAGCTCTCAACCGAGCCCGATCAGCGGCACGATGTCGACGGGACGACCATTGCGGCGCAGTTCGACTGTAATGCTCGCCCGCCCATTAGCGGCATTGCCCAAGGGATCGCCCTGACGCACGCTGTCACCAACCGTGGCAGACAGGCGTTGCAGCCCGGTGATCAGGGTGGTCCAGCCGCCGCCATGATCCAGAATGATGATTTGGCCATAGCCGCGATACGGCCCGGCGAAGACGACGCGTCCCGCCGTCGGTGCGACGGCAAGCGCGCCGGATTGGGTAGCGATGGTGAGGCCGCGCGACCGGACGCCGCTTTCCGATAGCTCGCCCATGCCGGTGACGAGCTGGCCCATTACCGGCAGGCGATAGGGCGGCGGTCCGGCAGGGTCGCGCTGCCGTGGGGGTGAAGATGCGATGGCGAGGTCCGGCCTTGCGGGGCGGAGAAGCGGGCCGGGGAGCGCCGCCAACTCATCGCGCAGGTCGCCTGCCGCCTGGAGCCGGTCCATCAGGTCGACGATGTCCCGCGCGCGTTCGCCCAGCGCCAAGGCGCGGTCGCTTTCCAGATTGGCGTTGGAGCGATAATCCTTTTCCGCGAGCCGCTTTTGCGCTTCGAGCGTGCGCAACGCGGCTTGCCCGGTGCGCAGGTCAGCCTGGCTTTGTGCTAGCGATGCGGTGGCCTGTTCAGCGGTGGCACGCAGGGCGCGGCTGCGCTGCAGTTCGGCGCGCAGGCCAGCGGTGCGCTCTTGGATGACCGGCAGGATCTGCCCCAACACGGCGCGCATGTGGACGGCGTCGCTCAGCGATCCCGGCTGCACCAGCGCGAGGGCGATCGGCCGCCGGGCCATCATTTGCAACGCGGCGGTCAGGCGGACGACGGGCTCCTGCTTTGCGGCAAGCCGGGCGGTTTGGGCGCGCTGCATGCGGGCGATGATGGCGATGCGCGCCTGCGCCGCCTGAATGTCTGCCTCGGCCTGCTGGATGCGTGCGGCCATGGCGGCGGCGCGCCGACGCGCCTGTTCGGCCTCGTCTCGCGCGGCAGTGGCTTGCTGTTCCAACCGTTGCGAGCGTTCGCGCGCTCGTTCCGACTGGATGCGTGCGGCTTTCAGCGCCGCCTGCTCCTGGCGCAGGCTGGTTTCGCCAGTGCCACTGAGGATAATGCCTGCCTGAGGCGCGGCGGTCAGGCGCGCGGCGGCGATGACCGCTGCGCTACCAATGATCGCCGCGAAGGCCGCTGACCTTTTCACCCCTTGCCCCCTGCCGGTCTTTGTTTTTGGGACCGGTACTGTTTGACTAGGCATAAACCGCAGCCGATGTCGAGCCGCGGCGGCATCAGCCTTCGCGATGATAGGGGTGGCCGGAAAGGATCGAGCAGGCGCGCCATAACTGTTCGGCCAGCATGGCGCGGGCCATCATGTGCGGCCAGGTCATCGCGCCAAAGGCGATCAGCAGGTCGGCGCCTGCGCGGGCTTCATCATCAAAGCCGTCCGCCGCGCCGATCAGGAAGCGGCATTCGCGGGCACCCTGGTCTCGCCAGCCCTCAAGCCGCTTGGCGAAGTCCATGGAGCTGAGCTGGCGACCTTTTTCGTCGAGCATCACCGTGATCGTACCCGCCGCCGCCTGGGGCAGCTTGCCGCCTCGGTCGGGCAGCTCGGTGATCCTGTGCGGCATGGTCAGCCGCCTTACATAGCGTTCGACCAGCTCTGCTTCGGCCGAACGCCCGATCTTGCCGCGCGCGATGATGTGGAGGAGCATGGCTCACGCTCCTAACGGTTCAGCGCGCGCTTGTCGAAGGGCTGCTTGCATCGGCGAGACGAGGCCGATGCCGGAAGCCTTTAGGCCGTGCCAGCCATCGGTGCGTCGACAAAGCCCCACATCCGTTCCAGATTGTAGAAGCTGCGCACTTCCGGCCGGAACAGATGGACGATCACATCGCCTGCATCGATCAGCACCCAGTCGGCGACCGGCAGCCCCTCGACACGCGCGGAGCGGCCGGTGGCCTGCTTGATGCGCTCGGCAAGCTTCTGCGCCATCGACGCGACCTGACGCGATGAACGCCCGCTGGCGATCACCATATGGTCGGCAATGCTGCTTTTGCCTTCAAGCGGGATGGAGATGGTTTCCTGCGCCTGGTCATCGTCGAGCGATTTCAGGACAAGGTCGTGCAGGGCGGCAACGCTGTCGGCATCATGGGCCGGGTCGTTGGCAGGATCAGGTCTGGTCAAAAATGCTCCATTCTAGACAATCAACCGGCGCGTGAGCGGATCGCGCACGCGTGCATGTTCATATTCGCGATGCCAGAGGGGTTTCGCCTGCCGCAGCAGGGTCGCCGATCTTGGATCAGGGCGAAAGCGCAGAAGCACAAGCGCCGGCGGTCTCCAATCCGTCCAGTCTGCACTCTGGCGCGCGGGCCGGACGAAACGCCGCAGCCAGGCCATGGCCCCAGAGCCACGGGTACCACTATCATAGCCGGGCCGGGCGATTACGGCAATGGGCATCTGTCGCGCGATGCCGCGCCAATCCTTCCACTGGCCGAACTGGGCAAGATTGTCCGCGCCCATCAGCCAGATGAACTGGTTCCGGGGGAAGCGTCGCCTTACCTTTTTCAGCGAATCAACGGTGTATCGTGTGCCAAGCAATTGCTCGATCGCGGTCGGGCGAATCGGCGCTGCGCGAGCGATATGGCGGGCATGGGCGAGCCGAGCAGGAAGCGATGCCATCCCCGCGCGCGGCTTGAGCGGATTGCCGGGTGAGACTAGCCACCACACTTCGTCCAGCCGCAGGGCCTCCGCCGCGAATAACGAGATCGCGCGATGGCCGCCGTGCGCCGGATTGAAGGAGCCGCCCAGAAGGCCGATGCGCGCCATTCAGCTTGCCGCTGGGCAGATCGGCGGAATGCAAGTGAAGCTGTCGCTCACTCGGCTTCCACGAGGCCGCGCGCTTTCCGCACGCCCTTACGCCCTTCCTGCGCGAGTTGCCGTTTTAATTCTTCCGGCCGTGGGGCGACCAGGAAGCCGAAGCTGACGCAGCCCTCGCGGGTTTCGACTGCATGATGCAGCCTGTGCGCCTGAACGATCCGCTTCATATAGCGGGAGCGGGAGACATGGCGATGCGCGATCCGCTGATGAACGAGGATGTCGTGAAAGCCGAGATAGATGAGGCCATAAGCCGCGATTCCCGCGCCGCATGCGGTCGCCCAATCGCCCCAGCCCAGTTGCACGCCGCCCAGCAGAAGCAGGATCGACGGCAGCGCGAAAATCACGAAATAAAGGTCGTTCGCTTCCCACATGCCGGTGCGGGGACGATGATGGCTGGCATGCAGGAACCAGCCGGGCCCGTGCATCACCCAGCGATGCATGACATAGGCAAAGCCCTCCATCGCAGCGACCGTGGCGGCGAAGATCAGGAACAGCAGGAACGCGCACATGGCGCCTATATAGGCGCGCGGATGAAGCTGCGCGAGCCAGAAAGCTGAGGGCATGGAAAAGGCCGCGATCGCGCGGATTGCGGCCTTTCCTGGAATGAACGGCTGTGATCAGAAGGACGCGGTGATCGATCCCACGACGCCAGCCTTGCTGATGTTACGGCCGCTGGGGCTGTAGAGCGACTTGTCGGTGTCCACATAGCTGACGCCGAAGGTCAGGTGGCTCCAGGTGTAAGTCGCACCAACGCTCCAATCGGTATATTCGTCACCGATTGTCAGATAGCTGGGACCGAAGCTGTGGCCGAGATGCGCCGAAACGCCCAGCGGCGTGTTGGGAACGCTAGCCGCGAGGTCGCCCGCGACATAGAGATTGTCTTCGCGGGTCAGGCCGCCATCGACAGAAAGGGCGCGCGACTTGGGCGCGTAGGCGGCGCTCAGCTTCGCCGTAGCCGGGCCGAAGGTGCCCTTGATCGACGCATAGGGCTCGACAAAGTCTGTGTTCGCGCCGCCCGAGCCGGGATAGTAATAATAGAGGACGCCGACATCGACGGTCGCCGCACCAAAGGTCCTCGAATATCCCGCGATCAGGTCGAGTTCTTGGTCGCTGCCAGCGGCGACATAGTCATCGATCGAAGAGCCCCAGGTCGAAACATAGAAGCCCGACTCATGGGTGACAGTGAGGCCACCCTGCAGGGCGAAACGCTTGTCGCTCTGCGAGATGCCGCGGAAGCGATAGTCCGACACGACGGCAGCGCTGCCAGTGACGGTGAGTGCCGGAGCAGCTTCGTCCTGGGCGAATGCCGGAACGGACAAGACAGCAAGAGCGACGGCCGAGAGGCCGAGAATGGACTTACGCATGAGATTCCCCTTGGTGGTGTTCTGCGATGGTCCCGCCTGCGTCAGGATTCCGTATCTCTATTCCCGAAAAGGGCCGGATCGGATGACCTGAACAGATGAGGGCATGCCGACGCATGCCGCGCTGCACAAGGGTTTATTGCTGTATATTATCTTTTGATGCTGAAATGTTGCTACTCTGCAACAAAGCTCGGTTAGGATCGTGAATGACGCGCTGAGGATAGGGGATGTTGATGCCGTGATCGCGGAAGAGCATCCAGATGCGGTTCAGCACATCTGATTTGACGTTGCCAACGCCGCTTTCCGGGTCGCTGATCCAAACCAGAATGTCATGCTCGACGCGATTCTCGCCGAAATTAGTCAGCCACACATTCGGCTTGGGGTTGCGCAAGACGCGCGGGCTTTCCTGCGCAGCGCGGAGCATCAGCTCCTGTGCGAGCTTGAGGTCGCTGTCATAGCCGACGCCGACGGGGATGCGGACCCGGACGTTGCGGTCGGAATAGGACCAGTTCTCGACCTCCTGCGTCATCAAATTCTCGTTCGGGATCAGATGCTCCTTGCCGTCGCGCGTCAGGACGGAGACGGCACGCACGCCGATCTTGTTCACCCAACCGAAGCTGTCGCCGACGACTATGACGTCGCCCGGCTTGATGGAGCGGTCCATGAGCAGGATGATCCCGGCGAACAGATTGCCGAAAGTCTTTTGCAAGCCGAAGCCGACGGCGAGGCCGAGCGCGCCCGAAAATACCGCGAAGGCGGTAAGGTCGATGCCAAGCAGGTCGATGCCGATGAAGAAGGCGGCGACCACGGCTCCGATCGCGGCGAGCTTTTGCGCGAGCAGCTTTTGCGTGGCGTCGAGCCCTTTGGCGCGTCCGATGCTGCGAGCGAACAGGCGATTGGCCAGCCGCACCAGCGCGAAGAGCAGGACGCAGATGGCCGCGGTACTGAACAGGCCGAGCAGGGTCACGCGCCGCTTGCCAAGATCGACGCCGATGCCATCCAGCATGTCTGCGACCGGGGCAAAGCCGCCGCTGCTGCCGGATAGCACGGTGACGAATAGCAGTAGGGCAAGAGGGACGACCGCCCAACGGGGAATGGCGAGGCTGCGCAGGATGTGGGTCGCGAACAAGGCGACCGAAAGGGCAAGCGCGGCGCCAAGGATGAGATGGGCGAGCGCGCCGACCGGCCAGAGCGCGGCTGCGAGGGCAAACAGTCCGCTCGCCAGCCCATGGCGCAGGATCGGACGCAAATGTCCAGCCAGCGCCTCGCCCAACGGCCGCGCCCGGCGTCGCAGGCGCGGGGCTGCTATATGGGCGGTGCCGTCCGCGATCAGGAAGAGAATGGCGGCGAGCGTCAGCGCAACCAGGGGATGGACGATCGCCGGATTACCCGGCAGCAGAGCGAGCAGGGAGGGAAAGCCCTCGTTCATCCCCGAACCTCGCGGAAGCGGGCGAGGCCGGCATCAAGGTCGGCGATCAGGTCGGCGGGGTCCTCCAAGCCGATCTGCAGCCGGACGAGCGGGCCTTCCGCTTGCCAGCTGGTCGCGGTGCGGTAGCGTGCAGGATCGACCGGGAGGGCGAGGCTTTCGAACCCGCCCCAGCTATAGCCGATGCCGAAATGGTCGAGGCCGTCGATCAAGGCTGCGCGAGCCGCCTCATCGCCGCCTTTGAGGACGAAGCTGAAGAGGCCGCTGGAGCCGATGAAGTCGCGTACCCAATTTTCATGGCCGGGACAGCTTGGCAGCGCCGGGTGAAGGACGCGGGCGACGTCGGGTTGGTCGGCGAGCCAGCGGGCGATCTGGAGCGCGCTCTCCTGATGCTGGTTGAGGCGAACGCCCAAGGTGCGAAGGCCGCGGCTGGCGAGCCAGGCGTCATCCGGGCTGACCATCTGGCCGAGGAGATAAGCGGTTTGGCGGAGCTTGGGGAAAAACTCCGGGGTCGCGGTGACGGAGCCGAGCATGACGTCGCTGTGGCCGACGATATATTTGGTGCAGGCGAGGATGGTGATGTCGACGCCGTGGGCGAGGGCGGGGAAGAAGAAGGGCGTGGCCCAGGTATTGTCGAGGAGGGTGACGATGCCTTTTTCCCTGGCGAGGGCGGTGATGGCGGGGATGTCCTGCACTTCGAAAGTCAGGCTGCCGGGGCTTTCCAGGAAAATGGCGCGGGTTTTTTCATTGATGAATTGGCGAATTGAAACGGAATTTGCGAGCGGGTCATAGTAAACCGTTTCGATACCGTAACTTTTTAGCATCTGTTCGCAGAAGTTGCGGGTCGGGTCGTAGGCGCTGTCGACCATCAGCAGCTGGTCGCCCGGCTTGAGGACCGAGAGCAGCGCGCAGGCGATGGCGGCGACGCCGGAGGGGAAGAGCATCGTTCCTTCCGCGCCGGGTTCCATCTCCGTCAGCGCGTCGGCCAGGCTCCAGGCTGTGGGCGTGCCCTTGCGGCCGTAAAAGAGCCGTTCGTGCGTGCTGCTGCGCGCGGCGCTGCGCAGATGGGCGACATCGTCATAGAGGATGGTCGAGGCGCGCCAGACGGGTGGGTTGACGATCGCGCCGGGCTGGCCGGGCATGCCGGTCCATTCCGGTTTGCGTCCGGCCTGCGCCAATTGGGTGAGCGCTTTGCGGTCCTTGCTCATGCGGCCGGACCTGTCGCCTTGGGCGTCGCGGGATCGAGCCCCCATTCCGACCAGCTGCCGTCATAGAGGGTGACGTCGATCTTGCCGAGCAATTCGAGTCCCGCAAGCATGATCGCGGCCGTCACGCCGCTGCCGCAGCTGGTGATGATGGGGCGGGAGAAGTCGGTGCCTGCGTCGAGGAAAAGCTGCCGCAGTTCCTCACCCGTCTTCATGCTGTTGTCGGGGTTGAAGAGTGAGGCGGACGGAATGTTGCGGGAGCCGGGGATGTGGCCGGATGCCATGCCGGGGCGGGGTTCCTTTTCCTCGCCGGTGAAGCGGGCCGCGCCGCGCGCGTCGAGGACTTGCGCGGCGTGGCTGTCGAGATTGGCGAGCAGATCGTCCCTGGTACGGACCTGACCTTCCGCGCGCCGAGCGGTCGCGTCACCGCGCGGTATGACGGGCCAGCCGCTTTCCGTCGGGCGGCCTTCGGCGATCCACTTCGGCAGGCCACCGTCGAGGATCGCGGCCGCGCTGCCCACGCCATAGAGGCGCATCATCCACCAGGCGCGGGCGGCGCTGTGCGTCGGGCTGTTGTCGTAGAGGATGACGCGGCTGTCGGCGTTGATGCCAAGCGCGCGGCAGCGTTCGGTCATGAAGGCATCGCTCGGCAACATGCCGGGACGCGGATCATCGGCATCGCAAAGGCTGGGGAGGTCGAGATAGGTGGCGCCGGGGATGTGTGCGGCTTCGAATTCGGCGCGAGGATCGCGCGGGGTGCCGGGCAGGAAGAGGCTGGCGTCGAGGATCTTGAGATCGTCCTTGCCCAGTTCCGTTGCGAGCCAATCGGTGGAGATGAGGATTTCCATGCCGCCTCTTTTGTTGGTGCGTGGGACCTTTTTAGGAGGGGGATCGGGGCGTGGGAAGTGTGTTGGGGGTTTTAGCGCCGCCGATTGTTCCGGCGTCATTCCAGCGGAAGCTGGAATCTTGGGAGGGGTGGCGTAACGGGGCCTGAGATCCCAGCTTCCGCTGGGATGACGTTGGTGGGGATGGGTGGCTTGGCCCGGCCTGAGATCCCAGCGTTCGCTGGGATGACGGGATGTGGGGGGCTCAGCTCGCCAGTGCGA
>CAMPHR010000007.1 GCA_946886075.1 uncultured Novosphingobium sp. | reverse complement strand
CAGCGCGAAGCAGGCGTGGACGCAGCAATAGTCGAACTCGATCCCCTGCCCGATCCGGTTGGGACCGCCGCCAAGGATGACGACCTTCTTACGGTCGCTGGGCTGCGCCTCATTCTCCGCCTCGCCGAAGAGCGGGGCTTCGTAGGTGGAATACATATAGGGGGTTTTCGCCTCGAACTCGGCAGCGCAAGTATCGATGCGCTTGAAGACGGGACGGACGCCGAGCTTGTGGCGGAGGCTCCGCACTTCGGCTTCGGTGACGCCGCCGGTCATGGCCTTGACCGCTTCGTGGATCAGGCCCGAACCGCGCGCGATGCCGCGTTCCATGCCGCGGAGATTGGCGGACTTGAGCGCCAGATGGGCAAGACGCTGGTCGGAGAAGCCCATCGCTTTCAGGCGGCGCATGCCGTCCGCGTCCTGCGGCAGGCCGTTGGCCAACACTTCGCCTTCCGCGTCGATGATTTCCTTGATCCGTTCCAGGAACCAGGGATCGAACTTGGCGATGTTGTGGATTTCGGTGACGGTCAGCCCTTCGCGCAGAGCCTGCGCGGCGACCAGCAGGCGGTCGGGCGTCGGTGAGGCAAGCGCTGCGACGATGTCGTCCTTGGGCGCGCCGACCAGATGCTGGACCTCGTCGAAGCCGCAGAGACCGGTTTCCAGGCCCCGCAGCGCCTTCTGCATCGATTCATGGATGTTGCGACCGATCGCCATCACCTCGCCCACCGACTTCATCGCGGTGCCGAGCAGCGGCTCGCTGCCCTTGAACTTTTCGAAGGCGAAGCGCGGGATCTTGGTCACGACATAGTCGATGGTCGGCTCGAACGACGCTGGGGTCGCGCCGGTGATGTCATTCTCGATCTCGTCCAGCGTGTAGCCAACGGCGAGCTTCGCCGCGACCTTGGCGATCGGGAAGCCGGTAGCCTTCGACGCCAGCGCCGAGGAGCGCGAGACGCGCGGGTTCATTTCGATGACGATCAGGCGACCGTCCTTCGGATTGACCGCGAACTGCACGTTGGAACCGCCTGTTTCCACGCCGATTTCACGCAGCACCGCGATGCTCGCGTTGCGCATGATCTGATATTCCTTGTCGGTCAGCGTCAGCGCGGGCGCGACGGTGATGGAGTCGCCGGTATGGACGCCCATCGGATCGACATTTTCGATCGAGCAGATGATGATGGCATTGTCGTTGCGATCCCGCACGACTTCCATCTCATATTCCTTCCAGCCGAGGAGGGATTCCTCGATCAGGACTTCGGTCGTCGGCGACGCGTCGAGACCGCCGCGCACGATGTTCATGAACTCGTCGCGATTATAGGCGATGCCGCCGCCGGTGCCGCCCATGGTGAAGCTGGGGCGGATGATCGCGGGAAGGCCGGTGAACTCCAGAGCCTCCAGCGCCTCATCCATCGTGTGAGCGATGCGCGAGCGGGCCGATTCCAGCCCGATCTTGTCCATGGCGTCGCGGAACTTGATCCGGTCTTCCGCCTTGTCGATGGCTTCCGCGTCTGCGCCGATCATCTGGACGCCGAACTTTTCCAGCGTGCCGTCATTGAACAGGGCAAGCGCGGTGTTGAGCGCGGTCTGGCCGCCCATGGTCGGCAGCACCGCGTCGGGGCGCTCCTTTT
Source organism: uncultured Novosphingobium sp. (assembly GCA_946886075.1). The sequence goes on along the minus strand of CAMPHR010000007.1, from coordinate 106,850 downwards.
CGATGATCTTCGCCACGATTTCGGGCGTGATCGGCTCGACATAGGTCGCATCGGCAAATTCCGGGTCGGTCATGATGGTGGCCGGGTTGGAATTCACCAGGATAATGCGATAGCCCTCTTCCTTGAGCGCCTTCACCGCCTGCGTGCCCGAATAGTCGAACTCGCAAGCCTGGCCGATGATGATCGGGCCAGCGCCGATGATGAGGATGGAGGAGATGTCGGTGCGTTTGGGCATCATAAACCTTTGAGCATTGCAAGCGCGCTAACGAAAAGCGCTAGAATTGCGATCCAGTCACTACGGGGAACGGACTTGACCCGTTCAGATAAAGTAATTGGCCGTCTTAATTTTCGAACTTCCGCAGCGCGCGCCAAACCTGCGCCATTTATGAGAAACCGTCGATTTTGTAGGGTTGATGTGTCTCTCCCCCAACCTAGGCTTTCCATGTCCTTTCCAACAGTCATCAGCCAAGTATCTGATGCCTCAATTCCGTGCCGTCGGCATAGGTCAGGGATATCAAAATCACCCAATCCCGGCGGCTCTTGATCGTCCGCTAAAGCGACAATCACGGAGTCTCGGAAGCCAAGGTAATCCTGCTCGTCCGCACTCAATGCACGCCCCCCGTCCGCGCCTCGCAACCCCAGCCGTCATATTCGACGCCGCAGAGGATTTCGATCTGGAGGCACTTCTTAGTCAGGGCGCGGATCGACTGTTCATCCACCGGCTGTTCGCATTCGAGGAACAGGAAAAGGTCGCCATCCTCATCCTCCTCGCGGTCCAGTTCGACGAAGCCGAACTGGCTGGCGATGGTGAGGACGCGCTCGAAATCCTTCTCGCTACCCTTGAAGCTGACATCGACCGGACGCGACAAACGCTCCACGTCGCCGTTCGCAGCGAGATTGGCGAGGACTTGCTTGTCCGCCTCCCACTCCTGCGCGAGGCGGGCTTCGTCAACCTGGGGCAGGTTTAGGCTCACTTAAGCCCCTCAACGAAGCGTTGGAACAGGTAGAAGCTGTCCTGCGGACCGGGCGAGGCTTCGGGGTGATACTGGACCGAGAAGGCCTTCTTATCGGTCAGTTCGATGCCGCAATTGCTGCCGTCGAAGAGCGACACATGGGTCGGCTTCACATTGGCGGGCAGCGTGTCGCTGTCCACCGCGAAGCCGTGGTTCATCGAGGTGATCTCTACCAGACCGTCCGACAGGCGCTTGACCGGGTGGTTGGCGCCGCGATGGCCCTGATGCATCTTGACGGTCTTGGCACCGGCGGCGAGCGCCAGCATCTGATGGCCGAGGCAAATGCCGAAGACGGGCTTGTCGGCTTCCAATACCTGCTTGATGACGGGGACGGCATATTCGCCGGTCGCCGCCGGATCGCCGGGGCCGTTGGAGAGGAAAACGCCGTCGGGCTTTTGCTCCATCACCTGATCGAAGGTAGCGGTAGCAGGAAGGACGGTGACGCGCGCGCCTGCCTTTACAATGTTGCGGAAGATGTTGTTCTTTGCGCCATAGTCGATGGCGACGACATGGGGGCGATCGTCGGCGGCTTCATCCTTGCCGTAGCCGTGGCTGAGCTTCCACACGCCGTCTTTCCAGAGACGGCTTTCTTTGCCGGTGACTTCGATGGCGAGGTCCATGCCTTCGAGGCCGGGCCAGTTCGCGGCCTGGTCCGCCAGGGCGGCAAGGTCGAAATTGCCTTCGGGGTCATGAGCGATGACGACGTTGGGCGCGCCCTTCAGGCGGATCATGCGGGTCAGCGCGCGGGTATCGACGCCCGACAGGCCGATGCGGCCATTTTCGCGCATCCACTGGTCGAAGGGTTCAACGTTGCGGAAGTTGCTTGGCTCCGTCACGTCCTGCCGCACGACGCAGCCCAATGCGAAGGGGTTGTCCGCTTCGACGTCATCAAGGTTAGTGCCGACATTGCCGATGTGCGGGAAGGTGAAGGTAACGATCTGCCCGGCATAGCTGGGGTCGGTCATCACTTCCTGATAGCCGGTCATGGCGGTGTTGAAGCAGAGTTCGCCCACCGCTTCGCCCACTGCGCCGAAGCCCCGGCCAAAGACAGCGGATCCATCGGCGAAAACCAATACCCCTGTCGCTCCTTTGGGCACGGTGAGGGTCTTGGCATCAGCCATGGTCTTAGCGTCCTTTATGCTTTTAGCGGGAACCCGTCTGCAGCGGGTTAAACGGCCGGTCACCTATGCTTGTGAGGCCCCGCGGTCAACCACTGTAAAAAATCTCTTTTGGCATTATATCTGGTCTTTTCCGGCAGAACAGGATTCGTATCGCCATGATTCGCGAGCAGGTTAAGAGCGCCCAGGTCGAAGCCATGAAGGCGGGGGACAAGGAACGCCTGGCCGCGGTGCGTTTGATCCTGGCGAAGCTGAAGGACCGGGATATCGAATTGCGCACGGCTTCGAGCGTGCCGGATGACGATACGATCGTTGTCGAGGTGCTGCAGAAGATGGTGAAGCAGCGGCGCGAATCGATCGAGATGTTTCGCAATGGCGGGCGCGAAGAGCTGGCGGCGAAGGAAGAGGCCGAGCTGGGCGTGATCGAGAGCTTCCTGCCGCAGCAGATGAGTGAGGATGAGACGCGCGCTGCGATCGAGGGGATCAAGGCGGAGGTCGGTGCTGCGAGCGTCAAGGATATGGGGAAGGTCATGGCTGTGCTGAAGGAGCGGCATGGGTCGGTGATTGATATGAGCAAGGCTAGTGGGCTGGTGAAGGCGGCGCTTAGCTGACATTTAGAGGCAATGAGCCTCTCCCCCGCATTCCTTGATGAACTGCGCATGCGGACTTCGCTGTCGACGCTGATCGGGCGGACGGTGAAGGTGCAGAAGGCGGGGCGCGAGTATAAGGCGTGCTGTCCTTTTCATAATGAGAAGACGCCGAGCTTCACGATCAATGACGAGAAGGGCTTTTACCACTGCTTTGGTTGTGGGGCGCATGGAGATGCCATCCGGTGGATGACGGATCAGCGCGGGCTGCCGTTCATGGAGGCGGTGAAGGAACTGGCGGCGACCGCGGGCATGGATGTGCCCGCGCCCGATCCTCGCGCGGCGAAGCGGGCGGAGCAGGCGAAGGGTCTGCATGACGTCATGGCGGCGGCGCAGGCTTTGTTCGAGGCGCAGCTTGGCGGGATCGAGGGGGCGGAGGCGCGGGATTATCTTGTCCGGCGCGGGATTGGTGACGCGACGCGGCGGGCGTTCGGCTTTGGCTATTCGGCGGATTCGAAGGGCAAGTTGAAAGGTGCGCTGGCGGAGTTTGGCGAGCCGATGCTGATCGAGGCGGGGTTGCTGATCGATCCCGAGGCAAGCGAAGGCGATGGCGGCAAGGGCCGGAAGCGGGAGAGCTATGATCGCTTCCGGGGGCGGCTGATGCTGCCGATCCGGGACATTCGCGGGCGAGTGATCGCTTTTGGCGGGCGGATTCTTGGGGCTGGTGAGCCTAAATATCTGAACTCGCCAGACACCCCGCTCTTCGACAAAGGGAGGACGCTCTACAACATCGATCGCGCTTCTCCAGCGAGCCGCCAGAGCGGGCGGGTGATTGTGGTCGAAGGCTATATGGACGTGATCGCGCTGGCGCAGGCCGGCTTTGGCGAGGCGGTGGCGCCACTGGGCACGGCGCTGACCGAGCATCAGATTGAACGGCTGTGGAAGATGGTGGATGTGCCGGTGCTTTGCTTCGATGGCGATGCGGCGGGGCAGAAGGCGGCGATCCGGGCGGCGACGCGCGCGCTGCCGTTGCTGCGGCCTGGGATGAGTTTGGCCTTTGCCACGCTGCCTTCGGGGCAGGACCCCGATGACTTGATCCGGGCCCAGGGACCTGGTGCGATGGAGCGCGTGCTGGAGGCGGCTGAACCGCTGGTAGAGCGGCTGTGGGCGCATGAGCAGAAGGCCGCGCCACTCGATACGCCTGAACAGCGGGCGGCGCTGAAGCAGCGGTTGCGGGCGATCACCGATGCTATCGCGCATCCCGATGTGCGGGCGCATTATGTGCAGATATTCCGCGAGCGCTATGATGCGCTGTTCTTTGCTCGACCGGCGCAGGCGACCGCGCCACGGCATCAGCGTGGGACGGGCGCCCGGCAAGGGTGGCAGCGCGACCGGCGCGGGAACTGGAAGCCTCCCCTGCCCCCGGTCGGCAATGAGGCGCGGGCAATCGGTGTCAGCGGCATGGAACAGCGGCTGCTGCGCGCTGTGCTGGCGAGTTTGCTGCGGCATCCTGAGCAGATCGCGCTGCACCGCGAAATGCTTTCAGCGTTGCATATCGGCGATTCGACGCTCGGCGAATTGATGCGCGCGATGATTGCCGCATCGTTCCGACAAGAAACAGTTGAAACAGAGGGCCTCCTTACCATATTGGGCCAAGGTGAAGTGTATAATATGGCGAAGGGGATGCTCCGGGCCGACACGTTCACATTCACCCCCAGCAGGATGAAGACCGATCCAGGTCGCGTTTCGCGCGATCTGGAAGAGGCTATCCGGGTGATGGCGCAAGGACCGGAGTTGGAGACGGCGCTGGCGGAAGCCACGAGGCGGGCGAAGGAAGACCTGAACGAGGAAACCTTTGCCGAGCAGCAGCGGATCCAACGGTTGAAGATGGATCATGACCAGCGCCTGGCGGAACTGGCGCAGTCCGAAGATAGTATTTGATAGATCGTCCCCGCGCGGGATGATGGAGCTAAGGCGAATAAATGGCGAGCAAGGCTACAGGCAAGGGTGCGGGCGAGGATGTGGATGGCGGCGATGCGCCGCTCCTTGATCTGAACGAGGCTTCGGTCAAGAAGCTGATCACGCGCGCCAAGAAGCGCGGTTACATCACCTATGACGAACTGAACGATGCCCTGCCGCAGGACCAGATGTCTTCCGAGCAGATCGAGGACATCATGGCCGCGCTCAACGAAATGGGCGTGAACATCGTCGAGAATGAGGAAGCCAGCGAAGACGGCGACGAGCAGCGCGAGCGCGAGGATGCGGAGGACGCCGAAGACGATTCGAGCGACGATGACGGCGCGCCCAAGCTCGTCACCGAGAAGAAGAAGGAAACGGTCGATCGCACCGACGATCCCGTGCGCATGTATCTGCGCGAAATGGGCGCGGTGGAATTGCTCAGCCGCGAGGGTGAAATCGCCATCGCCAAGCGTATCGAGGCTGGCCGCGACACCATGATCCTGGGGCTGTGCGAAAGCCCGACGACCTTCAACGCGATCATCGAATGGTCGACCGCCCTCAACAATGGTGAGATGCAACTGCGCGAGATCCTGGATCTCGACGCGATGCTGTCGAAGGATCCTGCTCCGGAGAATCTGGAGGAAGGCGCCGAGGATGATGATGGCGAGATCAGCGAGAAGACCGCTGGGCCGAGCTTCAAGGAAGAAGAAGAGCCCGAGGAAGAGTCCGCCGATTCCGACGAGGATGAAGACGGTCTGACCGAGCGCCGCGCCCGCCGCGTGGAAGAGGAAGAGGAGGAAGACAACACCCTCTCCCTCGCCCAGATGGAAGAGACGTTGAAGCCGATGGCGCTGGAGAAATTCGCGACCATCACGGAGATTTTCCGCGCTTTCTCCAAGGCGCAGGAATCGCGCATGGCCGCCATGGCCAACGGCGAGACGCTGAGCCAGAAGGCCGAGGACGACTATCAGGAACTGCGCGAGCAGCTGACCGCCGAAGTCGAAAGCGTCCAGTTCCACCAGCAGAAGATCGAATATCTTGTCGATCAGCTTTATGCCTATAACCGACGCCTGACCGCGCTGGGCGGGCAAATGCTGCGTCTGGCCGAGCGGCACAAGGTTAGCCGCAAGGACTTCCTCGACCGCTATGTGAACCATGAGCTGGACGATGCCTGGCTCGACAAGGTTCAGGGCCTCGACAAGAAGTGGGCGGCGTTCGCGGCGGCTGAAGGCCGTGCGGTCGAGCGTATCCGGAATGAGGTCAGCGAAATCGCGCAGGCGACCGGCATGTCGCTGGGCGAGTTCCGCCGCATCGTGAACATGGTGCAGAAGGGCGAACGCGAGGCGCGTATCGCCAAGAAGGAAATGGTCGAGGCGAACCTGCGCCTCGTCATCTCCATCGCTAAAAAATATACGAACCGTGGCCTGCAATTCCTTGATCTTATTCAGGAAGGCAATATCGGCCTGATGAAGGCGGTCGATAAGTTTGAATATCGCCGCGGCTACAAGTTCAGCACCTATGCGACCTGGTGGATCCGCCAGGCGATCACCCGCTCGATCGCGGATCAGGCGCGAACCATCCGTATTCCGGTCCACATGATCGAAACGATCAACAAGCTGGTGCGCACGTCCCGTCAGTTCCTGCACGAGCAGGGCCGCGAGCCGACTCCGGAGGAAATGGCCGAGCGCCTTTCCATGCCGCTGGAGAAGGTGCGCAAGGTGATGAAGATCGCCAAGGAGCCGATCTCCCTCGAAACGCCGATCGGCGACGAGGAAGATTCGCACCTGGGCGATTTCATCGAGGATAAGAATGCGATCATCCCGGTGGATGCCGCGATTCAGGCGAACCTCAAGGAAACGGTCACCCGCGTTCTGGCTTCGCTCACCCCGCGTGAGGAGCGCGTGCTGCGCATGCGGTTCGGCATCGGCATGAACACCGACCATACGCTGGAGGAAGTGGGCCAGCAGTTCAGCGTGACTCGCGAACGCATCCGCCAGATCGAGGCGAAGGCGTTGCGCAAGCTGAAGCACCCGAGCCGCAGCCGGAAAATGCGCAGCTTCCTCGACCAGTAAAGCATGACCGGGTTTGAGTGAGGGCGGCCCTGGACTTGCTCCGGGGTCCCGCTTTTTTCTGGCGACGCAAGGCAGCGGGACCCCGGGTCGAGCCCGGGGTGACGGAGAAAAGACACCTTGATGCGGAGGCCCTCGCGCAGGACGACCGCGAAATGAAAGGAAGGGCGGCTTCGGGCCGCCCTTTTTTTTCATCCCATAAACGGCTCTTTTACCTCAGCTTCCTATGGTGGCCGCTGAACAGACATACTGGCGCGGCGGTCGCAGGGGTTATCATGAACGAAGCAGCAGTGCGCCTGGTGACGGGCGACATTTCCCAGGTGATTGAGGCGCTCGTGGCGGCCGATGGAACCGCGAGCCATGCCCATGCGAGCAGCGCTCGCGCTGCGGCGGGCCGGGACGCGGCATTGAGCCTGCCCGACCTTGCCGATGCCGCGCATTATCTGTGCATGCTGCACGGACGGCATCCTGGAGTCATCGATCATGCAGCGACCCGGTCGGCAGAGCCCGGAGCGCGCGGCTGGCTCTTGAAGGCGAGCGAGGGCTTTGCGCGAGAGAGGGCCTATTTGACGCAGGTCACGGTGGCGTTGGGACCAGTGCCCAGCACTGCGGGCCAAAGCGACTGCGAGGCGATCGTCAGCCAGCAGCGTCATGCGCTCGACATGCTGGCCCAATCCGACCGGCGCGGCTGTGCCATGGGCGCTGCCATGGCGCTCGTGCTGGACTGGGAGGCGGTTCGCGGCGTGCTGGATATGGCTGCTATTCGCGTGGGCATCGAACCTTATCCAACCGAACTGCCGGACCGGACGGACACCTTTGCCATGGCGCGCGCCATCGGCAGCGACAGCGCGGCGGACCGCGCCATCCAGTTCGGCGCGCGGCAACTTCTTAGCCAACAGCGCGGCCTGTGGGACCTGCTGAAAGCACGCGCTGAGGTACGGCGGCAGAAACGATAGGAATAACCGATTGCGGGCCCGTACCGCTTTCCCTACTCGGGTCGCAGTAGAGGAAAGCGAAGATTCATGCGGTTTGAAGGTACGGAAGATTATGTCGCAACCGACGACCTGAAGGTCGCGGTCAACGCCGCGGTACTGCTGCGCCGCCCCCTTCTGGTGAAGGGCGAGCCCGGAACGGGCAAGACGGTGCTGGCGCAGGAGATCGCCAAGGCGCTGGACGCTCCGCTTATCGAATGGAACGTCAAGTCGACGACCAAGGCCCATCAAGGGCTGTATGAATATGACGCCGTCGCACGGCTTCGCGATGGTCAGCTCGGCGATCCGCGCGTCCATGATATCAGCAATTATATCCGCAAGGGCAAGCTGTGGGAGGCGTTCACATCCCCTACCCTGCCGGTCCTTTTAATCGACGAGATCGACAAGGCGGATATCGAGTTTCCGAACGACCTGTTGCAGGAACTCGATCGCATGGCCTTCCATGTCTACGAGACGGGAGAGACGGTCGCGGCGCAAGAGCGGCCGGTGGTGGTCATCACTTCCAATAATGAGAAGGAGCTACCCGACGCTTTCCTGCGGCGCTGCTTCTTCCACTATATAAAATTCCCTGATCGCGACACGATGCAGGCCATCGTCGACGTGCATTTTCCCGGCATTCAGAAAATCCTGGTCAGCCGGGCGCTGGACCTCTTCTATGACATCCGGGAGGTGCCAGGGCTGAAGAAGAAGCCATCGACCAGCGAGTTGCTCGACTGGTTGAAGCTGCTGCTCAATGAAGACATGCCGCTGGACGTCTTGCAGGATCGGGACCCGAGCAAGGCCATTCCGCCGCTGCATGGGGCGTTGCTCAAGAATGAGCAGGATATCATGATGTTCGAGCGTCTGGCGTTCATGGCGCGGCGGCAGGGGCGGTAAGGACGGAGACGTGCATCATGCATGAAGCGGGTTGCCTGTGCGGCGCTGTCCGCATCAAGATCGACGCGGAGCCGATCGCCGCGCGCATGTGCTGGTGCAGGCTGTGCCAATATCTTGGCGGTGGGACAGGCACGGTCAATGTCTGCTTTCCGGCGGAGAAGGTCGAGACGCTGGGCGAGGTCCGCTGGCATGAAAGCATCGCCGACAGCGGCAACAGGATGCGCCGAGGATTCTGCCCTCAATGCGGTACACCGCTCTTCAGCATAGCCGAATCGCGGCCGCACTTGACCTTTATCAGGGCCGGCGCGCTGGATGATCCGGACCTGCTGGGTCCGCAGGCAGTGATCTGGACGGAGGCGGCGCCGCAATGGGCGCACCTTGACCCTCAATTGCCGCATCACCCGGCGCAAATCCCGCCTGTCGCGTAAAAGGCTGCTTGCCTTAGCGTTGCGGTTGCGCCCAAATCGTTCGTTGAATGATTTCAGAGCCGCGAAAAGACGGCGTGGAATGGGAAGGATGCCTATGCCAAAGCTCGCCTTGTCGCTGTCCTCGCTCCTCCTGCTTTTGCCGGTGCCCGCACTGGCGCAGGGTGCGGATGCGCAGGAAGCATGGGTTGCGAGTGACGGAAGCCTTCGCGCGCGGGCTGCGGGGATCAGCCTGCCCCAGTCGGTCGCTGGGTTGTCGCTGTCGAAAAGCGGTGAGGTCACGAACGGCGGCAAGGGCATCGACAATTATGCGCAGTATCTGTCCGACGATGGCGCGGTGCAGGCGACGCTCTATGTCTATCTGCCAAGCTATGCCGACGCGTCGATCGCCGCCTATATGACTGATCGCGCGGTGGCGGACCGTTTTGGGCCCAAAACCCGCCGCACCGGATATGAAAGCGTCGCGCTTCAGGGTCAGGCCGGGCGGGCCATCCGTGCGGTTTATGATGATGCTGCCGATGGAGCGCTGACTACGGCGGCAGCGTTCGTCCATGCAGGACGCTGGCTGGTCAAGCTGCGCATCACGGGACCAAGCGAACGGCGCAAGGAGGTTCTGGCGGGGCTGGACGGCATGCTGGAGAGCTTGCGCTTCGATGATGTGGCGGCGATCCGGCCCGCCTCTCCGGCGCGGTTCACGGACTGTCCGGCGGGTGATGACCGGGACGCGCGGCTTACCGCATCCAGCCCTGCGGCAGCCGCCGATGTCCGCTCCGTTCCCGAGACGGCCGCGCCCTTCTGTGTGAGGGGCCAGGTGCGGACGGCCGAGGGCAGCTATGATGTTCTGGCGCAGACGGGCGCGTCCGGAGAATCGGTCATCGTGCCGGTTGACGATGCGGGCACGGTGATCGCCTTCGATCCCGCGCGCGGCGGCAAGGGCTATCAATTGTCGATCCACTCGGTCGGCGAAACGAAGCTTTTCGGCGTTTACGACCGCGTGCCGAGTTCGCGACAGATCGGCCAAATCCTGGACGGCAAGGACCCTCAGACCGCCCAGGCACGCGCAACTGCCGCCTATGCTGCCAATGGCGAAGTCATCGTGCGCGACGGGGTAGCGAACTAACCGTCTGGCCCCGTCTACTAGGTCAGATAAGGTAGCCGACTTCGTAAAGGCCCCAACGGCGACCTTCGAACATCAGGGGCACGAATACGCTGCGGAGCGCGCGATAGCGGCCTTCGCCAAGGTCCTGGCGATAGGTGAAAAGGAAGAAGTCTCGATCGCCATCGAGCGCGCGGCGGGTCTGGCTGTCCATGAATATCTGCCGGTTGCGGGCATGTTCCATGTTCCATGCCCGGAGGCCCGGCCGCTGGGGCTGGCTTCGCGCGGTGATATGCGTCGGCAGGTAGCCGTTCATGTCGATCAGGCAGCAGCCGACGATCGCTTTATCCTGACCCGTTTGACGGTCCAGCAGCGGACGGATGATGCTGTCCGCAAAGGCGGTGAAGCCATTGTCATATTGCGGCGGATCGGAACCCTGGATCAGGCGGTAGTTGCCGTCGAACAGCGCAGATGGCGTGAGTTGCCCAGAAGACAGGGCGTCATTGATCAGGCGCGATACTTGCGCCGCGCCATCTTCGGCATAGGCTATGTAGCGGCTTTCGCGCGTCTGGTGCCCGCCATGAGCGGCGGTGTTGAGCATGTCGTTGGCCATGCCCTCAAGCTGCTCAAGCTGGACCTTCGCCATTTCGACGCGCTGGGCGCTTTCTGCGGCGGACGCGCTGAAGCTGGTGAGGCCTTGGCGTAGCGCGCCGACATCGGCGTCGGCTTCATCGGTGCAGGTGACGATGGCGTGAGAACGGTCGCCGAACTGGGTTACGAGCGAGGCGATTTCCGCCATGGTGACGCTCAGGGTGTCGATATGAGCGCTGACGTCGCGGCCTCGCCCGATATTGGCTTCGACGCCGCTGATCAGGTGGCGGGCATCGCGGTCGAGTTGCCCGAGCTTGTCGCCCACAGAAGAGGCGGATTCGCCCGCTTGCCCGGCGAGGCGGCGGATTTCGTCGGCCACGACGGCAAAGCCCTGCGTTGCCTCACCGCCGCGGGCGGCTTCAATGGCGGCGTTGACGCCAAGCAGCCGGGTCTGGCGGGCGATGGCGCCGAGCTGATCGGATATGCCGCCGACGGTCTCGATCACTTCGAGGAACTGGCGCAGGCGACCCTCAAGGCCGGTGACATGATCGACCAGACTGGCGACCTGGGCGAGCGATTGGGTGATCGCCTCATGTCCTTCCGCGATGATGCGGGCGGCGCGGCGGGATGTAAGGCTAAGTTCCTGGGCCGCCACCACGCTTTCATTCTGGCTGGTGGCCAAAGCTTCCATATTGGTTTGCAGCTGGGTCAGCCGGTACGAGTCGGCGTGGATGCGGCGGGTGAGCTCACCCAAGAAACCCGCCGTTTCGCTGCATTGCAGCGCAACGTCCCCCGACCGTTCACCAAGGTCTGTCAATAAATGCTCATTTTCCAATGAGTGTCACCTCAACCGCCCGCTTATCAATACTGCCTTGTTAACGATGCGATGCAACACTTAACATTTTCTCAACCATGCGCCGCCCCTTGCATCCTTAACGTGGCTGAAGGACAAGGCCGCCATCATGATGCTGAACTTTCTCGACGCGCTCCGGGCTGCTGGCATTCCGGCCGGTATCAAGGAGCACCTCCTTTTGCTGGAGGCATTGGACCGCGATGTTATCGGTCAGAGGCCCGAGGAATTCTATTATCTCGCCCGCGCAACCTTTGTGAAGGATGAGGGGCTGATCGACCGGTTTGATCAGGTCTTCGCGAAAGTATTCAGGGGTGTGTTGGACGCTGACGGCGTTGAGGCAGAGATCCCCGAGGAATGGCTGCGTCTGGTCGCGGAGAAATATCTTAGCGCCGAGGAGATGGAGAAGATCAAGTCTCTCGGCAGCTGGGATGAGATCATGGACACGCTGAAAAAGCGGCTGGAGGAGCAGAAGGGACGCCATCAGGGCGGCAATAAGTGGATCGGAACCGGCGGGACGTCGCCCTTCGGCCATGGCGGCTATAATCCCGAAGGCGTGCGCATTGGCGGTGAAAGCAGGCACAAGCGCGCGATCAAGGTGTGGGAAAAGCGCGAGTTCCAGAATCTCGACAGCAGCAAGGAACTGGGCACCCGCAACATCAAGGTGGCATTGCGGCGGCTGCGGCGCTTCGCGCGCGAGGGCGCGGCGGATGAGCTGGACCTGGAGGGCACGATCCGGGGCACTGCCCGGCAGGGATGGTTGGACATCAGGATGCGGCCGGAGCGGCATAATGCGGTGAAGCTGCTGCTGTTCCTGGACATCGGCGGATCGATGGACCCATTCATACGGCTTTGCGAGGAGCTGTTTTCGGCCGCGACGACCGAGTTCCAGAATATGGAGTTTTTCTACTTCCACAACTGCCTGTACGAAGGCGTGTGGAAGGATAACCGCCGCCGCTTTTCAGAGCGTATTCCGACCTGGGACATCCTGCATAAATATGGGCATGACTATAAGGTGATCTTCGTCGGCGATGCGGCGATGAGCCCTTATGAGATCAGCTATCCCGGCGGCTCGGTGGAGCATATGAACGAGGAGCCCGGCGCTGTGTGGATGAGCCGGTTGCTACATACCTATCCGGCTGCGGTTTGGCTGAATCCAACGCCGCGCGATCATTGGAACTATAGCCAATCGACGCGGATGATCCGCGAGATCATGAGCCAGCGCATGTATCCGCTGACGCTCGAGGGCATCGATGAGGGGATGCGGGAGCTGACCCGCAAGCGGTGAGCGGCATCAGGCGGGATCGAAGAAGACGCCGCCCGCCATCGGAGCCGGGACGCCCGTCGTGCCGGGAAAGCTGATCGGCAAGGATTTGAGGTGGCGCACCGCCATATAGGCGAACCCCTGCGCTTCCAGGGCATCGCCATCCCAGCCGAGATCATCGACCGGGCGTACCAGTGCCTTGGTAAATTCCGAAATCATCGCCATCAAGGTCACGTTATGGCGGCCGCCTCCACCGACATAGATGATGGAAGGCCGCGACGAGACATGGTCCAGCGCGCGGGCAACCGCCTTTGCCGTGAAGGCCGTCAGCGTGGCCGCTCCATCCTCAAGCGACAAGCCGCGCATCGTGTCGAGGGTGAAGGCTTCCCGGTCGATACTCTTGGGCGGCGGCAGGTCGAACCAAGGGTCGGCCATCAGGCTGGCAAGCCGATCCCCATCGACTTGGCCCCTGGCTGCTGTAGCGCCATTCTCATCGAAGGATCTATCGCTGTGCGCCTGCATCCAGTTGTCGATCAGGCCACTTGCCATGCCAGTGTCGAAGGCCAGGAGATCGCCTCCCTCCCCGATGGCGGTGATGTTGGCGACGCCGCCGAGATTCAGGATCGCCACGGGCTTACGCAAGTCGTTTGCCAGGGCGCGATGATAGACAGGCATCAAAGGAGCCCCCTGCCCGCCCGCCGCGACATCGGCGCTGCGCAGATCGCCAACTACAGGAATTCCGAACGCTCCGGCAAGGGCCGCGCCGTCGCCGATTTGCCACGTCCAGCGCCATTCCGGCCGATGCGCCACCGTGTGGCCGTGGAAGCCGATGACGGCGATGTCTTCAGCAATATGGCCGCTGCGTCCGAGAAGGTCCGACACCGCCTCCACATGAAGTTCGGTAAGTTCAGCTTCCACGGACTGGATGAGAGGCTCAAACCCCGGCTTGTCCATCGACATCGCACGCTGGCATGCTTCGGCGAGACGGATGCGGAAGCCTTCCCGGTAAGGCATGGCGTGGAAGGTGACGGGATTGCTGACGCCCTCCCCATCGGTTTCGATGAGCGCGGCGTCGATGCCGTCACGCGAAGTGCCTGACATAAGGCCGATCGCCAGCATGGGTTGGCTCTGTGTCACTGCTCCGGTCCTTCCATCATCCCTATTCTGTGTCCCGGAATGGATGCAGGCACAAGTGCAGGATGACGGGGGATGACGTTGTTGTGTCGCGATGCTAGAGGGCGCGACATTATGACCAGCTACTCGTCCGATCTGCTCCGCCTCCTGGAGGCCCGTGGCTACATCCACCAACTGACCGATGCGGAGGGGCTCGACGCCCTTGCCGCCAAGCAGATCGTGCCGGGCTATATCGGCTTTGATCCGACCGCGCCGTCGTTGCACGTCGGGCACCTCGTTTCCATCATGATGCTGCGGCAGCTGCAGAAGGCGGGGCACAAGCCCATCGTCCTGATGGGCGGCGGTACGGGCAAGATCGGCGATCCAAGCTTCAAGGACGAGGCGCGCAAGCTGCTGACCACTGATACGATCGCGGAGAATGTCGCCAGCATCCGCCAAGTGTTCGAGCGGTTCCTGACCTTTGGTGACGGGCCGAGCGACGCGATCATGCTCGATAACGCCGAGTGGCTCGACCGGTTGGAATATATCCCCTTCCTGCGCGAGATCGGCCAGCATTTCTCGATCAATCGCATGTTGAGCTTTGATTCGGTGAAGCTGCGGCTGGATCGGGAGCAGTCGCTGTCATTCCTCGAATTCAACTATATGATCCTTCAGGCCTACGACTTTCTGGAACTGTCGCGGCGTTCGGGCTGCCGGTTGCAGATGGGCGGGTCGGACCAGTGGGGGAACATCGTCAATGGCGTGGAACTCGCACGCCGGGTGGATGGGACGCAGGTGTTCGGGCTGACGACGCCACTGCTGACCAATGCCGACGGTACGAAGATGGGCAAGACGGTGGGCGGCGCCGTGTGGCTGAACGAAGATCAGCTTTCCAGCTATGATTACTGGCAGTTTTGGCGGAACACGGCGGATGCGGACGTTGCGAATCGGCTGCGGCTGTTTACCGACCTGCCCATGGACGAGGTAGCGCGGCTGGCGGCACTTCAGGGCTCCGAGATCAACGAGGCGAAGAAGATCCTCGCCAATGAGGCGACCGCGCTATGCCGTGGGGCTGATGCGGCGGCAGCGGCGGCGGAAACGGCGCGCAAGACGTTCGAGGAAGGTGCTTCCGACGCCAATCTGCCGACGATCAGCGTGGGCGCGGAGGGAATGACCATTGTTCAGGGCACGGCTGCATTGGGCTTTGCTGCGTCCAACAAGGAGGTTCGGCGCAAGCTCGCTGAAGGCGCGATCCGCGTGAACGGCGAAGTAGTGAGCGACCCCATGCTGGCGCTGAAGCCTGGCGACAAGGTTAGCTTCGGCGCCAAGAGACATGGGTTAGTAACTGCTTGAAATTTTAGAGAGTTAAAGGCCGATTAAGTAAAGCTGGTAAGGAAAGGGCGAGGTTCGTCGCCTTAAGCTTTGCTCATGTCTTCGGTGCTCGCCAGCCTCGCCCAGGTCGCCCGTTCACGGGACCCTTCCATCAACCAGCGCCGCACCGCCCGCGTGCTGGTGGATATGGTCAGCCATATCGCTGCCCGGGGGCGAACGCATGGCGTGCGGGTCATCAACATCTCTGAACTGGGTTTGATGTGCCGCACTGACGCAGAGGTCGCGATTGGTGAGCGGATTTCCGTCTGGCTTCCCATGGTGAGGGACGTCCAGGCCGACGTGCGATGGGCAGAGGACGGCCGGGTCGGGGTAGAGTTTTGCGAACCCATCGATCCGCGAGTCTATGAAGCGATGCTGTCGCTCATTCCGCCACGGCAGACCGCCTGGTAAATAGCTGTTCGAAGCTTTGATCGGGTTCGATCCGCTGACGGGATCGGACGAGCGCTTCGGGCATTTCGGTCCGCAGGAATTGCATCATCGCTTCGCGCACTTCGCAGCGCAGATCGAAGGCGATCCCGGCATTTCGGGCGCTGAGCAGGCCGCGTAGTTCCAGCGCGTCGGCTTTGTGGTCGGTCACCTGGAGGATGGCGACACGGCCATCCCAGCGGCTGTTGGCCTTCACCGTTTCGATAAAGCGCGCGCGGATGCGTTCGACGTCCGCCGCAGGATCGACATAGAGGAAGACGGTGCCGAGCAGGTCGGAGGTCTTGGTAGTCCAGTTCTGGAACGGCTTTTCGAGAAAGTAGGAGACTGGCACGACCATGCGGCGGTCGTCCCAGATGCGCACCACGACATAGGTGAGCTTGATGTCTTCGATCCGCCCCCATTCCCCCTCTATGATCACCACGTCATCCAGCCGGATGGGTTCTGAAAAGGCCATTTGAATGCCTGCGATCAGGTTTTTGAGCGCTGGCTGAGCGGCTGCGCCGACGGCAAGGCCTGCAAGGCCTGCCGACGCCATCAAGGTCACGCCTATCGTGCGGACACCGGGGATCATGATCAGCATCAGCGAGATGATGAGAAAGCCGATGATGAATTGCGCCACGCGGTAGAGGATGCGGATGCGGGTATGCTGGCGACGGGCCTTCAGATTGTCTTCCACGGTGATGTCGTTGCGGCGTTCAAGAATGGTGCGGAATGCTCGCATCGATGAAAAGATCAGCCAGCCGAACAGCAGGATGAAGAGCATCTTGGACCCGATTGCCCAGATCGCCTCTATGCGGTCGCTGAAGCTGAGCGGCTGAATGCCCGCAGCGAGCGCCATCAGCACGACGATCCATCGCGTGGGGTGATAAATGGCGGGCAGGATCACGGGATCGAGCCTCATCCTGCGCGCCACGCGGGTGGCTATCCAATAGGCGAGCCAGTGAAGCAGGAAGGCGATGGCGACCGAAATAGCGATGAAGATCGCCGCGATCGGCGTGACGTGGTGCAGGCTGATGTCGGATTGCATGCCTCTGCCAACGAGGGCAGCGCTTGATGGTTTCGCTGCTGCAGCAATTCGTCGCGTGGATCAGCCGCTTCGGAGCAATCCCACCGCTGCGTCCCGTTCGAAGAGGTAGAGGCAGGTTCTTGCTGCCTGGCCGCGGGCCTCGTCCAGCCCTCCATCGCGGTCGATGAGAAGATGGGCGTCGTCGCGGGCGCTGTCGAGCAGGGCGGACAGATGTTCAGGCGTGGCGATCTTCAGCTGCGCCTCGCCCGACTGGCGGGTGCCGAGGATCTCGCCTGCGCCACGTAGCCGCAGATCCTCTTCGGCTATGCGGAAGCCGTCATTGGTTTCGCGCATGAGCGCTAACCGGGCACGGCTGGTTTCGCTGAGCGCGCCACCTCGGAGGAGGATGCAGACACTATGATTCTGGCCACGCCCTACCCGGCCGCGCAACTGGTGCAGTTGCGCGAGGCCGAAGCGGTCGGCGCCTTCGATGATGATGAGGTTTGAGTTGGGGACGTCGACGCCCACCTCGATAACGGTAGTGGCGACGAGGACTTTTGTGCGCGCGGTGGAGAATGCCTCCATTGCGGCATCCTTTTCCGAGCCTTTCATACGACCGTGGACGAGGCCAACCAAATCGCCGAAGCGCATTTTGAGCATTTCGGCGCGGGCTTCGGCGGCGGCCTGGTCACTGGTTTCGCTTTCTTCGACCAAGGGACAGACCCAATAGGCCTGACCGCCGCCTTCGACATGGCGAGCAAGTGCTTCGGCTACCTCGTCGAGGCGGTTGGCGGACATGACTACGGTCTGGATCGGCTGGCGGCCGGGTGGCATCTCGTCGAGGCGGGAGACGTCCATCTCGCCATAATAGGTGAGCGTCAGCGTGCGCGGGATCGGTGTCGCCGTCATCACCAGCAGGTGCGGCGTCCGTTCGGCCTTGGCGGCGAGCATCATGCGCTGGGCGACGCCAAAGCGATGCTGTTCGTCGATCACCGCGAGGGCGAGATTCTTGTAGCGGACGGCTTCCTGGAAGATGGCGTGGGTGCCGACGAGGATGTCGATGCTGCCGTCGGCTAGGCCCATGAGGGTGGATTCGCGCGCCCTGCCCTTTTCCCGCCCGGTGAGGATGGCGATGGTGACGGGCAGGCCGGACGCCATCTTGCGTAGCGTTTCATAATGCTGGCGGGCGAGGATTTCCGTGGGGGCCAGGAGTGCGCCTTGGGCGCCAGCCTCGACCGTGTTGAGGAGGGCCATGAGCGCGACGAGGGTCTTGCCTGAGCCGACATCGCCTTGAAGGAGGCGGAGCATGGGCACGGGCTGGGCCATGTCGCCGTCAATCTCTCCCATGGCGCGGCGTTGGGCGCCAGTGGGGGCGAAGGGCAGCTGAAGCATGGCGCGCAGGCGGCCGTCGCCTTCGATGGGGACGCCCCTGCGCTTGCGGGAGGACTGGCGGACCAGCATCAGCGCGAGTTGGCCCGCGAAGATTTCGTCATAGGCGAGGCGTTCCCGTGCCTGGGCGTCGCTCGGGTCTGCATGGATGCGAGTCAGGGCTTCGCGCCATGTCGGCCAGCCTTTGCGGGCGAGCAGGCTGGGTTCGATCCACTCCGGGAGGTCGGGCGCGCGGGTCATTGATTGGGCGACGAGATCGCGCAGGCGGTTGTTGGTGAGACCTTCGGAAAGACCGTAAACCGGTTCCCGCTCGGGGATGGTGGCGGCTTCCTCTGGGGGAAGGACATAGTCGGGGTGGACGATCTGGAGGTTCTCGCCATAGGCCTCCAGCTTTCCGGAGATGAATTTTGGCTCATTGAGGGGCAGCAGCTTGCGGGGCCATGCGCTGTTGCGGCCGAAGTAGACGAGTGCGACGCTGTTGCCGTGCCTGTCCTGCGCGATGACGCGGAAGGGCGCGCGGGCGCTGCCAGACGCGCGATAATCGGTTGGGGTGAGCTCTATGCCGATGACGCGGCCTGAGTCGGACAGGATCAGCTCATCCACCATGCGCCGGTCGATGAAGCTGACCGGCAGGTGGAACGCCACGTCCACAGCGCGGGCGAGCCCAAGGCGCTCAAGCGGTTTGGCGAGCGCAGGCCCTACGCCTTTGAGCGCTTCAATTTCGGCGAAGAGTGGGTTGAGGATATCCGGGCGCATGTCTATCTGGCGGTGTCTAGCCCAGCCGGGACGATGCGCAAACATCCGATCGGCAATTTTGGCATGTCCGCGCAAGGAACAAATTGTGAACGAAGATCCCCGCATCCGCCGCCTGCAATTTCGCGCCTGGCATCGTGGCATCAAGGAAGCGGACTTGGCGGTGGGCGGCTTCTTCGATCGCTACCATGGCGAGTGGGGCGTGGACGACATCGACTGGTTCGAGCGCTTTATCGAGGAACAGGATGCCGACATCATGGCTTGGGCCTTGGGGACGCTGCCGCTGCCGGATGAGTGGCGCGGGCCGATGTGGGACAAGTTCGTGAAGATGGATTTTGTGGAGATTGGGCGGAAGTAAGTGCCCTCCCCTTCCGCAAGCGTCGAAGAGAGGCACGTGACTCTCTTCGAGGGCCGGGGGTGGGCCTGCACCACCTCTGTTGGATTGCCTACCCCTAACCCCTCCCGCTTGCGGAAGGGGAACTGAGAATTAGATGACCGACCTTCTGAAGATCCTCAAAGCCACCTCCCCCGTCACCCTTTCCGGGGTTCCGGCAGGGTTCCAGCCCTGGCTGCTCGCGGACATTGCCCGGGCTGCGCCTTCGCGGGCATTGTTCGTCGCGCCAGACGAGCAGTTGATGCGGGCGGTGGCGGATACGGCGCATTATTTCGCGCCGGAGATTGAGATTGTCGAGATTCCTGCCTGGGACTGCCTGCCCTATGATCGGGCCAGTCCTTCGCTGCGCACGGCTTCGGCGCGACTGGCGGGGCTGTATGCGTTGCAGGGGAAGCCCAAGGGGCCGCAGCTTGTCCTGACAACGCTGAATGCGCTGACGCAGCGGACCCTCACCCCCTTCCGCGTGCGGCAGTTGGTAGCGAAGCTCGCGCCGAAGGAGCGGATCGCGATTTCGCGACTGGCGGAGATGTTGCAGGCCAATGGCTATGTGCGGACCGATACCGTGCACGACCGGGGCGAGTTCGCCATTCGTGGGGGCATTGTCGATCTGTTCCCCGGTGGTGAGGAACAACCGCTGCGGCTCGATTTCTTCGGGGACGAGATCGAGACCGTGCGGCGCTTCGATCCCGCCGACCAGCGGACCAGCGGGAGTGTTGAGGGCTTTACTCTGCTGCCTGCCTCCGAGGCATTGCTGGACGAGGAAACGATCAAGCGCTTTCGCGGGCGTTACCGCGAGACGTTCGGGGCGACGGCGACGGGCGATCCGCTCTACCAGGCGGTGAGCGACGGACGGCGGCTCGCTGGGATGGAACATTGGCTGCCGCTGTTCGAAGAGCGGCTGGTGCCGATGACCGAGCATCTGGGCGACGACACGCTGATCGTTCTGGATCATGGCGTGGCGGGCGCGGCGGAGGCGCGGTTCGAGGCGATCCGGGACTATCATGCCAATCGCGTGCAGGCGAAGTCTTCCGATCCGGGGGCCTATCGGCCTTTGGAGCCCAAGGCGCTGTACCTCGACGCGGAGGAGTGGAACGGCGTCGTGCGCGACTGGCCGATGCACGCGACTACACCCTTTCATGAGCCGGAAAGCGCGACCGTCCTCGACTTCGAAGTGGATGGGCCTCGCGATTTCGCGCCGGAGCGGGCGCAGAATGCCAATGTCTATGAGGCTGTCGGCAAGCATATCGCTTCGTTGCAGCGGGCGAAGAAGAAGGTCGTCATTGCCAGCTACTCCGGAGGCGCGCGGGAGCGGCTTTCGGGGCTGCTGGTCGATCACGGGCTGAAGCGGGTCGCGGCGGCGGACAGCTGGCAAGAGGCGCTGGGGATCGCTGCGAATGGCAGTACGGTGCTGACCGTGTTGCCGCTCGACCATGGCTTCACCGCGCCCGACGTCGCAGTGCTGACCGAGCAGGACATGCTGGGCGACCGGCTGGTGCGGCGGGCCAAGCGGAAGAAGAATGCCGACGCCTTCTTGCAGGAACTGGCGACGCTCTCCCCGGGCGATCTGGTGGTGCATATGGACCATGGGATTGGGCGCTATGAGGGGCTGACCCAGATTCCGGTCGCCAAGGCGGCGCATGACTGCGTGGCGCTGGAATATGCGGGCGGCGACAAGCTCTATGTGCCGGTGGAGAATCTGGAGGTTCTCTCCCGCTACGGTTCCGACAGCGAGGGGGTGAGCCTCGACAAGCTGGGCGGCGAGGCGTGGCAGCGGCGCAAGGCGCGCATGAAGGAGCGCATCCGCGAGATTGCGGGTGAGTTGCTCAAGACGGCGGCGGAAAGGGCGTTGCGCGCCGCGACGGTGGCCGAGCCGGACAGCGCGGGCTATCCGGCGTTCGTGGATCGCTTCCCTTATCAGGAAACGGAGGATCAGGATCGCGCCATCATGGATGTGGTCGAGGATCTGGGCGCGGGGCGGCCGATGGATCGGCTGGTGTGCGGCGATGTGGGTTTCGGCAAGACCGAGGTGGCATTGCGGGCCGCTTTCGTGGCGGCGATGGCGGGGATGCAGGTGGTGGTGATCTGCCCAACCACCCTGCTCGCTCGCCAGCATCATATGAATTTCGAGGAGCGGTTCCGGGGCTTCCCGGTGAATATCGGGCGGCTCTCGCGGCTGGTGCCGGACAAGGAGGCGAAGGCCGTCAAGGCTGGCTTGGCCGATGGGACGGTCGATATTGTTGTGGGCACCCACGCGCTGTTGG
This sequence comes from uncultured Novosphingobium sp., assembly GCA_946886075.1. Next base: position 85,276 of record CAMPHR010000007.1, on the reverse strand, counting down.
CGAAGGGCCTGGAGTTCAAGCGGCTGGGTCTTGTCATCGTGGACGAGGAACAGCGGTTCGGCGTGACGCACAAGGAACGGCTGAAGAGCCTCAAGACCGATGTGCATGTGCTGACGCTGACGGCGACGCCGATTCCCCGGACATTGCAGATGGCGATGTCAGGCTTGCGTGAACTGTCCGTGATCCAGACGCCGCCGGTCGATCGGCTGGCAGTGCGCACCTATATCATGCCCTGGGACGGGGTGGTGATCCGCGAGGCGTTGCTGCGCGAACATTATCGTGGCGGGCAAAGCTTCTTCGTCGTGCCACGCATTTCCGATCTGATCGAGGTGGAGGAGTTCCTGCGGACCGAGGTGCCGGAGGTTCGGCCTGTGGTCGCGCATGGGCAAATGAGCGCCACGGAGGTCGAGGAGCGCATGTCGGCTTTCTACGACAAGCGCTATGATGTGCTGCTATCCACGACGATCGTGGAGAGCGGCCTGGACATTCCTTCCGCCAACACGCTGATCATCCACCGCGCGGATCGGTTCGGGCTGGCGCAGCTTTACCAGTTGCGCGGGCGTGTGGGACGATCGAAGACGCGGGCCTATGCCTATTTCACCACGCCTGCCAATCGCGTGATAACGGAGACGGCGGAGAAGCGGCTGAAGGTGCTGTCCGACCTAGATACGCTGGGCGCGGGGTTCCAACTGGCGAGCCATGACTTGGACATCCGCGGTGCGGGCAATTTGGTGGGCGACGAGCAGTCGGGCCATATCAAGGAGGTCGGCTTCGAACTCTACCAGTCGATGCTGGAGGACGCGATCCTTGAGGCCAAGGCTGGCGGGGCAGGCATCGAGAAGCGGGAAAGCTTCTCGCCGCAGATCAGCGTCGATGCGCCCATCCTGATCCCTGAGGATTATGTGCCCGATCTCGATTTGCGGATGGGATTGTATCGCCGCCTAAACGAAGTGGAAGACCGGCAGGGGTTGGAGGCTTTTGCGGCCGAGTTGATCGACCGCTTCGGCAAGCTGCCTGCGCCGACGCAAAACCTGTTCAAGATCATCGAGATCAAGCAGAATTGCGTGGCGGCCAACATCTCCAAGATCGATGTTGGGCCAAAGGGCGCACTGGTCAGCTTTTTCGAAGATCGCTTCCCCAAGCCCGAGGGGTTGGTCGCTTACATCCAGCGCCTGAATGGCGTGGCGCGGTTGCGGCCGGACAGCAAGGTCGTGGTGAACCGCGCCTGGGCCGACCCGGCGGCCCGGCTGAACGGCGCGCTGCAACTGTCGAAGGGGCTGGCGAAGGCGGCTGCGTAAAGGCAGACAGCGGCGCTGCGATAGTGCTCGCCAGCACCCCTTTGTCGTGCATCAGCAAAGTATCAGCAACATCAGCGAACTAAATCCCGCTTGGATGACTGGGCAGCAAAGCCTCGCGTCAAGCAGGAGATTGACATGATTTCGACCCTCGTAGCGATGGCAGCCGCCACGCACAGCGTACAGATCGACCATGGCGGGACGCCGGTGAAGGCCACCTACTCCGCCCGCGTCGATATTTCGACGAAGACCGTGGGTGCAAAGACGCCCAACCGTATTGATATGCAGCGGTGTCAATGGACCGCGACAGTCATCGTTGATCGCGCGCTTGATCACGGCCCGGCACTGGCGCGCACGGTTTCTACCGACAAGCGCATTTCGGGAAGCGAACATGGCGCATGCACGCCCGGTCGCCAGTCCGGCGAGCGCAACCTGGCCCGGCATGAAGCCGCAATCCGCGAACATCTGGTGACGGTTGCAGAACAGGACCGTGCGCCGCTAGTAGCGGAACTTGATGCTGTGCGTAATCTTGCTTCGAATTGACATGCGGCGGGCGTTGGCGGCCGGACTTTCGCTGGCCTCCTACGTCTCCCCTGCACTCGCGCAATATGCGGACCCGATTTCGGCGACTGTCGAGATTGCGAGCGATGAACGTCGGCGCGGCCTGAGTTGGAGCGATGGAGAGCCGGTCGTCAGGAGTTCCATTGCCGTGCAGGCGACCAGCGAGCTGAGTTTCGATGCAGCCGCAACCTCCTTGTGGAGCAGCACACGGCATGGCGGTGCCGACGCGGTCGTGGATCTCGGCACATCCTATGCGCGGCAGATCGGCGCATGGCAGCTGTCGGCCAGAGGCGTCTATCATCTGTTCCCTGGCTCGTCCGGCCAGGGATATGGCGAGGTGGGCGCGGGTGCCGCGTTCCTGATCGGCCCCGCCAACATCGATCTCAATGCCAGTTACGCTCCAAAGCAAGGAGCGATCGGGGGCGACAATCTTTACCTGTCGGCTTCAGCGGCCACGGGCATCCCTGGGACGCCGCTTACCGTGTCCGCTCATGTCGGGCGTTCGAGCGGCGAAGTGCGGGACACGGACAATGCAGCGCGCCTGCGGCCCGGTGGTAGCTATTGGGATCATGGGATGAGCATAGAGTATTTGCAGCCCCGATGGTTTGCAGGCCTGCGCTACGCCAACAGCAGTATCAATGATGCACGCCATTCGGGCGCGACCGTCGTCGGCCGGGCGGGGATCAGCTTTTAGGCCGTTCAGCCCTTCAGGGCCATGGCGACCAGTTCAGCGGATGAGACGCCCGCCGAGCGCAGGAAACCCTGGTAGAAGTCGCAGCCTTCGCGTGCGAGCAGGTCGAGTTGCTGCTGCGTCTCCACCCCTTCGGCAATGACGGCAAGGCCGAGCGACTTCGCCATATGGATGACGCCCCGGACCACGATCCGGTCACGTGCGGTCCCAGCGATGTCCTGCGCCAGTCCGCTGTCGATCTTGAGATAGTCGAGCGGCAGGCTCTTTAAATAAGCGAGGCTTGAATAGCCGGTGCCGAAATCATCGACGGCCACCGCCAACCCTTCAGCGCGCAGGGCGGTCAGAAGGGCCGAGGCGGCAGCGACATTCTCGATCAGGCCGCTTTCGGTGATCTCGACCGTCAGCCGCGAACGCGGGAAGCCACTGCCGTCAACGAGGCCGAGGAATTGCGGCATGAAGCCGGGCTGGGCGATGTCGGCGGCCGTCACGTTGATCGACAGGCGCAGATGCGACAGGGACGCCGGCCAGGCCGCCGCCTGGCGCAGGGCCTCCGCCTGGATGTGCGCGGACAGCGGCAGCATATAGTCCGAGCGTTCGGCGGTGGCGAACAACATGCCCGCGCCGAGGGAACCATATTCCGGATGGTTCCACCGGGCGAGTGCCTCGACGCCCGTCATATGATCGCCGCCGATCGGATATTGCGGCTGGAAGACGATGCCGATTTCTCCCCTATCCAGGGCTAGGCGCAGGTCGGTTTCGAGTTGGTCGGCATCGACCTGACGGCTGCGCTTTTCGGCCGAGAAGATGCGAATGCCCTCCCCGCCCCCTGCCCGCGCATCGGCGAGCGCCGTGCCCGCGCGGCGGAGTAGGCGGGTCGCGTCGTCATCCGTGCGGGATTGCGCGATGCCGCAGCGGGCCGTGAGGCGGATGAGGTGATCGCCAGCGCTAAACGGGCGGCCGATCGCGCCGATAAGCTGGCGGGCCAGGAAGGTGGCGCGATCGCTTGCGGCTGCGGCGCCAGTGAGGCCCACGAGGAACTCCGTTCCGGCGATGCGGGCCACGATGGCGCCCGGCGCCGCGTCAGCCGCCATCCGCTCGATCCGTCTGGCGATTCGGCCAAGCAAGGCGTCGCCCACGACCTGGCCATAGGCGGCGTTCATGCGATCGAACTGGCTGATGGACAGGAGGAGGATCGTCGAGGCAAGGCCCGAGCGCTTCTCAAGCCATTCAAGAGCTGCCTGACGGGAACGAAGGCCGGTAAGGTCGTCGCGGCCCGTGGCGTCATCCCCATGCGTGTCGGAGAGCCACTCGACATCCGCCGCCACGACGCCGTCGATCAAGCGCAGATGGTGGACAAGACGATCGCCGGGGCGTCCGGGCGCAGCGTGGGCGAACGATTCTGGTCTACCCGATCGCATCATGCCGCGCAGACCAGCGATCACCGAGCGCCGCTCCGCACGCGGCAGGCAGCGGGCGAACCGCGCCGGGCTGATGGTCTGGCGATCGAGGTTCAGATGCCGAGCGAGATTGTCGCTGAGGCGGACAAAGCGCCCCCCTCGTTCCAATTCCCAGAACAGCGCGTCGCCGCGCCTTATCCGCTGGGCGCGCTGGCTGGATGCTGCGCTACCGCCCAGGCGATCGATCAGGCGCTGCGCCGAGGCGAGCGTTGCGCGAATCTGATCAGGGGCGAAGGGCGCCGCGAGAAAATGAGTTGCGCCCGCTTCCAACAATGCCGTGACAGACCCGAGCGCGTCCGCATCGATCAGCGCGACAAGCGCGCCGCCGCCTGCCTCAACAGCGGGGGCCAAAGCCTCGATCAGGTCGTCGCCTTCGGCATCGCGCATATCGACCAAGGCTATCTGTGCATCGCTGTGGAGGAAACGCTGGGCCGCGTCTTTCGGCCGCCGCGCCGCGATGGCACGCCAGCCCGCCAGCCCCGCCGCGCGCGACAGGCCATCCCGATCGCCCGGCGACAGGATGAAGACGCTGCGCTGTCCATGCAGTGCGGGCTCACCGCTCACATCGAAACTCCCAGTCTACAGCGCCTGACGAGGCATGTAGCAGACAGGCGTTAGCGACCTGTTCACATGGCTGCAACCGGCAGTGCTTGCGCCGGACTTTGCCATGGCTTAGCTAGTTCAGCATGAACAAGCCCGATCTTCGGCGCACGGGGCTGACCGATGCGTTGGGCCGCCGGATCAGCTATTTGCGGATTTCGGTTACGGATCGATGCGACCTGCGTTGCCGCTATTGCATGGCGGAGCGTATGACATTCCTGCCGAAAGATCAGGTGCTGACGCTGGAAGAGATCGCCCTGCTCGCCGACCTCTTCATCGCGCGGGGCGTGCGCAAGATAAGGCTGACGGGTGGTGAGCCGCTGGTCAGGCGGGACATCATCGATCTGGTGCGGCGCGTCGGACGCCATCTGGGCGAAGGTTTGGACGAACTTACGCTGACCACCAACGGGACGCGGCTCGCCCAGCATGCAGACGCGCTGTTCGACGCGGGCGTGCGGCGGATCAATGTCAGCCTGGATAGTCGCGATCCGGGGCGTTTCGCGCATGTCACCCGCAATGGCGACATTCGGCCGGTGCTCGATGGCCTTGCAGCGGCGAAGGCAGCGGGTCTTGCGATCAAGATCAACATGGTTGCTTTGAAGGGCATCAACGAGGACGAAATCCTGCCGATGCTGCGTTGGTGCGATCGCGAGGGCTTCGACCTCACGTTGATCGAGACGATGCCGCTGGGCGAGACGGGCGAGGATCGTACCGATCATTATCTACCGCTGACGGACGTGCTGGAGCGGCTGAAGCGGCACCATGCACTACGGCCGATCGCGCATCGCACGGGCGGGCCTTCCCGCTATCATGCGATCGAAGGGATGGGTGTGAGGCTTGGCCTCATAACCCCGCTTACCAATAATTTCTGCGCGGACTGCAACCGCATGCGCATGACCTGCGAGGGAAAGATATTCATGTGCCTGGGGCATGAGGATCATGTGGACCTGAAGACCGCATTTCGGGAAGGCGGCGTCGATGCCGTTCAGCCGCTGATCGATCGCGCCTTACGGTTGAAGCCTGCTGCCCATGATTTCCGCATCGGCGGCGGCGCGCCTGCAACCTCCGTGCACCGCCATATGAGCGTCACCGGCGGATGACCGAAGAGCCCCGGCGCGCCCTGCTCGCCTCCCCTACCCAATCCGCCAAGGCAGCAGAGGAAAGGCTGCGTGCCGCCTATGACTTCGTGCCTGTCGAGCAGGCCGACATGATCATCGCGCTTGGTGGGGACGGGTTCATGCTGCAAACCCTGCACTCCATGCTGGAAAGCCGCCGGATCATGCCCGTGTTCGGCATGAACCTGGGCACGGTCGGGTTCCTGATGAACGAATGGCGGCTGGAACGGCTGGATCAGCGGATCGAGGCGGCCAAGTTGTTCAAGGTCAACCCGCTGCGCATGACGGTCGATACGGTTGATGGGGAGCGTTTTTCGATCCCCGCCATTAACGAAGTGTCCTTGCTGCGCGAGACCCGCCAGACGGCGAAGCTGGAAGTCCATGTGAATGGGCGCACGGCTCTTACCGAACTGGTGTGCGACGGCGTGCTAGTGGCGACGCCGGCCGGGTCGACGGCCTATAATCTTTCGGCCCATGGTCCCATCCTGCCGCTGGGATCGGGACTGGTCGCCTTGACGCCGATCAGCCCTTTTCGCCCTCGTCGTTGGCGTGGCGCCATCCTGCCGGAAAGCACGGCGATCCGCTTCACAGTGCTCGATCCGGTGAAGCGTCCCGTCAGCGCCGTGGCAGATCAGCGGGAAGTCCGCGACGTTGCGGAGGTGGAGGTGCAGATCGATCGCGGCACGCCCCTGACCCTGCTTTTCGATCCGGAGCATACGTTGGATGACCGGATCGCGGCTGAACAATTCATCGCCTGAAAAAATTCGCAAATCTGCCCTTGCCATCCGAAGAATCTCGCTGCTATAGGCGCGGCCTGCCCAGCGAGAGCCGGGCTGCTCCCCGATAGCTCAGCGGTAGAGCATTCGACTGTTAATCGAATGGCCGTAGGTTCGAATCCTACTCGGGGAGCCACTTTCGCCTTGCTAGGGCGGCTCCGAAAATCACTGAATAGCTCCGGTCTGGCGACCCCTCAGCTTGCGCGCATCAAGCGCCTCGAGGCTATTCTGTCCTGCCTCCGCCAAGGGTCGCCGCAGCGCGGCATCACTAATAAGAAGAACCCCGCCTCCACAGGGAGACGGGGCCATCCTCTTGCAAAATGCCGTTGATCAGCGCGACGCGAACTGGCGTGGCTTGGCCGCAAGCGCCCAGCGCTGGGGAGCGGCGCCGGGCGCCTTTTCCCGCACGAAGCAATGGCCGCGCCGAGCCCGGATAGCGCGGCACAGCGCGTCCGCCTCGACGCGATCATCAAAGCCGCTGACGGCAAGGCGAGCATAGCTTACGCCATTCACGGTGATCTGGCTGGTCAGCACCGGCAGAGCCGAGATCGCGCTGTTGCGGCGCGCCATATCATACCATTTTTCCTTGGCGACCGCGGTGTTCGAGTAAGCCCCAAGCTGAACGACCCAGGGACTGCTGCCCTTTCCGTCGAAACGCACCAGCTGACGCGTGGCTATAGGCGCGCGGATGGCAGGCGATGGCTTGGCCATTGCGCTTTTCACCCTTGCCTGCGGTGCTTTCATGACCGGCGCGGGAGCGACGTAAGGCGTGAAATCAACTGGCGCTTGGACTGCCTCTGCCTGCGCCATGTCCATTGCGGCGGGCTGCCCGGCGTCAGGAGCGGCGGGCGTCTCTGGCAAAGCCGCCTCGGCCGTCTGGACCGGCGCGGCTTCAACTGCGAGGGCCAAGGCAACCGGCTGACCGGCGTCACTGCCATCGACGCTGACGCCCATCAGGCCTGCAATGCGTTGCGGCGCAAAGTCAGGGGCCGCCGTCTGCGCCCACTGCGCGATACGCTGATTGGCGGCCAGCGGGTCGAGATCAAGGCCCGCCATCACCCGCGCATCTTTCCAGCGCCCCGCGAGCGCATAGGCATAGGCGAGGTTCTGCCGCGTCTTTCCGGTCGCGGACGGATCATGGATTGCATCGGACAGGATGCGAACACCCTCTGCCGGGTCGCCTGCCATCGCCATGGCGAGGCCGTAATCGCTGGCGGGAACGACACCCGCATTGGTCGCGAGGAGTTCGCGAGCCGCATCATTCTTGCCCAACGCTACCTTTACCAAGGCGAGGCTGACGATTGTGCGCGGGTCGCGATTGCCAAGCGTCATGGCATCGCCAAGAGCAGATTCCGCCGAGAGGAAGCGGCCATTGGAGATATAGGCCCGGCCAAGCAATTGCCGAAGGTTCGCATCCTGTGGAGCAGCCTGAACCGCCGCTTCCGCCGCTGCCACGGCGCGCGACCCGTCCCGGCCGGTCAGCGCCTTTTCGATGACCGCAGTGGCGCGTGCCGTGTCCTGCCTGGGCGCCGCAATGGCGGACGGACGAAATGCTGCGCCAGTGCAGCCGACCATGGTGGTTCCGACGATCAGCGACGAAAGTGCCGCCTTGGATAGAGCGCTGCGCTTCATGGCTGGTCCTTCTTACTTCGCTTCGTCGCGCGGCAACTGCTGCGCGAGCTTGTCGATTTCCGGCAAGGCGGCGAGGAAATTGTCGAGAGCTTCGGTCATCATTTGCTGGGCAGAGCGGCCCACAACGGCGCTTGCCAGACGAAGCTTCAGATGGCGATCCGCATCCAGGCGTAGCGTGAAAGCGGCCTTGCGTCCCTTGGTCGCGGCGCGCTTTGCGGGCGCGATCGTCTTCACCGCCGCTTCCATACGTTCTGCCAGTTCTTCGCGCTCGACCATCACGGTCGGTACGGGGGCAGCGACGGGCGGCTGCGTCATCGGGGTGAGCCCGACAACCGCGCGAGGCTCGGCAGGAACCGGCTCAGGCTCAGTGACATCGAAGCCCATGTCGTTCCAGCCAAGATCATCCTGCAACAGCGCCGCTGTCGCCTGCTGGCCAAAGCCCATGACAGGGCGGCGCATGGCAGGCTGAGCAGCACCCTTGCGAGCGAGCAGTCCGGAGGTTAGCGAAGCGAGAGGTTTGGGTTCAGCCATGTCTGGTACCTCCCTTACTGGCCGACAACACGGCGGCCGAAGCCACCCGTGGCTGGACGAACTGCTCCGGTGGTGCCCGCCGTGCCGTTGGGTACGGAGAAGACGGTGCGGCGGAAATTCTTTTCGAGGCGGTCGGAAACATAGGTCCACAACTGCGTGACTTCGCCAGCGGAGCGACCATTGGGATCGACCTCCATCACCGTGCGGCCGTCGATCATCGACGCGGCAAAGTCCGTGCGGTGATGCAACGTCACCGGAGCGACCGTGCCATGCTGGGAAAGCGCCACAGCGGCTTCGGACGTGATGCGCGCCTTGGGCGTAGCAGCGTTGACGACGAAGATGAGGGGCTTGCCCGCCCGATCGCACAGATCGACCGTCGCACCCACTGCGCGCAGGTCATGCGGGCTCGGACGGGTCGGAACCACGATCAGTTCAGCGACAGAAATGACGCTCTGGATCGCCATCGTGATAGCAGGAGGCGTGTCGATAACGGCGAGCTTGAAGCCCTGCTGCCGAAGGATTTCGAGGTCAGCCGCGAGGCGGGCGACGGTCGTTTGTGCAAAGGCGGGAAATTCGGCCTCGCGCTCGTTCCACCAATCGGCCAGTGAGCCCTGCGGATCGATGTCGATCAGGACCACCGGGCCAGCGCCTGCCCTCTGTGCTTGCACGGCCAGGTGACCAGACAAGGTGGTCTTCCCAGATCCGCCCTTTTGCGATGCCAATGCGAGTATGCGCACGCGCGTTTCCCCCAGAAAATCCAATTGCGCATTGGACTGCCATGGCTGCGCCTAAGATTTGGTTAACATGGCCGCATCCTTCGATGACATGAGCAATCGAAGCCTACTATTGAGCATGGCTTCCTGAATGCTAAGTGTGCATTAACCTTGTTAGATCATAGGCTGCGGTAACGCTGTTCTTTCAGGAGCACATGGACATGAAGCACATCTGGGGCATCTGGGCCGCAGCTACTATGCTGAGTCTGGCGCCGCCCGCCCTTGCCGATGTGAAGGGTGGAGTGGATGCCTGGCAGCAGGGCGATTATGACAAGGCCGTGAGCCTGTGGCGCCCTCTCGCACAAGCAGGCGATCCCGATGCGCAGTTCAACATGGGCCAGGCGAACAAGCTGGGCCGCGGCGTCAAAGCCGATATGGCGGCGGCGATCGACTGGTACCGCAAGGCCGCAGCCCAGGGACATGTGCGGGCCGAGGACAATCTGGGGCTGTTGATGTTCCAGCAGGGAGAACGGGCAGACGCCCTACCCTATCTGGAGCGATCGGCTGCTCGAGGGGAACCGCGCGCGCAATATATCGTCGGCACCGCCCTTTTTAACGGCGACCTCGCGGCCAAGAACTGGCCGCGCGCTTATGCTTTGATGAGCCGTGCATCGGCTGCGGGCTTGGCGCAGGCGACGGCCAGCTTGAAGCAGATGGACAAATATGTCCCTGCTCAGCAGCGAGAGCAGGGACTAGCCCTTGCACGGGAGATGGGTCAGAAGGAAGTGGCCGCGCTTGCGAAGGCCAACGGCGGCCAGTCGAGCACGCCGGTTTCGCGTGAAGAAGCACGCTCGCCTGCAAGCCCCACGTCGCCGCCCTCCCGCCCAGCGCAGAAGCCATCGACAAAGGCGAAGGCTGAACCGCCAAAGCTGGCCACGGCGGCACCGGCGCCCAAGCCTGCTGCGGAACAGAGCAAGGAGGTCAGCAAAGCCCAGCCCAAGCTTGCAGCCAGCGGACCCTGGCGCGTGCAGCTGGGCGCATTCAGCGAAGAAGGCCGGGCCCGCGCGCTCTGGAACAGCCTGCGCGGCAAGGTAGTCGGCCTTTCAGCCTATCAGTTGTACCTCGTGAAGGGCGGCGCGATGACGAGATTGCAGGCCGGTCCTCTGGCCAGCAATGCCGAGGCGTCGAAGCTGTGTGGCGCGATCAAGGCTGCTGGTGCGGATTGCATGCCGAGGAAGATGTAATGGTATGCTGGCAGTGCTCATGACTGGGCGGTTTAACCGCTTGATCATGGGTGCAGCATAAGGCAACGGCTTTCCCGATAATTCGCGGAGGCCCCTTTTGAACAATCCGGTTGTCCCTTCTTGGGTGCTGACGCTGGTCTGCGCCGACCGTGTCGGCATTGTCGCGGCTGTCAGTCAGTTCCTGGCTGAACGCGGCGGCTTCATTACCGACAGCCAGCAATATGCCGACCGGGAAGCGGGGCGTTTCTTCATGCGGGTAGCATTTGAAGCGACCGACGAGCGGATGGCTGATACGGAGCAGTTGCAGGCCGCCTTCACGGCCATAGGCGTGGAATTCGGCATGGACTGGCGGATCAGCGCAGCCCAGGAAAAGCCGCGCATGCTACTTGCGGTATCCAAGGGATCACATTGCCTGGCCGACCTGCTGCACCGCTGGCAGACGGGAACATTGGCCGTCGACATCATGGGCGTCGTATCGAACCATCCTGACATGCGCCGGATCACTGAGTGGCACGGCATCCCCTATCATGAACTGCCTGCCAACGGTGACAAGGCGGGACAGGAAGCGGCCATGCTCGACGTTTTCGACCGCACCAGGTCGGACTATCTGATCCTCGCGCGCTACATGCAGGTGCTGTCAGAAGATCTGGTCGAGCGATTGGAAGGACGCTGCGTCAATATCCACCATAGCTTCCTGCCCGGCTTCAAGGGCGCGCGGCCCTACCACCGCGCACATGAGCGGGGCGTCAAGCTGATCGGCGCAACGGCGCATTTCGTGACCGCCGACCTCGACGAGGGACCGATCATCGAACAAGCCGTCGAGCGCGTCGATCATCGCGCGACGGCCGAGGACATGATCCGCATCGGCCGTGATATCGAGGCGCAAGTGCTGGCCCGGGCGGTCGGATGGATTGCCGACCGCCGGGTGCTGCTGAACGGTGGCAAGACCGTCGTTTTCCGCTGATCAGAGGCCGAGGCGAGCCCAGAAATCTTCCGGCGCAAGCGCTGTGTTGGCGACCGCGCGCGACTGACGCGTCCAGGACGAATGCGGGATATGAATATCCCTGGCCGTTTGATGCTGGCGCTCGCGACGGGCGATATTTGAACGGGGTTTCATCGTCTTCTCCTTGTGCGGAGGAACACGAAACCTTGCGTGGTCGCATGGGGCCGTGCGCTTTAGCCGTTGTTGACGCGGAGCAAGCTGTCATCCTTCAAAAGCCGCGAAGCGTTAAGCTCAACATCTGTCTACAGATATAGTTGATAATGGGAACATAGCTTTGCTTTAGCGGAGGCGAATTGTGCTTTTCGCCAAGCGTCAGTTGAAGAATATGTCGTAGATGAACCAGCCCACGATGAGAAAGCTGGTGACGACGCAGACCCGGTCGCCATAGACATCCAAACGCGACATCTTTCGGCATCCTTCCAAATGCGGCGATCTTTGTCGCCTGCATGAGGAGGATAACGCACTACAGCAATAAAAGGAACAGAAAGCGCGAGCGCCCTTCAGGCCGTTGCCAAGCCGCGATGCCGAAGGAAGGACTGTGTCGCTTCCAAAGGACCGCGATACGCCTCCTGAAACTCGGCGCTCCAATATTTAAGGTCGTCCAGGTCGATCCGTGCGCCCGATACCGCGCAAACAACGAACTGCCCCGGACGCACTATGTCGAAATAGGGCGTGTGATATTCCAGCACCGCCAATCCCTGAATTTCGGCCATCAGTCGCCCGTCAAAATACGGTCTACGAGCTGTTTTACCGTCGGCACGAAGCCATTGGAGTAGAAGGGATCCTGCTTGAACTTATAGGCGCCATGGCCAGCAAAGAGGAGGTTCTTGTCCAAATCGCCGCCATGCACCGCCTCTTGCAGCGACTTCTGGATGCAGAAGCTCCGCGGATCGGCAAGGCGACCGGTCGAGTTCGTCTCGCTATCCATCCAGCTCGAAAAAGCACACTGGCTGAGGCAGCCCATGCAATCGGTCTGGTCCTTGCGGATTTCGGCCTTCTCTTCTTCGGTAACGAATACCAGCGTGTTGTCGGGTGTCTTGAGCGCGGACGTGAGACCCTGTCCCACCCACTCGCGAGCACGCAGAAGATCGCCGCGCGTCACCCAGAAATTCTTGCCCTTAACGCCCGCGTCCAGTTGGTGCGTGTGATCGCCCGCCTGTTCCGTGCTGAAGGGGATTTGACGTTCTGACCGCGCTTCCAGCTGGCGCAGGAAGGGGTTGCGAACGGCCGAGCTGTAGAAGCCGGTCGGGGAAAAGCGATGGAGCAGCACGTCGCCGGGATCAAGCTGCGTCAGACGCTGCTTCCACTCCTCGGGGATCGGGCTTTCCTGCGTCAGCAACGGACGTGTGCCGAACTGGAAAGCGATTGCGCCCAGCTCCGGATTGTCGATCCAGTCGTTCCAGTCCTTGAGGTGCCAGACGCCGCCTGCCATGACGATCGGCACATCATCGGAAATGCCGCCTTCGCGCATCGTCGCGCGCAGATCGCGGACGCGGGGATATGGGTCCTGCGGCTCGCGCGGATCTTCGGCATTGGACAGACCGTTATGCCCGCCAGCCAGCCAGGGATCTTCATAGACCACCGCCGCCAGCCATTCCGATGCCTTCGAATAGGCGCGCTTCCACAGCGCGCGGAAGGCGCGGCCGGAGCTGACGATAGGAAGGTAGCTGACGCCGTAGGACGCGGCGATCTCGCTCAGCTTGTACGGCATGCCCGCGCCGCAGGTGACGCCCGAGACCATGCCCTTGGTCTTTTCCAGGACGCCGTGCAGCACCCGCTGCGCGCCACCCATTTCCCACAGGACGTTGATGTTGATCGCGCCCTTGCCCCCGGCGATCTCGAAGGCGCGCTTCACCTGTTCGACTGCACCGTCGATGGCGTAGGCGACCAGTTCTTCATGACGGTCGCGACGGGTGCGGCCGTGGTAGATTTGCGGGATGATATTGCCCATGCTGTCATAGCTGTCAGCATTGACCGCCGATACCGTGCCGATGCCGCCCGCTGCGGCCCAAGCGCCGGAGCTGGCATGATTGGAGACAGCCACGCCCTTCCCGCCTTCGACCAGCGGCCAGACTTCACGACCACCATAGATGATGGGCTTCAAACCCTTGAACAACATAATCTCCCGCGCAACAGCTGCTGGGTCACCCCCGACTGAACGCCGCCCTATAGCAGCTTTCGCGACGGATGACGAATAACGGGCGCGCCCTACCGCAAAATATGAGGGCTGGATAGTGCCTGTCCATACAGAGCCGCATAGGCGTCAACCATGACGGATTCTTCAAAATCCCGCCTGGCCCGACGCAGGTTCGCATCACCAAGGCGGCTGCGAAGGTCCGCGCTGGCGGCAAGCTGCCCAAGCGCGCTGGACAGTTCGGCCTCGTCCGGTGCGATAAATGCTTGATTCTCCAGGGCGACCATCTGCGCCACGTCGCCGACATCGGTTGAAACGACGGGCAGGCGTGCGGCCATGGCCTCTACCAGCGAGATCGGGAATTGTTCGCTATCGGAGGAGAGCGCAAAGATGTCGAGCAGACCGAGATAACGCGCAGGGTCGGGTAGGAAGCCAGGCAAACAAATATCATCAAGGCCGAGCTTGGCCGCTTGCGCGACAATGGTTTCGCGCTCCGGGCCTTCACCAACGACCACAAGCTGCAACCTCTCCCGATGGGGCGCAACGGCACGCACGAGGCGAGGGATGTTCTTTACCGGGCGCAAACCGGCCAACGTACCGACCAGCAGCTTGCCCGGCGACCGCTTGAGCCCGGGGATCGCATCCGGCTCGGCATTGGCATAGCGCACTACGTCGATTCCGTTGCGGATCAGATGTACTTTCCCAGCAGGCTGTCGCCATTTGGTACGGGCGATCTGATCCAGCCGGATCGACGGCACGACCACAGCTTGGGCGCGCTGAAGCGCGACGCGGCGGTAGATATTCCGCTCCGTCTTGAGCCTTTCCGCTTCCTCGATATTGAAGCCGTCCTCATGATGGATGAGCGGCGGCATGTGAGTGAAGGGCGCACAGAAGCGATGCGCCATGACTGCGTCCATGGCGCCCCAATTATAGGTGAGCACAAGGTCGAAGCCGGACATGAAGCGGCCCAGCGCACGGAAGCGGCTGACGCTCGGACGACCGGTGAGTGGCGGGGGCTCAGGAAAGCTGACATCGATTTCGGGCGCGATTGCTGACCGGGCGCCCATCGCGTCGGGGGCGGCGCTGACGATCGTATGACTGGCCCGATCCTCCCAAAGGTTCATCAGGCGCACGGCGCGTGCTTCCTTGCCGCCGAGCGAAAAGCTGCCGTGGACATGGAGCAGGCGCGGCGGCCTGCCTGACGCGTCAGCCATGCAGGACTCGCGCAAGCAAGCGGTCGATCCCGGCGGAGGCTTCCGGCTCGTCGAGCAGAGGAGCGTGGCCGACGTCGGGAACCGTTACCAATTCGGTGCCGGGGCCCATTTCCGCCAGCATGCGCTGGGCTGTTGCGGCGCTCAGCAGGTCGGATTCTTCGCCACGCAGGATCAGGGAAGGAATGTCGTGAAAGGACGGCATTACCGGCCAGAGATCAACGCCGGCATCTCCCCCGGACAGGCGGAGCGGTTCGGCGATGCGCATGTCGTAATCCAATACCACGCGGCCGCCGCTGTTGAGGCGGTAGAGGCGCTTGGCCATGGCCAACCATTGTTCAAGACCGTAGCGGGGGTAGATGTCGCGATTGGCTTCTTCGAGCGCGCGGGCCGCCTGGACCCAGCTTTGGTGCGACTGTCCAACGCCGACATAGGTGCGGATGCGGTCGAGACCTGCCTGTTCGAGCTTTGGCCCGACATCGTTCAACAACGCCCCTGCCAGCCATTCGCGGTGAGTCGCGGCGATCAACATGGTGATAAGGCCGCCCAAGGAAGTGCCGATCGCGACAAACCGGGTAATGGCGAGGTCGGCGAGAAGGCGGCTGATGTCCTGCAGATAGGTGAGCGGGACATAGGTCATCGGATCCTTCGCCTGCGCGCTTTCAGAACGTCCCCGCATGTTGGGGCAGATGAGGCGCCACTCGCCTGCAAGACGGCTGGCCAACGGCTCAAAATCGCGCGCGTTGCGCGTCAGGCCGGGGAGGCATAGCAGCGGCGGGCGGCCGTCCTCCCCTCCGCCATAATCGCGATAGTGAAGCCTGAGGCCGTCGGGAGACCACCAATAGCCGTCGGAGAAGCTGGTCAACGGTCGCGCGTCCTCAAATTACAGCGAAGCGGTTGTAACTGCCCGCTCTGTTCCCCCATATCGCCGCATGGACAAATCCTCGCAAGCCAGCAGATACAATCCGGCAAAGGAAATCTTCGCATTGCAGCCCGACTTCGCCGACGAGGTCGCCCCGGCTGATTATCCTGCGACCATATTACGATATCGTAATGATAGGGCGGCAGCCAGTGTAGGGCTCGACGGCTTGAACGATGAACAGTGGGTTCGTCACTTTGGCCGGTTCGAGCCGCTTTCGGGCAGCCTGCCCCGGCCGCTGGCGCTCCGCTATCATGGTCATCAGTTTCGGGCGTATAATCCCGATATCGGCGACGGGCGGGGCTTCCTGTTTGCGCAATTGCGTGACGACGCGGGCCGACTGCTGGACCTCGGCACCAAGGGATCGGGTCAGACGCCTTACAGCCGGTTCGGCGACGGGCGACTGACCTTGAAAGGCGGCGTGCGGGAGATTTTGGCGACGGAGATGCTGGAGGCGCTTGGCGTCAACACCTCCAGGACCTTTTCGCTGATCGAGACTGGCGAGGCGCTGCAGCGGAATGACGAGCCCTCCCCCACCCGATCGGCGGTGATGGTACGGCTTAGCCATTCCCATATCCGCATCGGATCGTTCCAGCGCGCTGCTTATCATGATGACAAGCCGCTGTTGGAGCGGCTCACGGACTATGCACTGCGGCAGCTTTACAAAGAACAGCCGGGAAATAACGCGCCTGCGCAATTGCTGGGCCGCGTGGTCGAGCGGACGGCTGATCTGGCGGCGAGCTATATGGTCGCGGGTTTCGTGCATGGCGTGTTGAACAGTGACAACATCAATGTGACCGGCGAGAGCTTTGACTATGGCCCGTGGCGCTTTACCCCTCTGTGGGAGCCGGGCTTCACGGCCGCCTATTTCGATCATTCGGGGCTTTATGCTTTTGGGCGCCAAGCAGAAGCGATCCATTGGGACGTGGCGCAGCTGGCGGTCTCGCTAAGGCCGCTGGTCGAAGCCGAGCCATTGATCGAGCAATTGGAGCGGTTCCCGGAAGAGTTCGCGCATGCGATGATACGGCGCTTCTGCTGGAGGCTGGGCGTCGTGCCGTCAGGAGATGCGAACGCGATGATCGAGGCTGCGGTCAGAGGCATGGCCGCGAGCGGAACCCCAATCGATCGCTTCTTCCACGATTGGCGCGGTGGCGAACCCCGCGAAGGGTCGGATTATTCGGGCGAAGCTTGGGCGCCATTCCGGGAAGCTGTGGCCGGGATGGAGGCTAGTGGCGACCGTGAGCATCCTTATTGGAGTGATACCGCGCCCTGTTCAATGCATATAGACGAGGTGGAGGCGATCTGGAGCGCGATCGCCGAGCGGGATGATTGGTCGCCCCTGTACGAGAAGGTAGCGGCAGTTCGGCGGATGGGTGAGGCTTTGGGTGGCAAGCCGGAGGTGCCTTGACGCGGCGTGCTTGCCCGCCTCTCCCTCCCTCTGGGAAAGGGAGCTTTTTGGTGCCTTGCCCCGCTTCCCTAATCGGCTGTTATCCGCCATATCGGGGCTATGTCCGCAGCGCTGACTTCAACTGAACCCGCCACCGGCGCACTTTTGTGGCAGGGGACTGCCAGCGACGTGGAGGCGGAGGTGGCAAGAGTAAGGGCCGCATGGCCGTCCTGGGCGGCGCAGCCCATTTCATACCGGATCGAAACGCTGCGCCGTTTCGTCAATGTTGTGCGCGCCAATGAGGAAGCGCTGACGGACCTGATCGCGCGGGAGACGGGAAAGCCACTTTGGGATGCGCGGACAGAAGTCACGGCCGTGATGAACAAGGTCGATATTTCCGTCGCGGCTTACTCGGAACGCACTGGTCAGCGGCGGCTGGAAGCGGCGATGGGAGCGCGCCAGTCCGTCCGGCACAAGCCGCATGGCGTCATGGCTGTGCTGGGCCCCTATAATTTCCCGGCTCATCTGCCTAACGGCCATATCGTTCCTGCCCTGCTGGCTGGCAATGGCGTGCTGTTCAAGCCGTCGGAAAAGACGCCAGCGGTGGGCGAGATGCTGGTGCGTTTCTATCATGAGGCTGGGGTGCCGCAGGATGTCGTGCGGCTGGTGCTGGGCGGACCTGCCGAGGGCAAGGCGCTTGCCGCCCATGCTGACGTCAACGGCATATTATTTACTGGTTCGGCCTCTACCGGGATTGCAATCAACCGGCAGTTCGCGAGCAATCCGGGCAAGATATTGGCGCTGGAAATGGGCGGCAACAATCCAATTGTCGTATGGGATACCGGCGATATCGCCAGTGCAGCCGTCCTTGTGGTGCAGTCGGCTTTCCTGTCGAGCGGCCAGCGCTGTACGGCGGCGAGCCGTTTGATCGTCAAGGAAGAACTTGCCGACCTGCTGATCAGCGAGATCAAGAAAATCGCTGACCGCCTGATCGTCGATCATCCGCATGCCGATCCGGCACCTTTCATGGGGCCGGTCATCGACAATCAGGCGGCAGACCAACTGACCGAGAGCTTTCTTTATCTGATGAGCCATGGCGGGCGGCCCATCAAGCATCTCGTCCGACTGTCGGAGGACCGGCCGTTGTTGAGCCCGGCGATCATCGACGTTACCGCGATGAGCGAACGGCCGGACGTCGAACTGTTCGGACCCTTGTTGCAAGTGATCCGCGTGCCTGATTTTCCAGCGGCGATCGCGGAAGCAAATAACAGCCGCTATGGCCTGTCCGCTTCGCTGATCGGCGGATCACCCGAGCAATATAATCAATTCTGGGCCAATGTCCGGGCGGGCATCGTCAATTGGAACAGGCCGACCAATGGAGCGTCCTCCTCCGCGCCGTTCGGGGGTCAGGGCATTTCGGGCAATCACCGGCCGAGCGCCTATTATGCGGCAGATTATTGCGCATATCCTGTTTCTTCGGCGGAAATCGAGCAACCGCGGGCTTCGATAGGGATAGGGCTGAAGGAAGTGGATGTAAGTGGGATGGGGGATTGAAGAAACGCTAGCCCTGCCATTTAACGTCATCCCAGCGGAAGCTGGGATCTCGTGCCTGGTACGTTCAGCCTTGCCTCCTGAGATCCCAGCTTCCGCTGGGATGACGATGAAGGTTGGATGAAAGGAACGAGCTCCCCCAAATTTTCCTTCGCCACAGGCAAAGCATTCTGAATTGAAACGTTTGGACGCTTCCGCCATCTGCCTAGCATGGCCGAACAAGTACCTGCTACCGTCTTTCTCGTCGGCGCGGGTCCGGGTGATCCGGAGCTGCTGACACTACGCGCCGCGCGACTGATCGCGCAGGCGGAAGTCGTCGTACATGACGGACTGGTGTCAGCCGAGATATTGGCGATGGCGTCCGCAGGCGCTGAACTGATTTCAGTAGCCAAGCAGCGCAGCCGCCATTCCCTGCCGCAGGAAGGCATTAATGCCCTGCTCGTTGAACTGGCGCTGGCCGGACGCAGCGTCGTGCGGCTGAAGGGCGGAGATCCCTTTGTGTTCGGACGCGGAGGCGAGGAAATGGAGGCTTGCCGCGCCGCTGGCGTACCGGTCGAAATCGTGCCGGGCATCAGTGCGGCGATCGGCTGCGCGGCGCAGGCTCAGCTTCCCCTCACCCATCGCGACGCCGCAAGCGCGGTGACCTTCGTCGCGGGCCAGTGCAAGGGGCTGACCGATCAGGATTGGTCGGGGCTTGCAGGTCACGGCCGCACGTTGGTCATCTACATGGGCGTGGCAACGGCGACGGACATCGCCGACAAGCTGATCGCCGATGGGGTGTCGCCAGCGATCCCGGTGGCAGTGCTGGAAAATGGCACGCGATCCGACATGCGGATGCTGCGCACGCTGCTGGCGGACTTGGGCGACATGGTGGTGCGGGAAAAGGTAAAAAGTCCGGCCCTGATTGTGGTTGGCGATGTGGCGGCCTATGCGCTGGCGCAGGATGTGCTGGCTGGCTGGGCCGTGCAGGTGGATATTGGGGCGGAGATGCATAAGTGAAGATTTTGACCGGAAATGACCTTGGCAGCGGGGACGTGATCTGGTGGGCGGGCGACGGCTGGTCCCGCCAGGTCGGCGAATCGGTCGATGTTGGTGATAAGGGCGATGAGTTGGCGCGCGCCGAGGAAGCAGCGCTGCGCGTAGTCGCTCCCTATGTGATCGATGCTACCGTGACTGAGGAAGGCGTGCGCCCGGCCCACATCAAGGACCGCATCCGCGCTCTGGGGCCAACCGTGCGCCCCGACCTGACGCTTAAACCGAATGACGCCGATGCCGGCAACTGGGTGATCTGACCATGTATCGTTATGACAGCTATGACCAGTCCATCGTGGACGCCCGTGTCGAGGAATTTCGCGATCAGGTGCAGCGCCGTCTGGCGGGGCAGCTGACCGAGGACCAGTTCAAGCCGCTGCGCTTGATGAACGGCCTCTATCTTCAGCTGCACGCCTATATGCTGCGCGTCGCCATTCCTTATGGCACCTTGTCGGCAAAGCAGATGCGGAAGCTGGGCGAGATCGCGCGCAAATATGACAAGGGCTATGGCCACTTTACCACGCGCACGAACCTGCAGTACAACTGGATCAAGCTGGCCGACGCGCCGGACATCCTGGCTGAGCTGGCGACTGTCGAGATGCATGCCATCCAGACGAGCGGCAATTGCATCCGCAACATCTCGTCTGACCAATATGCAGGCGTCGCTGCCGACGAGGTGACGGACCCCCGCCCGTGGGCCGAGTTGCTGCGTCAATGGTCGACCTTCCATCCCGAGTTCACCTATCTGCCGCGGAAGTTCAAGATCGCGGTGATCGCGGCGGAGGAAGATCGCGCGGCGATGCGGCTGCACGATATCGGCCTGAAGCTGGTGTCGCGCGATGGGCAGATCGGGGCGGAAGTCTACGCCGGTGGTGGCATGGGTCGCACTCCTATGGTCGCACCTCTTATCAAGGACTTCGTGACCGAAGATGAGATCGTGCCTTATCTGGAAGCCTGCCTGCGCGTCTACAATCGCTATGGCCGCCGCGACAACAAGTATAAGGCGCGGATCAAGATCCTGGTCCATGAGCTGGGCGTCGAGGAATATAAGCGTCAGGTCGAGGAAGAGTTTGCGCATATGCGGGAGCTGGGCCTGAATCCGCCGCGCGAGGAACTGGACCGCATCCGGCCCTTCTTTGCCAATCCGGTTTATGAGCAAGGCTTGGGTGACGAGATCGACCGCTCCGACCCGGCCTTTGCCCTGTGGGTGGATCGGCAGGTCGCGGCGCACAAGCAGCCGGGCTATGCGATCGTCAACATCAGTCTGAAGCCGCGTGGCGGTATTCCGGGTGACGCCTCGGCCGAGCAGATCGAGTTGGTGGCGGACCTCGCCGAACGTTATTCGCTGGACGAACTGCGCGTGACCCATGCGCAGAACCTTGTCCTGCCGCATGTGAAGAAGGCGGATCTCTACGCCATTTGGCAGAAGCTGGACGAAGCTGGGCTCGCTGAGGCCAATCTGGACCTGATCGGCGACATCATTGCTTGCCCTGGCCTTGACTATTGCAGCCTTGCCAATGCGCGCTCGATCCCGCTGGCGCAGAAGCTTTCGGAGCGGTTTGCCGACGCAGGCCGTCAGAAGGAACTGGGCGAGCTGAAGGTCAAGATCTCCGGCTGCATCAACGCATGCGGGCATCACCATGCCGGGCATATTGGCGTGCTGGGCGTGGACCGAAAGGGCGTTGAGAATTTCCAGCTGTCGCTTGGCGGTTCCGGCGCGCAGGATGCTGCCGTCGGCCAGATCACGGGGCCGGGCTTCTCGGAGGATGGCGTCGTGGATGCCATTGAGAAGGTCACCGACCTCTATCTCGCTGAACGTCAGGATGGCGAGCGCTTCCTCGACACCTATCGCCGTCTTGGCATGAAGCCCTTCAAGGAGGCGATCTATGGTTGAGTTCCTGACTTTCCGCGACGGTGAAGCCGCACAGGAACCCGCCGTCACGGTCGAATCCTTCACCGGCCAGTCCAATTCGACCGCAGTGCGGATCGAGGCGGGCGAGGATGCGCGCGAATTGCTGCCCTATCTCGATCGGCTGTCGCTGGTTGAGGTGAACTTCCCCGCCTATGGCGACGGGCGTGGTTATTCGGCGGCGCGTATCCTGCGCGAAGCTGGCTATCAGGGTGAGCTGCGCGCGGTGGGCGATGTGTTGGTGGATCAGCTGGTTGCAATGCGCCGCTGCGGCTTCGACAGCTTCCGCCCCGATAAGGCGCTGGACGATGCCGCTGTTGAGCGCGCCCTTAATCGTTATGCCGACGTCTATCAAAAGACCGTCGATGGCCGCAGCCCGGTTTGGGCAAAGCGGCACCCGGAGAGTATAAATGGCTGAACCTGCCCGCCAGCTTGACGTAATCGACGCCCGCCCTGCTTTCACGCAGGCTGATGCGGACGCGCTCAACGCGCGCTTCGAAGGCGTGGATGCATTGACGATGCTCAAGACCGTCTTTGCCGAAGGTCTGGCAGGCAAGGTGGCGGTTGTGTCTTCTTTCGGCACGGAAAGCGCCGTGCTGCTGGATCTGGTCGCGAGGGCCGACCGGACCGTGCCGGTGATCTTCGTCGACACACTCAAGATGTTTGCCGAGACGCTGAACTATCGCGACACACTGATCAGCCGGATGAGCTTTACCAACAGCCGGTCAGTCACGCCTGATCCCGACGTGCTGGCGAAGAAAGATGAGACGGGCCTGCGCTGGTCCTATGATCCGGATGGATGCTGCGACATTCGCAAGGTCGAGCCGATGAACCGCGCCAAGCACGGGCTGGATGCATGGATTTCCGGGCGCAAGGCGTTTCAATCGACCACGCGGCAGAACATGCCGCGGTTCGAGGTGGAAGACGGCCGCCTGAAGATCAATCCGCTTGGAGATTGGACCAAGGACGATCTGGAAGCCTATTTCGCCGAGCATGACCTGCCGCGCCACCCGCTGGAGGCGCAAGGCTATCTCTCAGTCGGCTGCGAGCCGTGCACGTCAAAGGTGCTGCCCGGCGAAGACCCGCGCGCGGGTCGTTGGAGGGGTTGGGACAAGGTCGAATGCGGGATTCATACGCCCGTGACGCCAATCCCGGTTCCCGTGGTCGATCCGGAAGACCCGGCTAACCAGCCTGTATTCTGATGGGTTGAGCTCAATCAGGATTGCGTTATCCCAGCGTAAGTTGGGATCTCGTGAGACTGAGATGCCAGCCTCCGTTGGCATACGGGAGGGAGCGCTCGCGCGCGATTTCGCCAGTTGCGTCTAGGCTCTTGGCGCAAACCGAGGAATGGCTGTAGTGTCGCCCCTCTAGCTGTGGAAAGGGTATAGCGCATGGCGATCGAGCTTAAGATATTGGCGTGGAGTTGTGTGCTCCTGATGGTTCATGTCTTCGCGGCGGGGCATTTCAAGACGAAGCAATATGGGCCGAAGTGGAACATGGGCGCGCGGGATGAAACCTTGCCGCCGCTGGAGCCTGTGGCGGGACGGCTAGTGCGCGCGCAGGCGAACTTCCTTGAGACTTACCCCATCGCCATCGTCGCGCTGCTTGGGGTGGTGATTGCGGGCCGGACGAGTGATCTGACAGCGATCGGCGGATGGATGTGGCTGGGCGCGCGGGTAGTCTACCTGCCGCTATATGCCATGGGTGTTCCGGTAGTGCGGACGCTGGTATTCATGGTGAGTTTGATCGGCCTGGTGCTGGTACTGCAGGCGCTCATCAGCGGCTGAGCCCCTACCCCTCTTCAGCTGGAGGCGCAGGTCAGCATCACTCATAATCGCCCATGTAGCCGCCGTCGGCGAGGTCGGAGAAGCGGGTGATCTTCGCGTCGAACTTCATGCGGATCCGGCCGGTCGAACCGTGACGCTGCTTGGCGACAATCAGTTCGGCAAGGCCGTAGATTCGCTCCATCTCCTGCGCCCATTCCAGATGCTCGGTACTTTCCTTGTTCCCGGGCTCTTTCGCGGCGACATAATAATCCTCGCGAAATACGAACCAGACCATGTCGGCGTCCTGCTCGATCGAGCCGGATTCGCGGAGGTCGGAAAGCTGCGGACGCTTGTCCTCACGCTGCTCGACGGCGCGGCTGAGCTGCGAGAGTGCCAGAACCGGTACGTTAAGTTCCTTCGCCAAGGTCTTGAGACCACGAGAAATTTCTGAAATTTCCTGCACGCGATTGTCGCTCCCGCGGCCGCTTCCCTGAAGCAGCTGGAGATAGTCAACGATGACGAGCCCGATGTCATGACGCCGCTTTAACCGGCGCGCGCGGGTACGCAGGGCCGCGATGGTGAGCCCTGGTGTGTCGTCGATAAAAAGCGGCAATTCCTGAAGCTCCCGCGCAGCCCGGGAGAGGTTCTGAAAGTCGGCGCGGCTTATCTTACCCATGCGGAGTGCTTCGCCGCTGATCCCCGATTGTTCGGCAAGAACGCGCGTGGCAAGCTGGTCGGCGGACATTTCCAGACTGAAGAAGGCGGTCTTCGCGCCCATATTCTTTTCCGGCGGAATGCCGTCGGCATGGTCACGCATCCATCGGGAAGCCGCATTATAGGCGATGTTGGTGGCGAGCGACGTCTTGCCCATGCCAGGACGTCCGGCAAGGATCATAAGATCCGAGTTATGAAGACCACCGATCTTCTCATTGAGACTGGTGAGGCCCGTGGTGATGCCGGACACATGGCCGCCACTGTTGAGTGCGCGCTCCGCCACCTGCACTGCCATGGTGGTGGCAGTCGCGAAACTCTTCACCGATCCGGTTTCGCCCTCGCCTTCCGACACCTTGTAGAGCGCGACTTCCGCCTGCTCGATCTGCTCACGCGGATTGACATCCTCGCTCGTATCAAGAGCATTTTCAACAAGTTCCCTGCCGACATTTACAAGCTGCCGGAGAAGTGCCAGATCATAAATCTGCGTCGCGAAGTCGCGCGCGCCCAGGAGCGCCGCGCCATTGCCGGTCAGCTGGGCGAGATAACCGACGCCACCCAACTCCTTGAGCGCGGGGTCCTGTTCCAGCAGCGGCTTCAGCGTTACCGGGTTGGCGACCATGTCCCGCTCGACAAGCTTCATGACCGCTTCGTAGATGCGGCCATGCAGGGTCTCGAAGAAATGCTCAGCCTTCAGCTTGAGCTGGATATCCTCCACGATGCGGTTGTCGATCATCAGCGCGCCCAGCAACGCGGCCTCTGCTTCCACGTTGCGGGGGAGTTCAGGCGTGCCTGTTTCCATGACAGGGTTCATTTGCACCAGTTCGACCATGCGCCCCTCATCGCGCCAGCAGCCCGGCTGCGCAAGGGGCAAGCTGCGGCCCAACCGGCAAAGCTGTGGAGAACTCCCCCTTGCTTTTCGATGGCTGCGCAAGCAGGGACTATGGGCCCATGACCGATCCGCGCATCATAGACATCACGCTGGACGAGCGAACGATCCTTTGGCGCAACGCCGATGTCGAGCAGGAGCGGCGGATCGCCATTTTCGACCTACTGGAAGATAATTATTTCGCGCCTCAGCGCGTTCATGATGACGGCTATGTCGGCCCCTATCGCGTACTGTTGCGGGTCGAGGACGGTCGGCTGGTGATCGAGATAAAGCGGGAGGATGGCGAGCCGCTGGAGGCGATCATCCTTGGCCTTGGTCGTTTCCGTCGGCCGATCCGGGAATATTTCGCGATTTGTGACAGCTATTATCAGGCGATCAGCAATGCATCGCCCCAGCAGATTGAAACGGTGGACATGGCGCGCAGGGCCATCCACAATGACGCGGCGGAAATGCTGATCGAGCGGCTGGAGGGCAAGATCAAGGTCGATTTCGACACGGCACGACGCCTGTTCACGCTCATCTGCGTGCTGCATATCAAGGGGTAAGGGGACATTCGCCAGCATTCTTCCGGCCAGTTTCTGGTCCGCATCCTTGCGGGCGTGGCTGTCATCGCCGTGCTGGCGGTGGCAGCATGGGCCTATGCCTGCCGCTGGGCGCCGGCGCGGGACGTTTACCCAGTCCAAGGCGTCGCAGTGACGGCGGACGGCGGCGCCATCGATTGGGGCACCCTGGCCGCGAATGGCGTTGACTTCGCCTATATTCGCGCAGCCAAGGGGAAGGACGGGCGCGATCCCGCTTTCGCGCACAACTGGTCGGCGGCGCGTTCATCGGGGCTGCGTTACGGCGCAGTGCTGGATTTCAGCCTGTGCAGCCGCGCAGCGGGTCAGGCGACACGCTTCATCACCACCGTGCCGCGCGACAACGCCGCCCTGCCGCCGGTAATCAGGCTGGACTTTGATCCGGGTTGTACCGCGCGTCCGGGGCGGGATGCGGTGCTGTCGGAACTTAATACGCTGGTGAACCTGGTCGAAAGCAATGCGGGGAAACCAGTGCTCCTCAACATATCCAAGCCGTTCGAGGAGGAATATGACATCGCGTCGGGTATAAATCGGACGCTCTGGCTGGACGGCAACTTTTTCCCGCCCGATTATGCCACTCGTCGTTGGGTGATGTGGACGGCTAATGATATGCGGCATATCGATGGCATTGACAGCCCGGTGCGGTGGGGCGTGGTCGCGCCATGAGCCTGGAAGCGGAAGTCAAAAGCCTGATCAAAGCGGCGCGTGCGGCACGTGGAAATGCCTATGCGCCGTACAGCCGCTTTGCCGTCGGGGCGGCCGTGCGCCTGACTGGCGGTGAGGTCATCATGGGCGCCAATTTCGAGAATGCGAGCTTTGGGCTTTCGCTTTGCGCGGAGACGGTGGCCATCGCAACGGCGAGCGCACAGGGACGATTAGCCGATGTGGAGGCGATCGCCGTTGTTGGCGGCGATAGCTCTCCGGTGACGCCTTGCGGCCGTTGTCGTCAGATCCTCAATGAGGCGGAGCAGGTAGCAGGGCGGCCGATCGCCATTTACTGTGCGGCCGCAGAGGGCGACTCCGTCACCTGCCACAGCGTCGCTGAACTTCTACCTTTTTCATTCGGACCCAGTGACTTGGGCCATGTTCCTTTCAGCAAGAGCTAAGAAATCATGTCGATTCTATCCGATAAGTGGATCCGCGAGCAGGCCCAGACCCATGGCATGATCGAGCCCTTTGTCGAAAATCAGCGGCGGGATGGCTGCATCAGCTATGGCCTATCCTCCTACGGCTATGATGCGCGGGTTGCGGACGAGTTCAAGATCTTCACTAACGTCGACAGCGCGGTGGTTGACCCCAAGGACTTCGCGGCAAACAGCTTCGTCGATCGCAAGACCGATTGCTGCATCATTCCACCCAACAGCTTCGCGCTTGCCCGCACCGTCGAATATTTCCGCGTGCCGCGCGATGTGCTGGTGATCTGCCTTGGCAAATCGACCTACGCCCGGTGCGGCATCATCGTGAATGTGACGCCGTTGGAGCCGGGCTGGGAAGGCCATGTGACGCTGGAGTTTTCGAACACGACGCCGCTGCCCGCCAAAATCTATGCCAATGAAGGGGCCTGCCAGTTCCTCTTCCTCAAGGGCAATGAACCGTGCGAGGTCAGCTATGCCGACCGCGCGGGGAAATATATGGGGCAGCAAGGCGTCACATTGCCCCGACTCTAGACCCTGTGCGAGGATGGAGCGCGATGCTGAGGTTCTTCCGATCCAAGTCGCCGCCGACACCCTCTTTCGTACCGGACATCGGGCCGGGCCGACGGATCTATGCGATTGGTGACATTCATGGGCGGCTGGACCTGTTCGAACGGCTGCTCGACCTTATCGGGCGGGATGATGCGGGGCGCTCTCCCCTGCCCTGCCATCTCATTCTGCTGGGCGATCTTATGGATCGTGGCCCCCATTCGGCCGGGGTGATCGAGCGCGCAATGGCCCTGTCCGCAGCTTCGCCGAACGTGCACCTGATCAAGGGCAATCATGAGGAGGTGTTCGTGGGCGCCTGCCGTGGCAGTGCGCAGTACGCTGCCTATTGCCGCCGTATCGGCGGCATCCCGGCGCTCGAGAGCTATGGCCTGCAGCCTGGCGCCGGGGCGGCCATGACGGATGCGGACATGGCGTCATGGATGCTGCGCAATGTGCCACGCGAGCATGTCGATTTCCTGGACGGGTTTGAAGATAGCCTGGTGATGGGCGATTATCTGTTCGTCCATGCCGGGATCAGGCCGGGACTAGCGCTTGAGGAACAGGAGGCGGCCGACCTGCGCTGGATCAGGGGGGAGTTTCTGCAAAATCGGCAGTTGCATCCCTATATGGTCGTCCACGGGCACAGCATAACGGACAAGGTCGCTGAACAGCCCAACCGGATCGGTATAGACACGGGCGCTTGGGAGAGCGGCAAGCTGACGGCTATCGGCCTTGAAGGCACGCAGCGCTGGTTCCTGCAGACCTGAGCTGATCCTACCGCCACCCGCTCGCCCGTGCGGCGGCTTCCTGCGCGGAGTCGGCGGGAGCTCCTTCCATCAAGGTGTCGATCGTCGTTATGACGCGGCCGTCGGTCGAGGCGGCCTGTCGATAATCCGTTGACTGACGCGTGCCAGGGATCAGTTGCTGGACTTGCCACCCTTCTCCTTCGCGGCAGGCGACGCCAGACATGACGCCGCCTTCAAAGCTCCGGCACCACCCGCCGCCCTTGCGCCTGAAGCTCAGAGCGATGCGGACCGATGCGTCCTGCGGATCAGAAGCGAGCTGGGTTTCCAGAGCCTCGGCGAGATCGCCTTTCGCCTCCATGACGCCATTGCGCACCGCTATCGGCGCAGAGGAGCCGCTTGAGAGACGGCCCAGCCCGAGGCCTAGCACCAAGCTGGCAGCGATCGCTCCGCCGATCCACAGCTTCCGCCGCTGCTGGGCGCTTGACTGGCCGATCGGGATGATCCTGGCCTCGCTTTCGAGCATGGCCCGCATCACCCGCGGTACGGGCTCGGCTTCGATCGGGGCATAATGGCCCGAGAGGCGTTGCCGCAGTCGCTGGTGCATTTCCAAGCGCTGCGCGAGTGCTGCATCATGCGCAACGGCGCGATCGACGCGGCGCCGGTTCACTTCGTCCAGTTCACCATCAACCCAGGCGATCAGCATGGCTTCGTCGATGTCGGTCATGCCGCTTCTCCCAAAAGTTCGATAAGGGCGCCGCGTCCACGCACCAGGCGTGACGTCAAGGTACCCATGGGTATGCCCAGGATTTCAGCGGCCTCCTTGTACGATAGCCCCTCGACGAGGACGAGGGCGATGGCCTGGCGCTGCTCGTCGGGAAGGGCCTGCATGGCGCGGTCAACGTCCGACAAGATCAGATGGGCTTCCACATCGCGGTCGCCCGGATAGCCGACATGTTCTCCTGCCTCGTCGGGCGCGAAAGTCTGCATAGCGCGTTGCCGGGAACGGCCTTCATCGATCCAGAGATTGCGCATGATACGGTACATCCAACTATCCAGTCTTGTCCCCGGCTGCCATTGGTCCCGCGCCCGTAGCCCCCGCTCCAGCGCCGCCTGGCAGAGATCGTCCGCGTCGGCGCGATCACGCGAAAGGCTGGCGGCGAAGCGGCGAAGCCTGGGAAGGATCGCCAACAAATCGCTTTCGAACGGCATCGGGTCTCCATCTTATGGTCAGGGATGAAACGGCTGACCTCGCTCGTTTCATCCCTGACGACATGGCTATAGCGGAAATTAATGTGCCATGGCTCATTATGGATGCGAAAGGATGGGGACATCTGCTCCCGGGTCATCCAAAAATAAAGAGGTCGAAATGAAGATGCCACGTTCCTGGATCGTCGGCGGGCTGCTGCTGACCGGCCCTGCGGCTCAGGCGCAACTGCTGCCCTCCCACGGTGGCGCGTTGGAACACATCGATAGCGTTCTGCCGCATGTGATTGATGATAGTAGACAAACATTGGAGCAGGGCGGATTGGATCAGCTCTCTCCTGCTCGCCTGACCCAGCGCTTGGCGGCCGCGAGGAACGCGCGAATTACCAGTCTGTTGCGGCGGGAGCGGGATAGCGTTGAGTTGGACGACAGACAGGAAGTGGCCCGGCGTAGCGTGGTCCTGCTGATGGGTGCACAGCCGGCCAGCGTCGATGCGCTCCGCCACGCTGGATATGGCGTGACGACCGATGTGGTGGAAGGGATTGGCTTGTCCGTCATACGGCTGACTGTGCCGTCTGGCCGCAGTTTGGCGAGTGCATTGAAGCAGGTTCGGTCGATCGCCCCGGAAGCAGAGGCGAGCGCGGACAACCTCTATTTCCCGAGCGGAACGGCGTCAAAGTCGAAGCTTTTGGCTCTGGCGGGTGGGGTGGTCGTGACTGGCCCGGCCGCTGGCATGGTTGATGGAGGCGTTGCCCGCCATGCGTCGCTCACGGGTGCGATTGAACAGCGTGGCTTCGCACGGGGGGCGCCACGCGCCAGTGCGCACGGCACGGCAGTGGCATCGCTTATCAGTGGTTCGGGCGCCATCCGGGGAGCAGCGCCGGGTACGCCGCTGCTCGTCGCCGATGTCTATGGCGATGACCCGGCGGGCGGCAGCGCCTTTGCGATCGCGCGCGCGTTGGGATGGATGGCGGCACGAGGCGTGAAGGTTGTCACGGTCAGCTTGGTAGGCCCCAGCAATCCGCTGCTGGCAGGCGCCATCAAGCTCGCGCGGGACAAGGGCGTAGTGGTCGTGGCGGCTGTCGGCAATGACGGCCCAGCCGCGCCTCCCGCTTATCCGGCATCCTATCCAGATGTCATCGCGGTGACGGGAATAGACGGCCGGGGCCGATT
Organism: uncultured Novosphingobium sp.; assembly: GCA_946886075.1. Next base: position 54,767 of record CAMPHR010000007.1, on the reverse strand, counting down.
GTTACCGGAAGCAGGGCGCGCGCGGCATGTAGACTTCGCAGCACCCGGCGCCGACATGAATGCGGCGCGTGTGGATGGTGGCAAGGGCCGCGTCAGGGGCACCTCGTTTGCCGCGCCGCTCGTCGCGGGGCGGCTGTTCGCGAAGGGCAGCTTGAGTGGTCTGATGACGGAGACCAAGGCCGGCCGGGGGAAAGCCTTTGGGCGTGGCATCGTCTGCAGCGAATGCAGAAATATCGATTGATTTTCAGCTACTTGGCTATTTTATTAGGCTTTGCCGGATTAAGTCGCACCGCTGTCCCGTTCTCCTTTCATCGGATCGACAACGAACAAGGAGACGATCGATGAAGAAGAGCATCATTTTCGCCGCCGCCTGCCTCGCCGCCTTCAACACGGCTCCCGCCTCTGCTCAGCTGCTGGGCGGCGGTGGCGGCTTGGGCGGTGGCCTTGGCGGCACGCTGGGCGGGGTCGGTGGATCGCTGGGCGGTACATTAAATGGCTCGGGCGGTGTCGGCCTGGATCGCAGCATTGATCTGGAAAATGGCCACGTGTCGGCCGGTGGATCGGGTTCGGGCCGTGCAGACGGCGCGCTGACGGGCTCGGCAAACCGCAAGGGCAAGAGCCGCAGCGCAAATGCATCAGGTTCCGCCAGCGGATCGGCGAGCGGCAGCCTGACTGCCGACACATTGGGCACCAATGACGTGGCCAATGCCGTAAGCGGCGTCCGCGACGGTGCCAGCCAGGCAGCAGGCACAGCTCGGGATCGTGCGGTCGCGGCTGGTGCAACGGCGCAGGGGCAGGCAAGCGCCACGGCTAATGCGGCGCGCGACCGGGCCAGCGGCACGCTGAGCGGCGCAGGATCGGCGGCGGGCAGTGCCGCTGGATCAGCGCAGTCAGGCGCGGCTCAATCTGCCGGGAACGCTGACGGCGTCCTGAACGCAGGCGCGACGCTCAACGCCACTGGTCAGCTGTCGGGCGGCGGGCAGACGACAGGATCGGAAGAAAGCACGTCCTCCAATCAGGCGAAAAACTGACCCCTACGGGCGGACCCCCACTTCGGGCTTTACGCCCATCCGCCCCCTTCGCCTGACATGGCAAGGGCCGGTGATCTCATGAGGTCACCGGCCCTTTTACTGAGGATGAAGAACGGGGATCAACCGGCACCATCAACGGCAAAGGCCGGCGACCCGTTGGGATCACCGGCCTTTGAGCAGCTGAAAATCGCTGGCTTAGGCGACCTTGGTCGCGACCTCTTCCGCCTCGTCAGGATCGCGCAGCACATAGCCGCGGCCCCAGACGGTTTCGATATAGTTGTCGCCGTTGCAGGCCAGCGCCAGCTTCTTGCGCAGCTTGCAGATGAAGACGTCGATGATCTTGAGTTCGGGTTCGTCCATGCCGCCGTAGAGATGGTTCAGGAACATCTCCTTGGTGAGCGTCGTACCCTTGCGAAGCGAGAGCAGCTCCAGCATCGCATATTCCTTGCCGGTCAGGTGGACGCGGTTACCGTCCACTTCGACAGTCTTGGCATCCAGGTTCACGGCGAGCTTGCCGGTGCGAATGACCGACTGCGAGTGACCCTTTGAACGGCGCACGACCGCATGGATGCGCGCGATCAATTCTTCGCGATGGAACGGCTTGGTCACATAATCGTCAGCGCCGAAGCCGAAGGAACGAACCTTGCTGTCCATCTCCGCAATGCCGGAGAGGATGAGAACCGGCGTCTGCACCTTGGCGGCGCGAAGCTTCTTGAGCACGTCATAGCCGTGCATGTCCGGCAGGTTCAAATCGAGGCAGATGATGTCGTAATCATACAGCTTGCCCAGGTCGAGACCTTCCTCGCCAAGGTCCGTGGTGTAGACATTGAAGCCTTCGGTCGTGAGCATCAGCTCGATCGCCTTGGCCGTTGTCGGTTCGTCTTCTATTAGCAGAACGCGCATATGAAGCCCCTGTCCTTGCAGATCCCGTCAACCCCTAAGAACGGCGTCTGCTCCAATTCATTAACCAAAAAACTTCTGAAGGACAAAGGTTAATTTTTCGCTAACCCGCAGAAATCCACGAGTCGTTGGAAATTGAATCAGTTTAAAAAGATTTGACGATGAACTGATTCATTTTGAGTCAAGATAGATTCACCTGCGCAACGACCACTCAGCATCCGTGGTTATTCGTGATGAAATCCAGCAGGGCTTCGACCCGTGCAGGCCGCAGGCGCGAAGGTGGCGTTACCAGATGCAGGCCCAGCGGCGGCGGCCTCCAGTCGATCAGCACCTCTTCCAGTTCGCCCGATGCCAAGCCATCGCCAACGATGAAGTCGGGTAGCCTGGCGATGCCTATGCCCGCCCTCAGCGCAGGCAGCATCGCGTCACCGCTGTTCACGGTGATGCGCGCCCTAACCTGAATGACTACATTCTGCTGCCCCGGCCCGGCAAAGCGCCAGACGTCAGGCGTTGGGGCATTGGAATAGCAAAGGCAGTCATGGGTCCCGAGATCGGACGGATGAGTTGGTCGCCCCCGCTCCGCCAGATAAGAAGGTGAAGCGATGACGTGCAACTTGACGTCACCCAAGCGCCGCGCCCGAAGCGAGCTGTCCGGCATGTCGGCGATGCGCAGCGTGGCGTCGAGCCCCATCTCCACCATGTCGATGCGGGCGTCGGACAGGTGAAGGTCGACATCGACGGCAGGATGAAGCTTGGCGAACTCGGCAACAAGCGGCGCGATGCGAAGCAGCCCGAATGTCATCGGCGCGCCAAGCCGGATCGTGCCGGACAGCTCCGCCGTATCCTGTCGTGCGGCTTCCTCGGCGGCTTGGCCTTCTTCAAGGATGCGGGCGGCATGAGTGGCGAGCCGTTTGCCGCTTTCGGTCAGCGCTAGGCGACGGCTGGTGCGATTGAACAGGCTGGTGTCGAGATGTTGCTCAAGCCGGGTGATTGCCTTTGACACAGTGGCTTTGGAAACGCTGAGCGCCTTGGCCGCATCGGTGAAACTCCGATGCTCCACAACGGCGGCGAACATGGCCCAGGCTTCAAGATCAGGAAGGCGCATAAGGAAACAATCCGTTTCAATGCTGCTGGTTTCAGAAACGATCCTGATCGCTAAATAGGTCGAAAGCAAACGGGAATGGTCACCCGCAAGCCAAGGAAAGGCACAGCAATGAATACCACCGTCGGAAGCCGCATCGAGCGCCGCCCCTTTGCAAGCCTGGGTCATGCCGATCATGGTTGGCTGAATGCTCGCCACCACTTTTCCTTTGCCGATTACCATGATCCCGACCGGATGGGCTGGGGCGCGATCCGCGTATGGAATGACGATGAGATCGCGGCAAACACTGGCTTCCCTCCGCATCCGCACCGCGACATGGAGATCGTCACCTATGTCCGCAAAGGCGCGATCACGCATCAGGACAGCCTGGGCAACAAGGGTCGCACCGAAGCAGGCGACGTCCAGGTGATGAGCGCTGGCACCGGCATCCGCCACTCCGAATATAATCTGGAGGATGAAACGAGCACGCTGTTCCAGATCTGGATCATTCCCAAGGTGCAGGGCGGCGCGCCAAGCTGGGGCGCAAAGCCCTTCCCCAGGGGCGATCGGGCCGGACGACTGGTCGTCCTCGCCAGCGGCTATGCCGAGGATGAGGAGGCTCTGCGCATCCGCGCCGACGCCCGGTTGCTCGGCGGCACAGTGAAGGCCGGGACAAGCGTCACCTATGAAAGCGCCGAAGGACGGCACCTGTACCTGGTGCCCGCAACTGGCTGCGTCGAGATCGACGGCCAGACTTTCGAAGCGCGAGATGGTGCCGCGATCCTGGGCGGACAGCCCATCACGATCACCGCTATCGAAGATAGCGAAATCGTCTTGGTAGACAGCGAATAGGCTCCCACCCCGGAGCCTACGGCCGCCCGCCTGCCCCTCCCCCTAGCGAGGCGGGCGGCCGAACTCATCAAGAAACCTTTTCCCATTCAATGCATTAACAAGATTGGAGACTCGTCATGGCGAAGGTGCTGGTTCTCTATTATTCATCCTACGGCCACATCGAAACGATGGCCAAGGCTGTGGCTGACGGCGCGTCCGCTGCCGGAGCGCAAGTGGACATCAAGAGGGTACCGGAAACGGCGCCGCTGGAGGTCGCGAAAAACGCCGGGTTCAAGCTTGATCAGGACGCTCCGGTTGCGACTGTTGCCGAACTGGCCGACTATGACGCGATCATCATTGGCACCGGCACCCGCTTTGGCCGCATGTCGAGCCAGATGGCGGCCTTCCTTGATCAGGCTGGCGGCCTCTGGGCCCGTGGGGCGCTGAATGGAAAGGTTGGCGGTGCTTTCACCTCGACCGCTAGCCAGCATGGCGGGCAGGAAACAACGCTATTTTCGATCATCACCAATTTGCTGCATTTCGGCATGGTGATCGTCGGGCTGGATTATGGTCACACCGGTCAGATGGGTGTCGATAAGGTACGCGGCGGCGCGCCCTATGGCGCCACGACCATCGCGCATAGCGACGGCAGCCGTCAGCCTGACGAGGATGAACTGGAAGGAGCCCGCTATCAAGGCAGGCGGATCGCGGAAACGGCGATCAAGCTGCACGGCTGATATTTGCTGCACTCCCCCTCTCGGTGCAGCGGTTGAGCCTTGGGTCGCAAGGCGCAACGATGGGGCCGGTGCACTGGATGGGTGCACCGGCCTCTTTTTTTACAGGAACAGACGGCTGGCGACAGAACTCGCACGCAGCAGGTAAAAGGCGGCGATCGGTAGCAGCAGTGCATTCAGTAGCAGCCAGAGCTCATCGAGATGCGGAGACAGATAATGGATCACTGCAACATGCAGATACATGATGACGAGCGATGCCCTTCCGACCGCCGCAAGCCACCCGCCGTAGGGCGCGACATGAATGGAAATGCGAAAGATCAGCAGCGACGTCGCCACCGCTGAAGCGAGGGACAGGATTGGCAGACCATAATCGGCCGCCTTCATATTGAGCGTGGGAAGCAGACCCGACAGTCCCGCCAACGCCACGGCGGATAGCGGAAACCACATCCAATGCCTCCATCTTACTTGCTGCCACGCGGCACCGATCCACAGCATCACAAAGGCCATGGGCACCGTCAGCAATCCAAGCACGGAGGCCTGCGCAAGCTCTCCGACCACATAAGCTGCGACGGTTACAGGAACGATCAGGATCAACCAGCGGCGGTCGAGCGGATCTGGCCAGCGGGCCAGCAGCGCGTTGAAGAGAATGCGCGCGGCCATGAGGCATGGCACGAACCAGAATATGGTATAGGGGCCGCGCAGCCATGACCCGCCAAGAAGGATAGGGACGATGTCGTCCGGCCAATGGTTGAAGATGGGCCGCTGCCCCTTCATCGGCTCGATAATTTGATCCGCGATGATCAGTAGCGCCAGGAAAGCCGCGTAGGGCCGCATCTGCGATCCAAGTTGCCGCAGGGCAAAGCGATGGACTGGCTGTGGGCGGGACAACAGGCCGGAGAGCAGGAAGAAGAGCGGCATATGGAAGCTGTAAAGCGCGTTGCGAAAGGTGCCTCCCGTCCAGACATGGCCTGCCACGACCGCGATAATGCCGATGCCGCGCGCGACATCGATCCACTCCAGCCGCCCGCCGCCCTGCGCCCTTTCCTCCGGCGCGGACCTGCGTAGGATGTCCCCCCTGTTCTCCATGGCTTCCACGCCCTATAGGACGCGGCGCGCGCGTCAATCTTTCCAACTGCTCCGGGAAACACTCCTTGTCCCTATTGCATGATCGAGTTCTCTTCATCGATGGCGAGGCCATCATCCTCGACAAACCTGCGGGATTGCCGGTCGACGCGCCGCGTGACGGTTCGCTGAGCCTGGAAAACCACCTGTCATCCCTGACGTTCGGCTTTCAGCGCTGGCCCCTGCCGGTACATCGGCTGGATCGCGACACAAGCGGCTGCCTGCTGCTGGCGCGCAATCCCAAAGCGCACAAGCGCTATGCTGCCGAGTTTGAGGCAGGCACGGTCAGCAAGCGCTATGTCGCGGTCGTGGAAGGCGTGCCGGAAGCGGAAAGCGGCATTATCGAGCTGTCGCTGAAAAAAGTGAGCAGCGCGTCGAAAGGCTGGCGCATGATCGCGGCGAAGGACGGCAAGTCAGCCGTGACCGAGTGGCGAAAGCTGGCCGTAAAGGACGGCCGCGCGCTCATCATCTTCACGCCGCGCACGGGCCGGACCCATCAAATCCGTACCCATGCGTTGCACGGCCTTGGCTTCGGCATCGCCGGAGATCCGGTCTATGGCACGGGTGAAGGACCGATGCTGCTACACAGCCGTTTTCTCAGCATCCCGCGCGGGAGCAAGGCTCCGGCGGAAGCGACTGCGCCCCTGCCCGCGACCTTCGCGGCGGCGGGCTTTGGGCCTGAGTATCTGGACGATGCCGGACTTTGACATTCCCGAAGAAGCGCTGGAGGAGCGTTTCATCACCGCCGGTGGCCCTGGCGGGCAGAATGTCAACAAGGTCGCAACGGCCGTTCAGCTTAGGGTCGATCTCTATCGGCTGGGTTTGCCCGTCCATGCATATCGGAAGATGAAGGAACTGGCTGGATCACGCCTGACCTCCGGAGGCGAGATTGTGATCCAGGCGTCCCGCTTCCGCACGCAGGAGGCCAACCGGCAGGATGCCCGCGACAGGCTGGCCGAAATGATCGCCCAAGCTTACAAACGCGACGCCCGGCGGATCGCGACGAAGCCCGGCAAGGCGGCCAAGGCCCGCCGCGTCGATGCGAAGAAAGCGCGCAGTTCCGTAAAGCAGGGACGCGGCAAGGTAAGGCTGGATTGAGGATGCCCGATGTTTGACTTCAACGCTCCTGCTGATGGCGACAAGAACACGCTCTACGCCGACCTGCTCTCCGCAGCGGAGGCAGTGACGGAGGGTGAGCCCGATGCGATCGCCAACATGGCCAATGTCGCTGCCCTCATCTGGCAGTTTCTTCCTGACCTCAACTGGTCCGGCTTCTACCGCATGGTAGAGGGGGAACTCATACTCGGCCCTTTCCAAGGGAAGCCCGCCTGCATCCGCATTCCTCTAGGCCGCGGCGTTTGCGGTACGGCGGCAGCTTCCGGACACACACAGCTGGTCAAAGATGTGCATGCTTTCCCCGGGCATATTGCTTGCGATGCGGCCAGCGCGTCCGAGATCGTGGTGCCAGTGAAGGTGGACGGCCGCGTCGTCGCTGTGCTGGATCTCGACAGCCCCCTCGCCGCGCGGTTTGATGCTGCCGACCAGCAAGGATTGGAGATGCTGATCGCGCGGATCGGTAGTCGCCTCGCCTGAAGCTGCTTCGTTTCGGGACAGCCTCGGAAACCCAGCTGCGTGGATAGGGCGGGATCATCATGCTAAACAAACCGTTAAACGTCACGGCTGCGCACCTGCGGCCTTGAACAACGGGGAGTTTCGCATGCGGATCTGGAGCATCATGCTTGCAGGCACGGGCCTTGCCATTGGGCTTGCTACACCGGCCATGGCCGCGGGCAGCGGCGCGACGCTCCTGATTATGGGCAAGAGTTTTTCGGGCGGGCGTCCGGTCCATGCCGGGATGCATCGCGGGACTGTGGTTCATCGCTGGGGCCCGCGTGTTCAGGGGCGTTGGTTTGCAGGATGGTACGCGCCGGGCGGCTGGGGCGCTTACCAAAGGCCGGTCGTCGGCTATGTGCTGCCATCCTATTGGACACGGCCCGCCTACCGCATTGGAAATTACGGTAATTATGGCCTTCCTGCACCGATCGCCGGTTATGGCTGGTCGCGCTATTATGATGATGCGGTCATGATCGACGGCCATGGACGGGTTCGTGACCATCGCAGCGATATCGATTGGGATGCGCGCGATGATGACGGCGGACGGCCCGGCGTTGCCTATGATGACGATGTGACCGCGCACGACGGCCCTCCCCCACCGCCCCATGAATATGAGGGGCGCTGGACCGGCACGTGGCGCGACGAAAATGGCCGCACGGTCAGCGGCGAATATGAGGGCCGCTTCGAAGGCGAAGCGCGCAGCAACTATGGCGTCGACTATGACGCTCCCGCCTATTCAGCGCCGCCGCCCGCAGTCGTTCATTACAGCGGCCCGGGCGCGCCGGTTGTGACCACCACACAGGCTCCCGGCCATATCGCTGGCGGCTATTATTATCCGGGCGCGACGACGACAACCGTGGTGATTGATCCCCGCTGACTTCACCGCGCCTCGTCAAAGGAGTGCAACCGCCCGCCGGGTCAGTGGTTTAGCCTGTCTGCAAGCCACTGGTGCTGGGAGGCGCGGCATGATCCATCATGTGTCGGTTGGAACCAACGATGTCGAGCGCGCGCGGGCATTTTACGACCCGCTAATGGCGCTGCTCGGCTATCGCAGCGTGCGCGATTATCCGCATTCGCTGGATTATGGCGTGACAGATGTTGTGTTTAGCGTCGAGATGCCAGTGAATGGAGAACGGGCGTCGTCCGGTAACGGCGTCCACATCTGTTTCGAAGCTGCTGACCGGGACACCGTGCGGGAATTCCACCGGCTGGCGCTGGAGCTAGGCGGCACCGACGAAGGCGCACCGGGCGTCCGACCGAACTATGATGCGCATTATTATGGCGCGTTCGTCCGCGATCCTGATGGCAACAAGATCGAGGCAGTGACGTTGGTCGCGAAATAGCCCAGCGCACGGGCAATCAGCACCCTCTGCACTAAGTTTATTTCCGGAAGATACCCGCCAGCTCGATCGGCAGCGGCGGTTCATCACGCGGCAGCACGCCCCGGATGGCCTGCGTCTGCTCCTGCGGGTCGAAACGGATCCAGCCGCTGCGGCTCAGCTTTTCGAGCGGACGATAGCGGACCTTATATTGCATCCGCTGCGATCCTTCGACCCAATAGCCAAGATAGACATAAGGCAGACCCGCCTTGGCGGCGCGGAGAATGTGATCCATGATGATGAAGTTGCCCAGCCCCTTGCGATGCTCCAGCTCCGTATCGAAGAAGCTGTAGATCATCGACAGGCCGTCACCCTGCCGATCGGTCAGGCACGCACCGATCAACTTGCCGGGACGGCCATTCTTGCCGGGCTCGCGATATTCGACGACATGGCTTTCGACCGGGGTCTGTTCGACCATGTCGGCGAAATCCATCTCGTCCATTTCGGTCATGCCGCCGCCCGGATGGCGGGCCTTCAAATAACGCTGGAGCAGTTCGAACTGTTCTTCGGTCGACCAGGGCTTGCAGGCCGTGACAATCAGGTCGCTATTGCGGCGGATGAGCTTACGTTGCGTCGCACTGGGCGTGAACTCGCCTGCCACCACGCGTACCGAAACGCAGGCCGAGCAGTCGGCGCAGCTGGGACGATAAGCGACATTCTGGCTGCGGCGGAAACCGATGCGGCCAAGCGCGTCATTCAGTTCCGACGCATTATCGCCGTTAAGTTCGGTGAAAACCTTCCGCTCGCTCCGGCCCGGAAGATAAGGGCACGGGCTGGGGTTCGTCACAAAGAAGCGCGGGAAACGAAATGGTGCGCTCACGCCACGGTCTCCGTCAAAACGCTGCGCCAAACTTGAGTCATGACCAGACTATGACGCCCGCAGCCTTCCGTGAAAAGATCATTTACCACGAAAAAATGCGCCTGGCGTGACAGGGGCGCAGATCAGGCAACCTCGATCGGCGCCACCTCATATCCAGCGGCACGCAGAGCCGTGATCAGGCGATCGAGATGCTCGCCATCTCGGGTTTCGCACTCGACATCCAGGCTTAGGCCCTTCGCCGGAAGATTGGTGAAGATGCGCTGGTGCGACAGCTCCAGAATGTTGACCGCTTCCTGATCGAAGATGCGGGCGACATGGAACAGTGCGCCCGGCCGATCCTGCAGGATGATGCGCAGGCGCGCGAGACGGCCCGACCGCGCCAGATCGCGCAGCAGCACATTCGCCAGAAGCCGCGTGTCGATGTTGCCGCCCGTCAAGACAAGCCCAACATTGCGGCCCGCGAACAAATGCTTGTGCGTCAGCAGTGCGGCCAGCCCGGCTGCCCCTGCGCCTTCCACAACGGTCTTCTCTATCTGGAGCAGCAGGCTTAGCGCCTCTTCCAGATGCCGTTCGTCAACCAGCAGCACGTCGTCGGCCAAGCGCTCGACAAAGCGGCGGGTCAGCTCGCCGGGCTGCTTGACCGCGATGCCTTCAGCCAATGTGTCGCCATCGCAGGCGAGGTCCGCCTGCTTGATATGGCTGTACATGGACGGATAGAGTTCCGCCTGCACGCCATAGATGCGGATGTCGGGCTTCATCGCCTTGGCCGCTGTCGCCATGCCTGAAAACAGCCCGCCGCCGCCGATCGGGATGACCAGCGTATCGATTTCCGGCGCGTCCTCCAGCATCTCCAGCGCGACAGTGCCCTGCCCCGCCATGATGTCTGGCTCATCGAACGGATGGACGAAGGTCAGCCCATCTTCCTTCGCGAGTTGGCGCGCATAGGTGCTGGCGTCGTCGAACTTCTCGCCATACAGTACGACCTTTGCGCCGTGGCCCTGGGTCTGCGTCACCTTCACCGTCGGCGTGGTCACGGGCATAACGATCGTCACCGGCACGCCAAGGCGGCGACCATGATAGGCGAGCCCCTGCGCGTGGTTCCCTGCCGAGGCGGCAATGACGCCCTTTTCCTTCGCAGCCTTATCAAGCTGAAGCAGGCGGTTGAGCGCGCCCCGTTCCTTATACGCAGCGGTAAACTGAAGATTTTCAAACTTCAGATACACCTTGCAGCCCAGCATGTCGGACAGCGTCTGGCTGATCAGCGTTGGCGTATGCACGACCGCGCCCGAAATCCGCACGCGCGCAGCCAATATGTCATCGACGGTGACGGGCAGCGGCATGGCGCTTTCGATCTTGCTCAACGTGTTCATGCGCTCGCCCCTAGCGGAAATTTACCTCGGAAGGAACTGGCCCTTGGCGAAATCTCGCCCTATGGCAAAGGGCCACGCGGCTAACTGTACGAGGCATATGGCTAATATCGCGTTTATCGGCCTGGGCGTCATGGGCGGCCCGGTCGCCGGGCATCTGGCGAAGGCTGGGCACCAGCTGACCGTCTACAATCGATCGATCGGCAAGGCGAAGAAATGGGCGGAGGCCTATGGCGGCGCCGTTGCGGTTACGCCAGCCAAGGCAGCGGAAGACGCCGACATCGTCATCAGTTGCGTCGGGAATGACGATGATCTTTCGCAGGTGACCCTGGGCAAGGAAGGCGCGTTCCGCTCGATGAAGCCGGGAAGCCTCTTCATCGATCACACAACCGTATCCGCCCGGATTGCGCGCCAGTTGTTCGTCGAAGGGGAAAGCCGCGGTCTGCACTGCGTCGATGCTCCCGTTTCGGGCGGGCAGGCAGGCGCGGAAAACGGCCGCCTCTCGATCATGTGCGGCGGGACAGAGCCTGCGGTCGAGGCGGCGCGGATCGTCATGCAATGCTATGCGGCACGCATCGTCCATGTCGGCAGCGCGGGCGCGGGCCAGACAACCAAGATGGTGAACCAGATCTGCATAGCGGGCGTTCTGCAGGGGCTTTCCGAAGCGCTGCGCTTCGCACAGGCGGCCGAACTGGATCTGGACAAGGTCTTCGAGGCGGTCTCCGGCGGCGCGGCGCAGAGTTGGCAGATGGACAACCGTTGGAAAACCATGGCTCAAGACAGTTTCGATTTCGGCTTCGCGATTGATTGGATGCGCAAGGATCTTGGCCTTGCCCTTGAGGAGGCGCGAGCGAATGGCGCGACCCTTCCCGTCACCGCCTTAGTTGACCAATTCTATGCCGATGTGCAGGCCATGGGCGGCAGCCGTCAGGACACGAGCGCGCTTGTCAGGCGGATCACCAAGGCATGAAGCGTGCCTGTTTGGCGGTTCTCGCCGCACTCGCCCTGCCCTTTCCCGCCATGGCGTCAGGCGTCATCGACAATGTGAATGGCATCGCTGTCGATGCGAATGGGCGCACCGTGCGCTTCCGCGCGCTGCTGATCGACGATGAAGGCAAGGTCGAAAAGCTGTTGCCGGGCCGCTATGAAGCGCCCCCGCGCAAGAAGAAGCTGAAGAAGGGCGAAACCTGGCCCAAGGGCCTCGACTTCCAGCTGGACGGGGGAGGCAAGACGCTGATCCCCGGCCTTATCGACGCGCATGGCCATGTCATGGCGCTGGGCCTGACGCAGATCACCCTCGATCTGTCAGGCGCGCGATCGCTGGCAGAAGCGCAGACAAAGGTCAGGGACTATGTCGCAGCCAATCCGGGCCGGAAATGGATCATCGGCCGGGGATGGAATGCGGAGCTTTGGGGGCTCAATCGTGCGCCTACCGCGGCTGAACTCGACGTCGCCGCCGCTGATGTACCGATATGGCTGGAAAGCGCGGACGGTCAGGCAGGCTGGGCCAACTCGGCCGCGATGAAGGCCGCCAACATCAGCGCTGCCAGCAAGGCGCCCGCGGGTGGCCGGATCGAGATGGCTGGCGGGAAACCGTCGGGCGTGTTCGTTGGCAGGGCGATGGACCTGATCCAGCGGGTCGTGCCGCCTCCGGCTCCCAAGGATCGCGACATCGCGCTGGAAAAGGCGCAGCAACACCTGCTCGCGAACGGCGTTACCGCCGTCGCCGACATGGGCACGACGATCGAGGATTGGCAGGCATTCCGCCGCTCTGCAGATCGCGGCGCGCTGCGCGTGCGGATCATCTCCTATGCGCAGGGCCTCGACAACATGGTGCTGATCGCGGGGCCTGAGCCTACGCCGTGGCTCTACGAAGACCGGCTCCGCATGGGCGGTTTGAAGCTGGACCTCGACGGATCGCTGGCGACGCGCGGAGCGTGGCTAAAGGCGGACTATGCCGATGCGCCGGGGCAGCGCGGATATTCTCTCATCCCCTCGACCCAGATGCGCAATATGATGAGCCGCGCTGCGATGGACAATTTCCAGATTGCGGTCGATGCCACGGGCGATGCAGCCAATAGCGAAGTGCTGGATGCGATCACCGAACTGGCACTGACCTACAAGGGGGACAGGCGCTGGCGGATCGAGCAGGGAGCGATCGTCGATCCTGCAGACCTGCCCCGCTTCGGGCAAAATGGCGTCATAGCTTCGATGCAACCCGCTCAGCAGGGCAACAACTGGCGCATGGCGGTGACACACATGGGTGAAACCCGGGTGAAGGGCGCCTATGCGTGGAAGGCGATGCTCGACAACCGGGTCCCCTTGGCATTCGGGTCTGGTGCCCCTGCCGCAAGCGCCAATCCCTTTGTCGGCATGGCCACGGCCATGAGCCGCGAAGATGAGATGGGCGACCCTACTGGCGGATGGATGCCCCAGCAACGGATTGGCTTCGACGCAGCGCTTGATGGCTATACGCGGCAGGCGGCATTTGCTGGCTTTGCCGAAAAAAGGTTCGGCAGCCTGATCTCCGGCCAGCGAGCGGATTTCCTTTTGATCGACCGGGACATTTCCGTCGCTCGCCCGAATGAGGTGCGGGCCACGCAGGTCCTGGAAACATGGATCAGCGGCAAGCGTGTCTATATGAAGAGCGGGAAGCCCTAGAGCACGTCACCTGACGCGTTCATCGCTTCATCGATCGTCTCGACAAGTGGCGGAAGCACCGGCTTGTCGCACCCGACCGCCTTCATATGGGCGCGCAGCGCGTCCATGCGCCCCAGGTTCCAACGGGCCAGCGGTACGCCGAGCGGCCGGAATTCGGCGCGGTCGAACAACTCCACAACATAATGTTGGCAAAGCCCGTCCACTTGCTCGAGCGTCAACATGCCGAGGTTCATGACCATCGGCCGCCCGGGCACTCCGTCACGGCCCCGAACCAGATCCGTGACATACAGGCCGCCGCGCGGATCGACCAGAACGACGTCCGCTTGCGATGCGTCGATCATGCGATGGCTCGCGGCATAAGGCGCAACGAAAACATGCGTCCGCCAGACCAGGAAGGCGCTCATGGCGAGGGTGATCGCCACACCCAGATAGAGCGGCCGCAGTGACGCTGGCCGGAAGCGTGCCCAGCCAAGGCCAGCCAGCAGGCAGAACGGCCCGATGAAGCCGTGAGCATAGCGGAAGCCCCAGCCATAGCCCTGCGCCAATGCCAGCGCACAACCGGCAAAGCATCCAAGCGCCAACGGCAGCGCGATTTCCTGACCCCGCAACGCCGTGCGCCACCGCATCGCCATCACCCCGAGCGCCGCGAGCGGGACCATCAATATATTATTCCACGCGGCGAAGCGGCTGAGGTTGACCAGCGGCTGCCAGCGGTCACCGAGCCGCTCGAACAGGCTACCGACCTTATCTGCGACGCCTGCCGACGGGCGGACGTCCGAGGCCGGACCCAGCAGTTGGACGAGAAAGCCCGGCCACAGCTTCGCCCAGACAATGACGATCGCGATCAGGACCAGGATATGGAAAGCGGCCACGGCCCAGCGCCGAGCCAGCAGCATCCACAGGATAAAAGGCGCGATGAAGATCGGCGGAAAATGCCATTGATGCAGGCCCGCGGCCAGCAACGCGATCGCGCCCGCGCTGGCATGCCCAACAACGCCGCCACGCAGGACCAGCGCGAGCCAGATCATGTTAAGCGCAAAATGCCCCGTCATCGCATAGGGGGTCATTGCCGTGACCCAAAGCTGCGTCGATGAGAGGCCCAGCAGCATTGTCACCCAAACGGCATCGTCGCGCGTCGGAAACAGGTGTAGGGCCACGCGCCACAGGGCAAAGAGGCCCGCGATCAACAGTGCAGGGCCAGCAAGATTAGGGTCGCCCATCTGCCAGAACAGCGCCTGGATTGCGCTATTCACCGGCAGATAGGCGGCCGTCCAATAATCAGCTGCGCCGAACGGCGAGAAGAATTCCGGCATGATCGCGCGCCGATACGCTTCCCATTCCGCGGGGATCGGGCGAGCAAACAGGCCTTCGCGCATATAGGCTGCGGCAAAGCGCGCGACCTCTTCGTCCCGCGAAATGGCGTAATTTTGGAACAGCCAATAATGGCCCGCCCAAGCGATCAGGCCAAAGAGGACTGTCAGCGGCACGATCACCCGTGCCCGCGGCTTGGGCAGGCGAAATCCCATGCCTTCCGCGAAAGGCGCTGCCAGTGCTAGCAGGAAGAGGCCACCCAATAGTGCTGGAAAATCCTGATCCAGGAACAGGATCACTGCCAGGCTAACGCCCTGACGATATGTCACATGCCACAGGAATGTGGCGCCTAGCCACAGGGTCAAGCCAATGGCTCCCGCCAAGAACAGGCGGCTGCCAGCGACAGATCGGACCGGCGGCGCGTACATCAGCTTTCCTGCGGCAACAGCGTCCGGTTGACGAAAATGCCATCCATCTCGACCAAGAGCGGGAAATGGCCCTTGTTATTCGCGAAGAAAGCAGAAGGCATGAACCCTCTCCCCTCAAGCCAGCTGATCATCGCCTGATAGCCGGTGCCACCGTCATAGATAGGGCGAACGCCAAGTTCTGTCTGCACCCCAGCCATGGCAGCGATCGCGTTCCCAGCGCCTTCGCATACGGACAGGTCGTGGCCCTGCGTATCCATCTTCAGGAATGGACGGGAAAAGCCATGCTTTGCCTGAAGTTCGGGCAGCAGCCCATCGATCCGCCTGCACTGCATCTCGACGGTCCGGGTAACGCGATTGCGATCCGCGAAGATGGCATCCTGCTCATCCGACGGCTTCTTGAGCGAGCTGAACTGATCCGCCGCCATGATGTTGAAGCTCGCAGGACCATCAAAGTCTGACAACGCCAGGTTGAAGACATGCCATTTGCGGTCGGCCGCCGCCCGGCGGGACAGTTCTGCAAAGATGTCGGGATTGGGTTCAAAAGAAAGGATCGTGCCGGAAAAGCCCGCATCCTTGCGCAACATGCTGGCATATTGGCCCCGGTTTGCCCCCACGTCGAACACGCAATCCACGGCAAAAGCGGAAAGGAACCGCCGCAGCGCCTGAATTTCCGGATATTGATGCACTCGGCCCGCGATAGCCAGACGGATCGCCAGCGCGCGGTCACCCAGTTCGCGAACATATCGGCTCATGCGCACACGGCCGTGAGGGAGCGGTAGATGCCGATCGTTGCCAAGGCCATATCCTTCCAACTGCCCATAGTCTCACCATAGGCGCGTGCCGCCGCGCCAGCCGTCTGCCTGATGGCGGGGCTTTGGAGGAGCCGCAAGAGGGCTTGAGCAAGAGCGGCCGGATTTCCCGCCGCCGTGCGGATGGCCACCTCTTCAGGCAGAGCGGCGAACATGCCGACATCCGACGTCACCATCGCCTTGCCGTGGTGCAGAGCAGAGAGAAACGCGCCGCTCGAATCTATATGTCGGTACGGGAAGATGATGGCGTCGGCCTTCGCCATGTGCGCGTCTAGGCGAGGCTCGGAAAGGAAGCCCAGGTCGGTGATCAGCCGATCGGCGAACCCCGCCGCACGCACTTTGTCCAACAAAGGAGCGACGTCCATAAAGGGCTTGCCTGCAATGGCGAGCTCAAAAACATGACCAGCGCGCCAGAGCGAAAGACAGGCGTCGATCAATATGTCCACGCCCTTATAGGGCCTGATCGTGCCGAAGAAGAGCAAGCGCGGCACAGCAGGATCAGGGATGGCGGCGAGATCGGTAGCACTGGCAGCAGCCAGGCGCATCGGCGGGTGCGGCGTCACATGGATGCGGGACGATGCGACACCCCGCTTCTCCAGCGCCTCTCGGGTCGTATCGCCATGCACGACCAGCGCGTCGAACATGTCGAGCAAGGCGCGATACCCCCTGCCCTGCACGCCCGCATCGGCATGATAGGCGTCTGCATTGTGGACTGTATGAACCAGCGCGACCCGACCCTGCAAACGGCGCAGGAGCAGGCGGTCGGCAGGCGCGAGCGGCAACCATTGGAAATGGGCCACATCCGCTTCCGTCAGCGCGCTGACTCCGCCAACCGCGCAAGCCGCGCCATATTCGGCCGCCTTGAGCAGGCGGAAGGCCTTCCCCTCCCCCAATTTGCCGCGCAACGCTTCGCTGCACCGGAAAAAGCGGGGGTCGTAGCCATATCGCTTTGGCTCGATGGCATCTGTAGGTCGCATTGGGCGCCCGAGCAGCATCACGTCCGCGCCCTCGGCCGCCAGGGTCGTGCAGAGGCTGTCATCATATCGCCCGGTAAAGAGCGACGGATCCACCATAGCAACCTTCATCGGGCGGCCATTCCGGCCAGCAGCCGACGTAGAGACAAGGCGTGAAGCGCGGCAACCAGGATCATCGTCAGCGCATAAAGTGCCAGGAAACCCCGGTCGAACTCCTGCCCAAAGAGCATCGCCAGCGGAACGCTGACCAGCGATCCGGCGAGGAAGGGAAGCGAGCGTTTGAGCAAGTGAGAAAATCGTCCAAGCGCCGCCTGAACGTAAACGGATACGCAAATCATGGTGAGACCCAGCAAGGCCCCGTCGATGAGCAGCAGGTCCACCATCTCGATGGCCGCGCGCCCGGCAAACAGCTTGGTGAAGACCCACTGGCCTAGCAGCAGCAATGCCACCGAGGCGGTCAGCGCAAAAACACCGGCAACGGTCAACGCGCGCGTCAGCAACTGGCGCAAGCGAGCCCTGTCCCCGGCATGAAAAGCGCGGGTTATGCGAGGGAGCGCGGCTTCCACCATCGCCCGGATCGCCATGGATAGGGCCCGCGACATCTTGAAGAAAAAGTCGAACAGGAGCATCGGCCGCGCGTCCTGGGTAGCGATCGCAATCGTGAAATAGGGCGCATTATACGCAACGATTTCCGAGATCGTGAACAGCGCCGACGCGCCGATATCCTGTAGATAATGGGTGCGCACATGTGCCCCGCCCCGGCTGAAGGCGAGCCAATGCTGCGCCGTCATGCCCAGTCGCCTGTGCACCAGCATGATGGCATATCCGATGACGCAAAGGCTGATCAGAATTTGCAGCGCTACCGAAAGCCACGCATCCAGTCCGTTCAGGATCAGCAGCAGCAGGGCGATCGTCATCAGCCGCCGCCCACAGTCCAGCACTTCCCAGACGAAATTGCCATCCACCGCCGCCAGCGCCCTCTTCGCAAGCAGCGCTGGCAGGTTGATGCAGGCCGAAAGAAAGAAGAGGATGAAGAGCAGCGGCATCGTCGTATCGAGCCCGCCCGCCACCAGCGCGACCAGGAGGATCACCACCGCGCCAAGGATCAGCATGGCGAGGAACAGGAAAAGGACTCCCATTTCCTCCAGCCGGAAGCCGTCAGCGCTGCCCTCTCCATGGCCCAACCAATAGCGCCGCAGTCGGGCGTAGATGATGCTGGTCAAACCAAATTCGGCTGAAATGGTGAAGTTACCGAAAGCGACCAGCAGCAGGAACGCCTGAAATTCGCGGAGTGGCAGGACGCGCACGAAGACATAGGTGACGGCAAAACCCCAGATCAGCGTCAACCCGACATTGACCAGCTTGATGAGGGCAATGAAGCGCGCCGACCCCTCCATCCTGGCGATGGTCCTGCCGACCAGTGCGCTCACCGGACGGCGCTTCCCACCGGCTTGCGGGCACGGAACAGGCGGTCGTCGAGCGCGAAGAAATGGCGGGTATCGGCATCAATGCCGCTTGCGTCGATCTCTTCCAGCAGGAAACCTGCGGCCCGGATGCGGTCGGCAAAGTCCAGCCCATATTGGCGCACATGGTCCCACTGGCCAAATCGCCGTTCCCGTTCACGGGGCGGGATGTCGAAGCTGCCGTCTTCGGTCAGCTTGTCCCACAGCGGTACGATCAGCCAGGCTTCGCCACCGGGCTTCAAGGCTCGGTAGATGTTGCGCAGGACGGCGTGATCGTCAGGCACATGCTCCATGACATGGCTGGCGTAGAAAAGGTCGTAGCGATCGGCGTCGGACAAGGCCATCAGGTCCACC
Source organism: uncultured Novosphingobium sp. (assembly GCA_946886075.1). Next base: position 35,888 of record CAMPHR010000007.1, on the reverse strand, counting down.
TGGCGCATGTCCGGAACAGAGTAGCGCGCTGGGTCCAGATCGGCAGGCACATAATCGGCCGCGGCGGAAAAGCGGCGTACAAGGCTGCCCTCATTAGGCGCCATGTGCAGGATCGACCCATGCTCCGGAACCGTTAGCGCCTTTTCCGCGATCAGGTGGTTCATCAGCCGTTCGCGCGGCGAGGCGCCACAGCTGGGGCAACCCCATTCGGCATTGTCACCATAGCGGAAGAAACCGACCACCGACTGGCCACATGCTGGGCACGCCCGGTTTGCGCGCGCGCCCATCGCCCTGCGCAGGACAAGCATGGTCCGAGTCAGATGCTTGCCGACGGCCTTTGCCACCCGCTGGAAAGTAATCACGCCTTGGCTCCGATCAGCATTGGGACGGCCTATACATGATGCCCCGCCTTTGGCGAGAGGGATCAGCGCGACTTTGCCGGATTCCAGACGGTCACAGTGCGGCCTGACATCGCCTTCACGACGCCCTGCATCGTGGCGGCATAGGCGATGAGGATATCTGTCACCGACGCCAATGCCCCCGATCTCGCCCGCAATCCCAGCATCAGCAGGAGCCCGCCAAACACCGCCGCACCAAGCGCCAGCATCGGCGACATGCGCATTGCCAGCAGCAGCGCCGCAACAGCGCCTGTCAGTATGAACACGCCGCCAAACCACCTGACGATCTTCCGCGACGCATATTTGAAGCGATCAAGCACCCCCATGCGCGCAAGCTGAGGACGAAGATGTTGATGCGTGTGCCATGCTCGGGCGGCAATACGAACCTTCCGCCGATATTCATCGCCCCTGCCCGCGACCAGCCTTTCCCGGGCGATGACGTCCCTCGCCTTTACCAATCGCAGGCCTGCGAACACTACCGCCATCGACACGGTCAGGTCATCAAGCACGCTGTCGGGGAAGACCGGATAGAGGCTGCGGCGGATGGAAAAGATCGACCCGTCTGCACCCAGCACATTGCCGGTGCGCGATTCCTCGTCCTTCAAACGCTCCTCTATCCGCCAATAGAGCGACCCGATCGAAGCTGTCGCACTCTCCCCCTCGCCCACATAATGCAGGGAGCCAAGCACGCCGCCAATTTCAGGATCAGCATAGCGGGCGAGAAGATTGGCAACCGCGTCTTCATCCAGCATCACATTGGCGTCGGTGAAGACCAACACGTCGCCACGCGCGCGTGCGGCAAGCTGCTTCATGCCATGCGCCTTGCCGCTGCGGCCGGGGCCCCGCACCAGCGTCACCAGATCACCCTGCGCCGCGATCAGCGCCGCAGTCTCGTCGGAAGATCCATCATCAAAGGCCAATATCTCCAAATCCGGATGATGACGTTTCAGCATCGTGAGATTGGCGAGCTTCTCGGGCATCATCGCCGCTTCATTATAGGCGCAGAATAGGAGCGAGGCCGACGGCGCAGCGCCCGCACGGGGTGCTTCGGGCTTCGTCGGCAGGGCACGCAGGATCAGCGGGTAGAAGAGAAAAGGCCAGAGCAACGCCACCAAAGACGCTACGAGGACCAGCACAAGGATCAGATCCAAGCCGCCCATCAATAAGCCTTATGATGCACTAGCACGCCAATGGTCGCCATGATGATGCGCAGGTCGCGCCAGATCGACCATTTCGTCACATATTCAAGGTCCGACTGAAGCCGGTCGATCAGGTCCTGATGATGATCGGTCGACCCGCGATGGCCGCGCACCTGCGCAAGGCCGGTCATGCCCGGTTTGATGCAGTGCCGTTCCCAATAACGGTCATCGACTTCCCAATAGAGGCTGTCCCCCGCCTTGGCCGCTGCGGCATGCGGGCGCGGCCCCACGATGCTCATGTCGCCGCGCAGCACGTTGAATAGCTGCGGCAGTTCATCAATGCTTGTGCGGCGGAGGAAGCGCCCCACCGATGTCACCCGGTCGTCATCGCGCGCCGTCAGCTTGTCGGCCTTGTGATCGGCTGCCTCGATCCGCATCGACCGGAACTTGTAGATGTTGAACGGTCGGGCGTCGCGGCCGATGCGGGGCTGCTTGAACAGGACCGGACCCGGGCTCGTCAGCTTTACCGCTAGAGCAGCAGCCATCAGCACCGGCGAAAGTGCCAAGGTCGCAGCGGTCGCGACGACAATGTCGAAAATCCGCTTGATGATGCGGTCCCGAAACTGAAAGGGGCCGCCAGCGACGATGATCGTGGGCTGCCCGTCAAATTCATCGACGCGCGCGGGTGCGAAGCGCAGCAGTTCGGGGACCACGATCTCACCGCGTGCGGACAGCGATTTCAACGCCACCGACCAATCGGTCATGCGCTCCATTGGACATGCGACGATGACCCGCTCCGCCATGCCGACCGCTGCTGCAAGCCGCGCCGCCATGTCGGCATCGTGGCGCTCGGGGTGAAGCTGCGCAGCGGCCGCGTCGATCACCTCCATGTGGGGACCGGTTTCGATGTCCACGCCGTCCCGGATTACGGCGGTAAGGTGCGGCACCTCTCCCAGCAAACGTGCGCCAAGCCGGGCGATCGCCAGCCGCACCAGCGCCACGCTCACGGCGGCAAAGCCAAGGCCGGTGATGAAGGTCAAACGGGAAAGCTGCTCGGCGATTTTGCCAAGATAAACCATCAGCAGCATCAGCAATGCCGCCTGCGCCAACGCCAGCAACCCGCGAAAAATGCCGCGCCGGATATCGTCCAGCATGTGGATGCCGTAAGCACCACCCTGCACCGCCAGCAAAATATAGAGCGGCGCGACCATCGCGAACATGACGAGGCCATGCGGCTTGCCCGGCTCGCCGAGCAGCGCACCCAGCACCAGCCAGTTCGCCAACAGGAACGACAGGAACAGCCCCGCCAGGTCTCCCAGGAGGCATAGCAGATAGAGCCGCGCTCGAACGATTTCCTTCGAAACTGTCACTTGCGTCCTGCTTGCCCTTGACCCGCTCGCCCCGTTGGCACCGGCGGCGCTGGCTTGCAAGGGCCTGCGTAAAAGAGCCTCTTGGATAGCCGCTTGCGCAGGGTCAAAGGCCAAACAGACGGGTCAGCGATTTGTCCAGCATCAGCAATTGCCAGAGCAAGCGGCCATGATCGGCCATCCCCGACTTGTGGTCGGCCGCGATGCGTCCAAGCGTCTTGGCATCGAACCATCCCGTCCGCGCCAATGCCGACCCACCCGCAATGGCGCTCGCCTCACCGGCCAAGGCCCCTCGAAACCAGCTGCTGATCGGCGTGACGAAGCCCATTTTCTGGCGATAAAGAATATCGTGCGGCAGGTAAGGCTCCATCGCCTTCTTCATCAGATATTTGCCGCTATTGCCCCGGATGCGCTGGGCGACCGGCAGGCGGGCAGCAAACTCCACCAGCCGGTGGTCGAGCAACGGTTCGCGCGCCTCCAGACCCACCGCCATGCTCATCCTGTCTGTCTTGGTCAGGATGTCGCCGGGCAACCAGATGTGAATGTCCGCATATTGCGCCCGGTCCAGCGGGTCACGCGCAGGCGCCTGCGCCATCGCGCGGACATAGCGATCCTCCGCCCGATAGGCGCCAAGGCGGCTGCGCATATCCTGGCTGAATAGCCGCTGTCGCAGGGCATGGGGCGTGACGCTGACGGAGGCGGCATAGGCTTCGCTCCCTTCGCCCGCCAGTTCGAGGAAGGTCGACTTCGCTCGCAGCGGCCGGGGCGCCCAATCGGCCTTGGGATACCAACGACCCAAGGTGCCGAACAGCGGTTCGCGCACTGACGCGGGGATGAGGCTGCGCACGCGCTCCCCCTGCATCTGGAAACGATGGCGGCGATATCCGGCAAAGGCTTCATCGGCACCGTCGCCCGACAAGGCGACCGTCACTTTCTCCCGCGCCAGTTCGCAGACCCGATAGGTGGGAAGTGCGGACGCGTCGGCAAACGGCTCGTCGAAATGATAGGCGAGCGTATCGATCAACCCATAGTCGTCGGGCGATACAATCCGCGTGCGATGATCGGTCGCGAAGCGCCGGGCGATCCGGTCGGCAAAGGCCGTCTCATCCAGGCTGGCGACATCGAAGCCGATGGTGCAGGTCTTGACCGCCTGATTGGAAGCCTCGGCCATCAGCGCGACCACGCTGGAGCTATCCACACCCCCGGAGAGGAATGCGCCGAGCGGCACATCGGACACCATGCGCGAGCGGACCGCCTGCCGCATCAATGCGACCAACTCTTCTTCCAGCGCCTCGGGCCTTGCCTTGCTACGTTCGGAGAAACTTATATCCCAATAGCGCTGCGGCTGCGGCACCGGCCGCCCCCGCACCAGCCGCAGCGTATGGCCTGCGCCCAACTTGCGCACGCCAGCAACAATGCAGGCGTCATCGGGCACATAGCCATAGGCCATGAAATCCTCGACCGCCGCAAGATCCGGCGCGCGGCGCAGCAGCGGGTGGGCAAGCAGGCTCTTGAGCTCAGACCCAAAAATCAGGCTTCCATCCGAAAGCTGCGCATAATGGAGCGGCTTCACCCCCAGCCGGTCGCGCACCAGCCACAGCGACTGCGCCCGCGCATCGAACAGGGCAAAGGCGAACATGCCATGGAACCGCTCGACGCAGGCCTCGCCCCACTGGCGATAGCCATGCAGGATAACTTCGGTATCGCTGTCGGTGCGGAATATATGACCTTTCGCCTCCAGCTCCGCGCGAACCTCGGCGAAATTATAGATCTCGCCATTGAAAGTGACGGCAAGGCTCTCATCCTCGGTCAGCATGGGCTGCGCGCCGCCGCCAAGGTCGATGATGGACAGTCGCACATGGCCCAGCCCAACGCCGGGCGCTGTCCAGACACCGCTGCCGTCCGGCCCGCGATGTGGCATCACGTCCAGCATGGCGCGAACCCGCGCGGGATCGACCGGCTTCGCCGTTTCAAGATGGAAGATGCCCGCTACCCCGCACATGCGAACGGGCTTTAGCGGATGCCGAGGCTGCGGTCAGCCAAATCCTTCACATCGCCAATATCTTGCAAAAACCGGGCGATAGCAGCGTCGGCAGACCTGCCCTGCCGCTCTTCGGCGGAGACGATGATGGCGGCGGCACGCTGGTCACGGCCAAGCAGCCTGGCCAGCATCGTGTCGATCTTCACGCGCGGCGCGCTGCCCGTGACGGGGGCGCCTCCCACCTTATAAAAGCTGACGGCGTGGCGGACCACCGGACCGGGGGCGGTCAGCTGCTCTCCCAGAGCATCTGCGGGAGCGGGCGCTGGCGAAGACCATGACCAGCGCTGGTCAGGATTGGCGGCGCCCTGCGCGAAGCCAACCAGTTCGCGCCCTTCATCCTGCCGGTCGAAACTGGCGATGGCGAGATCGACCACATCCCCAGCCGCATTCCGGTAACGCCCGAGGACCAGATAGTCCGTCCCATCGAATCGCGGCATCCAGGGGTGATGGGGCTGCTCGGACGTCAGTGCCCAACCCTTGACAGCAGGCAAGCTCAGCGCACCCGGAAGCGGCTCGCTCGCCGCCGCACTCACGATCAGCCAGAGGGGGGCGGCAAGCGCCAACGCACTCGTCAAACCGGCTGCGACGAGGAGTGAGAAGCGGCCACGTCCGGGCTGTGCGAGCCGGGCGGGATCAAACCATGGATCGCCCGGCCGTCGATCGAAAAAGGGCCAGGCGGCAGCCATCACCACCGTCATTATGATCGCGAAGAAGACCCAGCCGTACATGACATGGTCAAAGCCGACAGCGACCTCGATACTGGTCAGATGCGCCATCCAAATGGTCGCGAACGCGCGCAGCCCATTGGCCAGCACCGCAAGCAGCAGAGCACCGGCCATGAACAGGATGCGGCGTGCCCAGCTAGAGAAGCAGACATTGCAGACCAAGACACCGTAGGCTGTCATCGCGATGACGAACTTCGCGCCTGAGCAGGCCTCCGCCACCCGGAAATAGCCGGTCGGCGTGGTTATGAAGATGCCGTCGAGATGCGCGGGCAGTCCGACGATGCCGAGAAAAACCATGCAAAGTCGCGCCGTGATCAATTGCAGCGGTGCGACCAATTCCTCCCCCACTGGCACCATGAAGAAGGCGTAAAAGAGCGGGAACAGCAGCGCCCTCGCCACGGCCGGGCCGAGCAGCGAGATGACGCTCCCTTGCAACATCAGGATGAGGGCAGCATGACGGAACAGTGCGACGCCTGCCGCTGCTCCAAGGAGCCAGGCGAAGGCGCCCAGCGCCATCCAAATCAGTCCGTGAGCCCAGGCGACAGGCTGAAGCTGCCGCAGCCCGGGAAGCCTCTGCTGAACCAACCAGGCAATCAGGAACGGGATGAAAAGGCAATGGCCGAAAGTGGAGGCGTTCCACCAGATCGAAACCATCCCCGCCGCATCGCGGTGAAACAGCGTCAGGATCAGGAAAACGACAATGCCAAGCGCCGCAAGATGCCCGCGCCATCCTTCCACGGCATAGCTGCGGACGTGAGGCAAAGGCAGCATCTTCTCGGTCATGCCGCGAGGATGCCTGTCGCTGGCGCAGGACCGAACAGCATCTCCGGCAAAGCCTGCAACGTTTCCGACCAGCGATAGCGTTGCTCCACCCGCGAACGAGCCGCTATGCCAAGGCGCCGCGCCCACTCCGCGTCAGCGAGCAGGCCGGAAATCTTCTCAACCTCGTCGGCCGGATCAGCCGCGATGAGGAAATGCACGCCATTCTGCGCATCGATGCCTTCGGCTGCCTGCGGTGACGCGACCACCGGCCGCGCCATCGCCATCGCCTCCAGCACCTTATTCTGGATACCGCGAGCGATGCGCAGCGGCGCGACCACGACATCCGCCGCCGCCAGCCAGCCGCGAACATCCGGCACCGCGCCAGTCACGATCACGCCCGGCAGCTGCGCCAGCGCCCTAACCTGCGGAACGGGACTGCGCCCGACAATAGCAAAGCATGCATCCGGATGCCGGACGCGCAAGGCCGGTAAGGTCTCACGCGCGAAGCTATCTACCGCTTCGACATTCGGGCGATAATCCATCTGCCCCGTGAAGACGATAAGCGAGCCTCCCGATCGCGCAATCGGATCGAACTCGCCCGCCGGATCGAAATAATCCAGCGCAACGCCATTCTCGACGCCGGTGACCCGCGCCGCGTCCAGCCCGGTGACCTGCCGGAACAGCGCCGCTTCCGCTTCACTGACGAACACACTGACATCAGCGCGCGCGGCGGTGGCACGCTCGAAGTCCAGCAGCACCCGACCCTCGCGCCGGTTGATCCAAGCCATGGGGCCACCGCCCGCAGCGCCATAGCTCGCATATTTGGCAGAGTCGAAATCGACAAAGTCCATCACGAAGCGGACAGCTTCGGGCAGAGCAGGCACGAAATGCGCCATCTGCACCGAATATCCCATGACGGCCGCAATCGGGTGCTCCGCCAAAGTCTGGAGAACCCATCGATGCAAGCGCGGATCATCGAACAGCGACACCAGCATCGGCTGCCGCTTCACCAAGCCCGTTAGTCCCGCAACGACCCGCGACCTGTCACGCTTCAGCACGCATTGGCTTGTGGTCATTTCCGCCATGGCCGGGGCAAAGCTCATGTCGCGATCGTCATCGGCAAAGCAGCCGACATGCACCGGCGCGATCTCCGCCAGCCGCTTCAATATGTGATAGGATCGTATCTTGTCCCCGCGATCGGGTGGAAAGGGGATGCGATGGCAGAGGAACAGAATCTCTCCCTTCATCCCAGCCCCCGCGAAATCAGCGGCCCGATCAGGTTCGCGAGGGGCAGCGGCAGCTTCTTCCACATCTCCACGCGCCGCTGATATTGCGCGCTGTTTGGGTTGATGTCGCGCCGCTCCCCCGTTGCCGACCAGCTATGATAGGCAAGCGGCACCGGATCGAAGCCGAAGCTCTTTTTCCACGCGGCCTGCCCGCTTCCTGTCTTGGACCGGCCAAAGTCGAACAGCCGCATGCCGCGCGCCCGGCCACGACCCATCAGCCGGTAATACATCAGTTCGTTGGACCGCAGCCGCCGGGCATCGGCCACGCCGCCGCCCCAGAATGGCATGACCCGTCCCTGATGATACAGGGTCAGCACCCCCGACACCGGTCGATCGCCCTCATAGACCATCAATATGTCGGCATCCTCGCCGAACGCCTTCAGCACTTCGCGGAACAGGCGCTTAGGAAATACAGGCGTGCCGAGATTACGCACGCTCTGTGCATAAACGTCATAATGCACGCGCTGGAGCCCCTCGTCGCGCCCAACTTCGATACGAAGCGCCGGGTTGGCCAACGCCTTGCGCAACTCGGCCCGATGCTTGCGCGGCACGGCGAGCAGCTCAGTCTCATCATCTGCCGCGATCGGGCGGACGAAGCCCAGATGGCTCCCCTCATGAATGCTCCAGCCTTCGCCGGGCGAGGGCCCGCCGCGCAGTTCGACCGAGCTCACTCCGCGATCGCGCGCAAGCCGTTCGGCAGCGCTGGCGAGCGCGGATGCAACCACAGGATCGCTCGCCAATATGCCACCATCGACGGCAAAGCCCGAAGATACCAGCGCTTCCCCAAACAAGCGGCTTTTCATGTGGGTCAGCGGCAAAATCCCCGCGATCTGCCCGGACGAAGCCACCATGGCCAGCATATGCGCTCGGTTTCCGGTCCCGCGCTCGATAGCCTTGATCCAGGCAGGCCGGTGGAAAGGCGTTCCGTCCGCCATGCCCTTTACAAAGGCGTCCGCCGCTGCGACCTGAGCCGCATCATCCAGGTCGAGCGTGACCACGCCGACCCCGGCCCCGCCATCCGGTCTCATGCCGCAAACTCCGCCTCGCGCGCGATGATCGCATCCACGCGCGTCCACGCAAAGTCCCGCGTCAACCGCCGCAGCTTGTCGGCCATGACGGAAAGATTGCTGTAATGCCGCAAGCGCGATCGGAGCGGCGCTCCCGCCACCCGCGGCTGATCCGGATCGATCTCCCACGGATGGAAATAGATGATGGCGGGCCGCTTCTGCCGCCCATTGACCTGACGGATCGCCCAACGGGAAAAGCCATAAGGCAACAGCCGGAAAAACCCGCCACCGCCCGCTGCCAGCCGCCTTCCCCTAAATTCCGCCGTCGTCACCGGCAACTCCAACAGATCACTTCCAACCACTGGCCGCCAGGCAAAGCGCGGCGACTCCGGCCAGCCATAATGGTCATGCCGGATCGGCGCGACGCTGCTGGAGTAACGATAGCCTTCTTCGGCCAATATGGCATGCGCCCAGGGCGTGCGCTGATCGATCGAGAAGCTCGGCGCACGGTAACCAATGACGCGCTGCCCGCTGGCATCCTCCAGCAGCGCGCGCGACCGCCGCAGGTCCGCACGGAACGCCTCCGGGCTCAGCGTGAAGACCCGCGCATGATCATAGCCATGGCTCGCCACCTCATGCCCCGCATCAGCGATCCGCCGCATCAACGCAGGGTAGCGCTCCGCTACCCAACCAAGCGTGAAAAAGGTCGCGCTGACCCCCGCCTCAGCGAACAGGGCCAGAACCGCATCCGTGTTACGCTCGACCCGGTGCGTCAGCCCGTCCCAGGACGACCGGCTGATCGTGCGCTCAAAAGCGCCGACATGGAACCAGTCCTCCACATCGACCGACAGGGCATTCAGCACCATGGCAGGGCGTCAGGCGGCAGCGCTGTGCGGTGCGTCGCCCATCCGCTGTTCGCGTTCGACCCAGTCAACCAGCAACGTCAGAACCCGGCGCAGCGCCGTATCCTGCTCGCCCACACGGAATTCGAGTGCGGAGAGCCGCTCCTCGATCAGGGTGAAGCAGTCCTTCAGCGCCTCAGGATCCACCGCCTGGATTGTGGCTTGCTCCATCCGCAGCGAATCCACCTCTGCACGCAGGGTGGCGATCTCCTCCATCAACGCTGGCGACGGCTCCGGCTGCCGCGACCGTAGCGCACTGAGTTCAGCACGCAGCGTCTCGCGCGCGGGCTCTGCTTGTGCCGCAGCAGGAGCAGGAGCGGTAGCAGGCGTCTCCTCCGCCCGATCCAGCACGGATGACGGTATCGGCTGCACGGCAGCATCGCTATCCGCACCCATATCCTCGATCACCGCTTGCACTGCCGCCGCATCAATCTCCGACAGCTGATCAAGTGCACCAAGCAGCAGCACCCGGCTAGCGAGCACGTTAACCCGGCGCGGCACGCCCCCGGTCGCAGCATAGATGGCCGCGAACGCTTCCGGCGTGAAGTGCGGATCGCCGTTCCACCCAACGATCGACAGGCGATGCAGGATATAGGGTTCGATCTCTTCGGGCTGCATGGGATCGAGATGATGGGTCGCGATCACGCGCTGCCGCAACTGCTCCAGCTGCGACGACTTCAGGAGGTCGCGAAATTCCGGCTGGCCCAGCAGGAATATCTGCAGCAGCGACTGCCCGCCGAGCTGAAAGTTGGACAACATGCGCAGCTCTTCGATCGCTGAGACCGACAGGTTCTGCGCCTCGTCCACGATCAGCAGTGACCGCCGCCCCGCCCGCGCCTGGCCATGCAGGAACGCCTCGATCTGTCGCAAGATCTGCGCCTTGGGCATGTCGTCGGTCGGCAGGCCAAAGCTTTGCGCCGTCAGCCGCAGCATGTCGTCACCGCCGACCTGCGTCGACACGATCTTGACCGCGGTAAGCCGCGCCGGATCGATCGTCGCCATCAGATGGCCGACCAGCGTCGTCTTGCCTGCGCCAATGTCGCCGGTGATGACGATAAAGCCTTCACCCTGCGCCAAGCCGTAGCCCAGATAGGACAGCGCTTTCCTGTGCGTCGCACTTTCGAAGTAGAAATGCGGATCGGGGGTCAGCTGGAATGGGCGGCCCTCAAATCCGTAGAACTGGTCGTACATCTCTCGTCTCCGGACGCGATTAGAAGCTGTACCGCAGGCCGACCTGGCCCATGGCGTTGATGACGGCATCCAGATCGTCCGCCTTGGCGCTGTCGAGCCCAAGCGAAGCGGATGCCTGAAGATTGCGGTTGATGAGGCGGTTGTAGCTGGTGAACGTGCCCAGATTCAGCACGTCGAGCCGCGCGCCGCTCGCATCGAAATAATTGGCGTAGACGGCGCTATCCAGGCTGGATCGGCTATCGATCACATAGCTGAGCGAGGCCGTGCCATACCAATTCTGGTCCCGAGTGCCCCGTACGAACACCGTCTGGCCCGAAGGGGTCACGAACTTGCGCTGCGAATAGCCGACGCCGACACCAAGGCCCCATGGCCCCCGCTGCGCCGCATATTGGGCGGCAACGCCCCGGTAACGGAAGTTTGCGTCGGTAACCCCGGTCAGCGCGTCGTTGAAGCACTGCCCCCCGCCGCTTTGCGAGAAAGCGCAGCCGGTGAAATCGCCGGTGAACGGGTTGCGCACGACATTCAGGCTGCTGCCCGACACTGCCGCGACATTGGAGGTGATGATCCGCCCAAAGCTGTCGATGCCGTCGAACACCATGAGCGCGAAGGACTGGCCCCGCCCCTGCCATACGAAGCTGCCGGTATAGGTCATGCCGCCATAGCGTTCGCCGACCCGCGCCTCCAGCGAGGTGCGGCGGTTGGGCCGCCAGAGCACGCCCACGTCCCAGATGATGTCGTCGAAATCATAGATCAGCGCACGCGGCGAACTATCGTCAGTGACATAGCGGCCATTGCGGATGACCGGCACGCCACTCCCGTCAAGCTCAGGCGAACGCTGGCTGATCTTGATCCGTTCATAGCCAACGCCCCCGGCGAGTGCGACGGTCGGCGACACCGGCAGAGTCGCATCGACCCGGCCCCATGCATCCTCGAACCGCTGATCCAGCTCGCTCGCATTCTCCCGGTCGTACCCCGCGCTGGCCACAACGCCGAGCGGCAGCCAGACACCAGGCGCGACGCCGACCGAACCGGCCAGGCTATGCGTCACCGAGTCCGCAAACGACCCCACATTCGGCGCGCCTGCAAAGTCGGCATTCACATCCTCATCTACACGCGCATAGCCGAGGCGATAGGAAGCAGTGACGTCGATGTCTCCGAAGGACGAAGCATAGGACGGCCCGACATAACCAGCGTAAACCTGGCTCGTCTGACTGTCGTTCAGCGTCGCGGCCCCTGACAGACCATCGGTGCGGATACGCGACGCGAGCGCTCCGGCATTGAGTGTCAGTCCCGCCGAAACCAGATACTGGCCAGAAATGATGCCGCTTATCACATCCTGATCGCTGGCCTCGCGACCCCAGCCAAAGCTGTGATTATATTGAACGTCGGCGACCGCCTCGACACGGCGCGTCTGCAACTGCGCCGTCAGGCCCGCCGTCACGTTGGTATAGGTAAGGACGTCGCCACCGCCTTTCAGCGGCACGAGCACGGTCTGGTCAACGCCCAAGTAAGGCGTGACCTCGACCTTGCGCTCCTGCGCCATGGCGGGCGAAGCGCCCATAGCGATCGCACTCAGCAACACTAGGGAAGTACGCAGCATCATGCGTCGCCGCTCCCCTGCCCATAATAGCTGCCAAAGCGGCGCCCGGTCCCGGAGAAGGTGACGCCGTTCAACAACAGCTGCACCTGCCCCGCAGCCTTCAACATACCCGCCGCGTCGCGGAGCGCGCTTTCGCTGGTCTGGTCAGCGCGCACCACCAAAAGGGCGACAGCGGCATGGCTCGCCAGCACAGCCCCCGCCGAAGCTGCGAGCAAAGGCGGCGAATCGAACAGGATGATCCGGTCAGGCCGCCCTTCGGTCAGGCGGCGCAACAGCGTTTCCGTTCGCGCCGACGCCAGATATTCGGTGTCATTGTTGCTGCGCTGTCCAGCAGGCAGCACAGCGAGAGACGGAATGTCCGTGCGGATCACGCAATCCTCGATCGCAATCGATGGATCGACGATCGCATCCATCAGCCCCGGCCCGCTCGTCAGCCCCAGCGCTTCCGGAATGCCCGGCTTGCCGAAGTCGGCATCGACCAGCAGGATCTCGCGATCCTTCTCCGCCGCGAGGCTAAGCGCCAGATTGATCGCGCAGAAGCTCTTCCCCTCCCCGCTATGTGCCGAGGAGACGAGCACCCGATTGCCTCGCGGATCATCGCCAAGCTGCGCGAGCAGATCGCGCTTCAGCAACCGGAACTCTTCGCTGATTGCCGTCACCGGGCTATCGGGCAGCAGCCAGCCATTTTCCGCCAAAGCGATGCGGTCGATGCTCTGCACCGGCCCGCGCCATTCGGCGGCGCGAAGCCCTTCCGCCGCAACCAGCGGGGAAATCTCCACCACTGGAGGCAGAGGCTCGCCAGCAAGCACCTCGACCGCGGGAGCCGCACGCCCCTGCAAGGCCGCGCTAAAGTCGTAAATCTCCGTCGCCCGCTCGATCAGCGAACCTTTGGAAAGGGAGCTATGCTTGTTCATTGTCCCGCTCCTCAGGCCATGCCACGCTGGATGAATTCGACAAGGATCAGCAGCACGCACAGCGCCGCCAGCCCCCCGCTCGCACCGGCGAACCATTTCAGCCGCTGCTTCTCGACCGCCCTCTGCGCGGCGCTGAACGTCTGGGTGATGGAGCCGATGACCGGCAAGCCAACAGCCCGCTCCAGCCGTGCCGCTGTCGGGAAGCTGCCCTTGAGCTGCCCCATCGCAAACGCGCTGCCCACGCCCGCGCCGATCCCGACGATCAGCACGCCCAGTAGCAATAGCGGCCGGTTCGGCGCAACAGGCGCAGTAGGTGCGCTCGGCGGATTGATGACACGGAACTGGACAGAGCCCGTCTCGGTCTTCACGTCGCCACGCAGCCGCACATCCTCACGGTCGGCCAGCAGCTTGTCATATTGCGTCTTCAGCACCTCATAATCGCGGTCGAGCTTCTCCTGCTCGGCAGCGAGACCGGGCTCATCGGTCTGCCGTGAAGACATCGCGTTAAGGTCAGCCTGAAGCTGCGCCTTGCGTGTCTGAAGCGCTTGCACCGTCGCCGCCCGCTCGGCCTGCATAGACTTGATCGACAGATAAGCCGGATTGGGCGAGCCCGCCGCACCGCCGCCACCGCCACCCTGACGGCGCAGCGCATCAACCTGCCGTTGCGCGGCGATCACGTCGGGATGGTTGCTGGTCCAGCCCCGCGCCCGCATGCCGGCAAGGTCTGCTTGCGCCTGTGCCAGCGCAGACGGTCCGCCCGATGCGCCTACGCCCGGCAGAACCTGCGGCGTCCCGGCAAGCTGCCCGTTCATCGCGCTCAAAGCGCTCGACGCCTGCACCAGCTGCGATTCGATGTTGTTGATCTCCATCCGCGCCGCGTCCATCCGCTGGCCGATAGAGCCCGCGCCCGGCAGCATCCCCGAATAGCGCTGCTCAAACTCGACCCGGCGCTGTTCAGCGCCTGCGAGCTGACGCCCACGCTGTGCGATCTGCTGGTCCAGGAAGGCTAGGCTCTGCTTGGTCTCGACGCGATCGGACGACAGGTTGGTTTCCTGAAAAATCTCGATCAGCTTCTGCACCGCCTGCTGCGCGATCCGCGCATTGGCTCCGTCCGAAAGGCTCGAGTCCGCAGACTTGGCGCTGATGTCGATCATGCTCGGATCAGCCTGCGCCATCACCGTGATGCCTTCGCGCAGTGCGGTGATCTTGGCTGCGACATCGCGCGGGCCGCTGATTGTCTGGTTAAGGTCGGTCTCCTTGACCACCCGCTCCAGATTGGCCGTGCTCGCCAGCGTCTGGCGCACGCGGTCGAGGTCCTGCTGCGACTGGACCTGCGTGATGCCGACCTTGTCCTGCAACAGCGACTGCGTGTTCACATAGACACGCGCCTTGCTCTCATAGCTGTTGGGCACCAGGGCAACGCCCAGCCACCCCAGCATGCACACGCCCCACGCCACGCCCAGCGCCAGCCAGCGCCGGGTCCATATGCCGTGCAGGACGATCAGCAGCTCATCGTAAAGACCCGCCATATCAGAACATGCTTTCAGGGATGATGATGACGTCGCCGGGCGCCAGCATGACGTTGGCCTTGCTGTCGCCGCGCTTCAGCAGGTCGCCGATGCGGACGTTGAATTCCTGCTGCTTGCCCTGCTCCTTGTCGTAGCGGACCAGCCGCGCGCGGTTGCCCGCCGCATATTCGCTCAGCCCCCCGACGGAGATCATGGCGTCAAGCAGCGTCATGTTGGCGCGATAAGGAATGGAGGCAGGCTTTTCGGTCGCCCCCACGATCCGCACCTGCTGGCTGAAGGTGCCCGAGAAGTTGTTGACGATCACCGACACCAGCGGATTTTCGATATATTTGGTAAGCGCGACCTTCATATCGTCGGCCAACTGCTTGGGCGTCTTGCCCACGGCTGGCATGTCGGCGATCAGCGGGGTGGTAATCCGCCCGTCCGGCCGCACCTGAACCTTCGCGCCCAATTCCGGGTTGCGCCATACGAACACGGTGAGGTCATCGAGCGGCCCGATCACATATTCCTCGCCCGGTCCTTCCTGCTGCGCCACGAAGGATGCAGGCGGCAGCTGCGGCCCACCGCCTCCCGAGGCGCAGCCCGACAGCGCCAAAGCAGGCAGCGATGCGCCGATCAGGGCCCGGGAAACCGACAGGAAACGCATATCTTCACCTCATGACAGGACCACACGCCAGCGCAGCCGCCAAGCAAGTGAAGCGGCTACAAAGCGATGGGCTTTGGGCCTCTTCTTGGCCCGAAAGGGTAAAGATACGGTTAGGCGTCAAACTATTGGTATATCAGCCAAGTAATAGTTCGAGCGCGGGCGGGTGCCCTAGAAAGGCCGAAGGGCTTGCAGAAGCGCCATAAGCACCCGCAGCGAAAATCGCGATCAGGTCCCCTTCCACCACGCGCGGCAGCGCCACCTTGTCCCCCAGCTTGTCGATCGGCGTGCAAAGGCACCCCACGACCGTCACGGCCTCCTCCGCCGGCGGCATGCCGTAACGGTTCGCCACCGCCATCGGATAATTGCGCCGCACCACCGTGCCGAAATTCCCGCTCGCCGCCAGCTGATGATGGAGCCCGCCATCGACCACGACGAATGTCTCACCTTGGCTCTGCTTCACATCGACCACCCGCGTCAGATACACGCCAGACTCGCCCACCAGCCAGCGGCCGAGCTCCATCGCGAACTCACTCTCCGCCAATATGTCGGCGCGAGCTTCGAGCGTCTGGCCCAGCGCCTCCCCGATCGGCGCGATGTCCAGTCGCTGATCCCCCGGGAAATAGGGAATGCCGAATCCACCGCCCAGATTGACGAGCGGCGGCGTAGCTCCCACCGCGTCCGAAAGCCGCGCCGCGAGCGCCACAGTCGCCGCCTGCGTCTCGATCAACGCCCCGGCATCCAGCGCCTGCGATCCCGCGAAAATATGCCAGCCGCGCCAGTCAACTCCCGCGTCGATCAGCGACCGTGCAAGCCCTGCCGCCCGATCCGCATCGACGCCAAAGGGCTTGGCACCCCCGCCCATGCGCATGCCCGACCCTTTCAGGTCGAAATCCGGATTGACCCGCACTGCAAGCCGTGGCGTTCGCCCGCGCTTGTCGGCAATGGTAAGCGCCCGCCGAGCTTCGCCCTCGGACTCAAGGTTCAACGTAACTCCGGCGTCGATGGCCGCGATCAACTCGTCATCGCGCTTGCCTGGCCCGGCAAAGCTCACATGCCCGGCGTCCATGCCCGCTTCCAATGCCCGCGCCAATTCGCCGCCCGACGCCACGTCGAACCCGTCGATCAATCGCGCCATGCGCGCAAGCAACGCCGGATAAGGGTTCGCCTTCACCGCATAATGGATCGACAATTGCGGCGGCATGGCCTGGCGCAGAGCCTCCACCTGCCGCTCGACAATAGCCATGTCGTAGACAAACAAAGGCGTATCGCCCGCTTCGTCCACCAGACTGGCCGCGCCGCAGCCGCCAATCAGCAGCATGCCCTCCTCGCCTTCGAAAAAAGGCGGAACAGGTCCCATCGGCTTCATCTGTGATATTCCTTGGCCAGTGTCACACGGTCGATCTTGCCATTGGGCGTTCGCGGAAATTCCACCAGCCTGATGATTGATCGTGGCTGCATGAAATTTGGCAGTTCAGTCTTCAATCTCGCCTCGACAGCCGCTTCGACATCGGCCTCAACAGATCGGATGAGAAGCAGCACCGCCTGCCCCAGCCGCTCGTCCTTGATCCCAAGTGCGACCGCTTCCGCCACGCCAGGCACAGCCACCGCTGCTTCCTCAATCTCTGTCGGGCTGATACGATTGCCCGAAGACTTGATCATCGCGTCATCGCGCCCAACGAAATAAAGCAGCCCCTGCGCATCCCGCCGCACGCTGTCCCCCGACCAGACCGCCATTCCGCCATAACGCGAAGACGCGGGCGCGGGCTTGAACCGTTCCGCCGTGCGTGCCCCGTCCCGCCAATAGCCTTGCGCCACCAACGGCCCGCAATGAACCAGCTCACCCGTCTCATCATTGTCGGTCAGGCTGCCATCCGGCCGCACGACCAAAATCTCCGCATGCGGTATCGCCGATCCCATCGAGTCCGGATGGCTGTCCACCAACGCAGGCGGCAGATAGGTCGAGCGAAAGGCCTCCGTCAGCCCATACATGGGATAGAGGTCCGCCTGCGGAAAAAGACCGCGCAGTTTGGCCACCAGCGGCCGGGTCAACGCACCCCCGCTATTCGTCAGACGCTTTAGCTTCCCCGCCACCTCCGGCTTCCAGTCCAACTCAGTCAGCTGCACCCAAAGCGGCGGCACCCCCGCCAGCGTCGTGATGTCGCGCTTGTCCACCGACTTCATGACGTCACGCGCCGTCAGATAGTCGAGCGGATAGACACACCCGCCTGCATACCAGGTCGAAAACAGCTGATTCTGCCCATAATCGAAGCTGAAGGGCAGTACGCACAGCGTCCGGTCTTCAGGCCCAAGCCCAAGATAACCAGCCACGCTCGCCGCTCCGAGCCACAGATTGGCGTGGCTCAGCATCACGCCCTTGGGCCGCCCAGTCGATCCGCTTGTATAAAGGATAGCCGCCAGCTCATGCGGGCCCGCATCGGAAGGCGGTAGTCCCTCCCCTCCACTCATCGCCGCGGCCGCATCTTCCTCCCGGAGCAAGCGGCAGTCATCGGGCACATCAGCCGGCGCCAAAGTACCAAGCCGCGCCGGAGTACCAATCAGCAACTGCGCGCCACTGTCGGCAAGGATATGCGCGACCTGCGCATGTTTGAGCAGCGGATTGACCGGCACATGCACCAGACCCGCGCGAGGCGCAGCCAGCGGCATCAGCGCAGCAACGGGTCCCTTCGCGATCCAGCTGGCGACCCGCGCCCCTTCCGCCAACCCAAACCGCGCCAGCCAAGCCGCCAGACGCCCGAGCGTCTCTTCCAGTTCAGCGAAATTCTGTGATCCCGACCGGCCATCCAGCGCCATGCGCTCCGGGTCGCCGCACAGCAGCAGGTGGTCGATGGGGCGCACTTCCTCGCCATCGATGAGAGGGACGCGGCTTAACTCCATTTCCAGACTTTTCACCTAAGGCTTGGGGGACGGAGCCGGGGAGATAATGATTTGCTGGTCACAAGGGAATATAGCACGATCATGGAGGCTCGGCTGGCGCTGGCGGGCCGCATGGATCGCGCTTCCATCCCTTCGCTCTTCGACCGCATCGACTGGTTCGAATCGCTGCACCAGCATTGCCTTGCCGCTCAGCCGGTACGCATCCTTCAGGCAGAGGAGGGTCCCGCAGAAGCATGGCTTTTCCTGCTCTCGCCATCAGCCGATCGCCAAAGCGCTCTCGCCAATTGGTACAGCTTCGCCTGGTCGCCGGTCTTCCTCGGCGATTCCGACGCATTTACGCAGCGCCGATTGGTGGAGGTGCTGGCCACCCATTTGTTCCGTTCAGGCCGCCACATCGATCTCTACCCCGTCGCAGAAAACGCCGACCTGCTGCTCGATGCCTTCCGCCGCAGCGGATGGTTCGGCGTGCGACGGCCGATGGGCGGGCGGCACGTCCTGAACCTCAATGGCCGCGACTTCGCAAGCTATTGGTCCGATCGCCCAAGCCGCTTGCGTAATCAGGTCCAGCGGAAGGCCCGGCCAAACCGCTTCACAATCGACATACGCCATGATGTCAACGACGCGCTGTGGCACGATTATGTGACTGTCCACGCGAGCAGCTGGAAACAGCCTGAACCCGGCCTTGCCTTCCTGCGCGCCCTTGCTGAACGGGAAGCCGCCGCAGGCACGCTGCGGCTTGGCTTCGCCCGCCTCAATGGCCAGCCAGTGGCGACGCAGCTGTGGACCGTCGAGAACGGAGTCGCCCTTATCCACAAGCTGGCGCACGACCGGGCTTTCGACGGCGCATCACCCGGCACGCTGCTCAGCCACGCCATGTTCGCGCACGCGATAGATGCCGATCGGGTGAGCCAGATCGACTATGGAACCGGTGACAATGCCTACAAGGCCGAGTGGATGGAGGAACGCCAGACGCTTTACCGGCTCGACTTCTTCAATCCCCGATTTGCTTCCACATGGATTCCCGCAGCCCGCACCGCGATTTCCGCCCTTGTGGGCTAGGTGCGGAACGACTACGTAGACGCCCCATCATGCGGGCGGAAACCTCTATGCCGGTCGACCGGACAAGCGACATGACAAACGCAATACGCGATCTGCTGCGCGATGTGCTGGGGCTGTCCCAGGAACGGGTCGACGCGTTCGACGCCGACACGCCGCTCTTCGGCGCGTTGCCCGAACTGGATTCGATGGCGGTCGCCAGCCTGCTAACCGAGATGGAGGACCGGCTCGGCATCCTGATCGAGGATGACGATATCGACGGCGAAACCTTTGAGACCTTCGGCACGCTGGTTGCGTTTGCTCAGGCCAAGATCGACGCTTAACCTCTTCTCGAAACTCTACCACCGTTCGGGCTGAGCCTGTCGAAGCCCTTCTCTTTCTTCAAAGAACAAGGAAAGCCCTTCGACAAGCTCAGGGCGAACGGAGGAGAGTAAATGCTCTCCTTCGCCCAGCAAAGCGAGGCACACAGCGCGCGCCCCGCCCTCAGCCTCACTCCGCCGCCATCGCTTCAAAATCAGCCTCGGCCAGGAACTTCTCCACGTCCAGCGCCGCCATGCAGCCCATGCCAGCAGCCGTGACCGCCTGCCGGTAAATCTTGTCGCTGACGTCGCCCGCCGCAAACACGCCCGGAATAGAGGTACGCGTCGTGCCCGGTTCCACAACCAGATAACCGTCATCCATCGGTAGCTTGCCCGCGAACAGCTCGGTCGCAGGCTGATGGCCGATCGCCACGAACGCGCCGTCCGTCTCGATGTGCGAAGCCTTGCCCGTCACCGTATCGACCAGATCAACGCCAACCAGCCCTTCCGGCTGACCGCCGCCGACGAACCGCTCGATCTTCTGATTCCACAGCACCTTGATATTCGGATGCGCGAACAGCCTCTGCTGCAAAATCTTCTCCGCGCGCAACGAATCGCGGCGGTGGATCAACGTGACGTCATGACTATGGTTGGTGAGGTACAGCGCCTCTTCGACAGCCGTATTGCCGCCGCCGATCACCACGACCTTCTTGCCGCGATAGAAGAACCCATCGCAGGTGGCGCAGGCGGACACGCCCTTGCCCTGCAACTGCTGCTCGCCCTCGGTGCCCAGCCACTTGGCCTGCGCGCCCGTAGAGATCACCAGAGAGTCGGCAAAATAGCGCGTGCCGCTGTCCCCGGTCAGGCGGAACGGCCGCTCGGACAAGTCAACATCGACAATCTGGTCATACATCATTTGCGCGCCAACATGCTCGGCCTGCGCCTGCATCTGCTCCATCAGCCAGGGCCCCTGGATGACGTCGCGAAAGCCGGGATAATTTTCCACGTCAGTCGTGATGGTCAGCTGCCCACCCGGTTGCATGCCCTGCACCACGATCGGCGCCAGCCCCGCCCGCGCGCCGTAAATAGCCGCCGACAGGCCAGCCGGTCCCGACCCCAGGATCAGCATGCGAGTGGAATGGGTAGCGGTCATTATATTCCCCAGCTCTTGGATTCGTGTGTCGCGATGACATAGGCAGCACGGGCCAGCGCGCAAGCCTGACATTGGCATGCATTTGCTTGGGGCATGGGAAGCTCCGCCTCCCACGCCCCTCAGTCCATGACGTTGGGCAAGTCCTCAAACCCTTTGCGCAGCGCAGCCGACCAGCTGTGCGAGAGCAGCTGGAACTCTTCATTATCGGCCTCGATACGGGTCTTCACGCGGAAGTCGAACTGATCCCGCTCAATCACGGTCAGGTCCAGCGGCATGCCGACCGACAGGTTCGACCTTAGCGTCGAATCCATGGACACCAGCACCGCCTTGGTCGCATCCTCCAGCGTCGTCTCCCGCTTGATGATGCGGTCTAGGATCGGCTTGCCATATTTATGCTCGCCAATCTGGAAGAACGGCGTGTCCTCCGTCGCCTCGATGAAATTGCCCGCCGAATAGATGAGGTACAGACGCGGCTTGCCGCCCCGACGTTGCCCCGCCAACAGGATGGATGCGTCGGCGCCTGAACCCTGCATCTCTATGGTGCTGCGATAATGCTGCTGCATCTCGCACATCGCGTCGCCGACCAGAAGCGCCGCCCGGTGCATCGTCGCGCAATTGAGGATGCTTTCGACATCGGGATCAAGCTGCGACTCCTTGATCGCCTGGCCCAGCATCGTTTTGACGCCCTGAGTGATCGACAGGTTGCCCGAACACATAAGGACAATCGCCCGCTCGCCCGGCACGCTGTAGGTGAAGCTCTTCCGGAAGCGCGCGATATTGTCCATGCCCGCATTGGTGCGAGTGTCCGACAGCATGACCAGACCCCGGTCCACGCGTACCGCCACACAATAGGTCATCGCCCTACGGGCTCCTATATTCGTTCAACCCTGCGGGATGGCGGTCTGAAGGCTTTGTTGTTGCTGACGTTGCAACTGCCTTTCTTCCACCCCTTCTTCCGCCTGCGCGATCCGGACGTCCGCGTCAATCCACATCTCGCCCGCCGCCGTCACCGATCCCCGGATGGGCGCCGCCGCATTGGCATCCAGCCCGGAGGCAAGCCGCAGATAGCGTTCCGTAACGCACACCCGGTTCGACGGATCGAATCCCACCCAGCCCAGGTCCGGTACCAAAGCTTCGACCCAGGCATGGGTTTCATGCAACGCAACCCCGCCCTCCGCCAGCAGATATCCCGTGACGTAGCGCGCCGGAATCCCCAAAGCGCGGGCTGCAGCGATGAATATCTGCGCATGGTCCTGACACACCCCGGCCCCCAGCGCAAAAGCCTCCGCCGCAGTGGTCGAAGAGGATGTCACGCCGCTACGATAATCCACGGCATCGCGCACAGCCGCCGAAAGGGCGTGCAACCGCGCCAGCGGCCCGCCGTCATCGGGAAGGGAAAACGCCATGGTGCGGATCGCATCGGATAGGCGGGTAAGCGGCGTCTCACGCAGGAAAAAGGCGGGCGGCACGCCGCAGCCGACATTGCCCAACACCCCGCTTGTGTCGGTCGTCTCCGCCAATCCTTCAGCCACGATCGAGGCATCGTCCAAGCGGTCATGCCGTATCCAGACCGCCTCCATTTCACCGAAGCTGTTTCGCCGGAAAGCTTCGACCGGCTCGCCGTTCACGGTCACCTGCCACTCCAACACCTTCTGCGACGCCGTGTCGATCGGCATCAGCTTCAGGCGCATTGCCACCCGGCCAGCCGCCGCTGCGTAGCGATAAGTCGTCTGGTGACGCACCAGCAATTTCACGGCGCGCGGCGCTCCTTCATCCGAAATGATAGGTCTGCGCGATCTCCGCGCCGAGTTGATTGGTCATCTGCAACCCACCTTGCACCGTCTCGTGCAGGCCGACGCGGAAAATCTCTCCGCTGTCCAGTTGTTCCAGATGGTTCACCATCTGGCGCACCGTTTCATGGCACGCGCCCGGCCCGTTATGCCATCCGGCCAGCCGGTTGAGCCGGTAGGCAAGCTGGTCGTAGCAATAGGCGACGCTGCGCGGAAAAAGCCGGTTGAGCATCAGGAAATCGGTGATCTGCCAGGGCGTGTAGGTCCCGCCATAGACATGATGATAGGCCCGCGCGCCCGACAGGGCATAGAGCACCGACGTCCACTGATAATGGTCGCGATTGCCCCCGATCACCTCGGTTTCCGGCAGCAGCACATAATATTTGACGTCCAGCAGCCGCAACGTCATCTGCGCTCGCTCCAGCGCCGACCCGGCCCGCAGGAAATCATGCCCTTCATTGCGCAACTGCCCGGAATGCGCCGCGCCCCGGAACGTCATGACGCGCGTCTTTACCCAGTCGATCAACGCGGGAAGCTGTTGCCGCGCCTCTCCCACATCATAGCTGTCGAGCTTCCGCCACCCTTCGTTCAGCGCCTCCCACATATCCTGCGTCAGCATGGTGCGCGCCGACTTGGCATTGGCCCTCGCCCGCAGCAGGCAGGATCGAATGGAACTGGGGTTATCCAGATCCAGCATCAGATAGGCGACGGCATCGCTTTCCGTCACCTGCACGCCTTCGGGGAAGACGTGACTGCCATTGCCCGTCGCCCGTACCACCGACCGCCACTCATCGCGATGATGCGCGCCCGGCAGGATCGCCATCCGCTGTCCCATGGTAAGCAGCCGAGCCGTAGCCTCCGCCCGCTCCATATAGCGCGCCATCCAATAGAGATTTTCGGCCGTCCGGCTCAGCATGGGCTCACACTCTCGCCCTTTTTCCCCCGTTCGCCCTGAGCCTGTCGAAGGGCATTTCTTTCTTCAAAAGAAGGGAAGGGCTTCGACAAGCTCAGCCCGAACGGAGGTGAGATGGACTTGCCTTTCATTCCCATCAATCCTGCAACACCCATGTATCCTTCACCCCACCCCCCTGACTGGAGTTCACCACCAGCGACCCTTCAGTCAGCGCGACGCGCGTAAGCCCGCCGGGCACCAGCCGGATCTGCTTCCCCACGAGACAATAAGGCCGAAAGTCCGCATGCCGCCCCACCACCGATGCCGGACCAAGTGTCGGCACGGTCGATAAATCAAGCGTCGGCTGCGCGATGAACTCGCCCGGATTGGCCCTGATCCGCTCAGCATAGGCGGCAATCTCCGCCGCTGTGGATTTAGGCCCGATCAGCATCCCATAGCCGCCCGACCCGTGCACCTCCTTGGCCACCAGTTCGTGCAGATGCTCCAATACATAGGCGCATTCGTCCGGCTTCCCGCACTGCCAGGTCTGGATATTGTCCAAGATCGGCTGTTCCCCGAGGTAGAAGCGGATCATCTCCGGAACATAGATATAGACCGCCTTATCGTCGGCGATCCCTGACCCCGGCGCCGACGCCAGCGTCACCCCGCCATTGCGATACACGTTGAAGATGCCGGGAATGCCGAGCAGGCTGTCAGGCCGGAATACCAGCGGATCGAGATATTCATCATCGATCCGACGGTAGATGACGTCCACCTGCTTGGGACCAAGCGTCGTCTTCATCCACACCCGGTCCTCATCGACAAACAGGTCGGCAGGCTCCACCAGTTCGATGCCCATCAGGTCGGCGAGGAAACTATGCTCATAATAGGCGCTGTTGAGCGACCCAGGCGTCAGAAGCACGACCACCGGATCGCCCTTGCACGCTGGCGGCGCGACTTCCTTCAGGCTCTTGAGCAGTTCGGCAGGATAATCATCGACCGGCGCCACCAGCCCCTGCGCGAACAGCTCAGGGAACATGCGCGTCATGATCTCGCGATTTTCGAGCATATAGGACACGCCTGAAGGCGTCCGGCAATTATCCTCCAGCACCTCGAACCGCGACGGCCCCGTGCGGACGATGTCGATCCCCACGATGTGGCTGTACACCTTCCCCGGCGGGGTAAAGTCGGCCATTTCGGCCAGATAGGCGCTATTCTGGTAGATGATATCGGCGGGCATGATCCCCGCCTTCACGATCTCGCCACGATGATAGACGTCATGCAGGAAAGCATTCAGCGCCCGCGCGCGCTGCTTGATACCCCGGTCTAGCACCCGCCATTCTTGCGTGGTAAAGATGCGCGGGAGAAGGTCGAACGGGATCAGCCGCTCCGGATCGCCCCCCTCGCCATAGACTGCAAAGGTGATGCCGATCCGCCGGAAGATCGCCTCGGCTTCATCCAACCGCCGGTTGAGCCCCGCGATACCCGTCCGTTCCACCCAATTCTGCACCTCGGCATAGCAAGGCCGTATCGAACCATCCGGTTCAAACATTTCGTGGAAGGGCAAAGCGTCGATCCTCCCTCGGGCGGGGCCCGGTTGTGCATTGCAACATTAGTGCAACGTGGCCGAACGATTGCAAGCGCAAAAAGAGCCATGGCGGGCAAGGCGAGCAAAGATTTTCATTGGGAGATCGCGCGTGTGGCGTCTGCTAATGGTAGCGGAGGAGGGACTTGAACCCCCGACACGCGGATTATGATTCCGCTGCTCTAACCAGCTGAGCTACTCCGCCCCATCGGCTGCGCAGGGCATGTCCCCTGCGGTGGGCGCGCTATAAGCAGAGCCGCTATTGGGGTCAACGGGGTTTGACATGGGCCGCGCAATTTCTCTGCGGGAAAGCGAAGCACCCGCTTTCACCATCAGCATCTCCCTTCGCCGGTCGCATGTTCGGCCAGCCGCTCGTAGAAATGCACCCAGGTCTCATGCAGCTTCCGGATGTTCGGACTATCTGCGCGCAATGCCAGCTGCTGATTGCGCTCCGCCAGCAGCTTGAAGCGCATCTGTTCATTTACATTCATGGTTTACGAATAGTTCCCGTCCGCTTTGAAGCGCAGGAAAGTCGTGGGGCGGGAGAAGGTTCAATAAAATGAGGGTTAACGCCGTCACCTGCCCGCGATCAGAGACGGGCGGCAGAGGGCTGGATCGCTGCGCGATGGACCGGTCATCCCGTCAGGCACTCGGCCCGGGATGTCTAGAGGTGGCTTCCCACCGCTGACAGCGGCCGCGAGAGCAGCTGATATATTTCGGTAGCTGCAAAGCCAGCAGTGCTCAGCGCTAGGGCGAGGAATATTCCGTACTGGAATGCGGAAGACCAGCGCCGGCTATTTTCCAGCTGGCGTGCGATCTGGGCGTCGGCCTCCATTCTGGACCGGGACCGCCGCTCGACAGCCGACCCCGGATCATTTGCCGATTGGGGGCGAGACGCAAGGCGCGGCTCATTGATGATGGCGGCGACGTCCAGCCTGCCCTGCGCCTGGATTCCGAAAAACCGTTCCTTTCGCCAGACGACCCGTCCGACGATCGACTGCTTTCCGCGCCTGATTTCGACATAGGTGCCGCGGTTGGGCGCGTCGTCGCACGCCAGCAGCGCGCCGCCGGACGACAGGTTATGGATGACCACCTCAGCCCAGGTCGGGCCCGCGTTCATCCGGGCCGGAATTAATACCGGCTGGCGCGCTTCCCGCGGCTTATATCCGATTTGTAATGACTTGAGCACCCGACAGCCTCTTGCAGCCTTGGCGCCTGATAACCGAATATGGTGAACAGAAATCTAACGATATTGTGCCCGCTGCGCTCAGCGAGCGCCGCTGCTCATATCTCCAGCTGCGACCCTAGTTCGACCACCCTGTTGGTCGGCAGCTTGAAAAATGCCATCGGGCTTTCCGCATTGCGCACCATCCACGCGAACAGCCGCTCTCGCCACAGCGCCATGCCCGGTCGCGACGATGGCACCAACGTCTCGCGACTGAGGAAATAGCTCGTATCGGCGACGCCGATCGGCCCGCCGCAATCCCGGACAGCCTTCATGGCCGCTGGCACGTCGACATTTTCCATAAAGCCATGGCGCAGGATCAGCCGGTAAAAGCCCGCCCCATGATCTTCCGCGCTCGTCCTTCCATCATAGGGCAGGTGCGGGACATCCTCCGTCCGCACTGTCAGGATGATGTTGCGCTCATGCAATATGCGGTTGTGCTTCACATTATGCAGCAGCGCGGGCGGCACGCCTTCGGTCGTTGACGACAGGAAGATCGCGGTGCCCGGCACCCGCTTCAACGACGCGCCCGCGGATCTGATGAACAGCTCAAGGTCCATGGCGTCTTCGCGCAGGTACCGCCGCATGATCCGCCGCCCCGTCGCCCAAGTCGTCAGCACCAGGAAGGATACCGCCGCGACCAGCAGCGGGAACCATCCCCCGTCCGGGATCTTCGTGGCGTTCGACAGAAAATAGGCGCCGTCGACGATCAGGAACAACCCGATGACCAGCCCCGCCGCCAGCGGGTTCCAGCGCCACACGCTGAACGTCAGCGCCGCCATCATGCAGGTGGTGATGACCATCGTGCCCGTCACGGCTATGCCATAGGCCGCGGCCAGATTGCTCGAACTGCCAAAGCCCAGCACCAGCATGATGACCAGCACCAGCAGCGTCCAGTTGATCAGCGGCATATAGATCTGCCCCGCCGCCGAAGCGCTGGTATGCAATATGCGCAGGCGCGGCAGGAAGCCCAATTGCACGGCCTGGCGCGTCACGGAAAAAGCGCCCGTTATAACCGCCTGGCTCGCAATGATTGCCGCCAGCGTCGCCAGTATGACCAGCGGCAAGCGGGCCCATTCCGGGGCCAGCAGGAAGAAGGGATTCTGCGCCGCGGCGGGCTCGTCGAGCAGCAGCGCCCCCTGCCCCAGATAATTGAGCATCAGGCACGGAAATGCCGCGTAAAGCCACGCGATGCTGATCGCCTTGCGCCCGAAATGCCCCATGTCCGCATATAGCGCCTCCGCCCCCGTAACCGCGAGCACGACCGATCCCAGCGCCAGGAACGCCAGCTTCGGATCGATGAGGAAGAAGTGTAGCGCCCACCAGGGATTGACGATCGCGACGATCTCCGGGTGCCGCAATATGTTGGCGACGCCCAAAATCGCGAGCGCGAGGAAATAGGTCGCCATGATGGGCCCGAACAAGGCGCCCACCCGCGCCGTCCCGATGCTTTGAATCACGAACAGCGCGATCAGGATGACGATCGCGATTGGCAGCACCAGCGGCGTCAGCCCGGCCTGCACCACCGTCAGCCCTTCGACCGCCGACAGCACCGACATGGCGGGCGTGATGATCGCGTCGCCATAGAAAAGGGCGGTGGCAAGAACGCCCAGCGCCGCGATGGTCGGCGTCCAGCGCGTCTCGCCCGTCCGCCGCCCGATCAGCGCCAGCAACGCCATGCTGCCACCCTCGCCATTATTGTCGGCGCGCAGGATGATGAACACATATTTGACCGTGACGACCAGCATCATGGTCCAGAAGATCAGCGACAGCACGCCGTAGATATGGACAGGATCGACCGCCAGCGGATGGTGCCCGACAAAGCTTTCCTTCAGCGCGTAAAGGGGCGACGTACCGATGTCGCCAAACACCACGCCCAACGCTCCAAGCGCCAGCCCCGAAACCGGGCCATGCGCCGTGTGGCCCTCCGCGCTTACCGGAAAGTCCTTGTCAGCCATAAGGAAGCAACCCCCAAATCTGGCGAGCGCCTATGCCACAACAAGGCATGGTAACGCCATGGGGGACAGCTGACCCACAACATTTAATAAATCGGCCGCCTGCTGGGCAAAAAGCCTGCGCCACCCCTTGTCAGCCCGGGGAAAGCGCGCCAAGGACGGCGGCAACTTGGACTGAGGGGATGCTGGCTGATGAGCCATTATGACGTTCTGATCGTAGGCGCGGGTCATGCAGGCGCGCAGGCGGCCATTTCGCTTCGTCAGCTCGGCTTTGAAGGGTCGGTCGCCATGATCGGTGACGAGAAATATCCTCCCTATGAACGCCCCCCCCTGTCGAAGGAATATTTCGCCGGGGACAAGGCATTCGACCGCATCCTCATTCGCCCCGCCGCCTTCTGGGAAGAGCGCAAGATCGACATGCTCCTTGGCCGCCGGGTGAAGGCCATCGATCCCGAAGCGCAGACTGTCACCGCTGGCGATGAGCAGATCGGCTATGGCAAGCTCATCTGGTGCACCGGCGGCAGCCCGCGCATGCTGACCTGCAACGGCGCCGACGCGCCCAACGTCCATGCTGTCCGCCGTCGCGACGATGTCGACGCCATGATGGCGAAGATGGACCAGATCAGCCATGTCGTCGTTATCGGCGGCGGCTATATCGGGCTCGAAGCAGCCGCCGTGCTGACGAAGTTCGGCAAGCAGGTCGTTCTGCTGGAGGCACTCGACCGCGTCCTCGCCCGTGTCGCGGGCGAAGAACTCTCCCGCTTCTACGAAGCTGAACATCGCGCCCATGGCGTCGATCTGCGCACCGGCGCGAAAATGGACTGCATCGAGGTACAGGACGGCAAGGCGACCGCCGTGCTGATGCAGGATGGCGAGCGGATCGAAACCGACATGGTGATCGTCGGCATCGGCATCGTCCCTGAAACCGGCCCGCTGATCGCGGCTGGCGCTGCTGGCGGAAATGGCGTCGATGTCGATGAATATTGCCGCACCAGCCTGCCCGACATCTATGCCGTGGGCGACTGCGCATCGCATGCCAACCGCTTTGCGCGCGGCGCGCAGCTTCGGCTCGAGTCGGTGCAAAACGCCAACGACCAAGCAAAGACCGCTGTCGCGCACATCATGGGCAAGGAAGACGCTTATGACGCCGTGCCGTGGTTCTGGTCCAACCAATATGACCTGAAGCTGCAGACCGTGGGCCTCTCCATCGGCCACGACCAGGCGATCCTGCGCGGCGATCCAGCCACCCGCAGCTTCTCGGTCCTGTATCTGAAAGCGGGCAAGCTCATCGCGCTAGACTGCGTGAATGCGGTCAAGGACTATGTGCAGGGCCGCGCCCATGTGCTTTCGGGCGCGCTGCTCGATCAGGGTCAATTGGCCGACGCCACGGTTCCGCTGAAGGAAGTGGGTCTCGCCTGAAGGTGCCGCCTTCGAAGGGCTGAACCATGTGCGTACCCCCGGGCGGGAGGAGCCGGACGGCCCTGCGCAACATAGCGTGGTCTCTAAACGTCAGTCTTCTCGCAGACCTGCTCCCTCTCCCCTTTAGGGGAGAGGGCCGGGGAGAGGGGCCGCCGCGCGCCGAGCAACGCGACGCTCTCAACCTTCTTGAAAGCCTTTGCCAGTAAAGGCGGCGTCATGACAGGTCGTTCGCTAAAGCTTCTCCACCTCACGACGATAGCCGCGTCGCTGCTGCCGCTACCGACCATGGCCGCTACCCGCGGCTATACGATCACCAGCTTCGACGCGATCCGCGTCGATGCGCCGGTGGAAGTGATCGTCACCACCGGCGCTGGCGCTTCCGCTAAAGTCGATGGCGATCAATCCCTGATCGAGCGGCTTCATGTCGATGTATCGGGCCGACTGCTGACGATCAGGATGGACCGCGCCCAACCCGGCGAAAAAAGCGGCGGCCGCGCAACGCTTCGGCTCTCGACCGGCACGCTCGAAAGGCTCGTCCTGACCGGCGGCGGCTCCATCTCGGTCAGCCGAATGAAGGGGTTACGCGGAGAGATCGTGCTCGGCGGCAACGGAGACGTCAATGTTGCGGCGGTAGACCTCGACCAGCTCAGCCTTGGCGTCGCAGGCGCGGGCCGCGCAACGCTCGCAGGCCGAGCGGCGATCGCGACCGTCCGCGTGAATGGCCCCGGCGCCGTAGCGGCTGAGGAACTGCGCGTCCGCCAGGCGACCATCAGCAACGATGGCCCCGGCAATGTCGCGCTGACCGCCGAGGTGACTGCCAAGATTTCGGCGTCCGGATCAGGGGACGTCACCGTCACAGGCAAGGCCGCCTGTCAGGTCGAAAATCGCGGCACCGGCCGCATTTCCTGCGGCAGTGAGGCATATTAGCGGCTTTGCCCCCGACCCACTGCGTTCAAGCGTCAGGATGGCGCCCCCTCACCCCGTTCGCCCTGAGCCTGTCGAAGGGCTCTACTCCTTCTTAGAAAGAAAGGGGCTTCGACAAGCTCAGCCCGAACGGAGTTGAGTGTTCCAAATAAAACTCAACATCCGCTCCCGACACCCACCCCCACTAAGCTTATCAAAGTCTTTACCGCCACAGCATAGACCATCCAGCACCAGACATTGCCGGATCGTCCCATGTTCGCTCGCGCCCTTCTCCTCTTCCTCTTCATGGCCTCGCCCCAGACTGCCGAAGCGCAGGTGGCGGTGGCGGCCGCAGACAGCGGTGACACGGCCTGGATGATCCTTTGCGCTATCCTCGTGCTGCTCGCCGGACTGCCGGGCCTGCTCCTGCGCCACGCTGGCCTCATCAATGTGCGAAGCGCGCTGTCGGCAAGCACCCAGCTTCTCATCGTCGCGGCGGGCGCATCGCTCGCCTGGGCGATCGCGGGATATAGCCTCAGCTTCGCCCCCGGCAGCACATGGCTGGGCGGTGGCGCGAACCTCCTGCTTGCCAACCTCGGCTCCCTGAAAGCAGGACTTACGGTCCCGGAATCCGCCTTCGTCCTTTTCCAGATGGCGCTCGCCCTCTTTGCGGTCTGTCTGCTCCCCGGCGCTACGGCCGGGCGCGCCCGCTTTGGCTGGATGGCCGCCCTTGCCCCCTCATGGTTGCTCATCGTCTATGTTCCGCTGGTTCACGGCATCTGGGGCGGCGGCTGGCTCGCAAATTTAGGCGTAATCGATTTTTCAGGCAGCCTCGTCATTCACATGAGCGCAGGCTTTTCGGCACTGGCGCTCTCCTTGATCCTTGGCCGCCAACCCCGGCAAGCCACAACCAGCCATGCGCCCGTGCTCAGCCTTGCGGGTGGCGTGCTGATCTGGATCGGCTGGGCGGGCGTCTCCGGCGGCTGGGCGCTGGGCGCGACCGACAATGCGGCGACGGCCATACTCAACACCCATTTCGCCGCCTGCGCGGGCGCACTCGCATGGGCATTTTCCGATCGCGCCGCGACCGGCCGCACAAGCGCCACCGGCATCATCTCAGGCGCAATCGCTGGCCTTGCCGCCATCTCCGCCTCCTCCGCCCTTTCGGGTCCCGGGGGCGCGATGCTGATCGGCCTCGTCGCTGCGCTTCTCTGCCGCATCGCGAAGGCCGCATTTGGACGCGGCATCGATGATCCGGCGTCCGTCTTCCTGCTCCATGGCATCGGCGGGCTGATCGGCGCTCTGTTGCTGCCCCTCTTCGTTCAGCCTTTGCTGGGCGGCGTCGGCTTCGAATCGGACATCAGCTTGACCACGGCCATGCTGAGCCAGGCTGCAGGCGTCATCGCTGTCGCGCTCTGGTCAGTGGCGGGAACCTCGATCGTCGCGCTGCTGCTGTCCGTGCTGCTCCCCATGCGCCTTACGACAGAGGAAGCCGCTGAGGGCCTCGACCAGGTCGATCACGGTCAGCAGGGCTGGGATTTTCGCTGACATCATGGGCATCGCCATCGGCATCTTTGCCCATCAGGAAGAACGGCGGATCGGCGCCTGCCTCGCCTCCCTCCCGCTGGATCGCGCGGACATGCTTTACCATGTCCTCGTCAATGGCTCGACCGACACGACTGCTGCCAAAGCCCGTGAGATAGCAGCTGGGCGGCCCAATGTCCGCGTGCATGACATCGCCCAAGGCGGCAAGTCGCGGACATGGAACCACCTGATTCACAATGTTTTGGACGGGAGCCAAGACGCAGTCATCCTCCTCGATGGCGACGCTGAGATCGCACCCGGCTCGATCGATGCCTTGGCGCAGGCCGTGGCAAGCGACGGAGTGAACGCAGCGGCAGGCATGCCGCTCAACGGCCGCATGGCCGCTCATTACCGCCACCTCCTGTCAACGGACGGCGGCCTCTTCGGCGACCTTTACGCCCTATCGGGCCACTTCGTGAACCGCATCCGCGCGCGCGGTCTGCGCTTGCCCAATGACTTGATCGGCGACGATGGTCTGGTCGCCGCCTGGGCGCACACCGACCTTCAAACCGACGCCGCTTGGCACCACAACCGCATCGTCGCTTGTGAGCAGGCAGGTTTCCTCTGCGAACCGGTCCGCCTCACCAGCCCTGCGAGCTGGCGCATGCAATATCGGCGGATGACCAACTATTCGCTGCGCTTCTTCCAGAACCGCATCGTCTCGGACATCATGGGTGGGCAAGGACCCGACGGCCTGCCGCTCGAACTGCGCAGCCTCTACGCCACATGGCTCCCCCGCCTCGCACCGCGCTCCGGTCCGACCGGCTGGTTCGACCGGAAAGCGTTGGAACGGATGCGACAGGCCGCAGCCTAGCGGTCCTTGCCCGCCAGCTCCTTGTTGATGAACAGCGCCAGACCGGTCACCACGGCGCCAGAGAAGAGATAAGCACCCGAAGCCGCCAGCCCGAAGGTGACCGACAGCGCCAACGCGACCAGCGGCGCAAAGCCCGCGCCCACGAGCCAGGCAAGGTCCGACGTCAAAGCCGACCCAGTATAGCGCGTCGCTGACGAAAAGTTGGACGCGACCACACCCGAGGACTGCCCAAAACTCAACCCCAGCAGCATGAAGCCCAGGATCATGAACGCAATCTCGGCAAGCTCCCCACCGTCCAGCAGCAGCGGCGCGGCGATGCTGAATATAGCGATCCCCGCCGCCGACCAGGCCAGCAGCTTGCGCCGTCCAACCATGTCCGCGACGAACCCTGACACGACGATCGCCAGCACGCCAACGCTCGCGCCGATCGCCTCGATCACCAGGAAGCGTTCCAGCGGCTGCTTCGTATAAAGCGCGATCCAAGACAGCGGGAACACCGACACCATGTGGAACAGCGCAAAGCTCGCCAGCGGGGCAAAGGCGCCGATGACGATGTTCCGCCCATCCGTCCGCACCGTCTCGATGACCGGCGAAGGCTGCAACTCACGCGCTTCGAACAGCCGCTCAAACTCATGCGTCACCACGATCCGCAGCCGCGCGAACAGCGCCACCACGTTGATCGCGAACGCCACGAAGAAGGGATAGCGCCAGCCCCAATCCAAGAAATCAGGCCGCGACAGGTTCGACAGGAAGAAAGCGAACAGCCCGCTCGCCACCAGCAGCGCCAGAGGCGCGCCAAGCTGCGGCATCATCGCATACCAGCCACGCTTGTTCTGCGGCGCGTTCAGCGACAGCAGTGACGCAAGCCCGTCCCACGTCCCGCCGAGCGCCACGCCCTGCCCTGCCCGGAACACCGCCAGCAACACCGCCGACCAGATACCGATCGTCTCATATCCCGGCAGGAACGCGATGAACGCCGTCGATCCGCCAAGCAGGAACAATGCGATGGTGAGCTTCACCCCGCGTCCATAGGCCCGGTCCACCGCCATGAAGATGAACGACCCAATCGGCCGCGTCACAAACGCCAGCGCGAAGATCGCAAAGGACCAGAGCGTCCCCGTCAGGGGACTCAAATAAGGAAAGACCAGGGCCGGAAACACGATGCACGACGCAATCGCATAGACGAAGAAGTCGAAGAATTCCGACGTCCGCCCGATGATCACGCCGATGGCGATCTCGCCCGGCGCTATCTTGTGATCCCGCGCCGTCACAAGGCGTGCGTCGCGCTCCAGCGGGGTGGAGGATGGCGTGTTGGTCGCGGCGTTCATCGGTCGGGGCAAGCCTTCATGCTGCGGGAACGATCCATGCCCAACATCGTTGCAGCATAGCGAATCGCCCCGGTGGTCGAAAGGCCATTGCCCTATTTTGCGCCTGCGAGGGGATAGGACAAAAGGTCCAATGTCGATCGCCACTCCACCCCCTTATGCGGGCATCATGACCGCATGTCCTCGCCTCCTTTCCCGAGCTTTTCCGCGCCGACTCGCGCCCTTGCTGCTGCTGCCGCTCGGCGCGTGCAACTGGGTGGTCATGTCGCCGGCAGGCGATGTCGCAGTGCAGCAGCGCGATCTGATCATCATCTCTACCCTGCTCATGCTGCTCATCATCCTGCCGGTGATGGCCACCACCATCTGGTTCGCATGGCGCTACCGGGAAAAGGCGCAGGCGAAGGATTATGATCCCGATTGGGACCATTCGACCAGCCTTGAGCTGCTGATCTGGTCAGCCCCGCTGCTGATCATCATCGCGCTCGGCGCCATCACCTGGACCAGCACGCACCTGCTCGATCCCTACCGCCCGATCGAACGCATCGATCATGAGCGCAAGGTCGATCCCGCCGCCAAGCGGCTCCAGGTCGAAGTGGTCGCGCTCGATTGGAAATGGCTGTTCATCTATCCTGAACTCGGCATCGCCACGGTGAACGAACTCGCCGCGCCCGTCGATCAGCCGATCGAGTTCAAGATCACCTCCGCAACGCTCATGAACAGCTTCTTCGTGCCCGCCCTCGCGGGGCAGATCTATGCCATGCCCGGCATGCAGACGGTGCTTCACGCCGTCGCCAACAAGCCCGGCAATTTCGAAGGCTTCTCCGCCAACTATTCCGGCGCGGGCTTCTCCAACATGCGCTTCCGCTTCAAGGCGATGGACCAGGCCGGGTTCGACAAGTGGGTGGTGCAGGTAAAGTCCAGCAACGCGAAGCTCGACCGCGCCACCTATGTGAAGCTGGAACAGCCCAGCGAAAAGGTGCCGCCCATGTATTTCGCAGGCGTCGAGCCCAAGCTGTTCCACGCCGCAGTCAACATGTGCGCCCAGCCCGGCAAGCGCTGCATGGATGAGGTCATGATGACCGACATGCACGGCGGCGCGGGCAAGGAATCGGCACGTGATACCGAAGGGCTGCGCCATGACGGCACGATCGACGTGGGCGGCTACCATCCGGTGGAGCCCGGCAAGAAGGGCGAGATCGCCCAGCCTTCCGGCATGACGCCAGCCGCACAGCGCACGCCTGCCGAACGAGGCAACCAAGCGCCCGGACAGAAGGATGCCGATGGGCATGCGGGCGGTCATCATGGGCATGAGGGAATGTGAACGCCATGTTTTCTCCATCCCACCGTCATCCTGAACTTGTTTCAGGATCCATTATTCCCCACGCGACTCCATTCCCGAAGGCGCGATGGATGCTGAAACAAGTTCAGCATGACGAAATATGCGGGGTGTCGCGCACCTCCCTCCCCCACCCATTCCCACCAAGGC
>CAMPHR010000006.1 GCA_946886075.1 uncultured Novosphingobium sp. | reverse complement strand
GCACCGGCCCACCCCGCCCAACCCTCGCGGCTTATATCGAAAAGCCGGACGTCTATCCTGCCGGCCGGCTCGATCTCGACAGCGAAGGCTTGCTGCTGCTGACCGACGACGGGCGGTTGCAGGCGCGGATCGCCGACCCGCGCTTCAAAATGCCCAAAACCTATCTGGCGCAGGTCGAGGGGGAACCCACCGAAGCGCAACTCGAACCGCTGAGGCGCGGCGTCAAGCTGAAGGACGGCATCACCTTGCCTGCCGAAGTCGAGCGAATAGACACGCCTGACCTCTGGCCGCGCGATCCCCCGGTGCGGTATCGCAAAAGCGTGCCCGATTGCTGGCTGCGCATCACGATCCGCGAAGGACGGAACCGGCAGGTCCGCCGGATGACGGCCGCGGTGGGGCATCCCACGTTGCGTCTGGTGCGTTGGAGGGTCGGCGACTGGACTTTGGACGGCATCGCACCGGGCGAATGGCGCGAGGCATGATGCAGCCAGTTCGAGTTATGCCTCGACGAGCCTCTTCAATGCCTTGAGATCGCGGTTGACCCACCTGATGTCGGCGGCGAACCGCTCATCATCCATGCCCGGCTGGCGGAACAGCGTCAGCATGACCTCCGCGCCTTGCCCATTTTGCACCACGCGCAAGGGTACATG
This sequence comes from uncultured Novosphingobium sp., assembly GCA_946886075.1. The sequence continues at coordinate 114,910 of CAMPHR010000006.1, read as the reverse complement.
GACCTCCTCGCCGCCTCCCAGATCGACATAATGATCCATCACGCCCAGATCATTATGCGGCGTGAAGCGGATGCGGATAGGGCCCTCCGCGCCATCGGCCAACCAGCTATCGCCCTCCTGGCGCATCGCGGATTCCGACAGGCCGGAGGCCCAGCTCGGGAAAAATTCGGGCCGCCAGATCCTCTCATACAGCGTCCGCCATTCCTGATCGATCGACACGCTGAACGTTCTGGCAGGTAACACGATAATCTCCTGTGACTGCGTAGCGCCCTAGCCGCCCTATCCGTTCAAAGGAAGGGAAATGGACCAGCGCACCCCGCCTGATCGGAACTCCAATCTGGTTTCGGCGCCCAGGCGATAAGCAAGCGCGTCCTCGATCAACTCACGGCCAAATCCTTCTCGGGACGGGTTGATGGAGATTGCTGGTACGCCTTCCTCCGACCAGCATAAGTGCAGCTTAGCCGCACCGCCTCCATCCCGGTAGACGCGCCATGAGATATTCAGGCGAGCCGTAGGCACCTTGAGCGCGCCATATTTCAAGGCATTGGTCGTCAGCTCGTGAAAGGCCAGCCCCAATGTCTCGGCGATCTTTGCGCTCAGGGACACGTCCGGACCCTCGATATTGACTACCGGCCCGTCATGGACGCCCACGCTCAGCAGCTCGTCGCGTATGAGGTTTTCCAGATCCACCGTCTGATCAGGGCTGCTGGTGACGATCACCTGCGTGCGCGCCAAGGCGTCCAGCCTTCCGACGAAATGATCGACCAAGTGGTCGATATTCTCGCTCGTATCCGCGGTGCTGGCGAACATCGATCTGACAACCGTCAGCATGTTGCGGACCCGATGCTGGAGTTCGGCAACCAGCGCGCGCAGCCGATCCTCGCTTTCGCGCAACTCCTTCTCGCTTCGCCGTTGTTCAGTGATGTCCTGGAACAGGACGTCGACCGTCTTGTCTGCGGGATCACCTACCTGGAAGGCAAACAGATTGAAGGTTCGCCCGTTGAGCGCTTGGGAATCCTCTTCGAACCGGAGGCTTTCTCCCGTCTCGGCGACATGCGCATAGATGTCGATCCACTTGGGTTCGATCGCCGGTTGCATTTCTCGCATGGTCCGGCCCGCGGCGTTGCCAAGGCCGTTATGCTTTTCGAAGGCAGGATTGACCTCCAGAAAGCGCCAGTCGACCGGGCGGGCGCCTTCATAAAGGATTTGGATGATGCAATATCCCTCATCCATCGAGTTGAAGAGGTCGCGATATTTGAGCTCGCTTCTCCTCAGTGCGGCTTCCGCCCGCGCCCGCTCTACCGCAACCAGCGTGCGCCGGGCCGTTTCCTCGATGATCGAGATTTCGGCGGCCGTAAAATCATGCGGAACATCGTAATGCACCGCCAGGATCGCCAGCGGTCGGCCGCCGCGTGAGAGGGGCACATTGATCGTCGCCGCCAGTCCCAACCGCGCATGCGCCGCCTTGGCCGACGGGCTCATATCCGGATCGGCTTGAATATCAGGCCTGATGAACGTCCGCCCGTCACGTAGGGCCTCAAACAGCTCCTCCCCATAATCGGCGTAGCGATACCGGCCCGCCAGGCTTGGAGCGCCGTTGGTCCAGTCGCGGGTCATTTCGACATGTACGCCGTCGCCGACATCCTCCGCATAGCCCACCCGCGTCGCACGAAGATATTCGCCAAGCAGCTGCTGCGCGAATTCCTGAACCCTTATCGGCTCTGCCTCGTCGCGGAGTCCTTCGCCAAGGTTCAACAAAAATGCCTGCCGTTCCTCGGCCGCCCGCCGCCCGGTCACGTCACGGCCAATGCAATAGGCCAGACCATCTTCTTCCCGGACAGCCGCATGCCAGGAAATCCAGCGATAGCTGCCGTCCCTGCACCGGAGCCGGTGCTCAAAATCGATCAGAGCATCCCCGCGATCAAGATCGACACGCGCGGCCCGGGACATCTCCAAATCGTCGGGATGCACCAGGGGAGCAAGGGGGTAGCCGATCAGATCGGCCTTGCTCCATCCCAAAATGCGTTCAAAAGCAGGATTGACGCTGCAGAAGGTACCGTCCTTGGACGAAGCGGTAGCGAGCATGTCCACGGACAATTCGAAGAAATGCTGAAATACTACAGCAGCGTCCGAAGACATATTTTCATCAACCAAAAGCGTCATCCACCATATCAATAATGTCAGAGCGGCCGCAATTGCCTAGTTTAGTAATTCCAGACGATGGCGCCAGCCATGTACGCGCTCTAACGCGCGGAACGCACATTCTGCCCTCCTTGCCGAGCGTCAGGGCGAAAAATCCCCTGCTTATGTCTTGACGGTTCCATTCACCCGCGCAGGGAAGAAAAGATGATCTATCGCTGGATTCTTTCGAAGGGCATCTGCCTGCTCGCCCTGACTACGGCCATGGCTCCCTGCGTCGCTCGGGCCGCTGAGCCGGCGCCCTTCGACTTGCCCGGGCCAGAATTGACTGTCACGGTCACACGGGCGGGACGGACCCTGCCAATCGGACAAGTGCCCGCGCTGGCAACCGGCGACATCGTCAGGATCGATGCGAACCTGCCCGAGGATCAATCGGTGCGCTACCGCCTCATATCGGCTTTCCTGCGTGGCGCGATCAATCCGCCGCCAAAGAAATGGGTATCGACCGCGGAAACCTGGGAGAAGGCTGAGCGGAAGCGGACCCTGAAGCTGACAGTGCCGGATCATGCGCGCCAACTGGTGCTGTTCATGGTGCCCGACACGGGCGGTGACCTTGGCACCATCAGCGACGCGGTGCGCGGGCGTCCGGGCGAGTTCGTGCGCGTGACCCAGGACATAAACAAGGCTTCGCTCGACCGGACCCGCCTCAACGCCTTCATCCTGGGGATCCGGTCGCAGGAAAACAGCCATCCCGAATATCTTCGGAATGTCGCCCCGGTTCTTTCCTCAAGCCTCGCGGTAAAGCTGAATCCCGACTGTCTGGCGAAGATCGTCGAGTTTCAGGCCGCTTGCCTCGTGGAAAACCGCGATGGCCTTGTGCTGGGTGACATTCACAGCAACTCGCTGACGGAAACCATCACCGGCGCGCCCACCGACCTGGCCCTGCAGCTAAGCGCTACACGGGAGGGCGGCTATGGCTTTTACAGCCCATATATCAGCGTTGTGCGCGACCTTGCCCGCATCTTCGGCGCGTTCAACAATCCGGAGTTCAATTATCTGCCAGCGCTGGGCGTCCAGAATGGCAAGTCGGTATCCTTGCTGCTGAACAGCGCGCCGTCCTTTAGAAAGCCGAAGTCCGTACTGGTCGCAGCACTGCCAGCGATCGAGAAGAACGTGCCCCCGCCACTGCGACGGAGCAGCGATGCGCCGATTTGCGGATCTCGGCCCGGCGTAGTGCTGGGCGTGGATGGCGCCCCGCTGATCTTCGCCACCGACTATGCGCATGACATGGCTTTGCGCCTGACGGACAAGGACGGCCATGGCGTCGACGCACCCGTTATCGCCCGGGCGGACAAGGGCGGGTACATATTCGCTCCTTCCTTCAAAGCGGAAGACATAAGCGGGCCCATGACTGGCCGCTTGCACGGACATTGGGGCTTCGACGCCTTTGAAGGACCAGAGTTCGCGCTGCAATTCCCGCAGCCCGGTAGCTTGCTGGCCGTGGCTGGTCAGCAACTGACCGCCGGAACCAATGGCAAGCTGCTGGTGACCGGGCCGACGACGGCCTGTGTCAGGACCGTGACCGCCCAGTTCCCGGACGGACGGAGCGTCGGTGTGAAATGGCAGGCATCCGGCCGGGACATGATCGCGATCGACATGCCCCTTTCCGATCTTCCATCAGCAGGCAATGTCATCCTGTCAATCCAGTCCTTCGGTGCCGACAAGCCCGAATTGCTGACGATCCCTGTGCAAGGGGATCAGGACGCAGCGGAACATCCCCTCCCCCTATAATGCTGGCAAGATGAGCGGGCGGTGATAAGGCGCCTGCTCCATCAAGCGCCCGCGGCGCATCAACAACGGATTGAACTGGATGAAGACCAAGCACTGCCTGGAAGCAAGCGACGTAAAGGCGATCCTCGCCGCAGCCGAAGCGGAGGCGCTGGCGAATGGCTGGGCCGTGACGATCGCGGTGGTCGATGACGGCGCGCATCTGCTTGGGCTTCTCCGCCTGGATGGCGCGGCGACCAGCACCGTCAAGATGGCGGAATCGAAGGCTTCAACTTCGATGCTGGGACGCCGGGAATCCAAGGTCTATGAAGATCTGGTGCTGGGCGGCCGCGTCTCGATGCTCTCTGCACCCGGCATGCCTGCCATGCTGGAAGGCGCGGTTCCGATCGTCATTGACGGCGATTATGTCGGCGCGGTCGGCGTATCAGGCGTCAAGTCGGATCAGGACGCGCAGATTGCTCGCGCCGGGATCGCCGCGATCCTGCCGCAAGGCTGATTGTATGGGCAGCTGGTCCTGAAGGCCGGATCGGCTGCACCCATTCACATAAGTTAGCATAGATTTTCGCGGGCTCCTGACTTCCGCCGCCACCAACATGGCTGGCGCGCGTTGAAGCGTCGTTCGATGCTTCGGATCGTGGGAGCTTGTTCTGGAAGATATTGCTGGCTGGGTCGCGCCGATTGCGACCATGATCGCCGCCATGATGACCGCCGCCAATCTGGGCGCGCGCGTCACTGGCTGGGGCTTCGTCGTATTTACGGTTGGGTCAATTGCCTGGTCGATCGTCGGCCTCTCGTCAGGACAGACCAACCTGGTCGCCACCAACGGCTTCCTCACTTTCGTGAACCTCGTTGGCGTTTGGCGGTGGCTCGGCCGCCAGCGCGCTTATGAGGATGGCGGTAAGTCCGCCGCGCAAGCGAGCCGCCGTTCCGCCTATCCCACGCTGTTCACGGCGACGGGCATTGCGGGCCTGCCCGTCACGGCTTCTGATGGGGAGACGCTGGGCAAGGTCGTGGAGGCGCTCGTCACCTGCGAAGCCGCGTCGGTCAGCTATGTCGTCATCAGCGCGAGCGGCGTAGGCGGGATCAATGAAGTCCTGCGCGCCGTGTCACGGGAAGATATTCGCTTCTCCTGCGACGGCTTCACGCTGAAGCGGGACAAGGCATGGTTTGAGGCCTTGCCACCGCTGGAGGACGGGGATTGGCCCGCAGCGCCGGCCGAACTGCCTAGAGGCGACGCGGCATGAGCGGGGCGCGTGGTGTCGGTGAAACGGCTCTGTTGCTTTCGAGACTGTTGCAGAAGGAAGACCTTCTCTACCTCGCGGACGACGAGCAGGAGGCGGAGGCGCTGGCGGCGGCACTGGGTGCCCTGGTGCCTGACAAGCCTGTTGTCTTTCTACCCTCGAGCGACACGTTGCCGGGCGATGACGCTCCTGCTTCCCCCGCAAATATCGGAAAGCGCGTTGCCGCCTTGCGTGTCCTTCGCCGCTTGAGTGAAGACAGAGATCGCGCGCCGTTGGCCGTGATCATGAGTGGCGAGGCCGCAGCGCGCCTCTATGCCGCACCCGAAGCTCTTGACGCGGCACCGCCGAGCCTCGCCAAAGGCGATGCCATCGACAGCAGCTGCTTTGCTTCAGAGATGGAGGCGATCGGCTATCTGATCGACGACCGGGTAGACGAACCGGGCGAGGTCGCGGTGCGCGGCGATGTCATCGACATCTTCCCCGCCGACGCGGGAACGCCTGCTCGTATAGAGGTTGCGGACGGCCATGTCAGCGGAATTCGCCGCTATGACCCGGTGACGCAACTGACGACCGAAGAATGCTCCGCGCTGGAGATCGGTCGGGCTGCCGAACCGGAATGTAAGGTGAAGATGAGCATCCTCGCGCACATGCGGCAGGGTATGATCGTCAAGTCGCCCAAGGCGGACGAGCGGCGGCGGCGCTTCGTCCGGCTGGCCGCCCAGGTCGCGAAATGCACCGATGCCGTCGATGAGGAGAGTTGGGCGAAAGCTATCGAAACTTGGATCGAAGTTTCGCTGGAGGAGCAGGAGGCGGCGGAGGTCCCGCGCTTTGCGCTGCAGCCCTCCCCCCTGTCCGCGATGGCGCGCTTTGCGCGGCCTCTGCTGGACGACGGGCATCGCCTGCTCCTGGTCGGCAGCGAGCGTGATGTGCGTTTCCTGCGGCCGCGGATCGAACGGAAGCTCAAGATCACCCTCGCCGATGCCGACAGTCTTGATGGAGCACTGGCGCTGCCGGATGGCGACGGCGCTGTCCTGATTGCGCCGATCGATCGCGGGGCGGTCGTCGATCGCGTGGTCATGATCGCCGCCGCCGACCTTCTGGGAAGCCGCGCGCTCATTGGGGAAGCGCCGGAGACGGTTTCGACCGTCTTGGCGCGGAACGGGGGTGAGGTGCGCGCCGGGGACGTGGTCGTGCATGAGGATCATGGCGTCGGGCGCGTGGCTGGGCTGGAACCTGCGCCGGATGGTTCGGGATCGGAAGTCATCGCGCTGGAATATGCGGATGGTGGCCGGAGGTTGGTGCCGGTGGGGGAAGCGGGGCGGATCTGGCGCTATGGCGCGGATGCCGACGCGGTGCGGCTGGATACGCTGAATGGATCGAGCTGGGCGAAGCGGCGGGCGGCGATTCATGAAGCAATTAGCGAGAGCGCGCGAGTTTTGCTGAAAGTGGCTGATGAGAGGGCGAAGTTGGAGGCGGTGGTCATCGAGCCCGATGCTTCGCGATATGAGCAGTTCGTTCATGGTTTTCCGTTCAACGAAACCGCTGATCAGGCGCGCGCGATCCAGGCGGTGCGGGATGATCTGGCGTCTGGAAAGCCCATGGACCGGCTGGTCATCGGCGACGTTGGCTATGGCAAGACGGAGGTCGCCCTGCGCGCCGCCGCGCTTGCCGCGTTGGCGGGATATCAGGTCATATTGGCCGCACCGACCACGGTGCTGGTGCGCCAGCATATCCAGACGTTCGAGCGGCGCTTTGCCGACAGCGGCATCAAGGTCGCGGGCCTTTCCCGCCTGTCGAGCGCGGCGGAGAAGAAGGCGGTGAAGGCGGGCCTTGCCGACGGGTCGGTGCAGATCGTGATCGGCACCGGCGCGGTTATGGGCAAGGACGTGTGCTACGCCAATCTGGGCCTCGTCATCATCGATGAGGAACAGCGGTTTGGCGCGGCGGACAAGGCGAAGCTGCGCAGCCGCGCGGACATCCACCTGCTCGCCATGAGCGCGACGCCGATCCCGCGCACGCTGCACCGCGCGATGATTGGGCTTCAGCAAATCTCGATCATCGCCACCCCGCCCGCCCGCCGCCAGCCGATCCGCACCAGCCTGGTCGAGCCGGACGACAACCGGATGAGGACCGCGCTGATCCGAGAAAAAACGCGGGGCGGGCAGAGCTTCGTCGTCGTGCCGCGGATCGAGGAGATAGCGCCGCTCGCCGAACGGCTGAAGCGCGTCGTCCCTCAGCTGAAGCTCGTCACAGTCCATGGCAAGATGCCGGCCGCCGAGATTGACCGGGCGATGGTGGATTTCGCGGACGGGGTCGGCGACGTGCTGCTCGCCACCAACATCATTGAGGCGGGTCTGGACGTGCCGAGGGCCAACAGCATGATCGTCTGGCGCGCGGATCGTTTCGGCCTTGCCCAGCTGCACCAGCTGCGCGGACGCGTGGGACGCGGCAACCGGCGGGGACAGGTGATGCTGGTGACGGAAGGCCCCGGCATCGCCGAACGGACGATGAAGCGGCTGCGCACCCTTTCGACCTATGACCAGCTGGGCGCGGGGTTCGAGATCAGCGCCGCCGACCTGGACCAGCGGGGCGCGGGCGATCTGCTGAGCGATGCGCAGGCGGGGCATATGAAGCTGATCGGCGTCGACCTGTACCAGCATCTGTTCGAAGCGGCGCTGCGGCAGGCGCGCGGAGAAGATCCGGGGCTGTGGCTGCCGGAGGTGAATATCGGGACGGCGGGCGCCTTTCCGCCGGAGTGGATACCGGAAGCCGACATCAGGATGGGCCTTTATGTGCGCCTCGCCCGCATCAGCGAAGAGACGGAGCTGCAAGGCTTTGAAGAGGAGATTATCGACCGGTTCGGCCCGATGCCCCCTGCGGCGGAAGCTCTGGTCGCGAACGCCAGGATCGCCATCCTGGCGCGGGCGGCGCATGTCGCGCGTGTCGATGCGGGGCCTGCGGCAATCGCGCTTACGCCGCGCGACAAGAGTGGATTCGATCCCGGCGAGGCGGAATTGACGGAGAAAGACGGGCGCTGGCTGCTGAAACAGCAGTCGAGCGATGAGGAACGGCTGGCCTTCGTTACCGACCTTCTGGAAAATGTCGGACGATCCACCGCGCCCACCGCATCGCGTGGAACCATGGCGCGCGCCAGCTCTTGAAGACACTCACCCGCATCGCCCGACCCAGCCCGTCAGGAGGACCTTCATGGCTGACAAGATTTCCGGTTTCGACATCACCCGCTCCGGCGAGGAGTATCTTATCGCCTTTGAAACAGAGGGAGGCCCCCGGCTGGAGCTGAGCGCCTCCTATGAGCAGCTGGACCTGATTGCCGAGGCGATCGACGCGCAGCTGGACGGCGACGAGGAAGATGCGCTGGGGGTCGATGCCGAGGAGGATTAGGGCATGATCGTCTCCCATTGAAGCGTCAGTATTCAGTCTCCGTTTGCGTCACCCCGGGCCTGACCCGGGGTCCCGCTGCTACGGCAGCGTCAGATAAGAAGCGGGACCCCGGATCAAGTCCCGGGTGACGATTTGGTGAACCTGTTATGCTCCAAGGGCGGCTATGCCGGAAAGGGGCGGCTAAGGTAGCGGGAGCCGCTTGCGCCGAAGCGCCATGGCGTCTCCGCGCCCCGGCTGATGCCGATGCGCGAGCCGGTGAGGATCGGCACGGGGCTTGGCGGTGGATGTAGGTCAAAGGGCGGTGCATTCAATGAAGCCCCGTTCATTGAGCCGTCAAACGGCCAGCGCCTGACACAGGCGGCCGGGGCCGGAACAGAGCTTCAACGGATCGGCGACGCCGCGACGGGCGATCATCTGTTCGATACCCTCGACCGGCTCCAATGCGCGGATCAGCACGGCACTGCCCGAAGACCCGGCGACGATGTTGAGGCACCAGTGCAGGCCGTATATGCGATAGACATAGGTGCGGGCGACGGGGCCGAACATCGCGGCATTGCCAGCCGTCTGGCCCCGGAAGCTGTGGGAAGCGGGGTCGCTGCTGTCATAGGCTTCGGTTTCGACGATGCGGCCGCCGACGCCATCCACCAGCAGGGTCGCGCCGATCAGGCCGCGCGCGACCGCTTCGACAGGCTGGTGGAAGAAGTCGGGATCGAAACACGCGCCCTCGCCTGACCTGCTGTTCAACGCCCTGCCGCTCCTGCCGCCATCAGCAGTCTCCTCCCCATGTTTCCATTGCAGATGTGGTCCGCCATTCGTCGCAAATCCGTTGCCTTTGGCGAAACGGATGGAGAATAGCAGGAGAAAGGGAATTAAGGGGGCAAGGATCCATGAAGGTCAAGATTTTCGCATGCGTGGCCGCGATCGGCGCCGCGTTGCTCCCGGCCGTTGCGCTGGCTGATGACCCGCATGACCCGACGATGCGCAGTTCCACGGCTCGCGAGCGGGATCGGGCGATCATCCGGCGGATGAACCAGCAGCAGCTTGCCTATGTCCGGGAGCGCGATGCGCGCATCATGCGCAACTATCGCCGCGCGCAGGGCGGCGGCGAGGGCTATGCCGACGCGCGTGCGGATTATGATCGCCAGATGGCGTCGTGGCGGCGGGCGGTTGCGGCCTGCAATGCGGGGCGGTGGGAATATTGCGATAATTGAAGGGGCGAGGCTTCACCTTTTCCGTGGGGATGGACGGAGCAGATGGCTTCGCTACGCTCAGCTTACCCTTCGACTTCGCTCAGGGCGAACGGGTTGGTTGAGGAGTTCTTCATGACGGCCTGATATCGAGCTTTCGCTGGGATGACGGAGGGGAGATTTGCATGACCGTGTCAGCCAAACTGCAGCTCGCGCAGATGGCGCGGTACCATGCTTGGGCGACCGAACGGCTTTTGGCCTCCCTCGAGCAGATAGCAGATGAAGCATATCACAAGCCCTGTGGGCTGTTCTTCGGATCGGTCCATCGCACCCTCAATCATCTACTGCTCACCGATAGCGGCATATGGTATCCCAGATTCGTGCAGGCACCCATAAAGTTCGTGAGCCTCGACGCGGAAGTGGAGACGGATCGGGCCGAACTAGCATCCAGCCTGAAAACCGCAACGGCGCGCTGGTCTGCATATATTGACGGGCTTGATGACGCCGCGATTGCCGGAGACCTTTGCTATATGATGACTACGGGGCAGCCGCGGGTGCTTCCTATGTCAGTCGCACTTTTCCACGTCTTCAATCACGGGACGCATCACAGGGGTCAAGTCACGGCCGCTGTTTCGATGCTGGGCTTCGAATATGAGCCGCTCGACCTGCCCCTTATGGTCTTCTCCGAATCCCGGTAACCCGGTATGTCGGCTTTTTCCGCATAGATTTTCGCGGAAACCATAGCGATCCCCGGCGTTTCGATTGGCAGACATTGCCGGGAGAGAGCCAATCGCCAATTTCATGTTCGCGACGGGCGTCGAAAACAGTGTGCCCACCATCGACAATGGGCGGGTGCGCGTCGATGAGATGGAAAGTTGCCACCATTATGAACGGTGGCGCGAGGACTTCGCTCTCGTTCAGGAGATGGAGATCGGCTATCTCCGCTATGGCCCGCCGATCCACCGGACATGGCTGGGCCCCGGCCGTTATGACTGGGACTTTGCAGACGAAACTTTTGCCGAGCTGAAGCGGCTTAACATCGTGCCGATCGTGGACCTGTGCCATTTCGGCGTGCCCGATTGGATCGGCAATTTCCAGAACCCGGATTTTGCCGACCTGTTCGGCGTCTATGCCCGCGCCTTTGCGGAGCGCTTTCCCTGGGTGCAGCTTTATACGCCGGTCAACGAAATGTATATCTGCGCCACCTTTTCAGCGCGATACGGCTGGTGGAATGAGCAGTTGAGCAGCGATGTGGCGTTCGTCACCGCGCTCAAACATATCGTGCGCGCCAATGTGTGCGCCATGCGGCAGATATTGGAAGTGCGGCCGGATGCTATCTTCATCCAGAGCGAGTCTTCGGAATATTTTCATGCGGAATCGCCTGCTGCGATCAAGCCTGCGGAGATCATGAATTCGCAGCGTTTCCTGTCGCTCGACCTGAATTACGGGCGGCGCGTGGATTCAGAAATGTACGAATATCTGATGGATAGCGGGATGACGCGGGAGGAATATCATTTCTTCCTCGACAATCGCCTGAAGCAGCACTGCATCATGGGCAACGACTATTATGTCACGAACGAGCATCGCGTCGCGGAAAATGGGGGCACGCGGGCGTCGGGAGAGATTTTCGGCTATAGCGAGATCACGCGCCAATATCATCAGCGCTACCGCCTGCCGGTGATGCACACCGAAACCAACCTGTCGGAAGGGCCGCTGGGCACGGAGGCGGTCGATTGGATGTGGAAGCAATGGGCCAATGTGCTGAGGGTGCGCAATGACGGCGTGCCGATCGTCGGCTTCACCTGGTATTCGCTGACCGATCAGGTCGATTGGGACAGCGCGCTGCGGGAGAAGAATGGCAACGTCAATCCGCTGGGCCTGTTCGACCTCGATCGCAAGATCCGGCCGGTAGGCAGGGCGTATAAGCGGCTGATCGAGCAGTGGCGCGACGTGTTGCCGACGCAGAGCATGTGCCTGGCGGTTCCGCTGGTAATGCCAAGCGATGCCGAGCGTCCCTATGCGGTCGAGCAGCGCGCGCGGGCTAAGCATATGATCAGAGCGCCTTCAGCAAGCCCAGCGGTGCAGGAGGGTGAGTGATGGAAAGGCGCTTTGAGGACAAGGTAGCGATCATCACCGGTGCAGCAGGTGGCATCGGCGCGGCGATCGCGCAGCGGCTGAGCGCGGAGGGTGCGCGCGTGGTGATCGCGGACCTGAAGGGTGATGCGGCGGAGGCGACAGCGTCTGGCCTGGGCGGACCAGCGATGGGCTTTGGGTGCGACGTCGGATCGGAAGAGGCGGTCGAGGCGTGCGTCCGGGCGGCGCTGGATCGCTTCGGCAGGCTGGACGTGGTGGTGAACAATGCCGGGCTGATGACCTTCAAGAGCCTGGCCGAATGGACGGGCGAGGATTGGCTGAAGGTGTTGCGCGTCGACTTGCTGGGCGCGGTATTCTTTACCAAGCAGGCTTTCCTGCATTGTGGTGAGAATGGCGGCGCGATCGTCAACATCGCCAGCGTCCATGCGATCGAGACGAGCGCGAACGCGGCGCCCTATGCGGCTGCGAAGGCGGCGATGCTGTCGCTGACGCGGACGAGCGCTATCGAGGGGCGGGACGTGAAGATCCGGGCGAATGCGGTGCTGCCGGGCGCGATCGATACGCCGATGCTGTGGGAAAATCCCAACGTCAAATCAGGCGCGGAGACGATCGACAAGGCGGATGTCGGTACGCCGGAGAATATCGCGGCGGCCGTCGCATTCCTGGCGAGCGAGGATGCGGCTTTCATCACGGGCGCGGCGCTGGCGGTGGATGGCGGGCGGCTCGCGCGGCTTTGAGGCGCGGCGGGGTGCGGGCGGAAGGCAGATCTGCACAATGTAGTATGCCATACGTAAATTGACAGGAGCCGCTGAACCTCTATGCGTATAGGCGGAAAATAGCGGGGAGGAGCGTGTGGCAGGGGGCATGAAAGCTGACGTGGGGCCGGTGCAGCCGGGCGAAGGCGAGCGCGGCGAGCCCGTGCGGAGGCGGGGGCGGCCTGCTCGGCTGTCGCGCGATGCGATCATCGGCACGACGCTGCGCCTGCTCGACGACATGCCGGTCGAGCGGTTCTCGATGGGTTTGCTGGCGAAGAGCCTGGGCGCCGGGGTCATGACGCTCTACAATTATTTCCCAAGCCGCGACGACCTGCTGATCGCGGTCGCGGACGAGATATACAGCCGGTTCGACCATCCGGAGAAGGGCGGCTGCTGGCAGGATGAAATCCGCCAGTGGCTGTGGGCGACGGTGGACCTGTTCCAACGCTATCCCGTCGCGATGAAGCTCAGCCTGTGGGATGGGCACGCCTCGCCCGGCTGGTTGCGCACCTGGATCCCGGTGGTGGAGCTGATCCGGGCGCAGGGGCTGGACGGGCCCGACCTCGCCTTTGCGGTACGGTGGTTCACGACCTCGGCGCTTGGCTTCATCACGTCGCAGGCGCCGCCGCCCGAACAGAACAACCGGCGCACGACCGCGCACATTCACGCGCTGAGCAGCTATGAAGCCGCGTTGCTGCAGAATTTGCAGCGCGACCTGCTGCAGCTCGATGGACGGGCGGCGCTGACCTACGGCTTTGGCCACATCATCGCAGGGCTGGAGCGCATCATCGCCGAGGCAGCGGGCCCACAGCCGGGCAGTACAGGAGAATCATGATGACCCATGAAGGAGACACGCATTTCGGCTTCACCAAGCTGATCGTCGCGGATGAGGAAGCCATGGCCGCCTATTATGGCGCGGTCTATGGGCTCAACAGCCTGCACCGGGTGGAAGCAGGCGATCCCGCCGTCTTGGGACGCCTGCGGGAAGTCATCATGGGGCCCGGTGAAAGCATGGGCGCAGAATCGTTGACGATGATCAACTTTTTGGATAGGCCAGCACCACGCGACCGCGAAGTGATTCTTGGATTCATCACCACGGATCTCGATGCGCTTGCCGCACGCGTCCTTGCGCATGGCGGCCAGCATGTCGGTCCGGTGCGCGAAATGCCCGAACATGGCGTGCGCGTCCTGTTCACCAGCGACCCTGAAGGACGGTTGAGCGAGAATGTGGAGATGATGGCGAGATAACAGGAGGGCGGCTCCGCCCCCGCGCACCCAGCAGACCTGCAGCTCTCATGGAGAGACATATGGATATGAGAACGACGACTTCGCCGAACATGCTTGACAATGGCAGCCGCCCCCTTCCCCTAACGGACGGCCCGGAACTACGTGAAGCGCTGAAGGCAGCGAACCTCCAGACCTTGCTGATGGTCTATGTTCACCTGACGCATGATGAATCGATGCTGGATACTTTCCAGGTCCACATCCATCCGCCCTACACCAATCCCGATTATGTCATTCCGCAGGAATGCATCGACGACCTGCATGAGCGGCTGGTTCATGTGTTGACGACGCCGGGCGCGGCAAAGTCGGAAGATCCGCCCATTGCGCTGATGCAGAAGATGATGAGCGTCGGTGTCGGCGAACCGGTGACCGACGAATTCGTCCCCATGGTACTGGAACAGGGCGGCTTCCACCGCAGCCCAGTGCGCAAGGAACTGCCCGGCCGTACCCCTCCCCCGCCCGGTTTCAAGGTGCTGGTCATCGGCGCAGGCCTGACCGGCATTCTCGCCAGCATCGAGCTGGAACGCGCCGGCTACGAACATGTCGTCATCGAAAAGAATGAGGAAGTCGGCGGCACCTGGTGGAAGAACCGCTACCCCGGCGTCGGCGTGGACACGCCCAGCCACTTCTATTCCTACTCCTTCGAAATCAGCCCCGAATGGAATGAATATCACCCGCATGGCGCGGATATGCGCGAATATTTCCGCGCCGTGGCCGACAAATATGACGTCCGCCGCAACATCCGTTTCAAGACGGTCGTTCACAGCCTGATCTTCGATGAGGCCGAAGCAGTGTGGAACGTGACGGTCGAGGATCTGAACACCGGCAAGCGCGAAGTCATCAAGGCCAATGCCGTGTTCAACGCATTCGGCACCACCGACCGCTGGCAGCTGCCCGACATCCCCGGTATCGAAGGCTTCAAGGGCATCATCTGCCATTCGGCTGATTATGATGAAAGTATCGACCTGAAGGGCAAGAAGGTCGCCGTCATCGGAACCGGCGCCAGCTCCGCCCAGATCGTTTCGTCGATCGTCAGCGAGGTGGATGAGCTGGTCGTCTTCATGCGCACCAAGCACTGGGTCATCAACAATCCGGAAGTGAAGGCCGAAGTGCCCGAGCCCGTGAAGTGGGCCATGCGGCACATTCCCTATTACAAGGAATGGTTCCGTTTCCGCGTCTTCTGGTTTGCCGCCGACGGCCTCTATCCCAACGTGGTGAAGGACCCGTCCTACCCCGAAGATGGCATTGCGGTGTCGGCGCTTAACGAAGGCATGCGCCAATATGCGTTGTCGCATATGAATCACAAGCTGGCAGGCCGCCCTGACCTGATCGAGAAGCTGACACCGGACTTCCCGATCTTTTCCAAGCGGGTCATCATGGATGCGGGCTGGTACGACGCCCTGATGCAGCCGAAGACGACGCTGGAAACGACCCATATCGCCGAAATCACGCCGACCGGCATTCGCACGAAGGACGGCACGGAATATGAGTTCGACGTGATCATTTGCGCGACCGGCTTCAGGGCTGAAGCCCTGGTGCAGGAGCTGGAGATCAAGGGACGCGACGGCCATGATCTGGCAGAGGATTGGGCGGACGAGGAAGAGCGGGCCTATCTGGGCACGACCATCCCCGGCTACCCCAACTACTTCCTGTCGACCGGTCCGAACATCGGCCCCAACCATGCTGGCGGCGTCAACATAGTCAGTGAATCGCAGGTCCATTATCTGATCGAATGCCTCGATCACATGATCGCGACCGGTGCCCGCACCATCGAGGTTACGGAAGAAGCCTTCTGGCGTCACAACAAGCGGATCGACGACCAGATGAAGCACATGATCTGGACCCATCCGCGGTCGAAGAGCTATTATCAGAACAGCAAGGGCCGCCCGGTCGGTCCCTGGCCATTCCGCCTGGTCGACATGTGGAACGAGCTGCAGAAGCCTGTGCTGGAAGACTATAAGTTCGATTGACCATAAGGCAGGAGAGGCGTCCGGCTGCCATGCGGCCAGACGCCTCTTCGCTTCACTGCTGACAGATGAGGACAGGCCCGGCCTTGACCGGCACTGAGGGGCGCCTAAGTTAAGGGCCCGTCATGCACATTGAGGGTCGAAGCTGATGGAAGCTCGTCTTTCCGGCGCCTGTCCTGTCCATCGCAACGGCGATGACCGAAAATCCGCCGCCGCCGCGAGCGCTGGCGGGACCGTCGAACCCGATGTGCGCACCCGGAATTTCGCTGAAGCACGCGCGATCCTGCGCAACCAGAATGTGCGGCAGGCAGGTTTCCTGGCCGAGCAGGTCGGCAAGATCGGGAGCGCGACGCGCCAGCCCATCCTGTTCCTGGAGGGTGAAGCGCATCGCGTTCAGCGTAGCGCGACAGCTCGTTTCTTCACCCCCCGCATCGTCACCACTCATTATCGCGAGTTGATGATCGCGCTCAGCGAGCAGTTGCTATCCCGGTTCGTGAAGGACAAGACTGCCTTCCTCGACCAGCTGAGCCTGGAGCTGGCGGTTGCGGTCGCGAGCCAGATCGTCGGCCTGACCGACAGCGATCCCAAGGGGCTCGCCCGGCGGCTGGATGTGTTCTTCACCGGGGATTTCCGCCCACATCCGGGCAAGGTCGCGTCACTCGTGAAATTCGTGCAGGCCCAATTTCGGGTCTTGTCCTTCTATTATCAGGACGTCGCCCCGGCGATCCGCGCGCGGCGCAAGCAGCGGCGAGACGATGTCATCTCTCACCTGATCGACGAAGGCTATAATGGCCGCGAGATACTGACCGAATGCCTGGTTTATGGCGCGGCGGGAATGGCGACCACGCGCGAGTTCATCGTCATGGCGGCATGGCACATGCTGGAGCGTGAGGAGTTGCGAGCGGCCTTCCTTGCCGCCGACGAGAAGGGGAAAATCGCCCTGCTCGAGGAATTGCTGCGGCTTGAGCCGGTTGTGGGCTACCTTTACCGCCGCGTGCCGGATAGCGAGGGCGACGCGGCGGGTGCCCCTCCCGGCTCTGCCGTCGCCATCGATGTACGGGCGGCGAACAGTGACCCGGCTGCCTTTGGCGAGCGGCCCTGCGAACTGGTTGCGGGGCGGGAAGTCAGCGCCAAATATGGCAATGCGGGCCTTTCGTTCGGGGACGGCGAACATCGCTGCCCCGGAGCGCAGGTGGCGCTTCAGGAAAGTTGCCTGTTCCTCGAACGCTTATTGCAGGTGCCGGGCCTGAAGCTGGACCAGGCGCCGACCATGACGTGGAATCCGCTGGTGACGGGCTATGAACTGCGCAATGCGGTCATATCCTGCGACTGAGGATGCTGCTTCCGGTAGATGGGCATGATTAGCGAAGAGGATATCGGCCGCCTGGTCCCTGCCTTTTACGAGCGCGTGCGTGCGGACCCGCTGCTTGGGCCGGTATTCGACGGAGCGATCGACGATTGGCCGCTTCATCTGGAAAAGCTGAAGGCATTCTGGTCATCGGTGATGCTGGGCACTGGCCGGTACAAGGGTCAGCCGATGGTCGCGCATGTCCGGCACGCGCCGCATATGACGGCTGACAACTTTAGCCGATGGCTGGAATTGTGGCGGCGGACGAGCGAGGATGTGCTTTCACCAGAGGCGGCGGCCGCCTTTCAGGAAAAAGCAGATCGCATTGCCGAAAGCCTGCAGCTCGGCACCCAGTTTTATCGCGACCGGCAGTCCTGAACCGCTTCGCCTGGGCTACTGCCCTTTGGGATGCAAGTCCCCGGCGGGGATTGTTGCGGTTGATCCAGCCGGGATGACGAGGTCGAAGCTGGTCTTGTCCGCATCGTTCATCACGATTGTCCAGCGACCAGGCGCGAGGCCGGTCGCGCCGAAGCGGCCAGCGGCGTTGGTGAAGAGCGGGATGGCTTCGCGATCAGGGTGCGCCGCCTCGATCGCCTGGCCCGCGACCAAGGCGAGCGGCTGGCCATCGCTTCCGATCAGGCGGCCGACGACGCTCACCATATAGTCGGAGCCGACGGTCAGCTTGTAGCCGCCGCGATAGGGCGGCAGGAGGCGGAACGATCCTTCGCCAAGGTCGAGGCCGAGCGGAGCGTCGGGCGCGGTCGTCAGGATGTTGCGTTCGCTGTAGCTGCTGAGGCTAGGCTGAATGGCGGTGCCGAAGCGGGCGGTGCGGGCGGTGTAGCTGTCGCCGCTTTCGTCGATGAATATGTCCGCGCCTTTGAGCGAGGGGTGAGCGCGGACGATGGCGAAGGCGTCCTGGATCGGGCGGCCGATGGAGAAAGAGCCGTCAGCGAGGGCGAGCGCAGTGCCGAAGCGGAAGGAGGTCCGCTGGCCGGTCGATCCGCCAAGATCGCGCTCAAAGCTGCCGAAATGACTGAAGCCGAGTTCGGCGCGGTTGGCATAATAGACGCCGCTGGCGCTGACCCCTGCGCCGATGTCGCTGCGTTCGACGTCGGCGCTGAGATTATAGGCGCCGGTGCCGGAGCCGCTATAGCTTTGATAGCTGAGGCGGCTGCGATTGTTGCGACTGTCATAGTCGGTGCGCAGGCTGGATGAGCGATCGAGGCGGTAGGTGAGCGAGAGGAAGGCGGCGAGGCGGTTGTTGCGCCCTGCCCGTTCATAGCCAATGTCGCCGGTGAAGTTGAGCGCGGGCGAGATGCGCCAGCCGCCGGTGACGCGGACGCTTGCGGCGTCGGGCTCGCCGTCACGGCCGCGTGAATAGCGGGCGTCTAGCCCGGCGTAAAGGGACTCGCTGATGCCGCTATTATAGCTTGCCCCGGCGATGTAGCTGTAGGGGTTGAAGGGCGTGCCGGTGCCGATCGGCGCGAATTTCCGGCTGCGCGTTTCGAGAGAGAGCGACAAGGCGTCGGCGCGATCGCTGCTGCGGCTGATGGTGCGCTGAAAGGTCAGGATGGACGCCCAGCCCGACCCTTCGCCATTCACATGAGAGGCGGACGCGAAGCTGCCGAAGGTGCCGATCGAGGTGGCAATGACGGATTCTATCCCGCCCATCCAGCCGCGGCCATCGGCCTGCGCATTGGCGCCGAGGGTCAGCCGGTCGCTAACGCCGCGCCGGTAGAAGCCGCTGAAGGCGAGATCGTCGGTATAGATAGGGCCGCGCCGTCCAAGTGGCGAGCGGACGCCCGCATAGAAGCCAAATTCGCTCAAGCCTTTGGCGAGTTGGGCCTGGTCGAGGAAGATGCTGAAATCCACCGTCTCCTTGCGTCCGGCGTCGTCGGTGATGGTCAGCTTGACGTCGTTCGACCCTTGGGTGAACGGAAAATCGCGCAGGTCGAAGGTGCCGGGGTCAAGCTCCATGCGGCGGACGAGCTGGTCGTTGACGCGCACCTCGACGACGGAGCGGCGCTCCAGCTGGAAGCTGCGGCTACCGCGTGGGCGGATAATGGTTTGCGGGTCGAGCAGCGAATAGAAGCGCGATACGGAGAGGCCAGCGATCTCGGGGGCGGATTGAAAGCCCCGCGCGAGGGTCTGGAGATCGCCTGCCGCCCAGCGGACGAGGTTCTGCCGGTCGTCATAGACGAGCCGCGTACCCCGTCTTTGCAGGTCGGGCCCGGCGACGCCCGCCTGCCAGTTCGCCTCGCTTTCCAGCACCACGCCACCGGCGCGGATGGCGCCGTCGAGATAGGTGATGGGCGCGGCGAGGCCCTCGTCCGATCCCTGCTGCACCCAATCGAGCGAGCCGCGAATGTTGAGATAGGCGCTGAAGTCCGCGGGCGGGGCATAGCTGACGGGTCCGCGCCTGTTGCCGTCGCCAAGATCGACGGACCGCGCGGCACGGCTGGGCGCGGCGATGTCGAGCGTTACCTGAAGCGCTTGCGGGTCATAGCGGATGGTGACGCCGACGCCGCGCAAGTCCGCGCCGTCAAGCTGACCCCGCTCCCCGAGCCGAGCGCGCAGGCGAGTCAGCAAGGGAGCAGCGATGCGCGGTTCAAGCAGCGTGAGCAGGCGCTCGGCCGTAAAGGTGGCGCGGCCGTTCGGGTCCAGGGTGACGGTGGCGTCGCCAAGATAGGCCTGCCCGTCCATCACCGGCGCGGTGAGGATGACGGGCTTGCCGGTCGGATTTATGCCAGTTGCAGTGGCATCCGGTTCGATCACCACCTGCGCGGATGTCTGCGCACCGGCCGCGGACGCCATGAGGCAGGCGGCGAGCAGCAATGCCCCGGCAGCAGCAGTCGGCTTTGCGAGCAAGGTGCGAACCTTCAGTTGTCGGGCGTGAACTGCGCCTCGACCCTGCCGCTGGGCTGTGGAAGCGTGACGGGCAGCGTCACCCGGCGCGTCTGTCCACCGCCGACCAGGCCATAGCCGATCGTCTGCTGAAGCTCCGGCCCGGTCAGCTGCTTGCGCAAGACTTCCTTGCCGTCCGGCCCGAACTCGACGACGCGGAGTCGGCCACGCGACAGATAGCCATGGGCAACGGACGTATTCGTGACGGTGATTACGGGGGCAGGCGCGCCTTCCGCATTCTTCCCGATTTCCGCCGACGCGATCGACAGAGCGGGCTTCGCGCCATCGGGCGAGATGCTGACCAGCACTTGGAAATTATAAAGCAGCTGGATGTTGGATTGGGTATCGCTGGTCTGCACCGGCAGCTGCGCGACCGTCACGAAATAATGCTTGCTGCGCGCCAAGGCCGGGTCACCGACATATTGCACGCGGAAATTCTGCCGCTGGCCGGGCTGGATCAACGCTTGCGGGGGGAATACGGCCAGTTCGCCGCTATCCTTGCCGGTCGGCTTCGCGCCATCGGCCGTCAGGTCCAGCGTTTCGATCCGCAACTCCACGGGCAGCGGCTTGTCGAAGCTGTTCTCCACCGTGACGACCTGGCTCATGCTGCGGCCCGACGTGGTGAGATCGATGACCACCGGCTGGACCGTCATCGCCTTTGCAGCGGGGGCAAGACCAGCCACGGCAACGCAGGCAAGGAGCGCGGTGACACAGGATCTGGGCTGGAACTTCAAAGGCTTGCTCCTAACAGCTTGGGCCATTTCACCGTGACGGCTGGCAAGACGATGAACGTATGCGTGGTCGCCGCCAAGACAGAAAAAGCCGAAATCGCGCAGAGGTTCATCCGGAAGGGATGCACTGTTGCACGGGAGCATCAACGGGGCAGGCGGACTTTCACCTGCTCCCCACCGGATGAAAGCGGTGGCGCATCCGCCATCCGTTCATATTCTGCCGCCAGGAACAGGAGATCGGCGCGCTGATCGTCCTCGGCCTCGATAGCCCGGATCCGCAGCTCTGCCGCCAGTGCGCGAGGGTCTTGCACGTCCATGCTCCGGGCTTGGATCAGGCAGGTCCGATGAACGGGCCTGCCCGAAATCCTTTATCAGGCGGCCGGAGCGACCGTGATTTCGACCTTGCCAGCATAGGTGCCAGCGTCGAGGATCGCGGTGGAGTCCGACGTCAGGCCGCTGCCGACCGTGAGCGAGAGGTTGTTGGAAACAGCCGCCAGACGATCACCGACCTGGCCCGAAGTCGCGCCGGAGCTGAGCGACTGATCAGCCACGGTTGCGCTGCCGCCCTTGGCACCGGTTGCAACGACCGTCGCGGTATAGTGGACCGTGTTGGTGTAGCCGTTCGGCGAGTTGGTGGCTGCAGCGTTCACCAGCGGCTTGGCCTCGACGGTCAGCTTGGGGTTGGCGCCGTTGCACTTGATGGTGAAGGTGCGGCTGAGCCCGCCCGTGTTGCTGGCGAAAGCGGGATCAACGGTGCCGTCGGTCTTGGCAAGTTCGCCCAGCGTGATGCTGCCGCTGATCGGCGTCACGGCCGAGCACTTGGCGGCGACCGTACCGCTGACATCGACCGAACCGCTGGCCTGTGCGAAGGCGGGAGCGGCAGTGGCGACCGAACCGAACATCAGGGCGGAAACAAGCAGCTTCTTCATTTCGTATCTCCAAAGTGACTGGGGTTCCAATCGCCCCGACGAGATTGGAGATACGGCGAATCACGCGCCCAACACATTCAGCGATCAGCGAAAATCGCCCTAACTTCAGGAGATAAGGCGCTATACCGGACGATATAGCGGGCGGGCGTTGGGAGGCACGGTTCGCCCTCCGCCCTTCGACAGGCTCAGGAAAAGGCTTCGACAAGCTCAGCCCGAACGGGTGGAGAGAAACGGTTGCAAAAAAGCAATCCGCTCTCGTTTCGAATGAGCAGTTGATAGGTCCGCGCTACAGCCCCGCACAGTTGGTCGCCGACGCGGCGGACACGATCGGGGTGAAGGTGATGCTGATTATATCGGCATAGTTGGTGGCGGGGGTCTTGGCCGCGCCGCCTTCCTTCAGCGTCGCGCGCAGGGGCAGCGTGCCCGCTTCGCCGCCGACGCCCGCGCGCGCGCAGGTGCGCGTGCCGAAGGATGCGTTAGACGTGACCTCCTGCCCCAGGAAGCGGGCGCTGTAGCGGATCGTCTGCGCGGCGTCGCCTAGATTGCCGCCGGGGAAGGTCAGGCGGAAATCATTTTGGGACCGCACCTGCACTTCATAGGCGCCGGAGCTGCGGACCTTGAGCGCATTGGCCGTCGATGTCGTATAACGGTCTGGCGCGGCCTGGACCTGCGCGGTCGTGACATCGCCGATTTCACCGAAGTCGAGCGCCGCGCCCGCATAATAGGCCTGAAGCGCGCTGACCGTATTCACGTTGATCCTGATCGATCCGGTATCGCGCGTTGGCACGGGCACGCTCAGCATCCCATTCTCGCCCGAGCAGATATAGAGCATGTCGAGGATGATCGGATCGCCTGCGGACAGATCGGTGCCGGGCGGCACCGACACGCGCAGGTTGAGTGCGGTCGAGAGGTCGGACGCGAAGAGGCTGCCGAAGTCATAGCGAATCTCGCCCGCAGCGCCCGCGCCGTTGTCCTTCGAATCGAGCGCGCGCGGACGCCCGGCGGTTGATCCTTCAGGATAGAGCACCCGATAGCCCCGATAGGTGATGTCCAGCGGCGGTGTGCCTGATGGCGCGACCAGGACAAGGCTGACTTCGTTCGTGCGGCCGATGATCAAACCACGATTGCGTCGGAGGACCAGCGGGATGGTGACTTCGGAAAGGCCGGAGGGCGAGAAGGGATCATAGGTTATGCTGGCGGGCGCGGTCGCGCTGCCGGTCACGCCGCAGACGGAGGATATTTGCGACTGCGCTTCTGCGGGAGCCGCCGCCATGCTCGCGCCGATCAATGCGGCGATGGCGAGCCCGGCTTTCCAGCCGATCACAGCTGGGGCGAGACGATGATCTCCAGCGCGGTGCGGGCTGATGGTTGAGGCCTGAGCGGCTGCAATGTCCCGGCCGTCTCCAGCACGCGGACGCGCGATTGCAGGGCGGGACGCGCCTGATTGCAGATCGCGCTTCCCTGCGTCGCGGGTTGCGGCAGCAGCGCTGCGTTCGAAACCCAGCATCGCGGCGCGACATGACCGACTATGTCGAACTGCGCGCCTGCCTGCGCCTGCACCGGCGTGAGGAACAGGATCGCCGCCGCCCAGGCGATCGGGCGCTTGACGGTCTGGCTGCAGGCCGGAGGGGAGATTGTCCGCGTCATAGATCATGACAATGCTCTCCATTCGTGAAAGATCACTCATTCTAACTACTTATCAGCATTTTAAGGAGAAACGCTAACCGTGATCGACAATGTGTCGCTGTAGCGGCCCGCGATCAGGGTGTCTGCGCCGGAATAGGCAGGGGCGCTGACGCGGAGGTAGGAGCCGTTCGCTTTGGTGGATGCGCCCGCGAGGCGGAGCCCCTTTGTCTCGCCAGCCACGCCGGCAAAGCTGCAAGCACCGCCCGATGCGAGCGCGGATGCGTCGCAGGAGGCGGAAGCGCTGGTGCCATTATCCGCCACCATGCGCAGCGCGACTTGATAGGGCGCCTTGGCGGAATAGCCCTGCCCGCTAGTCGGGGCCGCCGCCATGCCGCCATTGGCAGACGAGATGGCGATGCGCGATGCGCCGCTGCAATTGAGCTGGATCGCAAAATCCTTGGTAAAACCGGTCTGGTCGAAATCCGCCTGGTCGATGCTGCCGGTAGGCGCGCCCCCGGTCGCGAAGCCACAACGGCCGCGAACGGAGGCGCGCACATCGACCCCCACGGTGATGCTGTTTACTGATCCCTGACCAGAGGCATAGGCGGTGACCTGCGCATACGCGGACGGGCTGGCAAGGCTGAACGCCGCCACCATCATCGCCATGCAAAGGATCAAAAACCGCTTCATCATTCGCCTATCATGCGCGGTCCAAGACCGCTGCCCTGATCGGCAAATGCTCCATTTAAGGGGACAGAAACATTCAACCCCCGGCAAGAAGCGCGCTTACCTTCGGATGAAAGCGCCTATCTCTTTCGGTATAATGTCAGTCTTCGCGGTCCTGCGCGAGCAGGATGAGTTCGGTCCGGCCACGCAGCCCAAGCTTTTCGAACACCTTGTGCAGATGAACCTTCACCGTTCCTTCGGTCAGGCCCAGTTCGTCGGCGATTTCCTTGTTACGCAACCCCCGCTGCGCGAGCGAGGCGACGGCGCGTTCACGCGCGCTCAGAGCCTCCAGGGGATCGCGTGGGGCATCGGGCGACATCGCGAGTTGCATGGCGCGCTGCATGACTTCCTGGTCGAGCCAGCGCCGCCCCTGCACCACGGTTTCAAGGCAAGTGAGCAGGTCGCGAGGCGCGGTCGATTTGATGACGATGCCGTCCACGCCCAATTGCATGGCTTCCTTCGTCGCCTGGTCATTGATGCCGCCCGTCAGCAGGATGACTGAGCGATTATCGCCGCGATGGCGCAGCGTGCGCAGCACGTCGAGCCCGGTGCGTTCGGGCATGCTGTTGTCGAGGATCAGCATGTCCGGCCGGGCCTTCGGCAGCGCATCCAATGCTGCCGTCCCGGTGTTCACTGTAGCGACCACTTCGAAATTGGTCTTGTCGAGAAGCATGCTGATGCCGCTCAAGGTAAGCGGATCATCCTCTGCCACCAATACCCGCGTCATTGCGACCTCTTTTTTATCGTATCTTTTCAATTCAGAGCATTATCATTCCGTTCCTTAGACGCACGATATGGTGTGGCAAGAGGCGAGCGACCAATGGTGGCTAGGCCCGCTGACTAGAGCCTAGAACTCCCGGAGGATCTCGCGCAGCGTCGTGCCCTCATATTCGGTGCGCACCGCGCCCGCCTTTTGAAGCGCAGGAATGACGCCGTTCAGCAAGCCGGGAAGCTGGTGGTTATAGCCCGATCCTTCGATCAGGATGCCGTCGCCGCCAACTTCGTCCATGACCTCCATCAGCTGGTCCGCGATCTGCTGCGGCGTACCCCTGAAGCGCGAGCCGCTGCCGCCCTTTCCTGATGAGAAGAGGTCGCGCAGGGACTTGCCCTCTTCGCGCCCTGCCTTCTTCATATGCTCAAGCGCGCTGGTATGGCCGCCTGCCTTGATGTCCTGCGGAACCGGCGCATCCAGGTCATATTGCGAGAAATCGACGTCCAGCGAGGATGAGGCCATGACGATATTATGCTCGAACGCGGCCTGCTTCTGCGCCTCGGTCATTTCGGGGATCTCGCCGCCTTCGGGCAGGATGTTGATCGGGGTCAGGAAGAAGACCTTGACGTCGTCGGGGTTACGGCCCTGCTTTTCGGCACGGTTCCGGATGTCCTCCCGATAGGCCTTCATCCCCTTCACGCCGCCGGTCATCATGCCGAGCACGACTTCAGCATTCTTGGACGAAAAATCACGGCCGCGTTCGGATGCGCCCGCCTGCGCCAGGACCGGATAGCCTTGGGGTGATCGCAGGGTGTTCAACGGCCCGCGCGAACGAAAATGCTTGCCCTCGAAATTCACTGTGTGGACCTTCGTGTGGTCGACATAAACGCCTGTTTCAGTGTTTGCGACAAGCGCGCCTTCTTCCCAGGAGTCCCAAAGCTTCTTGCACAGCTCGACAAATTCATCGGCGATGTCATAGCGTTCGTTGGGCGGCAGCAGCTTTTCCAGGCCGAAGTTCAACGCCGCGTTTTTCTCGCTCGACGTCACCATGTTCCACCCCGCCCGGCCCTTTGTCAGGGAATCGATGGTGGAAAGCAGGCGCGCGAGCAGATAGGGCGGATAGAACGTCGTCGAGGCGGTTGCGATCAACCCGATATGCGAAGTATCTTGCGCCATCACCGGCAGCAGCGGCAAGGGATCGAGCTTGGGTGCGAGGGTCGCATTCTTGAGATCAAGCTCCATCGAACCGGCATAGCGATCGCCCACGATCGTCGTATCCTCGAAGAAGATGAAGTCGAACTTGGCCGCTTCCAGCATCTTGGCCAATTCCTTGTGATAGGACCCATCCGCCCATTCTGAGCCGAATTCCTTGCCATCGCCAGGCCAGGACGTGGCGCCGAATTTCGTGAAATAGCCAAGGTGGAATTTCTTATGGGCCATTTTCGGCAACCTCTCTCTTCGATTTATCTGGAATCAGATTTTCCCCGATGATCCGGAGGGCGGCAGATTCTCAATCGTTGGCATTGCTCAACATTTATCAAGCGCGCAGCAGCTGGTCGAGCCAGACTCCTGAACGTTCCGGATGGCTGGAAGAATCAGGCCGGGTTCGCTGGCGACAAGGCCGCGTGGGGCATATCGTCGAGCGGCGATCCATTGCGGGCCAAATAGCGGGTTATGCCAAAGCAGATAGCGGCTGCTATCCCGTTGGCGATCACCACCGCGATGAAGACCGGCTCGTAATTGCCGGCAAAATCGCGAAGCCAACCCGCGGCGGGCGACATGAGAAAGGCGAAGGGAAGCGTCATCACCCCGAGCAGGCTGAGAACCTTTGGCAATGCCTCGGCACCATATAGCTGAACCACCAGCGCATTGAGCGGCGGGAAAACCGATGCACCACAAAGACCGATGATGAAGGAGGAAGCGATCAGCGCGGGCATCCATCCGGTTATCGCCAATATGACCCAGGCAAGCGCGAAACCCACCCCGGCCAAGCCGAGCGTTTTGGCCGCGCCGATGCGGTCGCAGGCATAGCCCGCCAAAAGGGAGCCCACCATGCTGGAAACTCCCGAAACGGAAAGCAGCAAGGCGCCCGCCTCTATGGACACCTTATATTCCTCAACGATCGGCAAGATGTGCGCCGCACCTGCGATCGCGGTGCCGTTCAGGATGCCGTCTGCCGCCGTGATCAGCCAGAACATCGCGCCGCCCAGGATGACGACATGCCGGGACGCCAAAGCTGGCGCAGCGGCAGCGGCCTGATCATCCATCGCCTCGATCGGCGGATCGACCACGCCAAGCATGAGCGGCAGCAGCAGCAGATGCACGAAGGCGAGTGAGAGAAACAAAGCCTTCAATCCATAGGCCTGGATGATGCTGACGCCCAACATCGGGATGAAGGTGACGAACAGGGGAAGATAGGCGATCCCCAT
This sequence comes from uncultured Novosphingobium sp., assembly GCA_946886075.1. Next base: position 87,648 of record CAMPHR010000006.1, on the reverse strand, counting down.
CACCCTGCCCCGCGCCTCTGGATACCAGCCGCCTGCCAGCACCGCGGGCGGGAGGGCGGCGAACAACGCCGCTCCGGGCCCGATCAAGAGGCCACATGCAGCGAGAGCGAGCAACATGCTGGGCGCGTAGGCAAGCGCGACATAGCCGATGAGCGAGATCAGTACCCCTGCAGACATGACTCGCCGCAAGCCCCAGCGCGTGATGAGAATGGCTGTCAGGGGCCCGAATGCGGTCATGGAGAGGACGGCAAGGGAAAGCGCCATCGTCGCCATGCCCAGGGACGCGCCATAGCGATCCTGAAGGGTCAGAACACTGACGCCAAGGCCGCCAAAGGCGCAGCCGGTGCCGGTATTCTGCGCAAGCATCGCGCGGAGCAGCATGCCGCGCCGAAGGCGTGCCGATCCCATGTCAGATGTGTCTGCGCGAAAATCTTGCGTCATGCACTCACCGCCTTGTCCGATCAGACGGGGGCTTCCCGACCGTCCGCCTATATCTGGAAGACGGCGCCCGCATCACTCGAACTCGCGCACTGCATTCCCCGAAAGCGGGCGAATAGTTGGCCCGCGTCAACCTTTAGTCAAGCCCCCGCGTATTTTGGTCGCCGCTGAGCTTCCCCAATCTCTGCGAGGAACTCCACCATGCAGGCGCTGACTTCATCTGATCTTTCCATCTGGAGCATATGGCCAGCCTTCGGCAAGATCTCGACGCGGCGCAGGTCGGCATATTGGCTCGGCAATTTTGCCAGCGGATCGTCGCCGTGAAATGCCTCCATGTCCGTGTCATTTTCACTGGTCAGGAAATAGAATGGCACCGGGTTGGGAATAGTCTCGAACTTGCGGCGATAGGCCCAGCGCAGGTCCATGGCGCGATACCAGTTGAGCCCGCCCCGAAATCCGGAGCGAGCATAGTCGTTCACGAAGAATTCGAGTTCCAATTCACTGAGCCATGGCCAGGGCAATGGCGGCGCTTCGGGCAAGGCGTCGAGATACGAGGTTCCCGGCGGATGCCTCCAGACATCGATATAATGATAATCACCCGACAGGGCGTAGAAGACCCGCTTGAGGAAGGCGCGCGGATCTGCATCCAGCGCGGCTTCCGCAAGGCCCGGCTGCCTTGTGAAATAATCGATATGGTAGAAATGCTTGCTTCCCAGATCGCGGGCTTCGGTCAAGGGTGAGCAGTCGGGATCGTGAGGCCAGGCCGGATTGCCCAGCCCGATGATCGCGGTCATGCGTTCGGGGTGATGATAGGCGAGGTCGTAAATGGCGAAGAGGCCGAAATCCAGACCGGCGAATACGGCCCGTTCCTCGCCCAGATGATCGAGCAGGCCGACAAGGTCGCCCATCGTATGCTGCACATCATAGACCTGCACTTCAGCCGGGGCGCTGGTCTGCCCCATGCCGCGCAGATCGAACGCGACGACGCGATACCCAGCGGCGGCGATGGCGGCGATCTGATGGCGCCAGCTGAACCAGCTATGGGGGAAGCCGTGTGCCAGCACGACGAGCGGCCCCTCGCCCTGCTCGACATAATGCATGGTGAGGCCGTTGACCTCAGCCCAATGATGCCGCCATTCAGCCATTGGCCTCTCCACCTGCGGGTTTTCTTATATGGGAACCAGCAACTATAGCTTCGCCGCTGCTGGTGCAAAGCCTGCGCTGGTGCTGCTTCCTTCTTTCTCCTCCAACGGAACCAGAATTGGCTGCGATGTGTCCCTATATCGGGCGAAGAAACTATGGATGATAGAAGGCCTGTGGATAGTATGCCCGCCATGTCCGGTCGCATCGCCTTCGACGCCTTTGCGCCGCCGATCCGTCCCCAGAGCATGCTCCGCCAGGCGATTACCGCAGCCTACAGGCGCGATGAAATAGCCTGTGTGGCGCCACTGCTGGAGGCCGCAACTCTCGGGGTGTCCGATCGCGCCTCAATCAGGGAGACCGCCCGCCACCTCACAGGCGCGCTCCGCGCCAGCCACAGGGGCAACGGCGTGGAAGCTTTGGTGCAGGAATATTCGCTGTCCAGCGAAGAGGGCGTCGCGTTGATGTGCCTTGCCGAGGCGCTGCTGCGCATCCCCGACGATGCGACCCGCGACGCGCTGATCCAGGACAAGCTGTCCGATGGCGACTGGAGCGCGCACATCGGCGGCGGCAGGTCACTCTTCGTCAATGCGGCCAGCTGGGGGCTGGTCGTCACCGGCAAGCTGGTCGGCAGCGTGGATGACCATGGGCTGGGCGCCGCGCTCACCCGGCTTGTTGCGCGGGCAGGAGAGCCGGTGATCCGTCGTGGCGTCGATCTCGCCCTGCGGATGATGGGCGAACGGTTCGTCACTGGCGAGACAATCGCGGAGGCGTTGAGGCGTGCGCGCGGCATGGAGGCCAAGGGCTTTCGCTACAGCTACGACATGCTTGGCGAAGCGGCGGCGACGGCGGCGGATGCCGCCCGCTATTTTGCCGATTATGAGCGCGCCATTCACGCGATCGGACATGCGGCGGACGGGCGCGGCGTTTATGAAGGGCCGGGCATATCGATCAAGCTTTCCGCCCTGCACCCCCGCTATGCCCGTTCGCAGGCCGACCGGGTCATGGCCGAGTTGCTGCCCCGTGTTCGCCAGTTGGCCATCCTTGCCAAAAGCTATGACATCGGCCTCAACATCGATGCCGAGGAGATGGACCGGCTCGAACTTTCGCTCGATCTGCTCGAAAGCCTGGCGACCGACGCGGCGCTGAGCGGATGGGAGGGCTTGGGCTTCGTCATCCAGGCCTATGGCAAGCGCTGCCCGTTCGTCATCGATTGGATCATCGACCTTGCCCGGCGGTCAGGGCGCCGACTGATGGTGCGGCTCGTAAAGGGCGCCTATTGGGATGCGGAGATCAAGCGCGCCCAGGTGGACGGGCTCGCCGACTTCCCGGTCTATACGCGCAAGGTGCATACGGACGTCGCCTATATCGCCTGCGCGCGCAAGTTGCTGGCAGCGCCTGACGCGATCTTCCCGCAATTTGCGACGCATAATGCGCAGACGCTGGCGACCATCTATCGTCTTGCCGGGCCGGATTTCAGCGTCGGCCAATATGAGTTTCAGTGCCTGCACGGAATGGGAGAGCCGCTGTACGAACAGGTGGTGGGCAGGGAGAAGCTCAACCGTCCCTGCCGCATCTATGCGCCGGTGGGCACGCATGAGACGCTGCTTGCCTATCTGGTCCGCCGCCTGCTTGAGAATGGCGCCAATTCTTCCTTCGTTCACCGGATTGCGGACCCGGCGGTTTCGGTCGAAGATCTGATCGCCGACCCGGCCGAGATTGTCCGCGCCATGCCCGAAGCGGGGGCAAGGCATGAGCAGATCGCCTTGCCCGCCAATCTCTATCCCGATCGCCGCAATTCGGCGGGCTTTGACCTGAGCGATGAGGGCACGCTCGCCGCGCTGTCGCGGGCGCTTCGGGACAGCGCGGAGATTGCGTGGAGGGCGGACCCGACATTTGGGTCGGGCATCGATCGGATGATCGTCAATCCCGCCGATCATCGGGACGTGGTGGGCACGGTCGCTGAGCTGGCAGCGGAAGATGTCGCTGCCCTCGTCGCCCATGCCGCGTCTTCCGACTGGGGTGCCAAGCCAGTGGACGAGCGTGCTGCCATCTTGGAGCGAGCCGCCGATGCAATGCAGGCGCGCATGCCGATCCTGCTCGGCCTTCTGATCCGTGAAGCCGGAAAATCCCTTCCCAACGCAATCGCCGAGGTGCGAGAGGCCATCGATTTCCTGCGCTATTATGCGGCGCAGGCGCGGACGAATTTTGGCAGCCAGCAGCAACCTCTGGGACCGGTTGTCTGCATCAGTCCGTGGAACTTTCCGCTGGCGATCTTCACCGGCCAGGTCGCGGCCGCTCTGGTCGCGGGCAACCCGGTTCTGGCCAAACCGGCAGGCCAGACGCCATTGATAGCGGCAGAGGCGGTGCGGCTGCTGCATGAGGCGGGCGTGCCCCGCCATGCGCTGCTGCTGGCGCCAGGCGACGGGGCTTTGGGCAGCGCCCTGGTGGCGGCAAAGGACACGGCAGGCGTGATGTTCACGGGATCGACGGCCGTTGCGCGACTGATCCAGGGAAAACTTGCCAAGCGGCTTTCCCCGACCGGGCGACCCATCCCCCTGATCGCCGAGACGGGCGGCCAGAATGCGATGATCGTGGACTCGTCCGCTCTTACCGAACAAGTCGTGGCGGATGTGCTGCTATCGGCATTTGACAGTGCCGGCCAGCGCTGCTCCGCGCTCCGCGTCCTGTGCCTGCAGGACGAGGTGGCGGAGCGCATCCTGCTGATGCTGAAAGGTGCGTTGCGGGAAATACGTATCGGCCGGACGGACGCGCTGAAGGTCGATGTCGGGCCCGTGATAACGGGTGAGGCAAAAGCGGGGATCGAGAAGCACATCGCCATGATGCGCGATCGCGGCGCACCGGTCGATCGGCTCCCCCTGCCCCCACAGGCCGTGCATGGCAGCTTTGTTGCGCCCACGATCATCGAGATCGGGGACATAGCGGAGCTGGAACGGGAAGTGTTCGGCCCTGTGCTTCATATCGTGCGCTTCCGCCGCGAGGGGCTGGACGCGCTGATCGATGCGATCAACGCGACCGGATATGGATTGACGTTCGGCCTGCACACAAGGCTGGATGATACCATCGCCCATGTCACCGCGCGGGTGGAGGCAGGCAATCTTTACGTGAACCGCAACATGATCGGCGCGGTCGTGGGCGTCCAGCCGTTCGGAGGGCGCGGGTTGTCAGGAACCGGGCCCAAGGCAGGCGGGCCGCTTTATCTCAGGCGGCTGGTAACGTCGCCACCCGCCTTTCCCCATCTGCCCCACAATGTCGCATCGCCCATTCATGAATTCGCCGACTGGCTGGAAAGAAAGGGAGAGACCGCCAGCGCCGCGAAAGCCCGGCGCTACGCCGCCGCTTTTGCTCTTGGCACAGAGATCAGGCTGGCCGGGCCGGTCGGGGAAAGCAACCTGTACCGGCTCCAGCCACGCGGTCAGATAGGGATGAGGCCTGAAACTGGCCAAGGCTTGTTCGAGCAGATGGCAGCGGTGCTGGGGACGGGAAACCGGGGCGTGGTTGCACACCCACTTCCTGACGATCTGCCGCCCAATGTAGCCGCGGCGTTTTCAGTAAGCGCGACCGGCCCCTGTTCGGTCATTCTGGTGGAAGGAGACACGAGTGCCGTTGCCCGGGCGGTAGCGGAAGCAGCGGCGGCGCCCGGACCGATCATATCGGTCCATGCGGCCGAGCAGGACCAGCCCCTTGCCTATCATTCCGACTGGTTGCTTGAAGAGATTTCGATATCGATCAACACCACAGCCGCCGGTGGCAACGCCAGCCTCATGATGATCGGCTAAGTTCGTTCAGGGATTCTGCTGTTCCCTTCAACCCCTTATCCATAATCGCATTTGTGCGGCATGTAAGTTCGTGCCAGTCCTTCCTAAGATATGCGCACGCGCAAGATGGATGGACCCGCGCCGCGCATTTTAGCGGCAATCAGGCGATGCTTCCTGCTGGACGGGCTGCGCGCGGGTGCCGATCCTGAATGGCTGATATCGGCAGGCAGGCTGGTGACGGTGCTGTTCGCAGCATTGGCCATCTACCTCGACCCGACGCGTCCGGCCGGTTTCCTGGCCGAAGCGCATTTGCTGCTCGGCAGCTATATCGCCTTCTCGCTCTGGCTGGCCCTTACGCCGCCGCGCTGGCCGTTGGAAAGCAAGGCGCATCTCATCATCCATGGCATAGACCTGCTGGCGCTAGGGGCTCTTGTCTATCTGACCGACGAACTCAGCAGCCCGTTCTTCCCGTTCCTGCCGTTCATCCTGCTGGCGACAACGCTGCGTTGGGACATGCTGGGTGCGGTGCTGGGCGCGGTCGTCATGCAGTTGCTGCTGATCGCGCTGGGTTGGCGGGATTTGCAGGATGGGGAATCCGAACTCAACCTGTTGATCATGCGGTCGGCCTATTTCCTGGTGGCGGCTGCGATGCTGGGCTATTTCGGCGCGTGCCGGGCGCGGAGCAGCCATCGCTTCGCGCAGCTGGCAAGTTGGTATCCTGCGCCTGCCGCGACGGACCGGCGGATCTTGCTGAGCGACATGTTGCGGCATGCAGCCGAGCTCCTTGGCGTCAGGCAGGTGCTGCTGCTCTGGCAGGATCAGAAAGGGTCCGGCGGGACGATAGCATTGTGGGGACCGGGCGGGTTGCGGATCGCGGAAATCGATGACCCATCATTCTGGCGCGCCAGAAGTCCGCGGCGGGAATGGAGGGAGCTTTTCCGCACGAGCGACACCGCCGAACTGGACGCGATCGGCGCGGTCACCGGATGGGGCAAGTTGTTCGACGATCCTGCCGGATTGCGTTCAGCCCCGGTCGCAGGTTCCGACGGCGCGGACAGGCTGTTCGTGATCGGGGCTGAAAATCATCACGAAGAAACGCAGCATCTGACTCAGATCACTGCGCTTCGCATCGGCCACGAACTTGAACGATGGGAAATGATCCATGCCATCGCCGACAATGCGCGCGCGCAGGAACGCATCCGGCTGGCGCGGGACCTGCATGACAGCGTCCTGCAAGAGTTGACCGCTGCCTCGCTGAAGCTAAAGGCGGCGGGCATGAGCCTTCCCGAAAGTGCGCGCGGCGCGCTTGACGGTGTAGCTGTCGTCATGGCCGAACAACAGCGGCGCATCCGCCTTTTCGTCGAAAGTAGCCGCGACATGGAATCGCCGCCCTTGCGGTTCTTGTCCCAATCACTGGCCCAGAGCGCCGATGAACTGTCCGATCAATGGGGATGCGACATCGCCCTGTCGGTCAATCCGCCAGACATGGAGGCGTCGGGCGACCTACACCGTGAACTCAGGCAGTTGCTGAGCGAAGCGACAGCCAATGCGGTGCGTCATGGCGGGGCAACGCGGGTAACCGTCGAGTTGAACAGGGCGGACCAAGCCCTGCGCCTCACCATCGCCGACAATGGCTGCGGTATGGTGCGAACGCCCAACAGCAGGTCAGCTTGGCCCCGATCCTTGCGCGCGCGCATCCGGGACTTGGGCGGCCGCATGGCGATAACGCGCTACGCACCAGGATTGGCGATGCGGATCGAGGTGCCTTTGCAATGAAGCAGTCGGTTTTCCTGGTCGATGATCATCCGGTTGTGCTGCATGGATTGGCCGAGCTGGTCGCGATGGAGCCGGACTTTCGGGTTGTTGGCAGCATGACCGACGGCGCCGCCGCCTTCCAGGCCATAGACCGGTTGAAACCCGACATCGTGGTGCTGGACATCAACATGCCCGACATCAGCGGACTGGCTCTGCTGCGGCGAATAAGGATGGCGGACCTGCCCATCCGGGCAGTCTTCCTGACTGCGCTGATTACCCCCCCGCAGCTGTCCGAAGCGATCGAAAATGGCATTTGGGGCATCGTGCTGAAGGAAGCCGCACCCAATACGTTGATCGACTGCCTGCGCAGCGTCGCGGGCGGACGGCAGTGGCTGCCAGAGGAAATGGCGAGAAAGGCAACCCGCGTCTGGCAGGACGAGGGCCCCTCGCCCGGCCTGGCGGCGCTCACCCCGCGGGAGCTGGAGATCGCCGCGCAGGCATGCCGGGGCCTGTCCAACCGTGACATCGCCCGACAATTGGGGGCTGGCGAGGGCACGGTGAAGATCCATCTTCACAATATCTTCCAAAAGCTGCGCATCACCAATCGCACCGCGCTGGCCGCCATCTATTTCGAGGGTGCAACGGCCGCAAATGGCGAGGCTCCGAATGGCTAGGCCACGGCCCCTTGGGAGTATATAAATCCATGGATTCCCGCGTCTCTCCGCCATCCATAAAGATTGTCCCATCGACAGCATGCGGCGGGAGAATCAGTCGAAATGGCAACCCAGTTCAAACAGGATATTCTGCCCACGCCGTTTGACCGGCCGGCGATCCTGACACTCGAACAATCGCTGTCTCTGGACGTAAGCGAAGCCAATCGCCTTTATGCCAGGCACCTCAACCGGCATTTGCTGGGACTATACGGCATATTGGGTCTGGACGACCTCGACGTGCGGTCAGCGCGGGGCACCGTGCTGCACCTGGCCGATGGGCGGGAGGTGCTTGATTTTTCCACCGGCATGGGAGCGGCTGGGCTAGGCCATAACCACCCCCGCATCGTAGCCGCCGAGCAGCTGTGTCATGCCCGGCAGGTGCTGGACATCATCAAGCTTGCCCCGCACAAGTTGCAGGCGGCGCTGGCCTATAATCTGGCCCAGATCCTGCCCGATCCGCTGGACACCAGCTTCTTCTCCACATCGGGCGCCGAAGCCAACGAAGCGGCGATGAAGCTGGCCGAGCGCATCCAGACGCCCAAGGGGAAGCACAAATTCCTCTGCATGCGCGGCGCTTTCCATGGGAAGACGCATGGCGCGCTCGCGCTGACAACGGCGACGAACGTGCACACCGGCTTCCTGCTGGGCGTACCGAAGGAAAATGTGGTTTACGTCCCCTATGGCGATATCGATGCGATGCATCGCGCCATCGCCGAGGAAAGCGGCGCAAAGGGCAACAGCATCATCGCGGCCATCATCGAACCAATCCGCGGCACGGCCTGCGAGGTGCCTCCTTCGGGCTATCTCACGCAATTTGCCGAGCTTTGCCGCGCCAATGACATCCTGTCGATCTTTGACGAGGTGAAGGTGGGTTGCGGGCGCACGGGCCGCTTCTGCGCATTCATGCATGAAGATGTGGTGCCCGATATAGTCACGCTGGCAAAGACATTGGGCGGCGGTAAACGGGCGATCGGCGCTATGGTGACTTCGCGCGCGCTGTTCGAGCAGGCATACGGCAATCGCAATGACTGCAACCTGCATAGCTCGACATTCAGCGGCATTGGTGAAAGCTGCGCCGTGGCGATCGAAACACTCAACACGCTCTACGAAGATGGGCTGATCGACAATGCGCGGGAGATGGGAGATTATCTCGAAGCGCGGCTTGAGGCCTTGCACATCAAATATCCCCGCACGCTGCTGGAAGTGCGCGGCCGGGGGCTGTTCCGCGCCATCCGCCTTAATTTCCGCGAAGACATGGCAGCAAAGCTGGTCGATGTGTCGAACAATCCGCTATTCCTCACTTATCAGTCCGTGCTGATCGGCGCGCTCGCGCGGCAGTTGTTCGACCGGCACGGCGTCCTGGTTCATTTCCAGCCCGGCGCGCGCGACATGCTCCACTTCATGCCGCCCTTCATCGTCACCAAGGCGGAGATCGACCGGCTGGTGGATGGGTTGGACGATATCTTTGATCGCGGTATCCCGGACTCCGTGCTGCATTTCGTCGCCGGGAATGTGAAGCGCATCCTTGCTGGCTTCCGGTCAAAGCCGTGATGTACCCGTTCCAACCCGAAACGGCGCTGGCCCGTGCCCGGTCCGAAATACTGCTCGACCGCATCAGCGCTGGCGGCTTGCCCGTCCTTGCGCTGCTGCTGTTCCTGCTGGTGACGCATCACGGCATCGGCGTTTGGCCGGACAGTACGCGCTACATGAACTTGTCGAGCCAGCCGTGGGACGCCCCGCTTTATCCAGCCCTGTTGCAGCTGGTGGCGATGACAGGCATCGACATCGTCAAGGGCGCGTGGGGTATCGGGCTGGTTCTAGCTCCGCTCAACGCACTGCTTGCCTGGTATCTGCTGAGGATCGCGAGCGGCAGCCCCGCGGCGGCAGCCATGGGCACGGCGATCATCGTCATCGCGCCGCAGTCGGTGACGTTGCACGGCCTTGCCATGTCAGAGCCGCTGTTCCTCACCACCATCTACGCCACGCTGATCGCCCTGGCCCGCTATCTGCGCGATGGCGAGGGCCGCTGGCTGATCATGGCGGGCGTCGGCGTAGGCCTTGCCTCATTGGTCCGCTTCACCGGCCCGGCGCTGGGTGCGGCCATCGCCTTGTTCCTGCTGATCGATCCGCGCCAGCCCTTGTCCAGCAGGTTCGGCAACATACTGCGCATCCTTTTGCCATCGGCGTTGATATTCCTGGGATGGGTCGCGCTGGGCGAAGTGGTGAATGGCCGGTCGACCGGCCGCCCCTTGGAATGGCTGGGCAACATGACCACGGCCGATTGGTGGTTGAGTTTCCATGCAATGACCGCCTGGCTGCTGCCGGACAATATTCCAGGACCAGTGCGCGGCGCCCTGTTCCTTGTGGCGCTGGGTGCGAGCCTATACGCGATCGTCCTTCAGGGCCGCCGCGCGCTTGGGCAGGCCGTCGGCACCGATCGGTCGCTGCTCGCCGTGCCGCTCGCCCTGTTCTTCTTCACCTATCTCGCCTTCATGGTGCTGGCAACTTCGATCGAAGCCAATCTGCACCTTAATGGCCGCTATGCCTATCCGATCTACTGCACCAGCGTCATGGCGGCGACGATCGCGGTCGCGCAGCTTGACCGCACGTCCAAAAGGGCGCGCCCGCTGCGCCTCATCCTGATCGGCATCGGCTGCATGATGCTGGCTGGCCATGCGGTCCGCACGACTGTGCGCACCTATCAGGATTACCGCAAGGGCGTCGGATACGCCGCGCTGGAGTGGGTGCGTTCGCCGACGATCGCCGCAGTCGCGCGGCTGCCGAAAGACGCGGTCATCTACTCCAACGGCCCCGATGTCATCACCTATCTGCTCCGCCGTCCTGCGCGCGACACGCCGATGCACATCAGCCTGCGAATTGGACGGGAGGATGCGCAATTCCCCTACGCCCAGCAGTTGGCGTCAGCCAACGCCGTGCTGGCGCGCGGCAATGCCTATGTCGTCCTTCTGAACAGGGTCGATTGGCGCTTTTACATGGCATCGGAGCAGGAGCTTTCCGATCGCCTGCATCTCGTCCGCACCGCCCAGCTGAAGGACGGCGCCATCTATCGACGCGCTCCGGGAGAGGCCAACAATGAGTGAGGAAGCCATGACGGTCAGTCCAATCCAGGCTCCACATGGCCGGTGGCGCGATTATGTCGCCATCGCCCGGCTGGACCATATGACGAAGCATGTGTTCATCCTCCCCGGGATCGTCCTCGCCTATGTCTTGCGAGACCCGGCCCAGGACCCCCGCCTGATAACGCTGCTGCTCGGCCTCATCAGCGCCGTCGCCATCGCTTCGGCCAATTATGTGATCAACGAATGGCTGGACCGCGACTTCGACGCCTTCCATCCGCTGAAGTCAGCCCGTACCGCAGTGCAGAGCAATTTGTCGGCGCCGATCGTCTATGCCGAATATCTGTTGCTGGTCATCCTTGGCCTGTCGCTTGCGGTGCAGCTGGGGGCCTTGTTCGCCTGGACTTCGACGGCGTTCGTCCTGTCGGGCCTTATCTACAATGTGCCGCCGGTCCGCACCAAGGATCGCGTCTATCTCGATGTGATCAGCGAGAGCATCAACAACCCGATCCGCCTGATGCTGGGCTGGACGATGATCGAGCCTTATACCCGCGCGCCTACGACATTGCTGCTCGCCTATTGGATGGGCGGCGCGTTCCTGATGGCGGCCAAGCGGCTGGCCGAATATCGCGATATCAGCGAGACGGGTGGGGCTGACCTGCTGGCGCGTTACCGCCGGTCCTTCGCCAGCTACAATGCGGAAAATCTGGCGGTATCCTGCATGCTCTACGCCATGCTGTCCGCCTTCTTCGTGGCCGCATTCCTGATCCGGTACCGGCAGGAATATATATTCGCGCTGCCGTTCATCGCCGTGCTGTTCGCCAGCTATTTCTGGCTGGCGATGCGGCGGGATTCGGTCGCGTCCCGCCCTGAACGGCTGTTCCGTTCACGGCGGCTGATGATGGCGTCCTTCATCGTCATCGCGGCGCTGGCGGGCCTGTCCTTCATCGACATCCCGTCGATCAGCGACCTGTCCTCACCCAGCCACGTCTACGCCCGGCCGTGACGGCTGCAGTTTCCTGGGACAGGTTCGACCTGATCGTGTTCGACATGGACGGCACCCTGTACGACCAGCCCCGGTTGCGGCGGCGCATGGCGGGACTGCTCGCGCGGGAAGCCATCCGCAGCCGCAGCCTGTCGGTGATGCGCACGCTGTCCGCCTATCGCCGACAGCGGGAAGCGATGGGCGATGTCATGGCCAGCGACTTTGCCGATGCGCAATATGCCCTGCCCGGCCATCAACCCGATCAGGTGCGCGCGATCGTTGCCGACTGGATGGAGCGTCGCCCGCTGCCATTGTTGCGCGACTGCCGAACACCGGGCGCGGGATCGCTCTTCACCCGGCTGGCGCGGCGCCATGTGCTGGCGGTCTTTTCCGACTATCGGCCAGAAGGGAAGCTCGACGCCCTGGGCCTGTCGGCGCATCTGTGCGTCACGGCAGAGGATGTGGGCCGGTTGAAGCCCGACCCGGCTGGGCTGTTGTGGCTGATCGAGCAGGCGAAGACGGTGCCCGCCCGAACGCTGATGATCGGCGACCGCGACGACCGGGATGGTGAAGCGGCGCGGCGCGTGGGGGTACGGTCACTGATCCGGGGACGGGACTTCCGCCATTTTCGCGAGCCCATGTTTCGCCATGATGCCTGACGCCCGAGCCGCGATCGGCGCGCTGGTAGAGGCAGTGGCGCAGCGGGAAAGAGGCGATGCCGCGCAACCGGACATAGCTCGCCGGTTCGTCATGGACAGCCTGGCTGGCATGCCCGGCTATCTTCGCCCTCCCCTGCATCTGGCGACGCTTGCCTTCGACGCGTGGCCCCTCATCCGGCGCGGATGTCCGTTCCATCGGCTGCGGCAGAAAGAGCGGCTGCGGCAGGTGGAAGCATGGGAGCGATCCGCCCTGGGGCCGTGCCGCATGCTGATGACGCTCTATGTCAGCCTGACGCTGTTTGGCCTGTGGCCCGACCAGCAGGAGGAGAAGGCCGATCAACGGGAGGACAGGCGCTATGGCTGACCGGCTTCGCATCGATGTGGCCGTGCTCGGTTCAGGGCCGGGCGGATCAGTCACCGCCGCCTTGTGCGCCGAGGCGGGCTTTCAAACGCTGTTGCTGGAAGAAGGGCCGGACCTGCCCTTGGACGCGTGCAGGCATTTTTCGGGCGACGAGATCGTGCGCAAATATCGCAACAGGGGCCTCAGCCTTGCGTTCGGCAAGCCGTCGATCAGCTATATGGAAGGCTGCTGCGTCGGGGGTGGGAGCGAGGTCAATCGTGGGCTCTACCATCGCACGCCAGCCTATGTTCTGGAGCAGTGGGCGCGCGAATATCAGGTCGATGCGCTGACGGGCGAGGCGCTCGCCCCCCATTTCGACGCTTGCGAGGCGAGGGCGAAAGTGGCCGGTCTTCCCGGACGCGCGCCGCCTTTGTCCCAGCGGCTGGGCGACGGGGGCGCGGCGCTAGGCTGGGATTGCGTGCAGGCGCCCAGGCTGTTCGACTATGTGAGCGGACGCAAGCAATCGATGAGCGAGACATTCATCCCGCAATTCCGGCGTGCGGGCGGCGAGTTGATGGCCGGGACCCGTGCGGTGCGCATTAGCCGCGCCAACCGGCGGTGGCGGGTCAGCGCGGTCCGCGATGGACGAGAGATGGAAATAGAGGCGGACGGACTGTTCGTGGCATGCGGCGCGATCCAGACGCCTGCGCTGTTGCGCCGCTCCGGCATCCGGCATAATGTCGGCAACAGCCTGCGCTTTCATCCCATGCTGAAGGCCGTCGCGCTGTTCAGCGATGCGGTGAACAGGCTTGGCGATCCCGATCCCGTGCACCAGATCAAGGGTTTCGAACCGCGTTTCGGCATCGGCTGCTCGATCAGTTCACCCGCCCTCCTGGCGTTGGCGCTGGCGGGCAATCCGGACATGCGCTGCCACATCGCGCATGCTTCGGACCGGATGGGGCTCTATTATGTCCAGAATGGTAGCGGCCGTGCCAAGGTGAGGTGCCTGCCCGGCGCGCGGGACCCGGTCGTTTCCGTGGCCCATGACGAAGGCGAACTGGAAGCGCTGTATGACGGACTCCGCCACCTGCTGCGCGCGCTGTTCGCCGCCGGGGCGGAGGCAGTTCAGCCCTGCCTGCCGGGGCTTCCCCTGCTTCGATCCGCCGCCGAGATCGATGCGTTGCCCAAGCGGCTGCCGCGCAAGTCCGCTTCGCTATCGTCGGTGCATGTCTTCGCATCCTGCCCGATGGGGGAGAATCAACGGATCGCCGCGACCGACAGCTGGGGGCGGGTGCATGGCGGCGATGGGCTACGCATCGCCGACGCATCGCTGATGTGCGGGCCGACCATCGCCAATCCGCAAGGATCGGTCATGGCCATCGCGCACCGCAACGCACTGCGCGCTATTGAAAGGCGCTTCGCTTGACCACGCACCTTGTGACGGGGGGATCGGGATTTATCGGATCGCGCCTCGCCCAGCGCCTGCATCAGGCGGGGGACAGGGTGCGAATATTGGATCTGGTCCGCGATCCTGCCCTAATGCCGGACATCGAATTTCATCAGGGCAGCGTATGTGATCGCGAAACGGTCGCCCTGGCGATGCGCGGTGTCGATGTGCTGCACCATCACGCCGCGCTGGTGGCGCAGTCCAACGCGGGGCGGCGCTATCATGAGGTCAATGTCGAGGGATCGCGCATCGTCGCGCAAGAGGCTGTCCGTGCCGGGGCGCGCGCGTTCGTGCATGTGAGCAGCACCGCCATCTTCGGCCTTCCCCCCAAAGGGCCCATCACCCAAGCCACCGGACCGCGCCCGTTCGAGCCCTATGGCCAGTCCAAGCTGGCGGCAGAACGCATTGTGTCGGACATCTGCGGCCGGGCTGGCATGCCACTTACCATCATCCGGCCGCGCGCCACTCTGGGGGAAGGAAGGCTGGGCATTTACCAGATCCTTTTCCAGTGGATCGCGGAGGGGCGGCGGCTCTTCATCATCGGTGACGGATCGAACCGGATGCAGTTCATCCATGCCGACGACCTGGTCGATTTCATCCTGTTGGTGCTCGCGCGCCGACAGCCGGGAACCTATAATGTGGGGACCAATCGCTTCGGCACCCTGCGCCAAGATCTGGAAGGGCTGATCGCACATGCGGACAGCACCTCGCGCATCATGGGCCTGCCGACCGCTCCTGCCATGGCAGCGCTTGGCCTGCTGCGCCAGATGAGGCTTTCGCCACTGGTCCCCTGGCAATACCGCACCTATCATCGTGACTGCTGGTTCGACACCGCGCCGCTCGAAAAGCTCGGCTGGAGCGCGCGCTATTCGAACGCGGACATGCTGGCGGAAAGCTATGACTGGTTCTGCGCACATCGCTCCCATGCTCAGGGTGCATCTGCCCACCGTTCACCCGTCCAGCAACATATGATCGGCTTGCTACGCCGTCTTTCCTGATCCGCTGAGCGGCAGCCAGATCATTGCGAACAGAGCGGTCGGCGCCCACAGCAGAAGATGCGCGAGCAGCAGGACAGCGGCGGCGAAACCCGGCTCCACTCCGCTGCGGGAGAATATCTCAAGCCCGAACAGCTCGAACGTGCCGAAATGGCCGGGCAATCCGGGAAACAGGGTGCCGAGCGTGCTACCCACAAAGGCCGCCATGGGCTCTGCCCAGCGCTCCGCAGCACCGCCAAGACTGATCCAGGCGCCGAGCATGACCACCGCCTCCAGCAGCCAGCAGAGAAGCGACATGGCCGTCAGGCCCGCAAGCAGCGGGACCGATCGCAGCATCTGGAAAGAACCAACGGCGGACGCCAGCCATGCCAGCCATTTGGAGCGAAGCGTGCCCGCCTTCTCTGCCATTCGGCTGCCAATCGGCACCAGCAACCCTGCCATGCCGGAGACTAGTATCAGCAGGATCAGGCAGAAGCGCCAGTCTCCGGCAAGGTGCCAGGTGAAGATCGCGAGACCGAGCAGCAGAAGTGAGAACAGGTCGAAAAATCGCTCGATCATCATCGCGCCGAGCACGCCGCCGGAACGCAGCTTCATGTTTCGCTGAAACCAGAGAAGGCGGAACACGTCCCCTGCGCGCAGTGGCAACAGGTCACTGATGCCGAAGCTGGCGATGAAAGGGCCAGGCACAGGGGCCCAGGCCAAGCTTTGGCCCGATGCGCGCATCAACAACAGCCAGAAGCGTGCAGCCCGCAGCAGGAAGTCGGCTGCATAGGCAACAAGCGCAATCAGCAGCGGAAGGACGGAAGCCCGGCCAACGATCGCGAAAGCAGGGCCGAGATCGACCTGTCTCAGGAAGAGCCAGAGAAATCCGACGCCGACCGCCAGATGCAGGGCGATGCGAACAGGCGTCCGGCGCGCGCACCAGTCGCTCGCCGCCACAACATGAGAGCCTGCCTGATTCCACCACGTCGGATCGGATGCCATCCGACGGGGATAGAGGAGGCGACAGATTA
The DNA here is from genome assembly GCA_946886075.1 of uncultured Novosphingobium sp. Next base: position 71,307 of record CAMPHR010000006.1, on the reverse strand, counting down.
TGTCTTTGGAGCGAAAGTCTTACCCAAAAGGACCAAGCCTGGAATTTCGCTCCCCGACATTCTTATTCGCCGTGCGCCGCAGCATGCTTCCCGGCGATCCAGGCGAACACCATGGACGGGCCGAGCGTCGCGCCCGCGCCCGGATAGGTCCTACCCATGACCGGCGCGGCGCAGTTGCCAGCGGCATATAGCCCTCCGATCACGCTGCCGTCAGGGCGAATGACGCGGGCATGTTCGTCCGCCATGAGCCCGCCTTTGGTGCTCAGATCACCCGGATAGAAGCGAGTGGCGTAAAATGGAGCTTTGTCGATGGGGCCGAAGGATGGGTTAGGCTGGTTCTTCGGATCGCCATAATATTGATCATAGACATTGTCGCCACGGCCAAAATCTTCATCGACGCCATTTTGCGCCATGGCGTTCACCCGTTGCACCGTCCGCTTCAGTCCTTCCGCGTCGATCCCGCACTTCTCCGCCAGTTCATCGAGCGTTGCCGCCTTTATGAAGAAGCCGCTCTTGAGGAATTCACCATTCACTCCCGGCGGGGTCGATCCGAAGAAATAGCGGCTGCGGTAGCGGTTGTCGAAGATCAGCCAGCTCGGCACCGCGCTTACGGTCTTGTCGCGGTCCAGCATGGCACGTCCGGCATTCACATAGGATGCCGCTTCGTTCGTGTAGCGCTGGCCCGAACTGTCGACGATAATCGATCCCGGCAAGGTGCGTTCCCAGATGCCGACGTTGATGGTGCCATCGGGCAGTATCGACACCGGATACCAGGTGGCAGCGTCCATCAGCGCAAGTTCGGCGCCAGCTTCTGCCCCGATGCGCTGGCCGTCGCCCGTGTCGTCCGGGCTGGCCGGGCTCCACCGCCCATCGACTTCCTGAAATTGCTTGCGGTAGCTGCTGTTCTTCGCAAACCCGCCAGTGGCGAGCAACACGCCGTGCGAGGCCATGATGCGTTGTTCGGTTGGTCCCTCGCCCGTCACGACGCCGACCACGCGATCGCCATCCTGGATCAACGATTTGAGCGGCGTATCGAGGAGAACGGGAATCTCCAGCCTGTGGACGATCGCCATCAACTGCGCGACCAGCGTGCCACCCATCGACAGCGGCTCGCGCCCGCGTACCCGCCAGGCCAGTGTGCGGCCCATCATGCGCATCGCGGCAGAAAAGGATTTGAGTGACCGGAACATGGTCGGAATCTGGGGCGCATCGTCAGTGCTCATCACCATGGATGGCAGGCCCGACGTGCGCATGGTCTTGAGCCAGCCCGCCAATTTCTTGCCGTCGAAGCTCACACCCTCCAACGTGCGACCCACACGCGCGCCGGGCTTATCCTGATGATAGTCGGGGTATCGCGGCGCACGGCACCAGCCGAGGCCTTGTGCTTCAAGCCCACGGACCATGTCGGGCCCGGCATTCAGATAGGCGGTCTTGCGTTCGCGGCTGCTGGACGGGCCGACATCGCCGATGGTCGCCTCCATATAGGCAAGCGCGGCGTCGAAACTGTCGTCGATCCCGTCCCGCTGCATCAGGTGGTTGTTGGGGATCCACACGCCGCCGCCGGACAATGCGCTCGTGCCACCCCAAAGGGCCGACTTTTCAATGATCAACGGGTTGAGGCCGTTCAGCTTGGCAGAGATCGCACCCGCAAGGCCACCTGCGCCCGTCCCCACCACGATAAAATCTGCATTTGCCATTATCGAAACGCCTAACCTGCCCGAGTTAATCGCACTGTCGCGATTGGTTCTGGCTGTCCCCTAACGTAAGGGCCTTTGGCGATGCAAGGAATTGACGCAGCTTTATACGTTGCTTCCTTTGATCAAAGTCATGCGCAGGCACTGGCACACGATCTCGTCACGCTGGTTGATCAGGCGATGCGAGAAAGTGACTATCCCGGCACCGGGGCGCGACTTACTGGCTTTCAATTCCATGACCTCGGTTTCCGCGCGCAGCGTATCGCCGATGAACACGGGCTTTGGCATCAGCAGCTTGTCATAGCCAAGATTGGCGATCAGCGTGCCGAGCGTCGTGTCGCCGACCGACAAGCCAATCATCAAGGCGAAGGTGAAGGTGCCGTTGACGAGGATCTGGCCGAACTCACTCGCCTTTGCCGCCTCCACATCGATGTGCAGCGGCTGCGGGTTGCTGCCCGCATTCGCTGGCATTGAGCTGCGCGGATCGTGCCGTCGAACGGCGCGACAAGGCTGTGTTCCATCTTCATGGCTTCCAGCGTCAGCAGCTTCCGCCCTTTCACTACGGCCTCCCCAGCCGCGACTGCAACAGCGATGATGCGGACAGGCATGGGGGAAAGCACTGCCCCGTCCGACGCATCCCCGCCCGTCGCGCCGCCCGCGCGCCATGGTGTGAGGCGCCAAACCTGCCCGCCTCCTGCCACCAGCATATCGTCGGCGCCTTTGCCCGCCTGACGCGGATCATAGGCGATCATTACCGCCTCTCCTTCTGCCCGATCACAAAGGAAAAAAATCAAACTTAACGCCATCACGCATTTCGCGCTGCCACGTCATCGCGGCGAGGCCGGGCAATTTGCAAAGGGGCCTATGAGCAGCGCTAATATGCCAGAATCAAAAGCTAAACTGAAGAACCGCCATGCTATCTGTTGCATATAAAGCACGGTTTCGTTCGAAAATTCCTGTGAGACGCTGAACCGGATTGCGGCCTCCGCCCCGCGCGTCTAGCGGCGGCACCATTCGCGGGGACCGATCCCTGAACCTATGGAAAGGATGTCATGAAGAAGGCCAATTCCCTTGCTGCATTGCTGTGCAGCGCCGCCCTTATCGTACCGGCTGCGGCTCTGGCGCAGGACGCGGTCAGCAGCGAAGGCAGTGATGTAAACGAGATCGTCGTCACCGCCACGCGTGAGGCACGGTCGCTCCAGTCGGTGCCGATGGCGGTCAATGTCGCGACCGGCGAGCAGCTTCAGAAGTTCAACATTTTCGATGCCAAGGACGTGCAGCAGCTTGCGCCTGGCCTCGAACTCACCAACACCACGGGCCGCAATAACACGACGACGCTGCGCGGCGTGACCTTCGATCCCGACCAGGGCACCAGCCCGGCGGTTCAGGTCTATTACAACGAAATTCCGACCGACGCGCAGACCGTTTATACCGCGCTGTACGACATCCAGCAGATCGAAGTCCTGCGCGGCCCCCAGGGCCTGCTGCGCGGCCTTTCCGCACCGGCTGGCTCCATCACCATCGCGACCCGTCGCCCGAACTTCGACGAGATCGAAGGCTATGCGCAGGCGACCGCGACATCGCGCGCCGGCTACAACGTGCAGGCTGGTGTTTCGCTGCCGTTCAACGACACGCTTGCGATCCGCGTCGCGGGCCTGGTCGATGGCAATCGCCTGAACAACGTCCGCAACATCAACCGTGATGAACGTTCGCGCAGCAGCACCGAAAGCGCTCGCGTGACGCTGGGCTGGCGTCCGAGCAGCGATTTCACCGCTTATCTCAGCTACCAGTATCTGTTCGCGGATAACTTCCAGAACCAGCAGGTTGTCGGTTCGGGCGCTTTGGCAGATGGTTTCAACCTGTCCGGGCCCGCGCTTGACGCTTCGGACTATGCAGGCGTGTCGGATGGCCGCTTCCGCAACCAGAACGAAAGCCACATCGTCAACCTCTCGTTCGACTATGATCTTGGCCCGGCGACCTTGTCCTTCGTTGGCGCCCATCAGTTCAGCAGGCTGAGCGCTGAACGCGACCTCGACTCGGGCAACGCCATTCCTGGTTATGTGGGTGCGTCCACGGTCCGCACGCCTTACAAGGTGGACTCTGCGGAACTCCGCCTCGCTTCCAACAACACGGAAGGTTTTGGCTGGGGCGTTGGTGCTTTCTACACCAAGCAGACGGGCACCGTCTTGACCAATCAGCGGGCAGACCAGTTCTTCGCGCCCGTGCCGATTGAGTTTGGCGTCTATCTGCCGATCAATACCGAGGTGTTTACCCCGGTTAATACGCAGACCTGGTCGTTCAACGGCAACCTGCGTTATCGCTCGAACGGCTTCTCGATCGAGGGCGGCCTTCGCTATTCGATCATCAAAAACGTCCAGACGACTGATATCTTCCTGACCTCTCCGGGTTACGCGGGTTTCGGAATTCCTGCTTTCGAACGGTTTGAACAGGGCGTTCCTGACGATCTGCAGCGGTTCACGGACAAGCCGCTGACTGGCGGCCTGACGATTTCCTACGAATTCAATCCGCGCCTCAATGCCTACTTTGCCTATGGCCACTCCTATCGGGCAGGCAGCACCGGCGTAGCTGTTCCAGCCGGGGTGAGCCGTGACCTGATCCGCACGCAACCCGAAAAAACCGACTCCTTCGAAGCCGGTCTGAAGGGCAAGCTGTTCGACAACCGGGTGAATTTCACGGTTTCGGCTTTCTATCAGACGCTCGAAAATTATCTGAGCCGCTTCACGGGCATCCAGTACAACTGTCCTGAAGAAAATGGCGCTTGCAGCGTAGACGGACCGGCGATCGCACCGGGACAGCCCGTCAACGGCGGGTTCGATTTCAACTATAATGGTGACGCCAAGATCAAGGGCGTGGAAGCGTCGATCGACGGCCGCGTAACGGACGATTGGGACCTGGGCATCAGCGCTTCCTACGTTCGTGCGCGTTTCAAAAACGCGCTCGTGCCCTGCAATGACTTTGCCGGGACGGGCGTTCCCAATCAGGACGGCACTCCTGTTATCACCGGGCCGGGCAATGTCAGCTATTGCCAGACCAACGGCCGTCTGTCGCAGACGCCGGACTTCAACCTGACCGCCAACACGGAAATCCGTTTCCCGATGGGTGAAGTGACGCCGTTCCTGCGCGCGCTCGTCAACTATCGTCCGGGCTTCTATGCGGACCAGGTCGATTATGACTACCGCTCGCGCACCCTGTTGAACATCTTTGCAGGGTTCCGGACCGAAGATGGTCGTTTTGAACTCACCGCGTTCGCTAAGAATGTGCTGAACCAGAAGCGGATCACCAACATCAACCTGGGCACGGCGCAGGTCGCCACGGCAGACGGAAGCTTCTACAATTCCGGCTATCGCGTCGTGAACGTCACCAACCCGCGCGAATTCGGATTGACCGGCATGTTCCGCTTCTGATCTCGACGGGTCTTTCAAGTTGAAATCGGGGCCAGCAGTTATTTCTGCTGGCCCCTTTTTCATTTCCGGCCGGCATTTACCCAGAACCAAATTCGGCTGCCGTCCATCAACCCTCCGGCGCGGCAGCGGATCACGCGTTGAACGCTTGCGCTTCAGGAGGGTTGAGCATGGATGCCCGGCTTTTCCTCACCTGAGCCTTATATACTCTGGCTCACAGGCGCAGGCGTCCTGATCGCGCTCGTTGCGTGGTTGCCGCTCGCTCTTAGACGACTGCCCTTGTCGCTGCCGATCATTTGCATCGCGATCGGCGCGGGCGTCTTTCTGCTGCCCGCCGTGTCGCTGCGCCCGATGCCTTTGTCTTTTCCCAAACTCACCGAGCGATTTACCGAGCTTGTCGTAATCATCGCACTTATGGGGGCCGGACTTAAGTTGGACCGGCTGTTCAGTTGGCGCCGCTGGGCCGTCACATGGCGGTTGCTGGCGATCACCATGCCGCTTTCGATCGCGGCGATCACGCTGATAGGCGGGTGGGGGCTCGGCCTGTCATGGACAGCCGCCCTGCTGCTCGGCGCCTGTCTCGCACCGACTGACCCGGTCCTCGCATCTGACGTCCAGGTCGGTCCGCCAAAAAGCGGCGAGGAGGATGAGGTACGCTTTGGCCTGACATCGGAAGCGGGCCTGAACGACGGCCTCGCCTTCCCCTTTGTAAACCTTGCGATAGCGCTCGCGCTGGCATCATCCACCGGCGGCCCATGGGCGCGCGATTGGCTGCTGCACGATGTGCTGTGGGAGATTGGCGCTGGCATCGCTGGCGGCTGGCTGATCGGCAAGCTGTTTGGCTGGCTCACTTTCCATGTGCCCGCTGAAAGCAAACTTGCGCAGACCGGTGATGGCCTGATCGCGATTGCAGCGACATTCGTATCTTACGGCGTCACCGAGATTTTCGACTGCTATGGCTTTCTCGCCGTGTTCATCACCGCGCTGACGCTGCGACGATCCCACCGCGACCATGAATTCCAGCGCGAGATGCATGACATTACCGAGCAGGTAGAGCGGATCGCGATGATGGTCCTGCTGCTGCTGTTCGGCGGGGCGTTGGTGAGCGGTCTGCTGGTCCCATTGCAGTGGCAGGACGTGTTGGCTGCTGTCGTGATCATCCTGCTGGTGCGACCCGCCGCCGGACTGATCGGGCTGACGAATTTTCCCGCGGACCGGTCGGAAAAGCTGACGCTGGCCTTCTTCGGCATTCGTGGCGTCGGATCCTTCTACTATCTGGCTTATGCCCTCAATCATGCCGACTTTGCCGAAGCCGAGCGCCTATGGGCGATCGTTGGGCTCGTCGCGCTGCTTTCGATCCTGCTGCACGGATTGACCGTGACGCCGGTGATGCGCTCCATCGACCGGCAGCAGGGACGTGATCCGGACCGACCAGACGTGCCGACGGATGAGCCAGATGGCGCAGCGAGCCTAGGTGCCTTGGCAACGGCCCGCCAGAGGGCGGCTCACCCCTCCAGTCCATGAACTGGAGGGGCACATGCATTCCCCGATAGCTTATTGCCGATCGGCCTTTTGCCGCTCCGCCAACCGACGCGCTGCCGTGGCGGCGGCATCCGCAGCCGTCACGATGCCGTCTTTGTCATTATCCTGCTCGGCGAAGGCACGCGCACCAGAGGCGTCATATTCGGCCTGGACCATCTTGCCGTTCTTATCCTTGTCCAGCACGCCAAAGCGGACATGGGCCTGGCGCATCTGGCGCTGGCGTTCCTCGGTCTTCTTGTCCTCGCCAAGGTTCGAGGCGGCAAGTTGCTGCTCCAGCCGTGCGCGATATTCGCCGACATATTCTTCTTCGGATAGCCAGCCGTCACCATTCGCATCCGTAGCCTTGAAACGGGCGATGCGGCCTGCGTCGAACTCGGCGCGCGTGACCTGGCCGTCATGGTCGGCGTCATAATCGTGGATGAAGGCTGACCCTTCATGCGGGGCGGCGCTCGCCGTTGCAGCGGTGGCAAGCAGGGCGGCGGTCAGCGGAAGATGGATTTTCATGAGATCTCCTTGGAAAAAGAACATGGCGCTGCGGTCAGGCGGCGTCGAAGGTCAGGCTATAGGTATAGCTGCGATAGGGCGTTTCCGAACCGGCTGGCGCTGCGGTGCGATGGCGCACTAGGATCAGATAGGTGCCCGCGTCCTCTGGCTTCAGGCTGAAGCGGCCGTCAGTTCCGCTCTTGACCTGAGCCGCTACCTTGCGACCATCATATAGTCCGGCGCCGCGAAACAGGGTGATGTCCGCCCCAGCCAGCGGCTTGCCGTCGAACAGCAGGGCAAAACTGGCGTCCGATCCCGCGACGATGCCATTGGGATGAGTGATCGGCTGGATTTCGAGCGCCTTGCCCGTGGGCTTGAGCGCTGCATCGCTCGCTTGGCCCCGTGTCACATAGGCGTCGGCCAGCGTCATGCTTTGCACTTCGACCTGCTCGGCATCAGCGGCGGGTTTGGCGCCTTCGCCCCCCATTTTCCATTCGCCACCCTGCCTGAACATCTTGCTCTTACGCCCGGCACGCTGACCGCTGGTGATACGATAGGTGCCGTCCGCAGGGATCGCCGCTTCGAATATGCTGAGGTCGCGCAGATGCGTGACCTGGCCCACCGGCACCGCCTTCCCGTCTGGCCCGACCAGATGGAAGGGCGCATCGCGCATCGCCACTTCAGGCAGGAAGGCGTCTTCCGCAAAGGCCGACTGCACGGTGACATGGTCCCCCTTGCCCACGTCGAACAAGGTCGGCAGCACATAGGGCATGTGCGCCTGCGCGACGGACGTGCCGATCGCTGCCAGCACAATGGCGGCAGCCAGATATACTGATGATTTCATTAAAGTCCCCTTTCTGTCGCCGCATCTATCTCTAATGCGACTCACTTGCAATATCGTTTATAGCTGCTAGGTGGCGGTCGCAGGGGCGTTCGCCTCTCACTCATTGCCTAAGGGGGCTGCACCACATGAAGAAGACCAGATTGCCACTGCTGCTTGGGACTGCGATGATCGTCATGCCAAGTGTTGCGCTGGCGCAGAATGATGCCGACACGCCGGAAACCACGCGTATGGCGCTCGACCGTCTGGTCATCTCCGCCGGTGTGGAAAAGGTCGCGATCGATACGCCTCAGGCGGTCAGCGCGCTCGACCAGGAGGATGTCGACCAGCTTCAGGCGACCACGATCGGCGACCTGCTCGAAGGCATGCCGGGCGTCAATGTCCAGGGCGGCGTCGGCCAGCTGGGCCAGGGCTTCAACATTCGCGGCATGGGCACCGCGATCGGCGACAGCGACAATCGCATCCTGCTGAACGTCGATGGCGTCACGAAATTCTACGAACAATATCGAATGGGCGCGCTCTTCACCGAGCCGGAACTGTACAAGCGGGTTGAGGTGTTGCGCGGCCCTGCGTCCTCGACGCTCTATGGCGCGGGCGCGTTGGCGGGCGTGGTCAACTTCACGACCAAGGATGCGTCGGACTTCCTCACCCCGGGCGACCCGCTGGCGGTGCGCCTGAAGGCCGCAACGGAAACCAACGCGCAGGCCCATACCCTGTCGGGCATCGTCGCGGTTCAGCCGACAGAAGGCGTCGAACTGCTCGGCAGCTACAATTATCGCCGCACAGATGATTACAAGAACGGCGACGGAGACACGGTCGCCGCTTCCGCGACGAAATCCGACAGTTGGCTGGTCAAGGGCCGGGTCGCGATCGGTGGCAACAGCAAGCATGCGATCTGGGCCAGCTATCAGGATTGGCTGAGCGACGCGCCGCAAGTCTATGACCAGGTGTCCGCCGCCACCGGCAACAGCCTGATGCGCCGCCGCGTCCACGACAAGACGGCCGTGCTCGGCTATGTCAACGACTTCAACGGCAGCAACCTCTTCAATATCGAGGCGCAGGCCGCCTATTCGCTGTCGAAGGTCCATCAGACCGAAACCAGCTTCCTTGGCCCGCTCGCTTACTCGGACTTCACCTATGAAAGCTGGCAGGCGAAGGTCCAGAACAGCAGCCGGTTCGACATGGGCGGCGACTGGACGACCTTCCTGATCCTTGGCGGCCAGTGGAGCACGCAAGAACGGCGCAACCCCCGCGTCGGCCTTAGCGGTGCGGTGACGCCAGGCGCGGGCACCCATCCTGAAGGCGACATGGATCGCTATGGCCTGTTCGGCCAGTTGGAGATCGTCTGGTCCGACAAGCTGACCATCATGCCGGGCATCCGTGTCGACTGGACGAAGCTGAAGCCCGGCGCGACGGTCGTCGGGGGCACCCGCCTGACCGGCGAAGTGAAGGACAGCGGCGTGTCGCCCAAGTTCGCCGCGCTCTACAATGTCACGCCGTGGTTCGGGCTTTTTGGATCAATCGCGCGAACGGTTCGCATGCCCAATGTCGACGAGATCTTCACCCGATCGGCAACGCGGCCCAACAATCCTGACCTGCGGCCGGAAAAATCGGACAATGTCGAAGCAGGCTTCACCCTGTCCTTCGACGGACTGCTGGGCGAAGCTGATCGATTCCGTGCCAAGACCACCCTGTTCCGCAACGATGTGAAGGACCTGATCGTCAATGTCGCGGGACCAGCGGGAACGCCCTATTTCCAGAACGTCAATCGATCGCGCTTCAAGGGACTGGAGGTCGAGGCCGAATATGGCATCGGCGGCTTCTTCGCGCGCGGCAACGCGTCCTTCATCGATGGCAAGGATCGACTGACCGGAAATTATCTCAATACTATCCCGGCCAACGATTATCGGCTGACGCTTGGCTACGCCGATGCGGAGACCGGCCTGTCCGGCGGATGGACCGGCGAGTTTGCCGAGCGGCAGGATCAAGTGACGACGGGGCCCTTCTCCTCGGCGGGATCGGGCCTTCCAACGCCGGGCTACAGCGTCCACAATCTGTTCTTCGCCTTCAAGCCACAGAGCGGCCCTGCGCAGGGTTTCGAATTCCGCTTCGCCGTGGATAATATCTTCGACAAACAATATCGCCGACACCTTTCCGCGCTCGATGCGGAGGGCCAGAGCTTCCGCTTCACCGTGGCCAATACATTCTGACGCCATGGATCGGGCAGCGCATCCCTTTCGCATAGGTGGGCCAGCGGCGGCATCGCTGCTGGTCAATGGCCTGTTGATCGCAGCGCTGCTCAACCTGGGCATGGGACATGTCAGTCGGCGGGTCGAGACCGCTGCCCTGACTGTCCTGTCCCTGGCATTGCCCAAGGGAACCGAGCAGGGCAAGGAAGCGGCGGACATGGCGGCGGACAGCGCGCCCGCCGCCACCCAGCCTCCGCCCCCCGCGCCGACGCCCATATCGGCGGTGGTTGCAGAGGTTAGGCCGCCGATCGTCCCGGTGCCGTCGCGCATTCATTCATCCTCGCCCTTGCAGCCCGCCGTCTCCACTCCCGATGCCGCCGTGGCCGCGCCACAGCCTTCCCGCCCGGCGACCGCCGACGCTTCCGCTCCCGCGACTGCATCCCCCGCCCGGCGCGGCGCCGCCGATGGCTTGGACGTGCGGGCGCCCGCAGGCACAAGCCGCAGCTACGCCGCAAAGATACGATCCTGGCTTTACGCCCATAAAATCTATCCTCGTCGCGCCCGGATGCGGCGGGAGGAGGGGCAGGTGCAGGTCCGCTTTGTCCTGAACCGCGCCGGCATGCTGCTTGAGGGCGCTATCATCCGAGGGTCGGGCAATGAAGTGCTGGATGAGGAAGCCGAAGCGATGCTGCGCCGCGCGGCGCCCTATCCTCCCGCCCCGGCTGAACTGTCCGGAGAGCGCATCGAATTCACCGCGCCGATACTGTTCACATTACCCGCATGATGGTGCTGGGCGTCAGCTTCATACCGCTCAAGGGGTGTGCCAATTCGGTATATGAGCAATCCCAGTTTGAGATATTACAAACCAGCCATATTCGATCTACAAATTGTCACCTATAAGCAGGAAGGAGCTAGGTTTTTTCTTGCCAGTCGCTGCTGTGCTCGCGAAGTGATCGGACTATGCTCATCTAACCTGCTTCTCGACTTCGCCATATTAAGCCCTTGTCATTACAAGTATAATATCGTCAGAGGAGAAGATCGTTCGACACAAAGCTTAGGGGACGCACCGCACTAATCTCGGGCGGAACACGTGGAATTGGCCGTGCGACGGCCAAGCTTTTTGCCGCGGAAGGCGCAAACGTCGCCATCATGGCCCGCAAGGCAAAGAAGCTGTCGCGGCATAACAAGCCACAGGGGTGAAGGCGTTTGGACGAGCCGTCGATCAAGGAGACAGTGAAGCGACCAAGACGTTCATCCTTGATGTAGCCGACGAATTTGGCGGTATCGACGCCTATATTTCAAATGCAACCAGCACGGCATAATCCAACAGCGCCGAAGTATGGGAAAGTGCAATCGCGGTAGACCTGATGGAGGCTGTGAATGCTTCAAAAGCAGTATGGCCGTTTTTGGAAGCAGCAGCGGCACGCTATGGCGACAGCTCCTTCCTCGCCATCTCGTCCAACGCCGCAAGCATGTCACAGCGCCGACGCCTATGCGTCGATCAAGGCGAGCCTCCTGACCTTTACCAAGAGCCTATCGAGAATGGGCGCCCTCAAGGGTGTGCGCGCCAATAATATCTCGCCCGGCATGGTGTATGTCGATGATGGTTTCTTCGGCAATCGGAAGCGCGAAAACCCGGCCGAATATGAGCAGATGCTCGCTTTTAATCCAGGAGGCCGCATGGGCCGCCCCGACGAACTTGCAGCGACGCGCGAAACTATGGGACAAGTCGTCGCGGAGTTGCAGCCCCATATCGAAGCGACAGCATTGGGAAGCAATGAAGGCTTCGGCCTGAAGACCCGCCGGACCGACCGGTTGATTGAAAGATCGCCGACTGCACGATCATTAGTGATGGACCCGCTTGTGCAAGGCCTCCTGCACAGTGCTTTGCGTCACGCGCACATCGTGTCCGCTGCGTGAGTGACGAGCCCGCGCGCTGCATCAGCGCCTGCACGCCTCCCAACTTCTGACATTGCGCCCATGCCGGATTTGAAGTCCGCCGTCCGGCATGCATATTGTATTTGAATAGGTGATCCCGGATTCTGTATTTCTCGGATAGCTGACTTACGAATAGCCCGGCCTGGGCTTCATGTGATTGGGATCGAAATGGGTACGGCCGAGCAGGAAGAGACGTTTTCAGACATCCGCGAAGGCATTCGCCGCCTTTGCTCGCGGTTTCCGGGGGCCTATTGGCAGGAACTGGACGCGGAACGCCGTTACCCGACAGAATTCGTGACCGCGCTGGCCAGCGAAGGCTGGTTGTCCGTCCTGATCCCGGAAGAATATGGCGGCTCGGGTCTTGGACTGGCAGCAGCGACGGCAGTGCTGGAAGAAGTGCATCGCTCGGGCTGCAATGGCGGCGCGGCGCATGCGCAGATGTACACGATGGGCACCGTCCTGCGCCATGGGTCGGAAGAGCAGAAGGCGCGCTATCTGCCCAAGATCGCGTCGGGCGAGCTGCGGCTGCAGGCGTTCGGCGTCACCGAACCGACGAGCGGCACCGACACCACGCGCATCCGCACCTTCGCCAAGCGCGATGGCGATGATTATGTCATCAACGGCCAGAAGATCTGGATCAGCCGCGCTGAACATTCCGACCTCATGGTGCTGCTTGTGCGCACCACGCCGCGTGAGGAATGCGCCAAGCCCACCGACGGCATCAGCGTCCTCCTGGTCGACATGCGGGAGGCGGTGAACAACGGCCTCACCATCCGGCCGATCCGGACCATGCTTAATCATGCGACGACCGAGCTGTTCTTCGACGACCTGCGCGTGCCCGCGGAAAATCTGATCGGCGAAGAAGGGAAAGGCTTCCGCTACATCCTCTCGGGCATGAACGCAGAACGCATCCTGATCGCGTCAGAATGTATCGGCGACGCGCGCTTCTTCATCGATCGCGCCAGCGCCTATGCAAAGGACAGGTCCGTGTTCGGCCGTCCAATCGGTCAGAACCAAGGCGTCCAGTTTCCGATCGCCCGCGCCTATGTGCAGACGACCGCCGCAGCTGCCATGGTGGACAAGGCAGCCGCGCTGTTCGACGCGGGCGTTCAGCCGGGGACCGAGGCGAACATGGCCAAGATGGTGGCGTCCGAAGCGTCATGGTACGCCGCCGACATGTGCGTCCAGACCCATGGCGGCTTCGGCTTCGCGGAAGAATATGACATCGAACGCAAGTTCCGCGAGACGCGCCTCTACCAGGTCGCGCCGATCTCCACCAACCTGATCCTCAGCCATGTGGCGACGCATGTGCTGGGCCTGCCGAAGAGCTTCTGATGGGAAATGTGCTGGAAGGCCTGCTGGTCATCTCGCTGGAACAGGCGGTGGCAGCGCCGCTCTGCACCAGCCGTCTTTCCGAAGCGGGCGCGCGGGTCATCAAGCTGGAGCGGGCTGAGGGCGACTTTGCCCGCGGCTATGACTCCGTCGTGCATGGCGAGAGCGCCTATTTCGTCTGGCTCAATCGCGGCAAGCAGTCGCTGCGCATCGATTTGAAGGATCCCGCCGACGCGGCGCTGGTCGAACGCATGCTGTCGAAAGCAGATGTCTTCGTCCAGAATCTCGCGCCCGGTGCGGCGGCGCGATCCGGCTTCGGATCGGCTGACCTGCGCGCCCGCTACCCGCGCCTCATCACTTGCGACATCACCGGCTATGGAGAGAGCGGCGAAGCGGCGGGCATGAAGGCCTATGACTTCCTGATCCAGTGTGAGGCGGGCCTTGCCAGCATCACTGGCACGGCCGATGATCCCGCGCGCGTAGGCGTATCGGTCGCCGACATCGCCTGCGGGATGAACGCACATGCCGCGATCCTTCAGGCGCTGATCGAGCGCGACCAGACCGGCAAGGGGCGCGGTATCGCAGTGTCGCTGTTCGACGGTCTGGCGGACTGGATGACCGTGCCGCTGCTGCATTATGATTATGGCGGCAAGGCTCCTTCGCGCGCGGGCCTCAAACATCCCTCAATCGCACCCTATGGCGCCTTTCCGACAGCAGACGGGTCGCAGATCGTCGTGTCGATCCAGAATGAACGGGAATGGGCGAAATTCTGCGCCACGGTGCTGGGGGACGCGAGCCTCGCCACCGACCCGCGCTATGCGTCCAACACCCTGCGCTGCGCCAATCGCACGGAACTGGACGCATTTGTCGGGCAGATTTTCGCGGGGGAGATGCCCCACGCGCTGATCGCCAGGCTCGAAGCGGCAGGCACCGCGTGGGCGCGGTTGAATGGCGTTGACGGCCTGTCGCGGCATAGCCAGCTTCGCCGCATCACCGCCGATACGCCGACCGGTCCAGTGGCGCTGCCAGCCTCGCCCATAAGGTGGGATGGCGAGGAAGCGGTCGCGATGCCGGTTCCGGCACTGGGCGCCGATGACGAAGCGATCCGCGCGGAGTTCGCGTGATCCTGGCGCCCGAGCATCGCACCGATATCGCCGCTTCCCGGCAAGCGCATTTGCTTGCCGCGCTGCTCGACCATGACACACCACCCTGGCGGCCAGGCGAATTGCCGCCGCTTGGACACTGGCTATTATTTCCGCCGGACACTCGGCAGTCGGGAATCGGCCCGGACGGCCATCCCATAAGGGAAGATGACAGCCTGCCGCGCCGGATGTGGGCAGGCAGCCGTGTCCGTTTCCTCGCACCGATCATGCTCGGCAGCGAAGTGGCGCGCGAAACCGTGGTGGTGGCGACCGACGACAAGGAGGGGCGATCCGGGCGGATGCGCTTCGTCACCTTGCGTCACATCTTGAAGGTGGATGGACATAGCTGCGTCGAGGAAGAGCAGGATATCGTCTATCGCGCAGCCGGGCGGAACGGCGCTCCTCCGCCCCCCGAAACACTGGCGCCTGCGCCATCTGTAGCGCGTGTTGTGACGATCGACCCGGTGCAGCTTTTCCGCTTCTCCGCGCTCACTTTCAACGCGCACCGCATCCATTACGACCTGCCCTATACCCAGACCGTCGAAGGCTATCCCGGGCTTGTCGTCCATGGTCCATTTATCGCAACCTTGCTGATGGACCATTTCCTGCGCCACGCCCCAACAGCGCAGGTCGAGAGTTTCTCCTTCCGTGCGCAGCGGCCGATTTTTGGGGGCGAGCCATTCACGCTTGGCCTATCTCCTCAGGATACAGGCGGCGAGTTGATGGCGATCGACCATGCGGGCGGGCTGGCGATGCAGGCGAAAGTGCAAAGCCGCTGATCGTGGCCTCACCCCCGGCTCGCATAGTGCAGCCTGGGGTTGGCCGACCACGTCCTAAACGCTAGGGCTTACGCTGCCACGCGCATCAATTTCCCAACATGGGGCAGAGTGGCGAGCTCAAGCGCTGCAGCGGCAAGCGCCTCCGCCTCGTCCGACCCAAGCATCGGAGCGGCAAGCGCCAGAAACTTCGCCAACAGCGCGTCCTTGGCGAGGAAGTTGGACGGTTCGCCGAGCGGCACGACCACCTTGCGGCTGAACACCTGTCCGCGCGCCGCGATCGTGATTTTCCCCGACATGTTGGTCGGAAACTCCGCCTCGATTTCCGGGTCGTGAATACAATCGACCTTGGGCAGCATCGCACGGATTACCGGGTCGTTTAGCCGCTCGTAACTGTCCCACTCCATCGCGCCCGTTACCAAAGCGCAAGAAAGCACGAACGGGGCGCTGAACTGCGCATCCACTATATTGCGCGGATTGCGCTTATGCTCGATGGGCGCGCCGACCAGCAGAAGACCGGCGTTCGACAGGCCATAGGTGATGCTGTCCACCTCCTCGGGACGGAGCTCATGTTCTGCCCGCAGCGCCAGCACTGCATCGATACCGGCATGGCCGTAGCGGCAGGATGGATAGGGTTTGATGCCGGTATGCATCAGCTCGAAGACCGACCCCAGATCCTGCACGACCCGCTCCGGCCGTGGCGAGGGCGCATATCCCTGAAGGAAGCCATGGCGTCCTTCGATCGCTTCGGCAGGCCCCTTATAGCCGTTGCGCGCCAATGTTGCGGCGGTCAGGCCTGCCATCGCCGCCCAGCCCACCTGAAAAGGCTTCGTCTGCGCACCATCGGCGAGAAACTGGAGACTGCCCGCGCTTTGGCTGAGCGCAATGCCGAGCGCAGAGACGATCCCCGCCGTATCAAGGCCGAAGACCCGCGCCGCAGCGGCAGCCGCGCCGAACACGCCACAGGTCGCGCTGGGGTGAAAGCCACGCGCATAATGGTCGCCCGCCGGCAGCGCCACTGCGATCCGGCAGCATGTCTCATAGCCCGCGACAATCGCGGCGAGGATGTCCGCTCCGGACGCTCCCACTATCTCCGCCGCGGCGAGCGCAGCTGGAATGACCGGCGCTCCGGGGTGCAATGTCCCTGCCGCATGAGTATCGTCAAAGTCGAGCGCATGGCCAAGCGCTCCATTAAGCAGCGCCGCGCCCGCCGGGGCATAGCCTGCCGCGTCTCCAAATACCCGGGCCGCTCCATTTCCCAGGCCCATGGCGGACACAGTGGCAAGCAAGGGCGGAGCGACCGCCGCTTCGCTCCGCGCCCGCACGATACTTCCGACCAAATCGAGCAGGAGAAGCGGGGTGCGCGCCACGACGTCTGCCGGAAGGGAGTCCACCGAGACATTGGCGCAAAATTCTGCCAGACTTTCTGTAATTTTCATCTGCATCACCTAATGACAAAGGGGTTGGATACCGGCGAGCCGAGGTCGATCCACACGCTCTTCGTCTGGAGATATTCGTCTATCGCTTCCTGTCCGCTTTCACGGCCGATACCGCTGCGCTTCATGCCCCCGAACGGCGCCATGAAGCTGACCGCGCGATAGGTGTTGACCCAGACGGTGCCCGCTTCGACCCGTTCCGACATGCGGATGGCCCGGCCGATATCCTGTGTCCATACACCCGCCGCTAAACCATAGGGGCTGTCGTTGGCGATCGACAGGGCTTCTTCCTCGTCATCGAAGGGAATGATAGCTAGGACGGGGCCGAACACTTCCTCGCGCGCGATCGGCATCTGGTTGTTGACGCCGGTGAAGATGGTGGGCTGCACAAACCAGCCGCCCTCCAGCCCGGCGACATTCGGCCGTCCTCCGCCCAGCACGCACTCCGCACCCGACTGCTGCGCGCCCGCAATATGATCGAGTATCTTGCCGCGCTGCGCCAGTGTAGTCACCGGTCCGACCTGCGTATCGGCCAGTTTCGGATTGCCAATACGGGCGGTGCTGGCGAGCGCGACCAGCATGTCCACCACCTCGTCATGGACATCGCGCTGCACCAGCAGCCGCGATCCGGCGATGCAGGTCTGCCCGGAAGCGGCAAAAATCCCCGACACTGCACCATAGACGGCACGTTCAAGGTCGGCATCGCCAAAGATGATGTTCGGCGACTTGCCGCCCAGTTCCAGTGTCACCTTCTTCAGGCTTTCGGCAGCGGAGCGATACACCGCAATGCCCCCGGGCTCGCCACCGGTGAAGGCGATCTTGGCAATGTCGGGATGCATGACCAGCGGTTCGCCACATTCCCGCGGCAGTCCCGTAACAGTGTTGACAACACCGGCAGGGAAGCCCGCGCGTTCGAACAGTTCGACGAAGGCAAGGGTTGAGCAGGAGGCATGCTCTGACGGCTTGATGACGGTTGTGTTGCCCGCCGCCAGCAACGGCGCCAGCTTCCACGCGAGCAACATGAGCGGCGAGTTCCACGGCGTGATGCAGGCGATCACGCCCAGCGGTTCACGGCGTGTGAAGGCGTGCATAAGGGGCTTGTCAATGGGAAGGACATGCCCCTCGATCTTGTCGGCGAGGCCCGCGAAATAACGATAATAGGCAGGAAGATAACTAAGCTGCGCTCGCATTTCCGCGATCAGCTTGCCGTTGTCCTGCGTTTCGAGCTGCGCCAGCCGCTCCCCTTCCTCCGCCAGAATGTCGGCGAAGCGGTAAAGCAGAGCGCCACGCGCCGTTGCGGTCATCCCGCGCCATTCAGGTGAGCGGAATGCGGTACGCGCCGCCTCCACCGCGGCATCGACATCGGCAGAGGTGCAACGGGGGATCAGAGCCCAAGCTTCGCCCGTCGCCGGGTCGAGGCTCTCAAGCCATTCGCCACCCGCCGCATCGCGCACGCTTCCCGCAACCAGATTGCGGAACCGGGCCAAATCCTCAGCCATCACACTTCCCTCCTTAGCCCGGCCTCTGATCGTCGCTTTAATTCGGCCCGAAACCCAGATGTTCGCGCATGCGCGCCTTCAGCCATACACCATCACGCGCGGGCAAGGCACGTGGCGTTTCTTCATGGACAATGCGAATGACGATCAGGCGTGGCCCCTCCCCGATGGTGCCGATCGCTTCGCGCGCACGGGCAATCCCTGCTTCGTCCGTCACCTCGAAACATTCGGTAAAGCCGCAAACCCGCGCCATTTCTGCCAGGTTGATGCCTGCGCCAGCGTGGCTCAACTGCCCGCCGGTTTCGCCATAGTGGCCGTTGTCCAGAACGACGATCGACAGGTTCTTGGGACGCTGCATACCGATGGTGGCAAGCCCGCCAATACCCATCAGCTGCTCACCATCGCCAGTGACCACGGTCACCGGGCGGTCCGGCTGCGCCAAGGCGAGCCCCAGACCAGTCAGCGCCGCGCCACCCATCGCGCCCCAAAGATAGAAATTGCCGGGATGATCACCCGCAGCAAAGACGTCATAGGTTGGAGAGCCAAGCCCGGTGACGATCAGCATATCCTTGCGATCGGCAAGCAAGGCCGCGACCGCCGGGCGGCGGTGAAGACGGTTCACTTCAGCCATTTTTTCGCTCCCAGCATGCTTTGCGACAACAGGATGGCGATCGGCTGATCGCTTTCAAACGCCATCGTAGCGGCGGAAGCCATCATCGGAGCCAAATCTTCCAGCCGGTCGACGCGGATCGTGGTCACGCCCATGATTTCAAGCGCCGCAGGGGTCGCACGCCCCATGGAGACCTGCCACGGGTTGAATTCCTGAAACTCGCCGCGCATCGTCACGACGGTCAGGAAGGGAACGCGGCAGCTTGCCAGCAACGACAGCATATTAACGCAATTGCCCACACCGCTGGACTGCATGAGCAAGGCGCTGCGCTCCCCGCCCAGCCATGCGCCCGCGCATACAGCAATGCCCTCTTCCTCAGTGGTGAGAACGATGCTCTTCATATTTTCCGCTGCGGCGCACATCCGAATGAGGCGAGCATGGCCCGCGTCCGGGACATAGCTGATCTGCCGGACATTTGCCTGCTGCAAGGCATCGAAAATTATGGGTGCCCAGGGGGAGTCGGCATGCGCCCCTGTTTCTGTCTCACTAATTGCTGACATGCGGGTCCTCGACTGGATTTCGCAAAAGCCTATGGCGAGATTTGCTAAAGCAATAGGAACAATCTACGCGTCCTGCTATGTCAGTTGGGCATGATAGAAAGGCGCATGCAGGTGGACTTCCGGCGGCTAGAACATTTTCTGAAGATCGCGGAGCTCGGCTCGCTCAGCCGGGCGGCAGACAGGATCCGGATCGCGCAGCCAGCGCTCAGTCGCCAGATGCGCATCCTGGAGGGGGAAGCCGGGACGCCTTTGTTCCACCGCCACCGCCGGGGCATGCAGCTCACCCCAGCGGGAGAGGAACTGCGCCAGCATATCGCCGGACCGGTGCGGCAGGTGCGCCAGGCGTTCGACGACATAAAAAACCGGTCCGCTGAAGGGGGCGGCCAGATCGCGTTGGGGGTACCCCCCACGGTCAGCTACATCCTGGCCGGACGCCTCGCCCGCCGCGTCGCCGAACAAGCGCCCAATATCTCCCTACGCATCGTTGAGGGCTATGCCGGACATCTGATCGACTGGCTGCAGCGGGGCGAAATCGACGCCGCCCTGCTCTATGGCCCCGCGTCCGATTTCCAGATGAATGTCGCCGAAATATTATATGAGGAACTGGTGCTGGTGGGGCCTTCTTCCTCTGCCCTCGACCCCGGCACGCCGGTCTCTGTCGGAGACATCGTCAAGCTGCCTATCGTGCTGCCCAGCCAGTCGCACGGGCTTCGGCTGATCGTAGAAGCAGCAGCGCGCAAGGCTGGCGTGCCGCTCAATGTCCGGTTTGAAGCAGACTCCTTCCTGGTCCTGAAAGAGCTGGTTGAGTTCGGGCTTGGCTATACCGTGTTGCCGCTGTCGTCCATGAGCCGGGATGTCGACGCGGGCGTCCTGCGCTACGCCCCGATCGGCCATCCGCCCGTCGTCCGGCAGCTGGTGCTTGGCATGCCGCGCGAGGAGCAACTGACCCGATCGACGCGGATCATCGTCCGGCTGGTGCGCGAAGAAATCAAGCATCTGGTGGATACCGGCGTGTGGAAGGCGCAATTGCAATATTGATGGACACGCAATCCTGTCATCAAGGCGATCCGCGCTGTTCGGGCATAGCGATCCGGCATAGGTCACGATAGCTGTTCTATGACTATGAACGCGGCGCCCGGCTTATTCTGCGGCAATGCCGGGTACTATAAGCAGTGGGGAGGTTAGGATTGGATAGGCGAGAGGCCGAACCATCGGCCCGGATGAAGCGGAAGGCGGCGCGCGTCCTGTCCCTTGGCGATTATGAAGCTCTGGCGCGCGCGCATCTGCCGCGCCCGCTGTTCGGCTATGTCGCGGGAGCATGCGAAGATAATTTGACGGTGGCGGCCAATCGCGATGCAATGCGCCGCATCACTTTCTTGCCGCGCGCCTTGCGTGACATGGCGAGCCGCACACAGCAAGTCTCCTTATTTGGTGAGAATTGGACTTCCCCCTTTGGCATAGCGCCGATGGGGCTGTCCGCTCTCGTCGCGATGCGCGGAGACATCGCGCTTGCGCGGGCTGCGCACGCCGAAAATGTGCCGATGCTGCTCAGCGCGACGTCGCTTATCCGGTTGGAAGAGGTACGCGCCGCGTCGCTATCCTGCTGGTTCCAGGCCTATCTGCCTGCTGATCGTGACTGGATCGACGGCGTGGTCGATCGCGTCACCGCCGCAGGCTTCGGCACGCTCGTCATATCCGTCGATGTGCCCGTGCTGGGCAACCGCGAGAATTTGATCCGCGAACGTTTCTCCACTCCTCTCAAACCATCACTCCGGCTGGCGCTGGATGGCCTGTCGCACCCGCGGTGGCTGCTCGGGACATTCGCGCCGACCCTGATCCGCCACGGCATGCCAGCGTTCGAAAATTCCAGCGCGACGCGCGGCGCGCCGGTGATCGCCCGCAATGTGGAGCGCAGCTTCGGGCAACGCGACCGGCTGACCTGGGAGGGTATCAGGCATATCCGTGACCGCTGGCGCGGCAACCTGGTCATCAAGGGGCTGCTTCACCCCGAAGATGCGCGACTGGCGCGCGGCGTTGGGGCCGACGCCATCATCCTGTCCAACCATGGCGGGCGGCAGCTTGATGGCGCCATCGCCACGCTCGACGCCTTGCCCGCCGCCGTCGCCGCCGCAGGCGACATGCCCGTCCTGATCGACAGCGGTTTCCGGCGCGGCAGCGACATATTGAAGGCTATCGCGCTCGGCGCGCGCATGGTTCTGATCGGCAGGCCCTTTCTCTATGCAGCGGCAGTCCATGGAGAAGCCGGGGTGCGCCACGCCATCGGGCTGCTGCGTGCCGAAATCGACCGCAACATGGCGCTGCTCGGCGCCAATTCGCTCGATGAACTTGGGCCGGACTATCTTCACCGCACGGACGCAGCTTCCATATGACAGAACTGAACCAGCCCCGCCCCTGCCCCGGCCCGCCCGTTGATCAGGGTCCGCCAACCCGCTTCGTGATGCCCGCAGGCGCGATGGACACGCATTGCCATGTCATCGGCGCGCCGCCCGAATATCCACTGGTGCCCGAACGGTCCTACACCCCGCCGCCTGCCAGCGCCGAGGCGTATCTCGCGATGCTGGATGCCGTGGGCTTTGCAAAGGGCGTCCTTATCCAGGTCAGCGTCCATGGCACAGACAACCGGCTGCTCTATGAGACGCTGTCAGCGCATCGCGACCGGCTGCGCGGCGTCGGCGTGCTGGAGGCCAACCTTCCGGAAAAGGCCTATGCAGAAGCGCATGAGGCGGGGGTTCGTGGTCTTCGCCTCAACGATCTTTACGGCGGTGGTGTCGGCTTTCAGAATCTGGAGCGCTTCGACGCGCTTGCCTGCGAGATGGGATGGCATCTTCAGTTGCTGCTTGATGCACGCAATCTCCTGAACCTCGCGCCGCGCATCGCTCGGCTGCGCTGCCCATGGATCATCGATCATATGGGCCATATGCCCTACACCGCTGGCATCGATCATCCGGGCTTTCAGATGCTGGTGCAGCTTGTCGCCGATGGCGGATGGGTCAAGATATCCGACGCATTCCGCATGTCGGAACTGCCGGACTATCGGGACTCCATCCCTTTCGCCCAGGCGCTGGTCGCCGCCGCTCCCGATCGCTGCGTCTGGGGATCGGACTGGCCCCACGTCGCGCAGTGGCGGCCGATGCCCACGGTCTCGGACCTGCTCGACCTGCTCGCCGAATGGGTGCCGGACGAAACGACGCGCAACCGCATTCTGGTCGACAACCCCGCGCGCTTCTACAACTTCTGAAAAAGGTCGCAACAAATGGCACGGCTGACCGGCAAGACCGCAGTGATAACGGGAGCAAGTGCTGGCATCGGCGCGGCAATTGCAGAACGCTTCGTCGAAGAAGGCGCGTCGGTTCTTTTCACCGACCTCGCCGAAGACAGCGGCGTCGCTCTGGCAAAGCGGCTCGGCCAGCGCTTCCTGCGCGCCGACATGGCATCGACGGCAGATCGCGACGCCCTGTTCAAGGATGTCGCCTCGACCTGGGGCAGGCTCGACATATTGGTGAACAATGCAGGGATCACCCACGCCGCTGAACTGAACGAACTCACCGAGGAAGGCTTTGACCGTGTGATCGCTGTCAACGTCAAGGCCGCGACCTTCGCTACCCAGGCGGCCGCGCGGCTGATGCAGGAGGGTGGATCAATCATCAACCTGTCGTCCGTCAATGCCGTGCTCGCCATCCCGAACCAGATATCTTACGCCATTTCGAAAGGCGCAATCCGGCAGCTGACCAACGTGACCGCTGTTGCGCTCGCCCCCCGCGGCATCCGCGTGAACGCCATCGGCCCCGGAACGATCATGACCGAAATGGGCAAGAGCGTCATGGCAAGCGAAGAGCAGCGCCAGCGCATCCTCAGCCGCACGCCCTTGGGCCGCGTCGGCGATCCGGAAGAAATCGCCAGCATCGCGGCCTTCCTTGCCAGTGACGAGGCGTCCTATATCACGGGACAGACCATTTATGCCGATGGCGGCAGACTTGGCCTCAACTACACTATGCCAGTGTCGTAAGATGAGAGCCGGTGCATCTCCCTGCCGAAGGTCGGGCAAGCGTAAAGCGCCGCAGATCTGAGGCCCAAGGCGCCCTTATGCTTATCAAAGGTGCGTCACGGATTGACGCCTTCCGCTAAGCACTCACACAAAGGTGCACCGCGTCTAAAGCTATCGGCGGCCCAATCCCTTCGCCATTCGCCGGGAATGGACCCATTGACGCGGACGCAGGTTCAGAACTTTGGACCTGAGCCCGACTTCATAGGATTGATCGTCTTAGGATCGTGTCCCAACGCCGTGGTACGACAGCCTTGCACGACCATATCCGCGCCTGGGCCCGCAAGGATGAAGCGTTGCTACTATTCCTGCTATTCGAGGATGCAGCGTCTTGAGGCCGGTCAATAAACCTTGCCGATGAACCCATTGTGGTTCAGCGATGCCCCCGTTACGAACCTGGCTTCATCGGACGCGAGGTAGACGAAGCTGTGCGCGGTATCTTCAGGCTGGCTGGAAATTCCCAGCGGTCCCATCGCAGCGATGCCCTTCTCGGCCGCCTCGACATCATCCCAAAGCCCCATATTCAAATAATCAGCCAATCCCTGCTGGATCAGCGGGGTCATGGTGAGTCCTGGGTGGACGGAATTGACGCGGATCATCTTCGGCCCGAACTCGATGGTCGCGAATGCCCGCTGTCAGTTCGAGGTCGTGGTTCGGGGATGCAGGACGCCAGCTGACCTGCGCATAAGCAGCCTTGGGCGTTGTCTTCTGCTATAGGCCTGCGTCGGCGTCGTGTTGATGCCGATCAGGTCAATGCGTTGCGCGATGAGGGCATCGCCGACCTCTGAGTGGATACCAAGCCCGATCAGTTGATCGGGGCTGAGGACGAGCGTAAACGGCTGCGGTTCGTTATACTACACCTTTTCGAAATAATAGGCACCGGCAATTGAACAGTGACATGCTGATGGCGCCATACTGCGTCATCTCGCGCAGACTGCGGTGCCACCCTTTCTGATGCCATTCTCGTTCACCGCGTCCACAATCGCGCAGTAGCCCGTCCCTACGTTCAGGCTCGCCACGGAGACTGACGTATCGCCGTCATACACCTGATAACTCTGGTTCAGGAGGTCAGGTCGCGGCCCCAGGCGCACGACGTAGAATTCGGCGCCCTTTGCCGGTGCCCAGCTGATGGTCGCCTTCCGGCCATCCTGGCCGTCGCGTTGGAACTGGGTCTGCCGCACTTTGGCCGGCTTTGCGCCTCCACCATTGCCGAACACACGCAGGTCGGAGAGGGAGAAGTTGCCACCATCGGGCGAATGAATATTGCGCAGGCGTACAAAGCGCGCACGCTCCGCCTTGGGAAAAACCTCATAGTCATGAGGGGCATCGGCAGCCTTGCGCGATCGGTCGATGACGGTTTTCCAGCTCTCGCCGTCCAGCGATGTCTCAAGGACATAGTTGTAGACGTCCTCGCTGATGCCCAGCGCCTTTGCACCCTGGTCCGCGAAGTTGATCTGCACCGCCTCGATCCGCTTCGGCGCGCCCAGGTCCACCTGGAACCACTCATTGTCGCCCCCGGTCCGGGCCGACCACCAACTGCGCACCTCTTCATCGACAGCATTTTCGGCCGGGAAGCCGTCGAGCGTCGATGACGCCTTCACGGCCTTTTTCCGCGACAGCAGCATCCATCCGGTCAGCTTGCGATTGCCGCCGATATAGTGCGGATAGTCGCCCAAATAGGTGTCAGCGACGATTTCGCCAGACCTTGTGAAGCTGGTCGGGAACAGGCCAAGGCGCCGTTCGAAAATGTGGCGCTGGGATATCGTCATCGTACCCGCGTGCCACCATTGGCCGTCCTTGCCCTTGAAGGTCGATCCGTGACCCGCTCCGGCGATGAAGCCGGTCGGCTTGAAGGCGAACGGGCTGTAGTCCTGATAGACGAACGGCCCCAAGGGTTTTTCCGAAACCAGCATGCCGTTGGCGTAGGTTTTGAACTCGGTGCCGGGCGCTGAATATTCCAGATAGTAGCGGCCGTTACGCTTGGTCATCCACGACCCTTCAACGAAGCTCTGGCCTTTCAGCTTCTCATTCTTGTCCCCAGGAACTTCCCAACCTCGCGCGTCCTTGTTCCGCGCTTCGGGGATCGCGACCTTGTTGATCGGCTGGAGCGTCTTGGGATCAAGCTCCTCGGCGTTCAGCGGGCCTTTTGAAGCCAGGCCGTGATAGAGGTACAGCCGCCCGTCATCATCCAGGAACAGGTCTGGATCCTCGTAACCCGGATTGATGTCCGCCGCCACGCGCCACTGCCCGCTCATCGGATCATCCGTCGTCCATATGTGCCGAGTTTTCTCGCTGGTGGCGAGATACATCTTGCCGTCCATGACCACCACGGTCGGCGCGAACTTGTCGACTTCATAGCCGGTCGGCTGGATGAATTCCCATTTCAGCAGGTCCGTCGAATGCCAGTAGCCCTTGGAATGCGAGGGGAACAGCCAGTAGCGGTCCTTGAACAGGACGATGGTCGGATCAGCCGCCTCCCGGAAAGATTCTCCCGGCCGCGGCTGGATCGGACGGAAAGGTGATGGCGCTTGATAGCGGTAGGGAATATCGACGGGATTAGCGTAGGTCGCAAACCGATCGGCACCGCTGGCACTCAGCATGGTGGCCGGAAGAGAGGCTCCAGCAAGAACGGCAAGACGGAGCATGAGCTTGATGCTGCGGTGGTGTCGGGGGTTGCGCCCGTTCATATCGATAATTCCTCCATCGGCTCGCCAGGAAGCGCTTTAATCTCAAGACGATGGTCTGGAACGGGCGCGGAGGACAGGTCATCCGCGCCCGGCACCGAAAACCTCAATAGGTCGACAGCCTCACGCGAAGCAGAGCAGGCTGTTCGCTGAAGTTGAAGCCGGACGCTATCTGGTCACCGTTCCAGCGGCGCTGTGCTTCCCAACGGCCGTTTACAAAGGTCCCCTCCTCCGCGCTCAATATCTGCCCGTTGGCCGCCGGATCGGTCGGCGCGAATTGGAAGCGGCTATACTGACCGGCGAGCAGGAACTCGTTGGGACCCAGTTGCGCGACGACCCCGCCGCCGACGGGTTCCTTGGCCCATGGCGGCGGCTCCATGCCCGGCCAAGCGGGCACTTCGAAACTGTTGCGGCCATAGCTTACCGAAATCTTCCAGTTGCCCATGGTCGTGGAGTCCTCGCCTGCATTGTTCTTCGCAGTGCCCCAGGTAGGATTTGTGCTGGCGATTGCCGCCCAGTCGCTCGCGATCGGACGGAACAGGCGATATGGCGCGGCGAAGGCTTCGATCGTCGCGGCGTCCAGCTTACGCGTTCCAAGCGGATAGTTGGAATAGCTGGTCGTATCCATGCCGAACGGCGCGAAACCAATCGCCCCGCGGCCAAGCGCGGACCAGAAGAAGCGCGCGGCCCATGCCGCGTTACTCGTTTCAGGAACGAACAGCGCATTGTCAGGGCGGGTGTAGCGATCGAGCAGGCCCAGATAGATTTTTTCCATCGGCAGATAAAGGTCAGGACCGATCAGGTCGAGCGCAGGCGCGACGGTCTTCCAGATGGGCAGGACATTCCAGTTCGGGCCGCCACTCGCGACGTGAGCCGCCGTGGACGTGCCCGTCGCATCGAATACGGCAGCATTGGTGTAGAGCGGCAGGTTCTTTTCGGCCTTGCCCGCTACCGCGATCTGCTGCACGAAACGCGCATAGGTCCACGCCGCAAATGCCTGGTCCGCTTCCTTGCCGAACGCTTCTGCCCAGGTGCCTGCTGGCTTGCCCGACGCGATCCGGACATCTTCGGGCACCGGCTGCGCGAACAGCCGGTCTGCCTCGGGCGAATAGTCACGGGAGACGCCATGGCTGCCGATCTCGTTTTCGACCTGGACCATGATCACCGTATGTTTGGGGTCCGTCTCACGCAGATGCCGCATCAGCGCCGTGAAAGCCTTGCGATCGGCCTTGAGCGTCTCTTCGCCCAGGGGAGACAGGGTTCGCGTCGGGCGTCCATCGCGGCGCATCAGGCGCGGGAAACGCGTCGTGTCGGCCTTCACCCATTCAGGCGTGTAGGTCGATTCGCCATTCTTCCAGCTGCCAAACCACAGCAGGACGACGCGCATGTCGTTCTTGCGGGCCTGCGCCAGCAGCGTATCGACCCAGCTATAGTCGAACTTGCCCTCGGTGGGCTCAAACTGTTCCCAGGCAACCGGGACCTCGACGGTGTTCGCGCTCAGCGCATGCATAACCGGCCAAACCTGCGGCAGCACCGCGGGATAGTTGCTGCTGTTATGCACCTGCGCGCCCAGCATCAGAAAGGGCTTGCCATCGACCATCAGGGCGTGGCGGCCATTTTCCGTCCGAAGACGCGGCATTTCACCCGCGAAAGCTTGTCCGGCAAGGGCGACGCTGCACAGCATGAGCGTCATTAAACGGAAAGATTGGCGCACGTGATCTCCTCGTCCACATTCAATCGGCTCGGCTCTGGGCGGGACGAGCGTCCCGCGGTCCTTTGCTCCGCATGTTAATCAGGCGCAACATGACAGGCGGCTGTCCCGCTGCTTGATATTGCCACTATAGTTAGAACAGCCCGCCAATGTAAACATCGCCGTTTCATTTCATTGCAATTGCGGGGTGGCGCTGAACACGTAGCTCTGCGCGGCATGCTCGGAGCCGATGGCAAGGCGTGTCCACGCAGGAAGACGCCGCCGGAATATGAAGGTGGCGACGTGTCACCTGGCCAGCAGGCATGCCGCCTCAGGCAGAGCCGCGCTATCCGACCGCTCCCGCGCGATGACGCGGAAACAGGATGATGCTCATGCTCGAGAAGTCGCTCAGCTGGTCTATCGGACCCAGGGATTTCGCGCCGGAATATGTAGAATTCCACCGGTCCCCGGCGAAAGGCAGTTGCCTCGCGCGGATTGGCCCGGTGCATCGCCGAATGCTTGAACTGGGACCTGAGGAGCGGTTCGCCCGCTCCCTAAGGCGTGGTCGCCCCTTAGTTTCCGTTCACGATCTTCTCGCGTTCAGCCTTTGACAAGGCGTCTGCATTGACGTCGGACCGGTCGATCGCTTCTTCCTTCGCTTCTCCAGCTTCCCGCATGGCATCCGCATTTGCCTGCATCATGTCTTCAGCGGTACCGCTCATATTGTCGGCCATGGCATCCATTTTGTCCGCCCTGTTCTCCATGGCTTCCTGGGCTTGCTCGCCGAGCTTGTCATCGCCCTTCCCGCCGCAGGCTGACAGCGCGAGGCCCATGGCGACGGTAGCGATGAAGGTAGATGTGCGGATCATAGTCTCTCTCCCGTTGATGTTCCATATAACGGCTGAGGATCATCTTGGGTCCGCAGGCAAAAGAAGACCGCTGGACAGGTCGGGCGCGACCTCCCTTTTGCCCGAGAGATGACGGTTCATTCCCAGGAACGTCACCGCCGCAACCGAGCAGGCCGCCACCAGAACGGCGGAAGCGGTATCATAATTGCCCGACAGATCGTGCAGCCAGCCAGCGGCTGGCGACATGACGAAGGTAAAGGGCAGCGTCATGACGCCCAGCAACCCCAGAACCTTTGGCAGAGCGTCGATGCCGAATATCTGCACGACCAGCGCGCTGATGGGCGGAAAAACCGAAGCTCCGCAAAAGCCGATCAGAAACGAAGACAGCAGTAGAACAGGCACCCATCCGCTCATCGCGAAGAGCGTCCATGCCACGGCAAAGCCAATTGCGACCAGGCTCAGCGTTCTCGCCGGCCCCAGCCGGTCGGCGGCATAGCCCGCCATCAACGAACCCAATATGCTAGCCGCGCCCGAAATCGAAAGCAGAATCGCGCCGGTCTCTATCGATACGCCATATCCCTCCACGATGGGTAGCAGATGGGCGGACCCCGTGATGGAGGTGCCGTTCAAAATGCCATTCCCCAGCACGATTAGCCAGAACAGCAGGCTGCCCAGAATGACGACCGGCGCCGATCCGGTGGAAGCTGTGCCAGCGTCTGACTCTTCCATAAGCTCTGCCGGAGGATCCGCGACACCAAGCATGAGCGGCAACAACAAGAGGTGCAGCACGACCAAGGACAGGAAGAAGGCGGTCAGGCCCTGCCGCTGAATGATGCTCACCCCGAACAACGGTATCAGCGTCAGGAACAGGGGAAGATAAGCGATGCCCATCACCTTGCCGCGATTATGTGGATACCAGCCGCTAGCAAGGACCGCAGGTGGCAGGACGGCGAACAGGGCGGCGCCGGGACCAATCAACAATCCACAGGCGGCAAGCGCAAGCGACATGGTCGGCGCATAGGCAAGCGCAAGATACCCCACCAGCGACATTGCCACGCCGCTTGTCATCACGGTCCTGAGGCCAAGCCGATTGATGAGGCTCGCCACCACCGGACCAAGCGCCGTCATGGAGAGGACGGTCAGTGACAATGCCATGGTGACCATCCCCAAGGAAGAATGAAACCGGTCCTGCATCGCCAGAACGCTGACGCCCATGCCACCGAACGCACAGCCGGTGCCGACATTCTGCGCGAGCATGGCTCGCAGCAGCATGCCACCACGACGCCGCTTCGCCCGGCTGCTCAAACCATCCCGGTCATGCATGCGCATCGTTCCTCGGGTTGGCCGCGCCGGGGCAGATCGGTCGGGGCGACGCCGCGACAGAGACGAACGGGGTGCAACGAGGCGGGGCCTTCATGACATATGCTCCAAAATTCGGCAGACTGTTGACGGCTGACAACCTCCAGTCAAGCTCTTCGTCAACCTCATCATTCAGCCGCCGATAATATCGACTGCCGCCCCCGTCACCTCACCTCCGATGAAGATGATGACATCTTTCAGAAGGAACGGCACCCCCGGAGCGGTCCTTCGGGCAGACCGTTGGCGATGGCTTTGCGGGGATAATTATAATGCTCGCGCGCAAGGAAATTATATTTTGGATTGGCCGCCTCTTAATCGAGCAAGCTGCTCCGCACGCTCACAGGCGTGGCCGCCCAAGCCGGTCGCTTCTGGAAACACCAATATGCCCGCCCGTTTCCCTGAACGCGCCGCATCCACATACAGCCTGCTTTTCATGGAGAGGCCGTCGGCTTGATATTCGAGCGTCGTGAATTTCTTCCTTATGCCGCATTTGAAAGGAGCTAGGTGCGGTCTTCCTGGTCACTGCCAGGCAGAAAGAGTATCGGCCCTTCATGATGGTTGGCCAGGATGTTGGCAAGTGACTCGGGATCGCCAGAACAAATGCCGTTGCGGCGCTTGGCGAACCATCCTCACAAGTGGATCATCGCGGAGCGCAGCTGTATAGTGGACAGCAATGGACCAGCCCACATAAGCCCTTGCATCGCTCTCCATGATAGCGCTACCTTGCCGCTCCAAAATACAGGTATAAGTATGTTTCTCGGCATCGACATTGGAACTTCCGGCATCAAAGCCGTCATCGTCGGACGAGACGGGCGGGTCGCGGCGCTAGAGACTGTACCGCTCAACGTCTCCAATCCCCATCCACTCTGGTCGGAGCAGGCTCCGGAGGACTGGTGGGAGGCGACACAGCGTGCCGTCCTTGCACTGGACCCTGCGATTCGTGCTCAGGTGCGTGGCATCGGCCTTGCGGGGCAAATGCATGGTGCAACATTGCTGGGCGCGGACGACAAGCCGTTGCGGCCTGCAATCCTTTGGAATGACGGCCGCAGCTTCGCCCAGTGCGAAGAGCTGGAGGAACTGGTCCCGGATTCTCGCACGATCACCGGTAATCTCGCCATGCCGGGTTTCACTGCGCCCAAGCTACTCTGGACCAGACAGCAGGAGCGGGCCCTCTTTGACCAGATCCGCACCGTGCTGCTGCCCAAGGATTATGTTCGCCTGTGCATGACAGGGGACAAGGCGTCTGACATGGCGGACAGCGCCGGCACGCTGTGGTTGGATGTTGCGGAACGCGATTGGAGCGATGCCATGCTCAACGCGACCGGGCTCACCCGCGATCACATGCCTCAGCTTTTCGAAGGCACCGAAATCACGGGAACGCTGCGCCCGGAAGTCGCCTCAGCCTGGGGTATGGACGCGGTCGCCGTTATTGCGGGCGGTGGCGACAATGCGGCGGGAGCAGCCGGGGTTGGCGTCGTGAACGATGGGGACGCGCTGCTTTCCCTCGGCACATCAGGCGTCATTTTCGTCGCGACAAATGATTTTCGTCCAAACCCGGAGCGCGCGGTCCACGCCTTCTGCCACTGCTTGCCCGGCATGTGGCACCAGATGAGCGTGCATCTATCTGCCGCCTCTTGCGTGGACTGGGGAGTCCGGGCGACGGGCTTGGATGGCCCCGCAGCTTTTTTCGCGCTGGCTGAGGCAGCAGGTCCTGCAACAGGGCCCGAACTGTTCCTGCCCTATCTGTCGGGCGAGCGTACTCCACATAATAACCCCCACGTCCGCGCTGCATTGCTGGGGATCGACAACCAAACAGACAAAGCCCGCATTGCTGCCGCAGTGCTGGAAGGCGTGGCCTTTGCCCATGCGGATGGCATGGCCGTGCTGCGAGAGGCGGGTACGACCATAGACCAGCTGTCCGTCATGGGCGGAGGAGCCCGCTCTCGTTATTGGGGGCGGATATTGGCATCGGCGCTGAACGTCAGGCTCGCTTATCTGGACGGCGGAGAGGTCGGACCGGCTCTCGGCGCAGCCAAGCTCGCCTTGATGGCAGTGACGGGCGCCAGCGTTGCCGAAGCCTGCGCCCCTCCCCCGATTGCACATGTTGTCGAACCCGATCCCGCTCTGGTCGACCGATTGACGCCTCGTCTGTCCCGTTTCCGCGCAGCCTATTCCGCGCTCAAATCTTTCCAATGAGGATTTCCCATGTCCGCTGACTATTTCGCCGAATTCGCCACCGTCCGCTATGAAGGACCCGATAGCACCAACGACCTTGCCTATCGTTATTACGACAAGGATCGCGTCGTCCTTGGCAAGCGGATGGAGGATCATCTCCGCTTCGCCGTCTGCTTCTGGCACACATTCTGCTGGCCGGGCAGCGATGTGTTCGGCGGCGGGACCTTCCGCCGCCCTTGGCACGCAGGCCCGAACGACTCCACCGCGGCGCGTGCAAAGCGGGACGCTGCGCTGGCGTTCGTGGAGAAGCTGGACCTGCCCTTCTACTGCTTCCACGATGTCGATGTCATGGCGGACGCCAACGATATCGGCGCGTTCCGCAAGAGCTTCGCCGAAGCGGTGGACCATCTGGAGGAACTGCAGGCCAAGCATGGCCGCAAGCTGCTTTGGGGCACCGCCAATCTCTTCAGCCATCCGCGCTACATGGCTGGCGCGGCGACCAATCCTGATCCCGAGGTCTATGCATGGGCCGCGAGCCAAGTTCGCGATGCGCTGGAAGCGACCCATCGCCTGGGCGGCCAGAATTACGTTCTGTGGGGCGGCCGCGAAGGATATGACACGATCCTCAACACGGAAGTCGGCACCGAGCAGGAAAATTTCGGGCGATTCCTCAGCCTGGTCGTCGATCACAAGCACCGCATCGGGTTCAAGGGCACGATCCTGATCGAACCCAAGCCGCACGAACCGACCAAGCATCAATATGATTTCGATACGCAGACCGTTTACGGCTTCCTGAAGCGCTTCGGCCTGGAAAAGGAAGTCTGCGTGAATATCGAAGCCAATCACGCGACCCTGTCGGGCCATACTTTCGAACATGAGATCGCGATGGCCCGCGCGCTGGGCATTTTCGGTTCCATCGACGCCAATCGCGGCGACCATCAGAATGGGTGGGATACCGACCAGTTCCCCAACTCGGTGGAGGAATTGACGCTCGCCATGCTGGAGATCATCCGTGCGGGCGGATTCACCACCGGCGGCTTCAATTTCGATGCGAAGGTACGCCGCCAGAGCATGGATGCGGTTGACCTTTTCCATGGTCATATCGGCGGGATCGACACGATCGCCCTTGCACTGGTGAAAGCGGCTGCGATCATCGAGGACGGCCGGGTCGATGCGTTCCGGGCGGAACGCTACGCCGGATGGAAGGGCGAGCTTGGCCAGGCTATCCACAAGGGAGACGCAACGCTGGCGTCGATCGCCGATTTGGCGGCCGAACGCGACTTGCAGCCGCAGCCGCAGTCCGGCCGCCAGGAATGGCTAGAGAATATGATGAACCGCTTCTGATGCTGACGCTGGAAGCAGGCGATTACCGGATCGACATCGCGCCTGAGAGGGGCGGGTCGGTGC
Organism: uncultured Novosphingobium sp.; assembly: GCA_946886075.1. The sequence continues at coordinate 37,620 of CAMPHR010000006.1, read as the reverse complement.
TGCGGTTCGATTGGAGAGGAATGCCCCTCTTCCGGCGTACCGAGGGACCGTCAGTGTTGGACGCCGCCTGCTTCCCTCTCCTCCCCTTCTCCAACCGGATAGCGCTAGGACGGTTTCAGGCGGGGGAGAGGACGGTGGCGCTTGCCCCCAACTTTCCTGGCACAGACCATCCTCATACGCTTCATGGTTTTGGCTGGTTGGCGCCCTGGAAGGTGACGAAAGCTGACGGGAGCAGCGCCACGCTCGCGCATCAATATTCGGGTGGCGAATGGCCTTGGCCGTATCGCGCGGAGCAGCGTTTCGAGCTTTGCCGGGACGGCCTGACGATGACGCTGTCCGTCGTCAATCTGGCGGAAGAGGCGATGCCTGCCGGACTTGGCTTTCACCCTTATTTCCCGCGCGACGCCGACACTGTCTATCATGGCTTGCATCGCGGCGAGTGGCAGAACAGCGCGGACTGTCTGCCCAAACAGCTGGATCAGCGGGATGAGGCGCGGGACTGGTGGGAAGGCGCGGCGGTGAACGAGCGGGCGGTGGATACGGTTTATACCGACCGGACTGGCCCGCTGCGGATCGATTGGCCCTGCCGGGGCGTGTCACTGGAGATGATCGCCGATCCGGTCTTCAGGCATACGGTTGTGTATAGTCCGGAGGACGCCGATTTCTTCTGTGTCGAGCCGGTGACGCATGGGACGGATGCGGTGAATATGCCCGGGACGCCGGATGTGCGGTGGCTTTTGGAGGGTGAGGAATTTTCCGGCAGCGTGAGGTTTTCGGCGGCGGAAATCATTAAGGAAGTGGCGAGATAAAAGCGTTTTGGGATAAGCCTGTCCTCGACCATAGCATCGGTCAGGGCGCCCTTTTTTGGCGATAAACCGAGTGCAGGGCAATGGAAGGCTTGCCCGCCAATGATCCCGCCGATACCCGTAAACCATGAGTGATAGACGATCTTCGCGAAAGCGGCGGGACGGACCGACGATTGCCGATGTCGCCGTTGCGGCCGAGGTTTCGCCGATGACGGTGTCGCGCGTCATCAATGGCGATGCGCGGGTGCTGCAGGCGACGCGGGACAAGGTTCAGGAGGCGATCGGCAAGCTCGGCTATGTCCCCAACCCGGCGGCGCGCAACCTGGCGGGGGCGCGCCAGTGCAGGCTGGTGCTGCTGCATACGAACCCGAGCGCTGCCTATTTGAGCGAGTTCCTGCTGGGTAGCTTGGCAGCGGCGCGTAAGAGCGACGCGGAGCTGATCATCGAACAGCATGACAGCGGCGAACGGGCCGAAGCGATCGCGGCGCGGCTGGCGGCGCACCGGGTCGATGGCGTGCTGCTGCCGCCGCCGCTCTGCGATGACGAGGCGCTGCTGGCCTCGCTCGCGAGCCATCGGCTGGAAGTGGCCCAGGTCGCGTCCGCAAAGCCCGCGTCCAGTGCCCACGCGGTCTTCATCGACGATGAGGCGGCCGCCTTTGCCATGACGACGCATCTGTTGAAGCAGGGGCACCGGCATATCGGCTATGTGTCGGGCAGTCCGGACCAGTCGGCGAGCCAATCCCGGCGCGACGGCTATGCCCGGGCGCTGTTATCCTTCGGCGTGGCAATCGACGAGGCGCTGATCGTGCCGGGAGACTATACCTACAGGTCGGGGATGGAAGCAGCCGAACGCCTGCTGAACCGGCCCGTGCGCCCCACGGCCATTTTCGCCGCGAATGACGACATGGCCGCTGCGATAGTCGGGGCGGCGCATCGAATGGCGCTGGACGTTCCGGGCGAGATCGCCATTTGCGGCTTCGACGATACGGCGATCGCGACGACAATCTGGCCGGAACTGACCACGATCCGCCAGCCCGTTGCCGCCATGGCCCATCGCGCCATCATGATATTGGCCGACGCGGTCCGCGCGAAAGGTGGCGCACGATCCACGCAAAAGGAGCGCGTCCTGCTGCCGTTCGAGCTTGTCCAGCGCGGGTCCGACAGCCAGTGGGAAAAGGGACACTTGACGCAGCCCGCGAGAAAGTGATGGTAGCGCTCTCATAAGGGAGGAAGCGGTGATGGAGGCAATTGAGCGGGAACGGCTCAACCTGGCGTTGATCGGGCGCATCGTGGCGGTGGCCACGATCGGCGGGTTCATGTTCGGATATGATTCCGGCGCGATCAACGGCACGCAAGACGGTCTGAAACATGCGTTCGGCCTGGGAGAAACGCAGCTGGGCCTGACGGTCAGCGCGCTGCTTCCCGGCTGCGCGCTCGGCGCCTTCATGGCCGGGCGCTTTGCGGACATTTGGGGGCGCAGAACGGTCATGATGACCGCCGCCATCCTCTTCATCATAAGCGCGGTCGCGTCGGGCGCGGCAAGTTCGGCACTGATGCTGGCCATCGCGCGGTTTTTCGCAGGCATGGCGGTCGGCGCCGCGAGCGTCCTGTCGCCCGCCTATATCAGCGAGGTGACGCCCGCAGGGATACGCGGCCGCCTGTCGAGCCTGCAGCAGATCATGATCATTTCAGGCCTGACCGGCGCCTTTTTCGCCAACTATTATCTGGCGCAGACGGCCGGATCGTCGCTGGGCATCATCTGGGGCGGGCAACCCGCATGGCGGTGGATGTTCTGGGTGCAGGCGCTGCCGGCGCTGCTGTTCCTGGTGGCATTGCTGGGCATCCCGGAAAGCCCGCGGTTTCTGGTAGCAAAGGGACGCAAGGACGAAGCCCATCGCGTCCTCGCCCGGTTGCTGGGGCATCAGGCCGCAACGAACAAGCTGGCGGAGATCGACGCGTCCATTTCCCATGATCACCGCCCCAGCCTGGCCGACATTCGCAAGCCCGGTGGCGGATGGCGAACGATCGTGTGGGTAGGCATCGGCCTGGCCGTGTTCCAGCAACTGGTCGGCATCAACGTCGTCTTTTATTATGGCGCGGTGCTGTGGCAGGCGGTCGGCTTTACCGAAGGCGACGCGCTGAAGATCAACATCCTTTCAGGCGTGGTGTCGATCCTGGCGTGTCTGGTGTCGATCATGCTGATCGACAAGCTGGGGCGCAGGCCGCTGCTGCTGATCGGATCGGCGGGCATGACACTGACGCTCGGCACGCTGGCATGGTGCTTCAATCAGGCGGAAATGGTGAACGGCGCGCTGCACATGCCGGGCGCGACCGGCACGGTGGCGCTGTTCGCGGCGAACATCTTCGTGATCTTCTTCAACCTGAGCTGGGGCCCGGTCATGTGGGTCATGCTGGGCGAGATGTTCCCCAACCAGATGCGCGGTTCGGCTTTGGCGGTCGCGGGCGCGGCACAATGGCTGGCGAATTTCCTGGTCAGCTCCAGCTTCCCCTGGCTGGCGAAGAATCTGGGCCTGCCGGTCACCTACGCGATGTATACGGCCTTCGCGCTGCTTTCGCTGATCTTCGTGAACAGCATGGTGAAGGAGACCAAGGGCATCGAACTGGAAGACATGCAGGGATAGCGACGGAGCGTCGAGGGGGGAGCCTGCTCCCCCCCTACCCGCCACAGGTCAGAGCGGTTGGCCGGTGGCTGCGACATCGCCCACATCGTTACAGTCGCTCATGGTGCGGGGCCGGTGAACAGATCATCCACCGGTCCCTCCATGCCATGCTGAAGCGGAAGACCCTCGGCCGCTATCAGGCCGTGATTTCGAAGGTGGCCTTGAGGCCCTCTGTTTCGGCGGAGGGCGCGGCCCATAGGGTGAACTGGCCCGGTTCGATCAACGGCTTCAGATCCAGGCCGAGGAATGCGAGTTCAGAGGCCGAAAGGGTGAAGCTGACCTGTTTCGATTGGCCGGGCGCGAGATCGACGTGCTGATAGGCCTTCAGTTCCCGGATCGGTTGCGTGACGCTGGCCACCACATCCTGGACATAAATCTGCACCAACTCGCGCGCCGCATGCTTGCCGTCATTCTTTACGGTCACGGCTATGCGTAGCTGTCCGTCGCGCGCAATCTGCTTGGCGGAGAGGCTGAGGTCGGAATAGCTGATCTTGCCGTAGGTCAGGCCATGGCCGAAGGGGAAGCGCGCCTCATTCTTCACCGTGATGAACCGCGTATTGGTGGGGCGGCCAGGGCGGCGGTGCGCATAATAATAGGGCACTTGGCCCGCCGAGATCGGGAAGCTGACCGGCAGGCGGCCAGAGGGTCCGGTTTTCCCGAACAGGATGTCGGCCGTGGCGTTGCCGGATTCCGAGCCCAGGAACCAGGTGACGAGGATCGCGGGCGCATTCAGCACCGCGCCTTCCAGAGCCAGCGCCCGGCCGTTGCGCAGGGCGATGACGACCGGCTTGCCCACTGCGGCGACCGCTTCGGCCAGAGCCTGCTGCGGCGCGGGCAGGACGATGAGGTCGCGCGAAGATGCCTCACCCGACATCGCCTCGCGCTCGCCAACGGCCAGGATGACGATGTCGGCAGCGCGCGCGGCAGCAACGGCGGCGTCGATGCCGCCGTCGACCGCTGCGGTGACTTCGCTGCCCTTGACCACCGTCACCAGCGATGCGTCGGCGACGGCCGCGCGGATGCCGGTTGCGAGGTCCACCGCTTCCTTATTGTCCGCAAACAGGGTCCAGGGGCCATGCAGGTTGCTCTGCCCTTCGGCGAAGGGACCAATGATGGCAATGCGCTTGCCCGCACGCGGCAGGGGCAGCAGGTCACCATCATTCTTCAGCAGCACGATCGAGCGCTGGGCGGCCTCCCGCGCGAGGGAAAGCGCAGGCTTTGTGCGCATGCGCGCCTGCTGGCGCTTCAGGTCCATGCGACGGAAGGGATCGTCGAACAATCCGAGCTTTTCCTTGAGGGCAAGGACGCGGCCGACCGCCTCGTCCACCCGCTCCATCGGCACTTCGCCCGCAGCGACCAGGGAAGGGAGATGGTCGCGGTAGATGCCGCTCGCCATGCTCATGTCGAGCCCCGCCATGATGGCGATGCGCGCCGCGTCGCGGGCGTCGGCGGCAAGGCCACGGGCAGCGATTTCCAGATCGCCATTATAGTCGCCGACGACCAGGCCATCAAAGCCCATCTCTCCGCGCAATATGTCGGTCAGCATTTCGCGGCTGCCATGCACCGGACGACCGGCAATATCTTCGAATGCGGCCATGACGGTGGCGCAGCCCGCGTCGATCGACGCCTGGAACGGCGGCAGATAGACTTCGCGCAGCGTGCGTTCGGAAATGTCGGCCGTGTTGTAGTCGACGCCGCCTTCCGCAGCGCCATAGGCTGCGAAATGCTTCATGCAGGCGGCGACCGATCCAGCATCTGCGAGCGAGCGGCCCTGGAATCCGCGCGTACGGGCGCGCGCCATGTCGCTCGACAGCAGCACGTCCTCCCCTGCCCCTTCGACCGTGCGGCCCCAACGGGCATCCCGGCCGATATCGACCATCGGCGCGAAGACCCAGTCAAAGCCCGTCGCCGCCATTTCTTCGGCCGCGGCGCGCGCCGTGCGTTCCGCCAGAGCGGTGTCGAAGCTGGCCGCTTCGCCGAGCGGCACCGGAAATACGGTGCGATATCCGTGGATGACGTCGCCCGCGAAGATCATCGGGATGCCGAGCCGCCCCTTTATCGCTGCGGCCTGAAGCTTGCGATGTGCGTCCACGCCAAAGCCGTTGAACACGCCGCCCAGCCGTCCGGCTTCGGCATCGCCCAGCAGATTTTCGACATTCTTGACTGCGGCAGCCGGATTGATCCTGGCTGCGGCCGCCGATGTCCAGGGGGTCGGCATGAGCGTGAGCTGACCCGCCTTCTCCTCGATCGTCATCTGCGCGATCAACGACTTGACCCGGCTGGACAGGGGGCGGTTGACCGCCGCCATCGCTGCCGGAATGCCCGATGCCTGCCATGCGAAAAGGCAAGCGGAACTGATCAATAGCGACCGGCGGCTGACGGGGATGTCGCGGGGCATTTGGGCAAACTCCAGGGGGTGCAGCGATGATGGCATGGCGGTTGGGGAAATCTTATTGTTCAGGAGCGGGAAAGGCATACCCGTCTATTCATTGCAAAGTAAACAGTCCAGTTGCATTTTTCACGAAGCTGCTTTACATGGCATACCACCCATCGAACGGAGAGTATGATGAAGAAATTGATTATCGCAGCAGCCCTGATGGCGATGTCGCCGGTGCCCGCATTCGCGCAGGCCGCCGCTTATTCGACGAGCACCACGGAAATCGGTGCGCTGCTTGATGATCCGGCTGCCAAGGCGGTGCTGGAAAAGCATGTTCCTGGCATGACCACCAATGACCAGGTCGATATGGCTCGTTCGATGACGCTGAAGGATATTCAGCAATATTCGCCCGACCAGATCACGGATAAGGTGCTTGCAGAGATTGATGCCGATCTGGCCAAGCTGAAGAAGTAAGACGGGAGGGCTGGCCGGGATAAGCATCCCTGGCCAGCCTGACTGACAGGCGCCGGTGGTGAGTTCGGCGTCTTTATCCTTCCGAACTCACCTATTCTATACAGGTTGACGCGGCTATTCCGTCCTTGTTCTGGTACGGCTGCCTCAGGCCGATCAGGCCTTCAGCTCGATCAGCGCGATCCCTTCGGGTGGCAAGTCGAGCGTCAATACGCCCTGCTTGTCCAGACGCCGCGTTTCTGGCGGTGCGAGTTCCGCCGACCGCCGGATCTGATCGATCTCATCCTTCTTGGGATATTGCGGCGACCCCAATTCGCGCCATTTGGGCAAGGGCGAACCGCGTTCCTGATCGACATAGCTGACACGCACTGGCGCACCGGGCCGCGCGCCCTTCAGCCTGACCTGAACATTTTTGCGTTCGCCGGTGACGATGCGCTGGCTGCTCATGCCCGGGACGCCTGAAGGCTGCTTCACCTCTGCAAGGTTCCAGACCAGCGCCGCTGCGCCTTCCTTCGTCCGGCTCGCGAGCGCGGGGCCGGTGGCGGCGAGACGGCGCTGACCCAGCCGGTGCAGCAGCTTATAGGTGTTGAACGCGGGACGCGCGATGTTGCGCTGCGCCAGCATGCCCCAGCCGCCATCGCCTTCCTTGATGATGAAGTTCGGGAAGTTGATTTCCTCGAACACGTTGCTGATGGCCCATTGTGACATGGCGTGGCAGTGGGGCAGGCAATTGCTGATGACATGGGCGATCATCGCCGGGCTGTCCGACGACCATTCGCTCAGCCACAGTTCCGCGCCCTTGTAGCGCGTGGCGTCGATCTGCCTGCGGACCTGGGCCATCGCCTGGGGGATCACATCCTTATGCGGATACAGATTGGCCTGGCCGAACAATTCCTTTTGATCGTCACCGGCGTAGATGTGCGTCGACACGAAATCGACCGGCAGATTTTCCTGCGCGCAGAAGCCGAGAAATTCCGGCATCCACTGCGCCGCGGCCGTCGAAGGGCCGCCGACCCGCAGCTTTGGATCGACCGCCTTGATCGCCTGCGCCGCCGCCTTGTACATGGCGAAATAGTCGGCCTGCGTCCCGCTGAAAAACCAGGTCAGGTTCGGCTCGTTCCACACCTCGAAATACCATTGGCGCACTTCGTTCGCGCCATAGCGGTCGATCAGGTGGCGCACGAACAGGCCGATGAACTGGCCCCAGGCATCAGGTGACGCGGGCGGCGTGATATTGGCGTTGTAGGTGAAGTTGAGCTTTGTGTTTCCGCTCGCCAGCTTCTTGGGCATGAAGCTCAGTTCGACGAAAGGCTGAACGCCGCGCTCCAGCAAACCGTCATAGACGGCATCGACATTCTGGAAGTTCGGATCCTTGCCGTTCATGCCGCCAGCCCAGACGCCCAGGTCATCATTGAAGATGCCATGGAAGCGCACCCGCTCCAGACCCGTTTCGTTACGGAAACGCTCCAGATCATGGCGCCATGATTCGCGCAGGGTGACGGAGGCGCGATCCGACCCGCCGCAACGCGACCAGATATGATCGAGCGCGCCCGTTTCGCGGCGCAGGTCTATTTCAACCTGGTCCAGCGCGCTTTGCCCAAAGGCTGTCCGTGCGAAGGACGACGCAGCGAAGGCGGCAGCGCCCGCGCCCATGATTTCCCGGCGGTTCCACATCAATCCAACTCCTTCCGCTGCGTTCAGGCGACTGTCAGCTTCACTGACTTCAACTTGTCGGAGCTAGAACCCGCATGGATCGTGAAGGTGCCGGGCTCCACGACATAGGCCATGTCGATGTTCCAGAAGGCCAGGCTGTCCGTATCGAGCCGGAATTGCACAGTCCGCTTCTCCCCGGGCTTCAAGCTGACGCGTTCGAACCCACGCAGTTCCAGCAGCGGGCGCGGCACCGAGCTTACGTCGTCGCGGACGTAAAGCTGCACCACTTCGTCACCGGCCCTTGAGCCAGTGTTGGTCACATCGACCTCGACGACCGCGGTTTCGCCCACGGCGATGGTCGATTTCGCGAGGCGCGGCACGGAAATATCGAACGTGGTGTAGCTCAGGCCATAGCCGAACGGGAACAAGGGCGTTGGCTTGCTTTCGACATAGCGCTTGGACGTTTTAGCCGACGGATGCTGGTTATAATACATGGGCAGATCGCCCACCGAGCGCGGGAAGGTGACCGGCAGCTTGCCACCGGGATTGACCTTGCCGAACAGCATGTCGGCGAAGGCATTGCCGCCTTCCTGGCCCAGATACCAGCCTTCGACCAGTGCATTGGCCTTTTCCGCAAGCCGCGTCACGGTTAGCGGCCGCCCGTTGATCAGCAGCGCTATGATCGGCTTGCCAGTCGCGATCATCGCTTCGACCAGCGCGTCCTGATCGCCGTACAGGTTGAGGGTGTTGCGATCGCCCGGCGCACCGACATGGATCGCCTCGCGCGTGATTTCCGGCACGTCGCCCACGACGAGCAGGATAATGTCCGACCGCTTGGCGACTTCGACCGCCTGCGTGATGCGTGCGGCGTTTTCCTTCGGATCAGCGTAGCGCGCGGCACGAGCGGGAAGATGCTGGCCCGTCGGATCGGGCTTGACGATCTGCACGCCTTCGGCATGCTCGATCGTGATGTTCTTGCCTGCCGCAGCCTGGACGCCCGCCAGAATGCCGACCGCCTGCGCGTTCACCGACGAATAGCCGCCAAAGAGAGCCTCGACCGCATTGGGGCCGATCACCGCGATCTTGCGCGGCGCGGCGGGATCAAGCGGCAGCACCCCGTCATTCTTCAGCAGGACGAGCGACCGTTGCGCGACCTTGCGAGCGAGCGCCTTGCTGGCCGGGGCATTCACCTGGCGCAGTGCGCGCCCCTTGTTCACATAGGGGTTTTCGAACAGTCCGGCTTCGAATTTAAGCGCCAATATGCGGCTGACTGCAGCATCCAGGCTGGCTTCGGGGATGCGGCCTGCGCGAACCAACTCGGGAATACGCGCATAAGCCTGGCCTTCGGGCAGTTCGGCATCGACGCCTGCATGAAGCGCGAGCACCGCCGCCTCGTCATCATTCGCGGCCATATTATGCTGGGTCACGAGATTGGTGATGCCGCCATAATCGCTGAAATAGGCGCCGCGGAAGCCGAGCCGATCGCGGCCGGTACGCTGAAGCAGTTCGACGTTCGCGTGGGAGGGAACGCCCTGAAGCTCATTATAGGAGGGCATGATAATAGCCGGGTCGGCCGCCTTGATCACTCGCTCGAAGGGCAGGAGGAAATTCTCCCGCAACGTCCGCTCGCTCATGTCGGCAGGCGCGGTGTTGAGCCCGCCCTCCGGAGAGCCGTGGATGAAATGCTTGAGCGTGCAGAAAACCTTGTCGGCGGTGAGCGGACGCGTTCCCTGCTGACCGCGCACGGAGGCGATGGCCATCTGGCTGACGAGGAAGGGGTCTTCGCCGTAAAACTCTTCCACACGACCAAAGCGGGGATCGCGGGCAAGGTCCAAAACGGGGCTGAGCGCGACGGTCGCGCCGCGCATGCGCGCCTCTCGCGCCGCGAGCGCGTAAGCCTGCTGGACAAGCGACGGGTCCCAGGTGCTGCCAAGGCCGAGGGGAATGGGGAATATCGTCGCGTCGCGCGCCTTCAGGCCGTGCGCCGTTTCCTCATGGAAGAGCGCGGGGATGCCGAGACGGGTATTTTCGACAAGATGGCGCTGTATCGCATTGATGAGATCGATCGTTTCGCCCGGAGCTCGGTAGTTGTCGGTGGCGCTACGCTTGGTGCCGTTCGTGTCGCTGGGATTGCCGATCTGGCCGATGCCGTCTTTAAAGACCTGCGTTGCCTTTTCCGGCGAGAAATTGTCGCCTTCCAGGATCGACGCCTTGGTATAGGCCATGGATCGTACCTGCGCGGCCTTTTCCTCCAGCGTCATGCGGCTGAGCAGGTCGCGGACACGATCTTTTATTGGCGCCTTGGGATCGCGATACACTTCCCTTGTGGCTGCTTGAGCCACCGCCGTGACAGGCATGGCCAGAGCCGTGGAAGCGATGAACATGCGCCGCGTAAGGGCCAGCCGGTCAGCCAAGAAATCCTCCGATATCAAATGCGACAATCGCTCGCCTGGACGAGCATTGACCTCCGTCGTACAGCAGAGCACGCCATAAAGTAAACAGTGCCGTCGCGTTTTTTCGGTGGGCTTTGCCGCCGGTCTGCTTTTGGCAGCCCTGGAAAACCCATGAAAAGAAAAAACCCGCCAGCCTGTATGAAGCTGGCGGGGTTACGCCGGTTAGAAGCGGAACGATCCGGAAATACCGAATTCCCGCGGGTTGGTTACGTTCACGGTGCGGTAGCCCGAGTCGTAGATGACGCTCGGATCATTGCTCGCCTGAATAGTGTTATTGTTGATGCTGATGTTGGTAATCCGGTTCTGGTTCAACAGGTTACGAACAAAAGCCGACACTTCCCATTTGCTTTCCTCGCCACGCAGACCGACGAAGAGGTTGACCAGTTCACGCGAAGGATAGCGGAACTGCTGCCGGTCGGAATAGACGCTCGGGCGGTAGGTGAACAGTGCCCGGACGAAGGGTTGCATCGGACCGGAGCCGAAGCGCACTTCGGTATTTGCCGTCAAGCTGAAGTCAGGAATGTCGGCAAGTCGCGAATTGCGACTGCAGAAGCTGACATTGTTGACGCCGCCAAAGGCCGGGTTCGGGATGACGACTGGCTGCCCAGTGGCGGAATCGATCGTCGTGCACGGCAGCAGGGCATTTTTATAGCGACCCTTGATGTAGGACATGCTGACCGAGAAGTCCCAATTGTCCATGGGGCGGCCCGCCAAAGTTGCTTCGATGCCCTTGACCGTCGCTTTACCATTATAGTTGTAGTCAGCGGTCGTATCGACGTCGCCATCAGGCGGGCCAACGTACACACCATCGGGCTCGCCGTCACCAGTCACATCGATATTGGTTCCCTGATCAGTCGCAATGCCGGTGAATCGCGAGATGAAGTTGTCGAACTTCTGGTAGAAAGCCGACACGTCAAGCGACAGGCGCCGGTCGAGGAAAGCGGACTTGAACCCTACTTCGAAATTGTCCGAATGTTCCGGTTTGCTGATCGCCAAATCCTCACTGACATTCTGCGGGATGCCGACGCCAGCAGTCGATCCGCGGAACGCCCGGCCATAGGATGCATAGACGGTAAGATCGCGGCTGACCTCATAGGTCAAAGACGCCATGCCGGTGAAGGGACGTTCCTTGGATTCATAATCGACGATGGGGAAGGTGCCCGCACCCGGGATAGTGATCGTCGCGAACTGCCGACCGTCGGACATTGTATACCGACCCGCCGCTTCGAACGTCAGTTCATCAGTCGGCTTCAACCGAACGCTGCCAGCGAACGCCCAGGTTTTGCCTTTGGTAGGTATATTGATGAAGCCGGTCACTGGAACGATCGCGACAGGAGCGGGGACACCTGGGAAGCCGACAATATAGTCAAGCGGATTGTCGACAGTCACATTGCCGGTTTGATGCGTGTGGAAAACGCTTGCGGTCCAATTGAAGAAGCCTTCATTGTTGGACATCAGGCGGAGTTCAGCAGTATCTACATTATAGGGCGTCCGCACGATCTGCGTCGGCGCATAGTTCGCAATGGCGTTGCCCGGATCATTCTCGCTATATTGCGTCAGCTTGGTTTCCTGATGGCCGCCGACAAATGCGAGCGTAACCGGACCCAGGTCATATTTGGCGTCCAGCGTGACCAGGTGCGTGTTGTTGAGGTAACGCCTGCGGCCTTCGGACAGGCTGAACCGATCATCCAGCCCGATCGGTGGATTGCCAATGGCTGCGTTGCCGGGGCCAAAGACCTGCGTGTAAAGGCGGTTATCAGCGTTAAGGTACTGATACATCACGTTGATGTCGAAGCCCTCGGTCGGCTGCAAAGCCACCGACAGGCGAGCGCTTTCGGTACGGCTGCGCGAACGGTCGCCGCGGGTGATGTTGCGGACCTGGTTCAGGCGATTGCCATCCACGAGGACGGCAGCACGGATCGCCACCTTGTCGGTCACGAGCGGCAGCGACACGCCGCCCTGGACGTTGTAGCCAGCGTCTTCCGTCGCCGTGCCCTGAATATATCCTTCAATCGTATTCAGGTTGGGACGGCGGGTGCGCAGGGTGATCGCGCCCGACGGCGCTGTACGGCCACGCAGCGCGCCCTGAGGTCCGCGCAGCACTTCGATCTGGTCGATGTCGTAGATGGCAGTGAACGCAGTCTGCGCGTCGATCGGCACTTCGTTGAAGTAGAGGTCGACCGCAGGACCAGTGCCCTGGTCGGGATCGAAGGTCACGCCGCGCAGTGTTGCGGAGTTCGCGCGGCCATTGTCGTTGCGAAGTTCAAGGCCCGGGGCAAGTTGCTGCACATCCTTGACGTCGAAGATCTTCAAGCGTTCGATCTGTTCGCCGGTGGCGACGTTGATGCTCATCGGAACATCTTGCAACGCCTGCGCGCGGCGGGTCGCGGTGACGATGATCTCTGTCGCGGGCTGATTCGCCCCAGCCGAAACATTGTCCGCGGTGCCCTGCGCAAATGCAGGCGCCGACAGACCGCATGCGGCACTGGCCGCAAGCAACAGCATCTTCTTACTGTGGAAATTCCCTCTCATCATTCTCTCCCTATGAGCGGACAATGTCACTTTATACCGCTTTTGATTGAACTTATTCCGACTAGCCGCAGACTGTTGGTAGCAAAGCCGGACGCATAAACTGCCTGAGGGTGGAAAAACACCTTCTCAAGATCAGCGAGGCCAGCGAGCGAGCATCAATAAACAGCTGAAAACAGTAGCTTAACAGCAGCGACAACGCTGTCAAAACATAAGGCACGAACGCCTGTATATTGTCTGGAATCCTCAGAGCCCCCTCTCCTTCTGCTGTGCAGCTGCGCTCAACGATACTCAAATCGCACGCGAAGTAAACAGGTGTGAACATTATTTGCTACTCTGCGACTAAAGGAACACAGTTGCGTTTCCTTTGCCCAAGCGCATCAGCTCGCGCGAGCACCGAGGCCTGCGTTAATCTTGGCTGCGACCCCGCCGGTCAAGGCATAGCGGCTCAACGGCGTCACGACCTGCAAACTGAGCGCCGCCACGGTCGGGCCGCGAGTGCCCTTGCGGGAAATTGCGTCCGGCTGGCGTTCGACGGATCGTCCCGCGTCTGGTTTTCACCACTGATCGCGAGACAGCATCATTATTCCCACGACGGCGTAGCCCTGCGCCTCGATTTCCTGCGCGGTCAGATCGCGGACCAGGTCATGTTGCAGAAACCAACCATATACCGCGTCGATGATGATCTGCGCGATCACCTCCGGCCGCTTGGCCTGGAGGCCGTCCCGCTCGGCTGCACTCCGCATATCCTGGGCCAGCAGCTGTACCGCCGCCTCGTACCCAAGTTCGTGCATCATCGATCCGAGTTCCGGAAAGCGATGACGGTTGGACATGGTGAGCGAAAGGAAAGCGCGAAACAGCGGATCGACGAGCACGGCCGCCATCTCATCGACGCGCGAACGCAGGATGCTTTCTATGTCTGTGACGTCGGAAACGCCCGGCCGTTTGGGGCGTGCATACCAGAGAGTGAGCGTGTCCTGGACCACGGCCCGAAACAGATCGACCTTGGTAGCGTAGCGACTGTAGAGGGTCGTGCGGCTGATACCTGTCGCCGCAGCAACCCCTTCCATCGAGACACCATCGAAGCCCTCCGCCAGGAACATCGCGCGAGCCGTCGAAAGGATCGCCTGCTCGATGCGCGCGATCTCATCGGCCGTAGGACGTCCGCGCTTCATAGCAAGCTTGTCTGATCTGCCCGTCGGCTGAGCCATGCATAGCCTTTGATGCACGACCGCCTTCATGACAAGAGGCGTTACACCGCCTCCGCCATCGACCGGGCCGCGCGCCGTCCGGAAAAGACGCAGTCAGCCACCGAGAGGCCGCTGACGTAGATGTTGGAGCATATTCCGACCGCAGTGCGCCCCGCGGCGTACAGGCCCGGGATGGCCAGGCCCTGCTGGCCGAGCACGGCGCCGCTATCCTCGTCCACCTTGAGGCCGCCGAGCGTCAGCACTGGAAGAAAGCCAAGCTTGGCGTCGATCGACATGTTGACCGCGTGGAAGGGCGCCTTGCGCACAGGTGCGATGTCTTCATTGGCTTTGCCGAACGGATCGCGATCGCCGCTGTCCGCCAGCCGGTTATAGTCGGCCACGGACTGTTCCAAACCGGCAGGATCGATGCCGCACTTGCCTGCCAGCGCCGTCAATGTGGCGGCTTTCTTGGACCCCAGCAGCATGGCTGCGAGCGCAGGATAGCCCTGGAACGGCAAAATCGCCTTACTGCGCGCCTGAGCTTTGGCTTTGCGGAATTGCTCGTCGTCCAGCACGATCCAGCCCACGCCGTCATTCTGCTCCACCATCGGCATGCCGATCGATGCGCCGTAGAGCATCTCGTTGACGTAGCGCTGGCCCTTGCGGTTGACGACCATCCCTTGCGCCCAGGCTATCGGCGGGTTGATGAAGCGCCAGGCGCTGGCGTGGTGCAGGCGCGAGACCGCTCCTCCGACACTCTGGCCCAGCCGAATACCGCTACCGTCATCGCCGGGCGTGCCGAGTGGCATGCCCTTCAGATATTTCGGCGCATAATGTGCGACCATGTCCCGGTTGAATATGAAGCCTCCCGCCGACACGCACACGCCACGCCGCGCAAGGACCAGACGCTTGATACCAATGCGTTGCTCCAGTTCCTTCGCCTTGGCGAACAAACGGGCGGCACGGCGCGCGAGCAGGCCAGCGAACGGCATGGCGGGCGGCAGGCGCAACACGATGGCGGTCGCTTGCCGGATCAACGCTGCGTGGCGCTTTCCTTCCTTGGTATCAGCGGGTATCTGGATCGCGCTGACGCCGACAACACGGCCCGATCGATCCATGACGAGTTGCCGCACCTTCGTGGAGTTCAGGCACTCAACGCCCGCCCGGTCCGCCGAAGCGCGAAGCGGATCGTACAGACCCTTGCCATAGCCCATCGGCGCATCGAGCTTATCGACAAGGGCCCGATGCCCCCGTGCCGCAGGCCTGGCCACCGCCTTGTAATCCGGGGCGAGGCTGTTGTCGGAGTGATAGAGCGAATAGTCGGTATGCGGGTAGCTCGTCTTCTTGGCATAGAGCCGCCCTTCGAACCGGACACCGTGGTTGGCGAGCCAGCGCGCCGTCTCTGCGCTGGTGTCGCAGAAGCGCTGCAAGGTATCGTCACGCACGACGCCTTGCGTCTCCAACTGCAGATAGCGGAACATGTCGTCCGCCGTATCCTCCACTCCCGCTTCCTGCTGCGCCGGTGTACCGCCGCCGCCGTAGAAGATGCCGCCGTTGATGCGGGTAGCGCCACCACCCTCCGTGCGGTCGATGGCCAGCACGGTGAGACCTTGCTCCCTCGCCTCCAGCGCTGCTGAAACGCCCGCGCCGCCATAACCGACGATGACGACGTCCGCCGTAAAGTCCCACTGCATCAGGTCGACATCGTCAATGACCAGCGGCGCTTCGATCTCGCTATGCCAGTGAGCGTCCCCCGGCAGCGGTTCGGCTTTGATATCGCTCATCCTGGCAATCCCTTCGCGGTAAAATCCTGTGATGGCCCTTAAATGGACATTCACGTACATTTCAATTGGCAAATATGTTTTGCGGCCCTAACCGTGATGAAAATCATCGGGTCGGGGACGAGACATGACGAAAAGTGGGAAGCTGGTGCTGGTGACCGGCGCAAGCGGCAACATGGGCCGCGCCGTAGTGGATGCATTGTTGCTGCAACCAAGCATCAGCCTTCGGGTACTGGTCCGTCCGGAGGAAAAGGATCATCCGGTCATCCGCCGCCTGCGCAAGCATAAGGACATCGATTATGCCTGGGGCGACCTGACGGACGCCGCTTCGATCAACCAGGCGGTCGCAGGCGCTGATATCGTGCTGCACATGGGCGCACTCGTGTCGCCGCTCGCTGACGAACTGCCGCCCGCCGTCGTTGAGAAAGTGAATGTCGGCGGCACCCGCAACGTCGTGGCGGCGATCAAGGGCCAGCCAAATGCCGACGACATCCGCCTGGTCTATATCGGTACCGTGGCAGAGACCGGCAGCCGCAACGCACCGATCCATTGGGGGCGGACCGGGGACCCGATCTGCACCGGCTTCAACGGTCATTATGCCGGCACGAAGGCAAAGGGCGAAGCGATCGTCGCGGAATCAGGCCTGAAGCACTGGGTGTCGATCCGGCAAACCGGCATGGCACATTATGACATGTGGAAGACGCAGGGGCCGATCATGTTCCACAATCCGCCCAATGGCGTGATGGAATGGTCAACGGTCGAGGATTCCGCAAGGCTGATGGCGGCGCTGTGCGGCGAAGATGTTCCGGAGCATTTCTGGCGCCATTTCTACAATATCGGCGGCGGCGCGTCCGCAAGGCTCGTCAACCATGAATTGATGGTCAATATGATGGCTGCCATGGGAGTTAAGGACTTTCGTCGCCTGCTGAACCCGAAATGGCTGGCCACCCGCAACTTCCATGGCCAATGGTATCTGGATTCGGATCGGCTGCACGAACTTGTGCCCTACCGCCACACCACCATCCAGGACTTCTTCGCGGAGCTTCCGCGCCGCATCCCGTGGATCGTGCGCACCATCATGCGCTTCTTCCCCGGCCTCGCGCGCAAGCAGATGGAGAAGACCGCTGAGGGTCCGGGCGGTCCCGCCCGGTGGATCCGTACAAATGATGTCGAACATATCGACGCCTATTTCGGCTCGCGCGAGGAATGGGAGCGAATTCCCGCCAGCTGGGACGATTTCGTTCTTGCGCAGCCGTCCCGCGATCCCAAACCGCTGGACCATGGCTATGACGACAGCAAGCCGAAGGCGGAATGGACCATCGATGATCTAAGATCAGCGGCCGCCTATCGCGGTGCCAAATGCCATGCGGAAGAGCTGCATGATCCGCACGCGCCGGTCGAGCTGGAATGTAGTCTTGGTCATCGCTTTGCGATGACGCCCAACCTGTATCTTGCCGGGGGGCATTGGTGCCCGACGTGCCAAACGGACATAGAGTCCTATAACAAGATCGCAGCCTCCAATCCGTTTTTCGCGCAGGTTTGGCCCAGCCCCTCGGCCAGCACCAGCTGACAAACGGCGCTGTCGCTGATCCATCGTCAGCACCGACGCAAGCCGCGCGATCTGAGGTTTCCTCTTAGGGGAAACCTCGAACAGCGCCTGGCCTTCCGTCATGGTAGCAAAGCGGTTCAAGCGTCCGGCCTATTGGTCAGGTAAAACCGCATCACCCCTTTCGGCCGCCTCCCCTATTCATGATCGGCTTCAGCACGCTTGGGCTTGTCGAAGCGGTTCAGGACATTTTCGGTCAATCGGGAAATGGGGTCGTCATAGCCATTAGGCACACCGTATCCGGAGGTGATCATGGTGCAGCGCCTCGTCAGGCAGGATGTCGTGGGCATAGCCCTTTTCCTCAAGCCAATCGATCAGGTGCAGCTCCGCGTTGAATTGATGCGGTGTGCCGTTGTTCCATTTATATTTCGTCCGGACGTGCACCTGCGGGAGCGGACATCAGCGCCCTGACGCGCCCTGACCTTGCTCCGTTCAACGCAGGACTTCTGACCCATGGGGTCTGCCTAAGGCGAAGTCGATCGTGGCCATGCGCGGCCCAATGTCAGACACATTGCGACCGCGCTGACGCTCATGTCGGTAGGGGCGCCGTCTCTTTGCCGGTACGAAGCATCTTGAGCTGGTTCTCCAACCAGCCGACCAGCCAGAAGTTGCCCGTAACGCAGAACGTCCTCGCGTTCACCAGCAGCGCCTCATGAATATCGATTGAAAGCTGTCGCGCTGCCAGATCGTCCGGCGACGCGCTCAGCACGAGATCGACGAGGTGGAGCGCCTGCTCAAGCTCACCTGCCTCCATCTTTTCCCGTGTGCGCCGCGTCAGCGCATCAGCTCCAGCCAGCGCCACCAGATCTTCGTGAACCGCACTCTGGGGAACGGAGTAGAGTTCCGTGGTGGACTGGTGCTTGAACCAGCCTGCATAGTTTTCCCAGATCGCGCGAATGCTCCAGTTGAGCTTCCCATAACCCTGGCCGACCTCGCAAGCGGCGGGCAAGCTTATCTCATTCTGCAGTTCAGGGAGGCTTTTCCCGGCGTTCATGCCCTTCACGACTTCCTCATGAACGTGAAGGATCGCGTCGCGATAGGCAGTAAGTTCATCGCGGATCAGCTCGGCCCCGACGACGGGTTCATGGTGACCGTAGAGCAGCAGCTCCGCATCGAGATCAAGCACGGTCTGTGCAGCGGCGGCGCAGGTGAGCGCATCGCGATACCGGTCCCCACGGATTGTCACCAGGTTGGGGAAATGCCCGAATGGGCAGCCGAAGACGTTGCCAGTCAGCACGATGCGATGTTGCGGCAGCCATATGACGAGGGAGTCGTTCGTTTCCGCGCCGGGGCAGGCGATGAGTTCGACATCCAGCCCTCCCAGGGAGAAAGTGTAGCGGTCCTCGAAGACAATGTCGGGAGTGGGCCGATCCTGCGGATTGATGTCGGTATAACCCGCCTGCGCGTAACGCTTGAACACCTCGACAAAGGCATCGGTGAAGCGGAAGGCTGCGCGCGCGGAGCGGAAGCCGTGAAGGCGTGCGTCATAGGCCTGATGTTCGGCATTGCCCGCTTGCGCGATATACTGGACGCCGGGATTGCGGTCACGGAAGTAGGCAACGCCGCCGACATGATCGACATGACCCTGGGTGCTAATGATATATTTTAGCGGTACATTACTGAATTTGGCTAAGTTGTGCGCGATCACCGGCGCTTCGAAGCCGGTGCCGGTGTTGACAAGAATGCCGCCCTCGTCCGTTTCGATAAGATAGACGTTGGAATTGGCTTCCGACATCACGATGAAATCGTTTACGCGGCGGCATTTCTGATCGAATTCGGCGGCCTCAGGTGCGATCCGGCGACGTTTGTATATCGGGTCTCTCATGCGCTTTCTCCTGCTCAAAGGGCGCTTTCAATCAAACACTGCTTTGATTTGGCCGATCAGTTGAATTCCAGGATGACCTTCGCCGACTTTGCGGCGTCGCGCGCCGTATCCAGTGCTTCACTGAATTGGCCGAATGGGATGCGGTGGCTGATCATGGGGTTCAGATCGATCTCGCCCGCCTTGATCATCTCGACTGCTTCGCCAAATTCAGCATGGCGGCCCAGTGCGATGGACCCGATCAGCATGACCTCGTTCATCATCATCTTGAACAGATCGACCGGGCACGGCTTCTTGTAGAGGGCGATCACCGAGATTCTGGCCCGGAATTTCGCCATGGCAATGACATCCGTCAGCGCGGCTGGAGCGCCAGCGGCGTCGATGAACACGTCGGTGTCGATGTAGCGCAGCCCCAGGCGGTTCCCTTCGCCATGCGCCAGCGCCAGTTCCTCTATCATTGAACCGGTCGCGGCGTTGATCGTCCTTTCCGCGCCGAGCTGTGCGGCACGCTCCAGACGGCTGTCCTCGCGATCTATGACGGCGATCTTCCTAACGCCGCGGTGACGCAGCATCGCAACGGCGCAAAGCCCGATCGGCCCTGCCCCGATCACCGCCACCTTGTCCGTCGGCTTGACGTCAACCAGGTTGATGCCGTGCAGGGCGACCGAAAGCGGCTCCGCCAGTGCGGCCAATTCCGGTGCGATATTGGCGGGGACGGGATATATGGATGATCCGACCTTTGCATCAGGCACCAGGATAAAGGGGGCCATCGCACCTTCCGGGCCGCCATTGCCGATGTTCCGGTCGTCCGGATTCACCGCGACGCGCTGGCCAACCTGTATGTCCTGAACGGCGTTGCCGACCCGTTCGACAATGCCAGCGAATTCATGGCCGATCGGCATCGGTTCGGATACCGGGCCGCTGGTGCCGCCAAGTGCGATATAGCCAAGGTCGCTGCCACAGATGCCGCAGGCCTCGATCCGCACGACAATGTCGCGAGGGCCCGGCTCCGGCGCTGCCACATCGTCCAGGCGGACATCATTGGGCCCATGGACCCGCGCAAGCTGCATTGTCGTCAACGTCTCACCCTCCTTAGCTGGCGTAACCGGTTCATTTCTCATTGATCCGGCAGCTGCAGGAATTCCAACAGCAACGGATCGCCTGCTCGTTCGCAATAGGCATAGCCGATCCCGGGACCCAACCGCGCCGACCAGACCACTTCAAAGCCGATCGCCCCGACCCGCTCCAACCACAGGTCAAGATCGTCGATCCGATAGCGGATGTGGTGCATCCCCTCCCTGCCTTGTTCGATGAAATCGCGGTGGGGTGTGTCACCCTCGACCCACTCGATCAGTTCGATTTCCAGCCCGTTTGCGCTGCCAAAGGCATATTTCAGTGAATAGGGGGTCGGCTCCACGCCGCGGTAGGATGCGGTTTGGGGACCGAAATCTGGCACCGTGAAAGGGCCGAACAGTGGATCGTAAAGCTCGATCGCCCGTGCCAGGTCCTTTACCACGAACCCGATCTGGTCAGGTTGAGGCAAGTCACGCAGCCCTTTGAGCATGTCATTCGACGGCGGGGCAAAGGCATCGAAATCGGTCATTTGTTGAACCCTGTCATTTCTTGCTTTCGGCCTTCACCGGAAAACGATCGAAGTAGAAGGCGAAGCGCTTGCGCAGCTCGTCGGGATCGACGCCGAAATCGCGCTCCAGATGGTAGATCATGCGCCCTTCCTTGCCACGCGGATGGGTGGCGACATATTCGGCCACGGCCGCACGCGCATCCTGGGTCATGGGCAAGCCTGCCTTCGCCAGGATCTGTTCCGCCATGCCGAGGTCATCGGACATGAAGACATGGAACGGTACGTCGAGGCTCTGCTCGGCGGGCCAGACCGAGCGGTCGTCCATGCAGGCACGCAGCAGATGTTCTACGCGGTCCGACCAATAGGTGATCAGCGTCTTGGCATCGAAATGCTTACGGTTGATCCGCATCGTATAGGCCTGCATCGTGACCGCCGACTGGATGACGGCGACCGGATCGCGATGCGTGATGGCGACGAAGGCATCCGGGAACACGGCCTTGAGCACCGGCAGTTGCTCCAGGTGCTGCGGGCATTTGAGCACCCATCGTTTCGCGCCGTGCCGCTTCTGCAGCAGCTTCAGCACGGTCTTCATATACTCATAATGTGGTGTCTGATCGGTGCTGTAATAATGGTCGCGCCAGCCAGGAACGAGCGAGAGCCACTCGAAATTGTATGAGGCGAAATCCGGCCCCATGAGTTCCAGTTCCTCATGGATATGGTCCGGGTTCATCGGATGCATCGCGGCCAGCAGCGGCGTCGTCACCTGCATGCCAGCCCAGGCGTCGGCGCAGCGCTGGTAACGCGGATCGACGCCGCCAGGCAACGGCTGTTCGCCAGGCAGGGGCACCGGCTCATAGCTTTCCCAGAGCGGCAGTGACTGGAAGCGCGGGTCGGCGGCGATCAGGTTGACAAGGTGGGTCGTGCCCGAACGCGGGAGCCCCGCGATGATGATCGGTCGATCGATCACCTCGTCATGGATCGAGGGGTCCTTCTTCAGCGCATCCTCGATCAGCAGCCTGTTGGACGCGTAGCGGACGGCATATCTGAAAAGCGTGGCCCGGGTGAGATTGGTGAGGTCTGTGTCGGCATCCCACTCGCCGAGCAGCAGGTTCAACCGCTCGCGGAAATCATCGGGGCCAAAATCCGTCAATCCGGTCCGGTCCCGCGCCGCGCCAAGCACCGCATCCTCGGTCAGGGTTACTGGATTGGCATCGCCATATGCGAGCGCTCCAACCTGCGCTGGCGTCAGCTGGGGGTCGAAAAGATCGTCGATCGAAACGTCGTTGGACATCGTCATTTTTCTCGCAAGTCAAGCGGAGCGATCAGCGCGGCCACCATCATGGCCTCCAGATCGGCGGTGAAAGAATGGATATTGGCTTCGTCGAGAGCGTCAGAAGCATCGAGCACGCGGGAATAATCGGCGAGGCCGTGGAACAACATGACGCTCGCGATGATCAATCTGCGGCTCGCGATATGCGGCGGTATCTCCTGCTTCCGCAGCGCGAGGTTCAGCATGCGGTTGAGCCGATCCGTAAGAGGCGCCGAAAAGGGAGCCGCCTCCCAATACTTCATTGCCAGCGTATGGGCGGCAACCAGCTGGGCATTGAGGCGGACGAATTCCTTGCCACCGTCAGGGTCCAGAAGTTTTGCCGCCACCGGCCTGACGAAGGCAGCGACCACCCGATCGATGTCCAGGTCGGCGCCATCTGCCTCGATCTGATCGAACATGCTGTCGCGCTGCTTGGCCATGGCGGTGACGTGCTTGTCCAGGATCGACTGGATCAGCCCATCCTTGCTGCCGAAATGATATTGGCAGGCGCTGCCGTGCCGTTGACCGGCGACCTTGTTGATCTCGTTCAGCGAAACGGCTTGCACGCCTTGCTCGGCGAACAAACGCTCAGCCACTGCAATGAGCTTTGCGCGCGTGGCCGCGCTTCGCGAAGGAGCGTCTGCTCTAACGCCACGCTCATAGGGCCGCGCCGCTGCCGCCATGCAAAAACCTCTCCCCACGCGTAGACACGCTCTAATTTAGTGAAGCTTCACTATATCGGAGAGAGCGGGGTGGCAAGTGTCGAATGATCAACCAGGCGAGATCGTTCGGAGGATCACTTACCGGCCGATGAAACCGTGACGGCTTGGGCTTGGCTCACCCGCGTGGGGATAGATGCAATGTTTCAGCCCTGAGTTCGACTCCTCCCCCGTGCAGCAAAGACCTCCGGTATCTGCTGAAGCGTAGCGCGCGTAGCATGTCGTCCGCCGCAGCTAGGGAAGTTTGCGTTCCAACCGCACTGGCCCGATCAATCCCGAAGGCGGCAATGGCGTCGATGCCGTGTAGGGCGTAGCACCGAACGGCGTGCCACCCGGCCCGACCTTGTCGAACACGCTTCGCGGCTGCTTGAGGCCCAGGCTCGCCGCGTCTTCGTGGGTGAAGGAGATCCGCTTCGTGACGCCGGGCTGGCGGTCGCCGACGACGCGGTTGACCCACAGGTTGCTGACGCGGACTTCGACCTTGTTGTTGCCCGCCTTCAGCAGGTCGGTGACGTCGACGCGGTAGGGCGCTGTCCACGCGATGCCTGCCGAACGGCCGTTGACCAGCACTTCGGCGACCACCTCGACCTGGCCGAGATCGAGATTCAGGCGAGCGCCATCCTGCAGCCAGGTGCGCGGCACCTTGATCGTGCGCGTATAGTTCGCCGTGCCAGAGAAATATTTCACGCCCGGATCGGCGTCAGTGCTGAGGTCGCGCAACCGGTCCAGTCGTAGCTTGGCCGGGGCGCCGCGCTCCGGCTGGAAGGCCACCGACCATGTATCGGACAGGTCGGCGAGCGGCTGGACCACAGGGGCGGCCAGCTGACGCTGCTGGGGGCCGCCGTCTCTGAACATGACGAAGGTCGAGCCGAAGGGATCGAGCGGAATATCGACCAGGGTGCGGCCGTTTTCCTCGCGATAGCTTGCCGGGCAAGTCTGACCACTGACCGGGTCCCACAGTTCGGCGGGCTTGCCCGTCACGCGGAAGGCGGCAACCACTGCCCGCGCCTTGTCCTGGCTGTTGGACACGAAATAGATGTCACGGTCGGCCGTGCGGCGATGCCTGTAGCGGATCGCCTCTTCGGGGTTTCCGCCGACGATCTCGAAGTCCGCGGCCACCTGCTCCGCCGCCAGCGCGGCATCCAGGTTTCCGGCCGCATAGACCTTGCCCGCGCCCACCTTGTGAACGCCGGATGCCGTCGGCCAGAGCTCGCCGATGATGGCGCGGACCTGCGCGGGATCGTCGCTGAGGCTGGGCGAGCCCTGCGGTTTTTCGCCCACCAGAACGGCGCCGTCACGGACCAGGGTCCGCAGGCGTTCGAGCGTCGGCAGGGTCAGCCATCGGGTCTGCCCGCTCATGTAGATCAATCGCCAGGACATGCCGTCCGGCGTGACGATAT
This sequence comes from uncultured Novosphingobium sp., assembly GCA_946886075.1. Next base: position 13,241 of record CAMPHR010000006.1, on the reverse strand, counting down.
GCCCGTCCTTCACCGCGATGCGGGTCTTGAGCGCATCGGCGTTCACATAGTCATATTGCAACCCGGCGGGCACGGCGGGCGGGGTGTCGCCGAACAGCCCGGTGATCGACGTGCCTTCGCCATAGAAGATTGCCACGTCGTTCACCGCATGCCCCTGTTGCAGCAGGTGGGAGGCGCGGCCGAGATAGCTGATCCAGGGGCCTGCCTGTTCCGCCCAGGTGTCGTTGCGGTTGAACCAGTGGCCGAACGGGCCGAGCACCAGTCCCGGCGCCTTGTCGAGCAGCGGCTGATGCACTGAACTGTGCAGGATGAACCGGTTGATGCCCGCGACCATCATCAGGTCGGCATCCGGCTTGAGCATACGCGGCGCGATCGACCAGGGCGAACCGCTGGCGGTCAGTGCTTCGGCGGCGACGATGTTCTGGCCCCAGATATTGGCGACGGAAGCGGATTCGCGAATGTCTGCGAAAGGGCCGGGCTGGAAGACGCCGGGCGTCCGCTTGTGCCAGAACGCCGCCATCGGCACGTCCGCCGACGCCTTCATCTCCATCCCGTCACCCATGGCGGCGGGCCGGCCTTCATGGGATTCGCCGTAGCGGATCATGCCGACCTTGTGCAGCTCGGCGGTCAGGGTGTCGTAATGCTCGGTCTTCAGCAGGTCCTGCAGCGTCCGGCGGAAATCCCACAGGAAACGATCGCTCGCCTCGGCGCTGCCCACTACATAACCGGCCAGCACCGGCAGGAACGGCGTGGCGTCGTAGCCGCGCAGGCGCTGGAATTTTTCCAGAATGGCGGGGGTCCAGTTCGCTTCGCCTGCTTCCCAGCTGTCGAAGATCATGTTGGTGACGCCGCCAGCGCCCAGCCGACCACCGCTCGCCTGACGATAGCGGTCGAGATATTGCGTGATGTAGCTGGTGACGTCCGCGCCGCTGAGCTTGTCGACTTCCAGCCCGGAGCCGGATGGCTGGGCCGGAGCGTTGCGCTGGCCGGTCAGGGAATAGCCGATGCGCAGGACGGTCCATTCGCCCTCGGGCGCGGTCCAATCCAGCGTGCCGTCGGGACGCATGCGGGACGTAAGGTCGATGACCTCGCTCTTTTTGACCGCGCCTTGCCCGCCCGGGGTGGTCAGGGCGTAATAGTCCGGCGACAGGGCGAAACCGGCCTTGGTTTCCCACGCATTGACCATCGGTGCGCCGCGCAGCACGAGTTCGGATATCAGCAGCTTGCCGCCGGGAGGACCCGCCATGCTGGCACCGCCTTCCTTTGCTTTGGGCCCGGACCCTCCCGGCACCAGCACCCGGAACCAGCGCGCGGTCGTCGCGGGCACGGTCGCGGTCCGCTGCGGACCTGCCGTGTCGATCGTCCCGACTTCTTTCCAGCTGCGGCCGTCCGTGCTGGCTTCCAATCGTGCCCCCGACCCCAGGCCGGCGCCGCCGCGACCGCCGAAATGGGCGTAGCTGCCGGTTGCGGTCGTGACCGCACGCACGGTGACGGGGCGGCCATAGTCGAACCGCAACCAGGCATCGCCATCCGCACCGGGCGTCAGTTCCGTGCTCTTCACGACGTCGCCGTCGCTCAACGCCTGCGCGGTGAAGGCGCCCCCGCTCGCGCTCACAGCGGGCGTCGGCAGGTTTGCGCCCTTCGCAGTGCGGAACGCCACCAATTTCGCATCCCGGTAAAAGGTCTTGACGCCCAGTCCGCTTGCGTTGTTCTGGAACAGCCCTGCGGAACCCGGCGGCTGGGCGAGCGGCCCGGTGAAACGCTGTCCTCCCGTGACCTGGGTTTCGCTCCAGACATATTTCTTCATGGCCTGTTCAGGCTTGACCCAGGGGCCACCACTCTCGCTCCAGCCCGGCGAACCGGCGATGCCGATGTCGAAGCCCTTGCGAATGCTTTGATCGACGGCGCCCTTGAACATCGCCTGCCAGCCATCGCTCATATAGGGCAGCGGCGTTTCCACCACGCGCGGCGCGCCAAGGTCCACGTCGAAGGCCTGATAACCGCCCAGGCCGACGCGCTCCATCCAGTCGAGATCGGCTGCAATCCCAGCGGCACTGATCTGCCCACTGTTCCAGTGCCACCACACCCGAGGCTTTGCTGCAGCCGGTGGCGTGCGAAATTCGTCGAGCAAGGCGTCGGGCGCCAGTACGGCCGTCGCGGGAAAGAAACAAAGGGTTGCGGCGCAGGACACAAGCTTCAACCGTAATGAAAGTGCCACCGCGCCATCTCCGTCACATTGTCGAGTTGAGCCGTCCTAGCATAGCTTGCCGGCTTCACAACCGAATATGATCGATTGTTAGCGAAAATGATCAAGGGTTATGTGGGGGCCAGCATGGCGGCACGTTTAAGGATGTGTGTACGGCAGAACTATTCTAGGCCTGGGTGGCGGGCCAGTAATTGGCGTGAAATCGCGCGCAGGCCCGAACCGCAAGAAGCTTCTGCTGTCCGGGCTCATCAAGTGGAGCCACCGCGAATCCGACTACACCATAAGCGGCAGGGATATTATCGCTGCGGTGGCAAGAAGGAGCGCAGGGCATGCGGCAAAAAAGCCGCCCGTCGGCAAGGCGCGCTGCGGCACGCCGCGATGGAAGTCCTCCAACACCACTTCTTCACCCTGACGATTACCGCTGCGCGTGAGCGCATTGCTAAGTTCGTCGCGTCGGCACGCAAAACCGCGCGCGCACAGGTTGCACCACAAGTGGAAATTACCCTCTCGGTGTTGAACCCAGACCAATATCGCGGTGCGATCATCGAGCTAAAGTCGTCATAGTGGCTGATCCGCCGTGCCGAACTAAGTGCGATCGTCACCAACGGATATCAGAGCAAGAAGCGGCAAAACGGTCCAGGCCCTGAGCGAGAAGGCAGTCGCCAGCCACGAGCTCAAAAGCGACGATGTTCTTCTCCGTCAATAACATCACATCCGCCGCGGAAAGCATAGGTGTCCAATCCCTGGATGCTGATTTGGCCACTGCGCCGATTGATTGTCACTTGCGGCTTGTTGAGGCCGTTGAGACGATATTTCGCCCGGATAACTTCAGATCCCATCTCCACATCATACAGGTCCCACCATCCACCGGTGCCGCGCGAATGGATAGGCGGGATCAGTTTCTTGGGCAGGCTGATCCGTCCACCACCCGTCCACAGCTGTACCATGACTGACGCATCAAACTGCTCCGCCGTGAGTTCGGTGCGGTTGCCATAATCGTAGCGGTCGCGACGGCTATTCCACGACCACCCATAGGTTGTGGCAAGGCCCGGGCGCTGGCCATCGCCAAAACAGACCAGACCCAGGTCGACCTCATAGCTCCCGACCTGCACCGGCCCGCGCTCGCTCGCATAGCTGGGCGAACCCTGTTGCGGTGCAGCTGGCCGATAACCGATGTCGGGGCGAGCAGCGGATCGATCTTGCCAAGATGCGCCCGAGCGTTGCTTGCAGTCGGGCGCAGGCGACAAAGTGATTGATGCATAGCGCCCCTCCATTGTCGCAACGGTGACGCACTGGCGCATCCGCGCATTCCACCAATAGCTGTACTTGCGATCGTCGCCCGTCTCAGTCTTGACGAACACATAGCCGCGCGACTGTATCGCCGTTTCCGCGCCAGCTGCCCGCGCGCCGACCAGATCGGCGACATCGCTGGGCGTCTGCGCGTGCGCAGCGTTGGAAACCATGACCACCGCCGTAAGCCCGATCGTAAACCCCTTCATTTTCCGCCTCCTTCGTTTTCGCGTCCAAGCATAGCTGAGCGGTGCCCGAAGCATGATGCGCTTGACCCGAACTTTTTCAAACGATCAACAAAGCCAGTACCACAAACATCATTGTCGCATAGATCATCGCCATCGCAGCTTGGGCGAAGCCCGCGAACAACGAGATATTCAACTTGCCCGCAAACCAAATGGTTTGCACCGCGATGTACCAGATTAAAGCGGTCAGGGTCAGAGCCCGGCCGCCCCACAGCAGAAAGGGATGCAACGCGTCGAGACTCAAAGCGCCCAATCCTACCAACAAGGCAAGTGGCGCGGTGATGAAGCACTGACCGTAAAAGGGACGCCGCAGATTTTCGTGCGTGAGCCGGACACCCTGTCGTCGCAATAACCTGACTGCCATCATCAGCGTGAATAGGCTGAACATGATGAGGCGCATGGTGAGCAACACCAAATCCGAATCAACCAGAGCCGAAAGGCCATGGCGATCTTTCATCAACGGATTTTCGCCGATCACCGCATTTTCGATGCCGTGGGAAATCAATAGCGTCAGAAACAGAAATAGGGGGGGCCGGATCGCGTCGTCATACTGTTGCTCGGGACTGTCTGAAACTTCACGGTCGGCATAGGCCATCATCCTCAAGGGCCGAACCAACGCGCGACTGAGCGTGATCGGATAAAAGACGAGCCAGCCCATGACGGTGTAGAGCGCCTCATCCAGCGACTCGATGATTTTCATGAAATCCATGCGGCACTGTCGGCACCGCCAGTATTTTGTCGAGCCGTTTATAGGAGAACGGCCCCGTGCGGAGGCGACCAGTTGCTCCCGTCCGCCATCGAAAGCGATTATCCGCCAACTGGGGCGAGGCGCCGGGCACCACCAACCCTTTGCCGTCGTTCGATAGCCAATTGCCTCCTCTCGAAAACCGCCCTTCAGCTCTCTGCCTCTGCCATTTAGCAGAGGATTGCACGCCCAAGCCTTCGACGCTAATGATCCGCCATTCACATGGACCCGGTGAAATTCCGGGTGGCTATTCCGGCCGCCGATCCGCCGGACAATGTTTGTTGCAGAGCGATTTCTGCCGGCTCCCACCGTGCACCTCTTCTGCGACCTCATCGGTTATCCAGCATGAACACCACCGCTCTTGGGCGCTATCGCGCCGAATGGTTTGACGGCGCTGCCAATGCCCGCCGCGACATCCTTGCCGGAATGGTCGGCACCTTCGCCCTCATCCCGGAGGTCATCGCTTTCTCCTTCGTGGCGGGGATCGACCCGGAAGTCGGGCTATTCGCGTCCTTCATGATCGGCATCGTCATCGCCTTTGCAGGCGGCCGACCCGCGATGATCTCCGGCGCGGCAGGTTCCGTGGCGTTGGTCGCGGCGGCGCTGGTTCATTCCCATGGGTTGCAATATCTGCTCGCGGCCACATTGCTTGCCGGGCTGCTCCAGATCGCCTTCGGACTCATGAAGCTCGACATACTCATGCGCTTCGTGTCGCGTTCGGTACGGACAGGCTTCGTCAACGCGCTCGCCATTCTCATCTTTTCGGCGCAGGTGCCGCAGATGCTGCATGTCAGCTGGCACAGCTATGCGATGATCGCGGGCGGGCTTGCGATCATCTATCTCGCGCCCAGAATGACGACGGCCATCCCCTCGCCGCTTATCTGCATCCTGGTGTTGACCGCGATCAGCATCGCCGTGCCCATGCCGATCCACACGGTAGCGGATCTCGGCCGCCTTCCCTCGTCCCTGCCCTCGTTGACATGGCCCGGTGTGCCGTTGGCATGGGAGACGCTGCACATCATCCTGCCCTATGCTGTCGCCATGGCGGCGGTCGGGCTCCTTGAATCAATGATGACGGCGAGCGTCGTGGACGACCTGACCGAGACGACGAGCAGCAAGGCGCGAGAATGCACCGGCCTTGGCCTCGCCAATGTCGCGGCGGGACTGTTTGGCGGCATAGCGGGCTGCGGCATGATCGGTCAGACGGTGGGCAATGTGCGCTATGGCGGGCGCGGACGGCTCTCCACCTTCGTCGCGGGCCTGTTTCTCCTGCTCATCATGGTGCCACTGCGCCCCTGGGTTGCTCAGGTGCCGGTAGCGGCGCTCGTCGCGATCATGATCATGGTATCGGTCAGCACCTTCTCCTGGGCATCGATCCGCGACCTCACCCGCCATCCCAAGGTATCGGGCATCGTCATGGTAGCGACCGTCATCGTCACCGTCGCCACCCATGACCTGTCGGCCGGCGTGGCCGTCGGCGTCCTCCTGAGCGGCGTCTTTTTCGCCTTCAAGGTGACCCGCATGATGGAGATCGCCATCGCTTATGACGAAGTGACGGATACACGCATCTATAGCGTTTCCGGCCAGATCTTCTTTGCCAGTGCGGACATCTTCGCCGACCGCTTCGACCTGCGGGACACAGCAGCCCACGTCCGCATCGACCTGACCGCCAGCCATTTATGGGACATCACAGCCGTAGGCGCGCTGGAGGAGGTTGTAACCAAGATGCGCCATCATGGCATCGCGGTTGAGGTCATCGGTCTCAATCAGCCCAGCGCCATCCTTGTCGATCGACTGGCACCGGCTGTCGGACGCTCTTTATAGGTGCTGGCTGGAGTGATCCGTGTCAGTCATTCAGCCACATTCCCCATCCTCAGGGGTCGTCAATCTGCTTTTCGATCCTGCAGGCTGAGCCGTGACATTCTAGGAAGGCAACTGAGCAGTTGTCGGACCTTATGCCTTGCCAGTACCATTGCTACGTTGACGTTCTTCATCAGCAACGGCTGCATCCATGGTCCTGATCGGCACACAGGTTCACTCATGCCATGTTTTAACGGTCGCTGACCGCCGCCCATTCGGCAATGTTGGATTCCTGACCGATCAGCGCCAGGCCATGGGCGATCGACGTCAGTTCATCGCCACCCGCGATGCGATCGACCGCGAAACGCTCTTCAAATAGGCGCCGAACCGCGGGGATCAGAGAGGACCCTCCGGTAAGAAAGACCTGGTCTATCGCCTCGGCCGCGATGCCCGCTTCGGCAAGCGCCGCGTCTACTGTCGCGCCGATGCGGTCAAGGTCCGGTGCGATCCACTGTTCGAAATCCGCACGGCTGACATCTGCCTCCACACGCACGCCAGCACGATCGAAATGAAAATGTGCATGCTCTTCGCTGGAGAGCGTGCGCTTCAACCGGGCAACCGCGTCATAGAGGGGGTAGCCAAGCTCATTTTCCACGACGGCGATCATACGGCCGATCGCCGCGGGGTCGGTCGCCGCCCGCTTCAGCTTCTGCAATTCGGCCAGCGTGCGACGATTATGCATCAGCGCAAGGCGAGCCCAGTCGCCAAAATCGGCGAAATGGCCCGCAGGAATCTCCAGCGACTTGCCCATCGACGCATAGGTGCTGCCTTTCCCCAGCATGGGCAGCACCAGCTTGTCCATTATTCGATAGTCGAAGCGATCACCCGCTATGCCAATGCCGGCGGAGCCAAGCGGTATGCAGCGTTGCGCCGCGCCGGGCGCCTCGATCCGCACCACGGAAAAATCGCTCGTGCCGCCCCCGAAGTCGGCGACCAGCAAGGTGGCGGGTTCGGCCAGCCGCGCGGCGAAGCTGAAAGCAGCGCCCAGCGGTTCGTAGACATAATGCACTTCCCGCTCCAGGGCGGCGAACATGAGGTCGTAGCGCTGGCGGGCAAGCACATCGTCCGGCCGTTGCCCGGCATAACGGACCGGGCGGCCGACGACCACGCGCTGTGGCAACAGCTTGGGTTGGTCGGCCGCATGTGCCCGCAGCCGCTCCAGAAAAACGTGGCCGAGTTCCTCGAAGCGCAATCGCTTTTCGAAAATGGTTGCATGCTCAAACGCCCTGCTGGCGGCGACGGACTTGAAGGATTGCAGAAAGCGGCTGCCCTGAGGAAAATCCAAAAACTCGGAAATGGCCCATGGCCCAGCTTCCCGCGCAATACCGCCCGGCACGCCGCTATCTTCCCAGAAACAAAGCGCGGAGCGGAATATGGGACCGGCATTACCCGAGGCTGGATAATTCACGAGCGTCGCCCCGCCATTCGCATCGCCTAGCGCGACAACCGAGTTGGTGGTTCCAAAGTCGATGCCGATCGAACGAGGAGGCGAAATCATGTCATGCCAGTGCAATGGGGAGAGGGCAACACCAGCCCGGGCCGGGTGGGGCGGCGCCTATCGCAGGCACGAGCGCGCGACGCAACCTTTATGATGTCGCCGACATCAGAGCGGGCGGGCCGCCGCACGGCGCTGTATAGTGAGCAATCGAACTAACGCTTCATCCAGTGCGGACAGAAATCGCGATCGGTCAACCTTGCTGAAAGCGGCTGGGCCGCCAACATGATCGCCGCCAGCCCTCAAATCAGCCATGATCGCGCGAACCGCTATGGCATTGCCGATGGAGGCGTTCGTAAAGGGCTTGCCGGTGGGAGAGATCACCACCCCGCCCATTTTGAGGCAGCGGTCGGCCAGCAGAATATCGGCCGTGATGACCACCGTTCCGGACGTCACCCGCTCGGCGATCCAGTCGTCCGCCGCGTCGAACCCGTCGCTGACCACGGTGCGGCTGATCAGGGGATGACGGGGTATCCGCAAGGGGCTGTTGCTCACCACCGTGACAGGCACGGCATGGCGAAGGGCAACCTTGTAGATTTCATCTTTTACCGGGCAGGCGTCGGCATCAATCAGGATCTGGATCATCGGGCACCGCACTCTGCTACATGGCACATCATGTTCCGCCACGCTCGGCGTGGGCGAGGCGCCGTCCGGTGATGATCGTCTGAATGATGAACAGCAGGATCAGGATCGTCCCGGCCGCTCCCACAAAAAGATCAAAGCCCGACAGCGCGCCAAAAATACCGGGGCCTGACCCGAGCGCCATCATCATCACCGTCAGCGCGATCAGCATCAGTCGTAATTCCGTGGGCCCAGCGGCGAGATAGGACAGCTTGAACTCCCCCAGAACACGAGCGGAAAGATAGGCATGGATCGACAGCAACAGATAACCAGCCAGCGCCACCAGCGCGACGTCCATGGTCACGAAGGGACTAAGGCCAATGCCTGCAAGGATCAGCAGTGTTGCCAACCCATCGCAGCTATGGTCGATAAAATAACCGTAGGAGGGACGCTCAATATGGCGGTAGCGCGCAATGCTGCCATCCATCGAGTCCCCGAACCATTGAACTACATAGCCCGCGATGGCGAGGAGCAGCCAAGAAGCTGCCAGGCCACTGGCGACATAACCCACGAAGATCATGAACGCACCAACCATACCCAGTAAGGTCAGCCGATCAGGCGTGACCCACGGCGGCATCCGGCTGCACAGCCAATTCAGCAATCGGCGTTCCCTGGCGGCTAACCAATTTTCCTGTATTCTCGATAGGGAAGGCGCGGTCTGTAATGGGATTGTCATATGGCCTTATGAGGCCCAGCGTTTCCATGAGCAACGTGCGAATGTTTCAAATCGTCACGAAACCGAACTTTAGAGCCATTACAGCCAGGCGGTGCTTGCCCAACAGTTCGACGCGTATGTATGGTTTGATGAGACAAGCGCAGTCACGCCCCTCGGTCCCGAGCATCACGCGGGCATACCCGAGACCGATCCGTTCGGCGAGTGACGAAAGCACGCTGGCTTTAACTCGACGGACCAATGCTTCGTCGAATGCTCCCGATCCTTAGCAGCCGTTCAGCAACCCAGTCCGTTTACTCGCAAGCAGACGTTCGTCACATTAGATCTTATGCCACTAAAATAATCGGGAGCACCCGCGGACTTTTGCCGGGCTAGTGCTCGCTAGCAGCAAATGCACCAATTCCTGTCTCTGCCCGCACGCGCTGAGCCCGATACCCCGCCTTATCGATCCTCGCGCGCGATGAGCGATCCAGCAGCGAAATGAGCCAAATGGCGAGAAAGCCTGCGGGTACGGAGAGGATCGCGGCTGAACTGTAGGGAAAAGGTGCCGGGCCAAGATCGAACGTACTGGTCCAGACCGCGGGTGATAAGAGGGTAAGGACGAACGCGGTGAGCAGCCCGATGGTTCCGCCAACAGCCGCGCCACGGGTTGTGCAACCGCTCCAAAGCAGTGAAAGAACCAGCACGGGGAAATTGCCCGATGCGGCCAGTGCAAAGGCGAGACTGACCATGAAGGCGACATTTTGCTTTTCAAATAGCAGTCCCAGCAACACGGCCAGCGCACCGAGCGCTAATGTGGTAAGGCGCGACACACGCAGTTCATCGCGCGAGTCCGCGACGCCGTGCTTCCAAACCGTGGCGTAGAGATCGTGGCTGACGGCAGAAGCTGCCGACAGCGTCAGTCCCGCGACCACCGCCAGGATAGTGGCGAAAGCGACGGCGGAAATGAAGCCCAGAAACGCGTTGCCACCGATCGCATGAGCAAGGTGGATCGCCGCCATGTTGCCGCCGCCGCGCAGCGTGCCACCCGCGTCAAGATAGGCCGGCTGCGTCCCCACCAGCACGATCGCACCGAAGCCGATGATGAAGGTGAGGATATAGAAATAGCCGATCCAGCCGGTCGCCCACAGCACCGACTTCCGGGCTTCCTTCGCGTCGGGAACGGTGAAGAAGCGCATCAGTATGTGCGGCAGCCCGGCTGTACCCAGCATCAGCGCCAGGCCGAAGGAGATGGCAGACACCGGATCCTTGATGAAACTGCCCGGCGCCATGATCGAATGGCCCTTGGTGGCCGCGTCGACGGCGTTGGCTCCTGCGCTGAACGCCGCGTCGGTGCGGACCTCAACAGCGCGGGCGAACAGCGCCTCCAGCGAGAAGCCAAATTGCGCCAACACCATCACCGCCATGAAGCTGGCGCCGCCAAGCAACAGCACCGCCTTGATGATCTGAACCCAGGTGGTCGCACGCATGCCGCCAAACAGGACATAGAGCATCATCAGCATGCCGACGATCACCACCGCCACCGCGTAGGGCAGTCCGAACAGCAGCTTGATGAGTTGCCCCGCCCCTACCATCTGGGCGATCAGATAAAAGCTGACGACCAGCAGCGTGCTTACCGCTGCAAAGCTGCGCACTGGCGGCTGAGCGAAGCGATAGGACGCCACGTCAGCGAAGGTGAAACGCCCCAAATTGCGCAACCGCTCCGCCATCAGGAACAGCAGGATTGGCCAGCCCACGAGAAAGCCGGTCGAGTAGATCAGCCCATCATAACCATCACTGAAGATTTGCGCTGAAATGCCAAGGAAGGAAGCGGCCGACATGTAGTCGCCCGCCATGGCCAGCCCGTTTTGAAAACCGCTGATCCCGCCGCCTGCTGTGTAGAAGTCCGACGCTGTCCGGGTGCGTGCGGCGGCCACCTTGGTAATCCACAGAGTCAGCCCGACAAAGGCGACGAACATGCCGATCGCGACCCAGTTGATGGATTGCCGCTCAGCCTGTCCTTCCAGCGCAGCTGCCAAAGCGGGACATGGAACCCAGACTAGACAGGCGACGATGAGCGCTGCGAGCCTCGCCCTCATGCGCCGTGAGCCTTCGGGCGATGCTGCTTCAGGATCGCGTCCATCTGCGCGTCATAGCGGCGATTGGCATGAACGACATAGATGCCCGTCAGTGCAATCGCCAGCAGGATGAGACCAAGGCCGACCGGAATGCCGATCGATGTCACGCCACTCGCGATCGGCGCGCCAAGCGCCGCTTTGTCGAACGCTATGAGCAGCAGATAGCCGGCAAAGGCGAAGAAGATGACGGCAGACAGCCACCATGAAAGCCGCGATCGCCTTTGCACAAGATCCACGTAACGCGGATCAGTCGCCACCGCCTCGACAAAGGCATCTTCGCTTCCCTCCCTCATCCAGCCTCCCTGCATCTCATGATGCCCATGCTAGGTGCAGCGCCGACGATTGCAATGGTCCTTCTATATCGAGCGTCAGACTCCGCGAACACTACGACACCCACCCTTCCCGGCCACTCAACCGCCGCTTTTGTTGTCGATGTGCGGACCGACCGCTCCCTGCTACAGAACTCGCCTGATGTTATCTTACCTCTGTCTTACTTATGGAGGCCGGCATGGGCGTTCAGGAACGGATCACGACCACAGTTTCGACCAAAGGGCAGGTTATCTTGCCCAAAGCGATCCGTGAACAGAAACATTGGGCGGCGGGCACCGAGCTGATTGTCGAAGAAACGGATGAGGGCGTGCTCCTTAAGGCTGCGCCAGTCTTTGCCACCACGGACATCGAAGCTATCGACGAGATGAATGAGGTCATATCAGAGGAAGCCGAGCGGCGTGCGTGGGATTGATACCAACATTGTCGTCCGCTTGTTGACCGCTGACGATGAAAAACAGGCAAAGGCAGCCCGCAACATCGTCGAAGGCAATGAAATTTTCCTAGGGGTAACAATCCTATTGGAGGCAGAATGGGAGCTCCGAGCGGGTTATGGCTTCGCGCCCGATGAAATTGCACGCGCGTTACGTGGCCTAGCCGGCCTTCCGGGAATGCTGGTAGAAGAACCTGCACATGTGGCATTAGCCCTTGACTGGATGGAACATGGAATGGATTTCGCCGACGCCCTTCACCTCGCGCGATCCGCTGAATGCTCTGAATTTCTGACCTTCGACCGGAAGTTCGCCAAACGGGCTGCGAAGTTGGGCGCGATCCCCGTCGTCGTGCTTTAAAGTCCATCCTAAATCGGCATGACCAGGATTATACCTCGCATCCCTTCTGCGCCCGGCGCTGGCGCCAGCTAGGTAATAAGAAAAAGACGATGCAGGATCTGTTCTGGATCGGCGCATTGCTCGGGTTGGTGACAGTGACGCTGACCTATACGGCTTCCCGCTGTTCGCCATCCTCGCCGTGTTCGTTGCGGGGCTGATGGTCGGCCGCACGCCGGAATATGTCGGCAAGAAGATCGAGGCGCGAGAGGTCAAACTGGCTGTGCTCGCTATCGCCATACTACCGCTCTGCATCCTTGGCCTGACAGCGGTGAGCGCCGTTCTGCCCGCAGGTCTCGCTGGGCCGCTCAACAAAGGGCCACACGGATTTTCGGAAATGCTCTACGCCTATACTTCCGCAACCGGCAATAACGGGTCTGCATTCGCTGGGCGGACGGACGGCACGCCCTTCTACAATGGCCTGCCTGGTATCGCGATGCGGCTGGGGCGCTTCTTCGTGATCGTGCCGATGCTGGCGATCACGGGCAGCCTTGCCGCGAAGAAATACACGCCGGAAAGCGCAGGCTCCTTCCCGACAACGGGCGGCCTCGTCGGATCAGCTTCCGCTGCTCGCGCGAATGTCCGCATTCAATAGGAGGTGCCGTGCGCTCGCTGAACCCTTAGCTTGATTATTTGACTGGATGCAAATTGGACACATTTACCCCCACGTATCAACAATCCTGCTTCACTTGGGCGGGGCAGGTAATAAATAGCTCCTGCAAAATAATGTTATAAAATTGCGCGGGGAGTAGAATGTGGTGAGCAGGAAGCTCGAAAGCGGCGCGCAATCCAGATAGGAAGGCAGTGTAACAGCACTATTTCGTCTCGTAGCAGG
>CAMPHR010000005.1 GCA_946886075.1 uncultured Novosphingobium sp. | reverse complement strand
ACGCGCTGCTGAAGATCAAGAATGAATATGATCCGACGCTGACCTTCCGCCGTTCGTGCCGTGAAGGTATCTGCGGCTCCTGTTCGATGAACATGGACGGCAAGAACGGCCTCGCCTGCACCACCGCGATCGAGGATTGCGCGGGCAAGGAAGTGCGCATCACGCCGCTGCCGCACATGGACGTGATCAAGGACCTCGTTCCCGATTTCACCCATTTCTACGCGCAGTACAGCTCGATCAAGCCGTGGCTGCAAACCGTCAGCCCCGCGCCCAGCGGCAAGGAGCGGCTTCAGTCGCCCGCCGACCGCGAAAAGCTGGATGGCCTTTACGAGTGCATCCTCTGTGCCTGCTGCTCGACCAGCTGCCCCAGCTACTGGTGGAACTCCGACAAATTCCTTGGCCCGGCGATCCTGCTTCAAGCCTATCGCTGGCTGGCCGACAGCCGTGACGAATATACGGGCGAGCGCCTGGATGAGCTGGAAGATCCCTTCCGCCTCTATCGCTGCCACACCATCATGAACTGCGCGAATGTCTGCCCCAAGGGCCTCAGCCCTGCCAAGGCGATCGCGGAGACCAAGAAGATGATGGTCGAACGGCAGCTTTGATGCAGTGAGCGGTGATGCTGGCCCTGTAAGCCTGGTGCTGGAAGGCCCTTGGGCTGACTGGCTACGCTGGAGTGATCCGGTTCCGGACACATTCCTCGGCACATCGGTCGGACCCAGCTATTCGCAAGGCGATGGCGATCGCCGTGCCACGGTGATGCTGGAAACCCGCCCGTCGCACGCCAATCGCAACGGCGCGCTGCATGGCGGTTTTCTCGCGGCCTTTGCTGACCATGCCTATTTCGCGGCGTTGGCGGCCATGGGGCGTCCCGAGCAGGCGGCAGCCGTCACTGTTGATCTTTCCATGCAATATTGCGGCGCCGGCAAAGTCGGCCAGCCGCTGCGCGCCGACGTCGAGGTTTTGCAGGAAACCGGTCGGCTGTTTTTCATGCGGCTGACGCTGCATCAGGGCGACGGGCTCGTCGCATCCTCGACTGCTACCGTGCGCAAGGTGCCGGTCCCCAAATGAGCAGCGTGATCGAGCGTTATCACGCGCTCGTCGCGGCCGGGGAATTGCGCCCCGATCCTGATCAGCAGGCCGCCGCAGTGCGGCTGAATGGGCTTCAGCAGGAGTTGGAAGCAGCCCCGCCACGCGGATCGACCCTGTGGAAGTTGCTGCGGAAAGCGCCCGAACCGCCGCGCGGCCTCTACATGTGGGGAGGGGTCGGCCGGGGCAAGTCGATGCTGATGGACCTGTTCTTCGACACCGTTCAGGTCAAGCGCAAGAAGCGCGCCCACTTCCATGAATTCATGCTCGACGTCCATGCGCGGCTCGCGGAGGTGCGCAAGGCGGAAAAGGGCGATCCCATCCCGCCCTTGGTGGACTCGCTCGCCGAAGAGGCGCGGCTGCTCTGCTTTGACGAGATGGTCGTGAACAACATGGCCGACGCTGCCATCATGTCGCGCCTGTTCACCGGCCTGCTCGACCGGCGCGTGACGGTCGTCACGACCTCCAACCGTGCGCCGGATGAACTCTACAAGGACGGCCTCAATCGCCAGCTATTCCTGCCGTTCATCGACCTGATCAAGGATCGGCTGGATGTCCTGACGCTGGACGGGCCCACCGACTATCGCCTGGACCGGTTGGGCGATGCGCAGCTTTGGCATTCGCCCAACGGTCCTGACGCGACCAAGGCCCTGTCCGACGCCTTCTTCCGCCTCACCGACTACCCCGTGGAAAACCGGGCGAAGGTTCCTGCAGAGGACATAGTGGTGCAGGGTGGCCGCACCTTGCATGTGCCCAAGAGCCTGAAGGGGGTGGCGGTCTTTTCCTTCAAGCGCCTGTGCGCAGAGGCGCGGGGCGCACCTGATTATCTGGCGATCGCGCGGCGCTTTCATACCGTGATCATCGTCGGCATCCCGCTATTGGGGCCGGAGAACCGCAATGAAGCCGCACGCTTCGTCACGCTGATCGACGCGCTCTACGAATATAAGGTCAAGCTGCTCGCATCGGCCGACGCGGAGCCCGCGCAGCTTTATCCCAGCGGAGACGGGGCCTTCGAATTCGAACGCACGGTATCCCGGCTGATGGAAATGCAGTCGGACGATTATCTCGCCCTCGGCCACGGCCCGAAATAGCGCCGCTCGGCGCGTCGCAACACTCATTCATCGCATGGGAAATGGCCCGGGCGCTTCCTTCTGAAAGGAAGCGCCCGGCAGGTGGCCGCTGCGGGACAAGTCAGCGCCAGGGTAGAAGCGCGTAACAAACAGGGGCGAAAACGCTATTAATGCAACTGCGAATGAATTGCAAAGATAAATCCGCCAGAGCCCGTTTAGTTGGTTGAATCATTAATGAGATCGGCCTAAGCGGGCGGGCAATTCCAATTTTCCATGCTTGGAGGATGATTGCATATGGCCCGTAAGAAGATCGCGCTCATCGGCGCTGGCAATATCGGCGGTACGCTCGCACATCTCGCGGCCTTGAAGGGTCTGGGCGACGTCGTCCTGTTCGACGTGGTCGAAGGCGTGCCCCAGGGCAAGGCGCTTGACCTGTCGCAGTGCGGCCCGGTCGAAGGCTTCGATGCCAAGATCACCGGCACCAACGACTATGCCGACATCAAGGACGCCGACGTCATCATCGTCACCGCCGGTGTCGCTCGCAAGCCGGGCATGAGCCGCGACGATCTTCTGGGCATCAACCTCAAGGTCATGAAGGCCGTGGGCGAAGGCATCAAGAACAACGCCCCCAACGCCTTCGTCATCTGCATCACCAACCCGCTCGACGCGATGGTGTGGGCGCTGCGCGAATTTTCCGGCCTGCCGCATAATAAGGTCGTCGGCATGGCCGGCGTTCTCGACTCCGCGCGCTTCAGCCATTTCCTGGCCGAGGAATTCCAGGTGTCGGTGAAGGAAGTCACCAGCTTCGTGCTCGGCGGCCATGGCGACACCATGGTTCCGGTCGTGGAATATTCGACCGTTGCCGGTATCCCGATCCCTGACCTCATCAAGCAGGGCCGCTCCACCAAGGAGCGCATCGACGCCATCGTCCAGCGCACCCGTTCGGGCGGCGGCGAGATCGTCGGCCTGCTCAAGACCGGCTCGGCCTTCTACGCGCCCGCGACCAGCGGCATCGTGATGGCTGAAGCCTATCTGTTCGACCAGAAGCGCCTGCTGCCCTGCGCCGCTAACCTGACTGGCCAGTATGGCGTCGACAATCTCTACGTCGGCGTGCCCGTGATCATCGGCAAGGACGGCGTCGAGCAGGTCATCGAGATCGAGTTGGACGAGGAAGCCAAGGCGAACCTCCAGGTGTCGGTCGACGCGGTCAAGGAACTGCTCGACGCCTGCAAGGGCATCGATAGCTCGCTCGCCTGAGCCAAAAAGCTGCACCAGTGCGTCCCAGGTGAGTGAGCAGCCTGGGACATGCTGCCTTTCACCTGAAGTGCCACGTCCACAGAATGTAAAGGGACTGACATGTCCATTCTGGTGAACAAGAACACCAAGGTCATCACCCAGGGTATGACCGGCGCCACCGGCACCTTCCACACCGAGCAGGCGCTGGCCTATGGCACGCAGATGGTCGCGGGCGTCACGCCGGGCAAGGGTGGCACGAGCCATATCGGCCTGCCGATGTACGACACTGTCGCGGAAGCCAAGTCGAAGACGGGCGCTGACGCGTCGGTCATCTATGTTCCGCCGCCATTCGCCGCGGACTCGATCCTGGAAGCGATCGACGCGGAAATCCCGCTGATTGTCTGCATCACCGAAGGCATTCCGGTTCTCGACATGGTTCGCGTGAAGCGCGCCCTGTCCGGCAGCAAGTCGCGCCTGATCGGCCCGAACTGCCCCGGCGTCCTGACCCCCAATGAATGCAAGATCGGCATCATGCCCGGTTCGATCTTCTCCAAGGGTTCGGTCGGCGTCGTGTCGCGCTCCGGTACGCTCACTTATGAAGCCGTGTTCCAGACCACCAATGCGGGCCTGGGCCAGACCACCGCGGTCGGCATCGGCGGCGATCCGGTCAACGGCACCAACTTCATCGACGTGCTGGAACTGTTCCTGGCTGACGACGCGACCGAATCGATCATCATGATCGGTGAAATCGGCGGCGACGCGGAAGAGCAGGCGGCTCAATTCCTGATCGACGAAGCCAAGCGCGGCCGCAAGAAGCCGATGGCTGGTTTCATCGCTGGCCGCACGGCGCCTCCGGGCCGCCGCATGGGCCATGCCGGTGCGATCGTGTCGGGCGGCAAGGGCGACGCGGAAAGCAAGATTGCGGCGATGGAAGCGGCCGGGATCAAGGTTGCGGCCAGCCCGTCCGAACTGGGCTCGACGCTCGTCGAAGTCCTGAAGGGCTAACGCAGAACGGACAAGGCGGCCGGGCTGCACCCCGGCCGCTTGTTACCCCGCTCCGCGACTGCACGCGGTCGGCATGGGACTTGAAGACATGGGTTACGAGAACCAGGACTTTGAAACGGAACGCGGGCCGAGCTGGGCGCGTCCCAATTGGCCGCTGTCGGACACCGATGACCTGACTGGTGCGCTCGACCCGACGCAGATGCAGGTGGCGGTGAAGGCTGCTGCCAAATCTGCTGGCAAGCCTGTCTCGGACGCCGATGCGGTCAGCGCGGCAGACGACGCGATCCGTGCTCAGCTGCTGATCCGTACCTATCGCGTGCGTGGCCATCTTGCGGCCAATCTCGATCCCTTGGGCCTCGTCCAACGCGAGCTGCCTGCCGATCTGACGCCGGAATATCATGGCCTCAACGATCTGCAGAAGAAGATCTATCTCGGCGGTTCCTTGGGGCTGCAATATGCGACGGTCGCTGAGATCGTCGCGATCCTGCGCGCCAATTATTGTGGCAGCGTCGGCCTTGAATATATGCACATCGCCGATGTCGAGGAGCGCGTCTTCCTCCAGGAGCGGCTGGAGGGCAAGAACAAGGAAATCCACTTCACGCCCGAGGGCAAGAAGGCGATCTTGGCGAAGGTCATTCACGCCGAGCAGTACGAAAAATTCCTGGGCCGCAAATATGTAGGCACGAAACGCTTTGGTCTCGATGGCGGCGAGTCCATGATTCCGGCGCTTGAGGCCATCATCAAGCATGGCGGCGCGAGCGGTATCCGTGAGATCGTCTATGGCATGGCCCATCGCGGCCGCCTAAACGTGCTCGCCAATGTGATGGCCAAGGGCTTTCGCGTCATCTTCCACGAATTTTCCGGCGGTACCGCGAACCCTGAAGATGTGGGCGGATCAGGCGACGTCAAATATCACCTTGGCACATCGACCGATCGCGAGTTTGACGGCGTAAAGGTCCACATGTCGCTGGTGCCAAACCCGTCGCACCTTGAAACGGTTGACCCGGTCGTCCTGGGCAAGGTGCGCGCACAGCAGACTTTCCGCGATGACCTGGTCAAGCATGAGCAGGTGCTGCCCGTGCTGATCCACGGCGACGCGGCCTTTGCTGGGCAGGGGATCGTGTGGGAGTGCTTCGGCTTCTCCGGCGTGTCGGGCTATAACACCGGCGGCTGCATCCACTTCATCGTGAACAACCAGATCGGCTTCACGACCAGCCCGCAATTCTCGCGCGGATCGCCTTATCCGAGCGACGTGGCGAAGGGTGTCCAGGCGCCGATCCTGCACGTCAACGGCGATGATCCGGAAGCAGTGACCTTTGCGTGCAAGCTGGCGATCGAATATCGCCAGACCTTCCATCGCGACATCGTGATCGACATGTGGTGCTACCGCCGATTCGGTCACAATGAAGGTGACGAGCCGAGCTTCACCCAGCCGCAGATGTACGCGAAGATTCGCCAGCACGCGCCGGTTAGCGACGTCTATTCGGCGCGGCTGAAGGCGGAAGGCGTGGTCGATGATGATTTCGTCAGCAAGGTGACGGGCGACTTCGTCAACCATCTGGAAGAAGAGTTCGAAGCCGCAAAGAGCTACAAGGCCAACAAGGCGGACTGGTTCGCAGGCCGCTGGTCGGGCCTGCACAAGCCCGCCGATGCCGAAACTGCGCGGCAGAATGTGGAAAGCGCGATCAGCCAGAAGCTGTTCGACAGCCTCGGCAAGACGCTCACCACTGTTCCTGAAGGCCTCAACGTCCACAAGACGCTGAAGCGCGTGATCGACGCCAAGGCTGAGATGTTCAAGTCGAGCGAGAATTTCGACTGGGCTACCGGCGAGGCGCTGGCGTTCGGATCGCTCCTGTCGGAAGGCTATGGCGTTCGCCTGTCAGGCCAGGACTCAGGGCGCGGCACGTTCAGCCAGCGTCATGCGGTCTGGGTCGATCAGGACAGTGAGCAGAAATATATCCCGCTTTCGACTGTCCCGCACGGCCGGTTCGAAGTGCTGGATTCGCCTCTGTCCGAATATGGCGTGCTGGGCTTTGAATATGGCTATGCGCTGGCCGACCCCAAGAGCCTGGTGCTTTGGGAAGCGCAGTTTGGCGACTTCGCCAATGGCGCCCAGATCGTGTTCGACCAATATATCGCTTCGTCGGAAACGAAGTGGCTGCGGTCGAACGGCCTCGTCTGCCTGCTGCCGCATGGCTATGAAGGGCAGGGGCCGGAACATAGCTCGGCCCGCCTCGAGCGCTTCCTCCAGCTTTGCGCGGAGGGGAACATCCAGGTCGCGAACATCACGACCCCGGCCAACTATTTCCACGTGCTGCGGCGTCAGATGCTGCGTCCGTTCCGCAAGCCGCTCATCATCATGACGCCCAAGTCGCTGCTGCGGCACAAGCTGGCGGTGAGCAAAGCTGAGGACTTTGTTGGCGAGACGCACTTCAAGCGCATCCTGTCCGACCCCAATGCCGCGGCCGATGCCGATACCAAGCGGTTGGTGCTGTGCTCGGGCAAGGTGTTCTACGACCTTATGGAAGCGCGCGATGCCGCCGGGGATACGGACGTGCAGATCCTGCGCATCGAGCAAATCTATCCCTTCGCCACCGAGGCACTCGCCACGCGCATCAAGCGCATGACGAAGCTGGAAGAGGTGGTCTGGTGCCAGGAAGAACCGCGTAACAATGGCGCGTGGTTCTTCGTAGAGCCCTATGTCGAGGAAGCCTTGGCTCAGGCAGGCAAGGCCCCGATGCGCGCGCGTTATGCGGGGCGCAAGGCGGCTGCATCGCCTGCAACCGGCCTTGCCAAGCGCCACGTCGCCGAGCAGGGCGCCCTTGTCGCCGATGCGCTGGGTCACAGCGTTCGTGAAGAAATCCGCCGCCAGAAGAAAGGCTGACACAGCTCATGCCAACTGAAGTCAAAGTCCCCACGCTGGGCGAATCCGTTACCGAAGCGACCGTTGGCCAGTGGCTTAAGAAGCCTGGAGACGCGGTGAAAGCCGACGAGCCGATCGTCAGCCTGGAAACCGACAAGGTCGCAGTGGACGTGCCTGCGCCGGTTGGCGGAACCCTGGGCGACATCATCGCCAAGGAAGGCGACACGGTGAATGTCGGCGCGCTGCTAGCGATGATCAATGAGGGTGCAGCGGCCGCAGCAGCACCGGCGCCTTCGGCCTCACCGGCTCCAGCGCCTGCTGCCAAGGCAGAGGCAGCGACGCCCGCGCCTGCCGCTTCGGCTCCGGCGGATGAAGAAGAGGGCGGCAATCTGACGCTGTCTCCTGCCGTTCGCCGCCTGGTGCTGGAGCATGGGCTCGACCCGAGCAAGATCAAGGGCACCGGCAAGGACGGTCGCCTGACCAAGGACGACGTCATGGCCGCCGTGGCCGCAGGCACTGCGAAGGCGACGGCTCCGGCTCCCGCCGCCGCGCCTGCTGCTGACGTGCCCGCCGCTGGTCCCAGCCGCCGCCAGGAACGCGTCAAGATGACGCGCCTGCGGCAGACTGTCGCCAAGCGTCTGAAGGAAGCGCAAAACACCGCTGCGCTCCTCACCACCTACAATGACGTCGACATGACCAACGTTATTGAGGCGCGCGCCAAGTATAAGGACCTGTTCGAGAAGAAGCATGGCGTCCGCTTGGGCTTCATGGGCTTCTTTACCAAGGCCGTCTGCATGGCGCTCCGCGACATTCCGGGCGTCAACGCACAGATCGAAGGCGACGAGATCGTCTACAATGACTTCGCCGATATCTCGGTTGCGGTCTCGGCTCCGAATGGCTTGGTCGTGCCGGTGATCCGGAATGCGGAGTCCTTGAGCGTTGCCGATATCGAAAAGACGATCGGCGGCTTTGGCAAGAAGGCCAAGGAAGGCACGCTGACCATGGACGATATGAAGGGCGGCACCTTCACCATCTCCAATGGCGGCGTGTTCGGATCGCTGCTGTCGAGCCCGATCATCAACCCGCCTCAGTCGGCAGTGCTCGGCCTCCACCGGATCGAAGACCGCCCGGTCGTGCGCGACGGGCAGATCGTAATCCGCCCAATGATGTATCTGGCGCTCAGCTACGATCATCGCCTGATCGACGGGCGTGAAGCGGTGACGTTCCTTGTCGCGGTGAAGAACGCGATCGAGGACCCGACCCGACTGCTGATCGATCTTTAACGATCTCCCTATCATCCCGTTCGGGCTGAGCCTGTTGAAGCCCTGTCCTTTCTACAGGACGAAAGAAGAAGTAATGCCCTTCGACAGGTTGGGACGAGACAAGCGGCTCGGCACAAGGGCGAACGGAGATTGAGATGGCAGACTTCGATTATGACGTCCTGGTGATCGGCGCGGGTCCGGGTGGCTATGTCGCTGCGATCCGCGCAGCGCAGCTTGGCCTCAAGACCGCCTGCGCAGAGAGCCGTGAGACGCTGGGCGGGACGTGCCTGAACGTCGGCTGCATTCCGTCCAAGGCGTTGCTCCACGCGTCGGAACTATATGAAGAAGCCGCTGGGGGGGCGCTCGCGAAGCTGGGCGTCAAGATCGACAAGATGAGCCTCGATCTCGACACGATGCAGGGCCAGCGCAAGGATGCCGTGAAGGGCCTGACGGGTGGCATCGAGTTCCTGTTCAAGAAGAACAAGGTCGATTGGCTGAAAGGCCGGGCGAGCTTCACTGGCGCCAACACGGTCGAGGTCAGCGGTCAGACGGTAACGGCGAAGAATATCGTCATTGCAACCGGTTCCTCCGTGACGCCGCTGCCGGGCGTTGAGGTCGATAATGACAAGGGCGTGATCGTCGATTCCACGGGCGCTCTGGAACTGGACAAGGTGCCGGATCATATGGTCGTCGTCGGTGGAGGTGTGATCGGGCTGGAGCTTGGTTCGGTGTGGCGCCGCCTGGGATCGAAGGTGACAGTCGTCGAATTTCTCGACCAGATCCTGCCGGGCATGGACGGCGAAGTTCGCAAGGAAGCGAACAAGATCTTCAAGAAGCAGGGCTTCGAATATAAGCTCGGCACCAAGGTCACCGGCGCTGAGGCTCACAAGAAGGGCGTCCGCCTGACGGTCGAGCCTGCTGCGGGCGGGGCTTCTGAAACGATCGACGCCGATGTTGTTCTGGTATCGATCGGTCGTCGTCCCAATACGGACGGGCTGGGTCTCGATAAGATCGGCTTGGAACTCAACGCGCGCGGGCAGATCGAAACCGATCATGACTTCGCGACCAAGGTGCCCGGTGTTTGGGCGATCGGTGACGTTATCCCCGGCCCGATGCTGGCGCACAAGGCTGAGGACGAGGGCATTGCCGTTGCCGAGAATATCGCGGGCCTGACCGGTATCGTGAACCATGCGGTCATCCCGTCCGTCGTCTATACCAAGCCCGAGATCGCAGGCGTTGGCTTGACCGAGGAAGCCGCCAAGGAACGCGGCGGGATCAAGGTCGGCAAGTTCCCGATGCTGGCCAACAGCCGCGCCAAGACCAATCATGAGCCCGATGGCTTTGTGAAGGTGATCGCCGATGCCGAGACCGATCGCGTGCTTGGCGTTTGGATCATTGCGACCGTCGCTGGAACGATGATCGCTCAGGCGGCACAGGCCATGGAGTTCGGCGCTTCGAGCGAGGACATCGCCTATACCTGCCACGCCCATCCGACGCATAGCGAAGCGATCAAGGAAGCGGCGATGGCGGTGACGGGCAAGCCGATCCACATGTGATCAGCATCGCCTGAGCCAAGTTAGAGAAGGGGCCGCCACCGTGCGGCCCTTTTTTCTTACGTTCGGCCTGCCAAGACGTGACTCAACAGGAAAAGCTTGACGGTCAGTCCTGCCAGTTCTGAAGGAGTGGCAGCAGCTCGTCGAAATGATCGATGATCGCATCCGCGCCCAATGCTTCAATTGGACCGTCCAGGAAGCCGAAGCTGACAGCAACGCTCGGGATGCCAGCGTTCTTGGCACCTGCGATGTCATTGATCGTGTCGCCCAGAAAGATGGTCCGGCCGCCGCCCGCACGCTTGATCATCTCCTGGATGGGCGCAGGGTCAGGCTTGGCAACGCCGATCGTATCGCCGCCCACGACACTGGCAAAGCGTTCGGACAGGCCGATCTGGTGGAGCAGGGGGATGGTGAAGCGTTCCGCCTTGTTGGTGCAGATCGCCAGCTTCAAGCCCGCCTCTTCCAGCGCGTCCATCGCGGCCATCAGCCCGGGATAAGGCACGGAGTGGATCGCCAGATTCTGCTCATAATAATCGAGCAACACCGGCAGCATGCGCGCCAGCAAGGCTTCGTCGTAGCCGCCTGAAGCTGACAGCGCGCGTTCCAGCATCACCTTCGCCCCTTTTCCGACGAAAGGCCGGATCGCATCGACGGCAAAGGGTGGACGCCCATCGGTCGCGATCGCGTAGTTGACCGCTGCGGCAAGGTCACCGCTGGTGTCGAGCAGGGTGCCGTCTAGATCGAAGCCGACAATATCGAAAGCTATGCTGGTCATCGGCGGCTCATGGAGCCTCTGCGGTGGCAAAGGCAAGGCAAACGTGGCAGAGAGCGATGAGATTCATAGACCTTCCTGCAAAAGAGGACGCGTTCCGCCGTGACCGCCACCCGCCCACTCGCCGTTATCATCCTTGCCGCTGGGCAGGGCACGCGCATGAAGTCCGCAAAGCACAAGGTGCTGCACCCGGTCGCGGGCAGGCCGATGCTGCTGCACCTGTTGGCAAGCATTGCTGAACTGAGGCCCGAGCGCCAGGTTGTGGTTGTCGGCGCAGGCCGCGAACAGGTGGAGGCGGCGGTCGGCGGAACGGGCGCGGTCATCGCTGTTCAGCAGCAGCAACTGGGGACAGGGCATGCCGTCGCGCAGGCGCATGACGCGCTTGCCGGGTTCGCGGGCGACATTTTGATCCTCTACGGCGATGTGCCGCTGGTGCGGGCAGAGACCATGCGGGCCATGCTCGACCGGCTGAACCTGGGTGATGAACTGCGCGCGGTGGTCCTGGGGTTCCGGCCCGAAGATGCGGGTGCCTATGGGCGGATCATCACCGATGGGAACGGCATCATCGCCAAGATGGTGGAGTATAAAGACGCCGATGCCGGTGAGCGGGCGGTGACGCTGTGCAACTCCGGCCTTATGGCGGTGCGCTCGACTGATCTCTTCGTCCTGCTGAACAAGATCGGCAACGACAATGCCGCAGGGGAATATTATCTGCCCGACATCGTCATGCTGCCCGGTGCACAGAGCGCGGTTATCGAAACAGAGGCCTGGGAAGTGGCTGGGGTGAACAGCCGTCAGGAACAGGCGGTGATTGAGGCCGCCTGGCAGGACAGGCGGCGCAGCGAGGCGATGCGAGATGGCGTGACGCTGATCGCGCCGGAAACTGTCTTCTTCGCCCATGACACGCAAGTCGGACGCGATGTCGTGATCGAGCCCAATGTCGTGTTCGGACCCGGCGTGACGGTGGCCGATGATGTCGTGATCCGGGCCTTCTCCCATCTTGAAGGGGCAAGCGTCGGCAAGGGTGCAGAGGTCGGCCCCTATGCGCGACTGCGCCCTGGCGCCAACATCGGGGCACAGGCGAAAATCGGCAACTTTGTCGAAATCAAGAAGGCTGAAATCAGCGAAGGCGCAAAGGTCAATCACCTGTCCTATATCGGCGATGCCAGCATCGGAGCGGGCGCCAACATCGGGGCAGGCACGATCACCTGCAATTATGACGGCTTCTTCAAATATCGGACAGAGATCGGCGCAGGCGCCTTCATTGGATCGAACAGCGCGCTGGTGGCGCCGGTGAAGATTGGCGCAGGCGCGATCGTGGGCGCAGGAAGCGTGGTGACGAAGGATGTCGAGGCGGACGCGCTCTGCCTCGTCCGTCCCGCGCAGGAGGGCAAGTCCGGCTGGGCCGCGCGGTTCCGCACCGGGATGCAGGCGCGTAAAGCAGCCAAGTGAAATCTCGTTCCCGCCGCCGGGGGTGCTTGAGGGCGCTGCTGCTGTTTGTCCTGATTGCTTCCGGAGCCTGCCTTTGGCTTTTCAACAATGCTCGGGCGATGCCTGTCGTGAGGCGGATGGAAATCGCGCTGCCCTTTCCCAAGGATGCGCCTCGTAAGCCTGTGACCATTGCTTTGCTCACCGATACCCATCTGTCGGGACCGGACAACGGCCCGGAAAGAATGGCCCGGATAGTGCGACAGGTGAATGGCCTGAAACCTGACCTTGTGCTCCTGGGCGGAGATTATATCGGCGATCACAAGGGCGGCGCAGTCTACGGCCCGGCGGCGAGCATTGCGGCCTTTGCAGGCCTTCGTGCGCGGATGGGGGTGGTCGCGGTCCTGGGCAATCACGACTCGCGCCGCCATGCCATGATCGGCCGGAGCCAGTGGCGCGCGCTGTTTCAGCGTATTGGCGTAACACTGCTCTCCGACCAGGCCGTGCGTCGGGGACCGTTGGTGATAGGAGGGCTGCGCGACATCTACACCGACCGGCCGGATATTGATCGCGTCGCTCAGCAAATGACGGGTCTGGGCGGAGCGCAGGTGCTTCTGTCGCACGGTCCGGATGTCTTCCCCGCGCTGCCTGACAGGCCGCTTCTGGCTTTGACCGGGCACACCCATTGCGGCCAAGTGGCGTTTCCTATCGCCGGGATCGTTTATGTGCCGTCGCGCTATGGCACCCGCTATGCTTGCGGTTCGTTTCGAGAGGGCGCGAAGGCCATGATCGTGTCGGCGGGAATCGGGACCAGCGGCCTTCCGATCAGGTTGCTCTCGCCACCCGATATATGGCTGGTTACAATTCGTCCACAATGACTCTCTACCCTGTCGCGGCCATCCCGATCATGGCATAGGTGGCGCGAGGCAGGACCAGCCGTTTCTTCGCATAGCTTTGGGGCTCAGGATTCATGTGCGGTATCATTGGTATCATCGGTAAGGACGATGTGGCGGAGCGGCTGGTCGAAGGGCTGAGGCGCCTGGAATATCGCGGCTATGACAGCGCCGGGGTGGCGACCGTTTACGAGGGCGCGATCGAACGGCGGCGGGCCGAGGGGAAGCTTGCCAATCTGGTGAAGGAATTAGCGAATAATCCGCTGCCGGGAACGACCGGGATCGCGCATACCCGCTGGGCGACGCATGGGGCGCCGACGACGAGCAATGCGCATCCGCATGCTACCAGGGAAGTGGCGCTGGTGCACAATGGGATCATCGAGAATTTCAAGCCGCTTCGGGAGGAACTGACCAGCCGGGGACGTCGTTTCGATAGCGAAACGGATACTGAAGTGGTCGCGCATCTGGTGAGCGAGCTGGTGGAGCAGGGCGCTTCGCCGAAGGACGCGGTGGCCCAAGTGCTGCCCCGCCTGCATGGTGCCTTTGCGCTGGCGATCTTGTTCCGCAGCCATCCCGGCATGCTGATCGGTGCGCGGCTTGGGTCCCCGCTGGTCGTCGGCTATGGCGAAGGCGAGACCTATCTGGGTTCCGACGCACTGGCGCTGGCGCCGCTGACGCAGCGCATTGCCTATCTGGAGGAGGGCGATTGGGTCGTCATCACCGCCGAGGGCGCGGAGATTTTCGACAAGGACAATAATCCCGTCGAGCGGCCGATCACCATTTCCGGCGTGACTGGAGAGCTGATCTCCAAGGGCAATCACCGCCATTATATGCTCAAGGAGATTTACGAGCAGCCGGTCGTCGTCGCGCAGACGCTGAAGTCATACCTTCAGCGGATGGAAGACCGGGTTTCCCTTCCTATCCCCGACTTTGACCTCGGCGCGATCCGCCGCGTCACCATCGTCGCGTGCGGCACCAGCTATTATGCCGGGATGGTCGCCAAATATTGGGTGGAGCAATTCGCCCGCGTCCCCGTCGACATCGATGTGGCAAGCGAGTTCCGCTACCGCGCGCCAGTGATGGAGGATGGCGGGCTGATGATCGTCATCAGCCAGTCTGGCGAGACTGCCGATACGCTGGCGGCGCTGCGCCATGCGCGGAGCGAAGGGCAGAAGATCGCCGCCGTAGTCAACGTGCCCACCAGCACCATGGCGCGCGAGGCCGACCTGCTGCTGCCGACCCATGCCGGCCCGGAAATCGGCGTTGCCTCGACGAAGGCCTTCACCTGCCAGCTGGCAGTTCTGGCAGCGTTTGCTGCAAATCTGGCGCGGGCCAAAGGGCGACTTGATGAAAAAGCGGAGAAGGAACTCGTCCGCCACCTCGCTGAAGCCCCTGCCGCTCTCAACGGCGCGCTTGCCTATGATGAGTCGATCGAGGGCATGGCGCACCTGATCGCGGGCGCGCGGGATGTACTCTATCTTGGCCGTGGCCCGGATTATCCGCTGGCGTTGGAAGGGGCGCTGAAGCTCAAGGAAATCAGCTATATCCATGCTGAAGGCTATGCCGCTGGCGAGATGAAGCATGGGCCGATCGCGCTGATCGACGACAAGGTGCCGGTGATCGTGCTGGCTCCCAGCGGTCCGCTGTTCGAGAAGACCGTCAGCAACATGCAGGAAGTGCAGGCGCGGGGCGGCAAGGTCGTGCTGGTGTCAGACTATGACGGGGTCCAGGCAGCGGGCGAGGGGTGCATCGCGACGATCACCATGCCCAAGGTCCACCCGCTGATTGCGCCGATGGTCTATGCCGTGCCGGTGCAGCTGCTCGCCTATCATGTGGCGGTGGCGAAGGGGACGGATGTGGATCAGCCAAGGAATTTGGCGAAATCCGTCACTGTCGAGTGAAGCGATAACGATCGCGGATGTGTTGGTTGAAGAAGCTGCCTTTCGATGATGCTTTGGTCATGTCTGCAACCAGCTTTTCCGGCACATCGAAATAGCTGTAGCGCCTTCCGCTGACAAACTGGATGTTCAGCCGATGCTCGGCCGCGTGATAATCGAACGCGCGGATGGCCGTGGAGGGCATAAGGCAATAATGAACGGCGGCTGGTGAAGTTGCGGCCTGGGCTGCGATTGACCGCCCTTTTTTGCGCAACTTGGCATTTACGCAATGTGGTTAATGCCTTGGAGGAAAGGCTGGCTAATCAGTCTTATATCCAATTTCATAGTTTGATTTGTGCGCGTTGACGCTCATGTACGCTGCTTCGCGATCCTGCCTTAGCCGATCGCGTCCTGGCAGGGAGGGTGCGTTGCTGGGGAAAGGTGAGAGAGGGCGTGTGTCCGGCCGCGTGATACATCACGCGACTCCCGGAATTGTTTTTCTGGATTCCTCGCGACTGTTCCCGGGGGCGTTGGCACGCCAATTTTATAACGGCGCTCGTGCCGTTGTGGTTCAGGGCGATGAATGGATCAGGCCGCTTTGGGAGGCGCTGAGGGCCGAGGATGCAGAAATGCCTTGGCATGCGCCTCTCTATGACCTCGCACAGAATCTGGTTCCGCATGAGCAACTGACGGAAGCGTTGGGGGATGTCTATTTCTTCAAACCCGGCCGACATTCCTACATCGCGCGCAAGATGGAGATTGAGTCGGAAGGCGAAACGCTAATAGCCACGCCACCCGCCTTTCGAACGCCGCATGGCGAGTGGAAGTTGGATCAGCAGATGCGGGAAAGGTGCTGGCACTTTTCCCAAAAGATCATGCGTGCGCTTGCTCCGCCTGACATGGATGAACTTCCTGTCGGCATGCGGGCAGTGGTCCAATTCCTGCGTTACCATGACAGTACGGACGGCCAGAAGTTGCTTTCAGCGATGACGCGCAACTCCTTGGGCTCTTGGGCGCGCATCGGTTATGAACTGGATCGCCGAAGAGAGGAAATGAAGGGGCCATTGGGCCGCCGCGGTGTCTGCGACGCCTTGGCTTTGCTTTCCAAGATAGCCCCGCTGCGCCCAGGCGTCAGGGGCCTCAATCATCTGGCGGGGCGCTTCGACAAGCTTTCCGCAATCCCCGAAGGTTTCGAGATCTTGTCAAAGGCGCATTGTGACTCCCGCTATTTTTCGGCGCTGAGCGGTTCGCGCTGCAATCTTCGAACCGAGATTTTTGTCGATGGCGCCTGGATCCCGCTACCGATCAACAGCACGGATGTGGTGGTGCTCCCCGGATATTGTTCTAAGCGGGCCTTCGGGATCACGCCCACCCTGCACCGCGTCCTTCAGGCCAAAGACAGCCCGCCTCCCGATGCCGCGACCGTCAATGCTACCATCATCCTGGGAGCGAAGTGATCGTTCAAGGAACTCTTACCCACCCCCAGGTGCGTTGTGGCCGCCCGCTGGCACCGGGCCACCGCTGGGCGCATGGGCATGGTCCGGGCTGCTGTCCCAATCGATATGGTAGAGGTCGAACCGCCGGTCGCGCAGGTTGCGCACCGTGCCCTCCGCGCGGGCCCAGCTGAGATCGGCGAGGTTGACGTCCGCCATGGTCAGAGTCTCGACATTCTCGGTCGATTCCGCCGCGATGCCGTCGCGGGCGAAGGGCAGGTCGCACGGCGTCAGGATGGCGCTCTGCGCATATTGGATGTCCATATTGTCGACGTTTGGCAGATTGCCGACATTGCCGGACATGACGACATAGCATTGATTCTCGATCGCCCGCGCCTGCGCGCAATAGCGCACGCGCATGTAGCCAAGGCGCGAGTCGGTGCAGAAGGGGACGAAGATGATGCGCGCGCCCTGATCAACGAGGCGGCGGGCGAGCTCGGGGAATTCGCTGTCGTAGCAGATAAGGACGCCGATCGGGCCGCAATCGGTCTGGATCACGTCCAGCGAATCGCCGCCCTTGATGTTCCACCAAAAGGCTTCGTTGGGGGTCGGGTGGATCTTTTCCTGGGTATGCACTGATCCGTCGCGCAGAGCGACATAGGCGATATTCTGGATGTCGCCATCGTCCGCTCGGGTCGGGTGGGAGCCGCCGATGATGTTGATATTATATTCGAGCGCCATCCGCGTGAGTTCTTTCGTGAGGCGCGGGGTGTAGGCGGTCAGCTTGTCGATCGCTTCGAGCGGGGAGAGCTTTTTCGTTTCGAAGGACAGGAGCGGCAGGGTGAACAGTTCCGGAAAGATGATGAAGTCGGAACGATAATCTGCTGCAACATCAACGAAATATTCGATGTTGCGGATGAATTCCTCGAAGTCGGCGACAGCGCGCGCCTGAAGCTGGCAGGTGGCGAGGCGGACGCTTTCGACGCCGCGCGGCACCCGCATTTCCGGCGCTTCGTCCGGATCGACATAGGGATTGCGCCAGACGAGATGGGCGGCGTGTCCGTCGGACTGCTTGTCCTCGGGTAGGTAGTTTTCAAGGACGCCGAGCGGCTCGAACTGGTTCTTGAGCTGGAAGCTGATCACCTGATCGCGCAATCTGCCCTGCACGACCTTGTCGAGATAATCGGTGGGACCATCGACCCGGCGCTTGGCGCGGGCGTATCCGGGCATCCGGCCAGCGATGACGATGCCATGGAGGTCGAGTTGCTCGGCCAGTTCCTTACGCTCGTCATAGAGGCGCTGGCCGATACGCAGGCCGCGCAACTTGGGATCGACCGCCATTTCATAGCCGTATAGCCATTCACCGGCCGCGCTATGCCGTGTGCCGAAGCCGTTGGCGGTGATTTCTTCCCAATCATGGAAGGAGAAGGCCATCGATCGGCTGACCCGCATGGTGGCGCAATAGCCGACGACCTTGTTGTCGTAGAGGGCGACGAAACAGCCATCTGGGAAATTGTTGATCTGGCCGCGAATGGTGGCGAGCGAATAGTTGGGCATGCCAGGATAGACGCGCGCGATCAGCCGCTGAATGCCGCGCACGTCGGATGGCACCGCGGTGCGGACCTCCAGCCGTTTGCGTGTTGCTGTCGTCATCGCCGATCTCCCGCCATGGAAAAGGCGGCGCCGCTGTACGACACCGCCTTATTCCGTTTCCGTATTGAATGCCTAGAAGGCTGGATCAGTTCCGTGAAATCAGTTCCACTGACCCATGGCGGTTTCGAGGTTCGCGCGGATCGCCTCGAAGAACTGCTCGGTGGTCATCCATGCCTGATCCGGACCGATCAGCAGGGCGAGATCCTTGGTCATCGCGCCGCCTTCGACGGTTTCGATGCAGACCTTTTCCAGCGTCTCGGCGAACTTGGTGACGTCCGGCGTGTCGTCGAACTTGCCGCGATAAGCGAGGCCCTGCGTCCAGGCAAAGATCGACGCGATCGGGTTGGTCGACGTCTGCTTGCCCTGCTGGTGCTGGCGATAGTGGCGGGTGACGGTGCCGTGCGCCGCTTCGGCTTCGACGGTCTTGCCGTCGGGCGACAGCAGGACGGAGGTCATGAGGCCAAGCGAGCCGAAGCCCTGCGCCACGGTGTCGGACTGCACGTCGCCATCGTAGTTCTTGCATGCCCAGACGAAGTTGCCGTTCCACTTGAGGGCGGAGGCGACCATGTCGTCGATCAGGCGGTGTTCGTAAACGATGCCAGCCGCCTTGAACTTGTCGGCGAATTCAGCATCGAACACTTCCTGGAACAAATCCTTGAAGCGACCGTCATAGGCCTTGAGGATGGTGTTCTTGGTCGACAGATAGACCGGCCAGCCACGGTTCAGGCCGTAGTTGAAGCTCGCCTTGGCGAAATCGCGGATCGATTCGTCGAGGTTGTACATGCCCATCGCGACGCCGGCGCTAGGGAAGTTGAACACTTCATGCTCGAACTCGGTGCCGTCTTCGCCGACGAACTTCATCGTCAGGCGGCCAGCGCCGGGAACCAGGAAGTCGGTGGCGCGATACTGGTCACCAAAGGCGTGACGGCCGATGACGATCGGGTCGGTCCAGCCGGGAACCAGGCGGGGCACGTTCTGGATCACGATCGGCTCACGGAAGACCACGCCGCCCAGGATGTTGCGGATGGTGCCGTTGGGCGACTTCCACATCTTCTTGAGGCTGAATTCCTCGACGCGGGCTTCGTCCGGGGTGATGGTGGCGCACTTCACGCCGACGCCATATTGCTTGATCGCATTGGCGCAGTCGATGGTGACCTGGTCTTCGGTCGCGTCGCGGTTCTCTACCGAAAGGTCATAATATTTCAGATCAACGTCGAGATAGGGGAGGATGAGGCGCTCACGGATCCACTGCCAGATGATCCGCGTCATTTCGTCGCCGTCGATCTCCACGACAGGGTTTTTGACCTTGATCTTCGCCATGCGCCTCTTCGCCTTCTTCATTTGGATGGAATTGCGACACGCCCTAGGCAAAGCGGCGGCAATGTTCAACTGCGCAATGGCGTTGGCCGGGCATCTGCCCTTGCGGTGCGTTGGCGCAGGATCGGGCGTTGTCACTGCAAGTGACTGTGCCTAAAGACAGGTGCCATGGAAAATGACGAAATCACCGTCGCCTTGGGCGGCAATGTGAAGTGGCGCTTCCCTTCGGTGCATCCGGAGGGAATGAAATTCGGCCTGATCGCCGCTGCGATTACGGCAGTGCTGTTCCTGGTCGGCTGGACGATACCCGGCTGGCTGATGGTGATGGTGACCATCTGGGTGTTCGCCTTTTTCCGCGATCCGGTTCGCGCGGTGCCGCAGGATGAAAGGGCGATCGTCGCCCCGGCAGACGGTCTGGTGACGCTGATCCAGCGCGTGCCGCCGCCGCGTGAGATGGCTGGAGCGGATGGCCTAGGCGATCAGCCAATGGTCCGCGTGTCGATCTTCATGAGCGTGTTCGATGTCCACATCAACCGCACGCCGATCGGCGGGACGGTGAAGTCGGTCGTCTATATTTCGGGCAAGTTCCTGAACGCCGATCTCGACAAGGCGAGCGAGGATAATGAGCGGCAGCATATATTGGTGGAGCGGCATGACGGCTTGCGCGTCGGTTTCACGCAGATTGCGGGGCTTGTGGCGCGGCGGATCGTGCCCTTCGTGAAGCCCGGTGACATGATCGCGGCGGGGCAGCGGATCGGGCTCATTCGCTTTGGCAGCCGCGTTGACGTCTATCTGCCCGCAGGTACTGCGCCTCGCGTGGTGCTGGGGCAGAGGACCGTTGCAGGCGAGACCATCCTCGGCCAGATTGGCGATATGCGGGTCATTTCGGGTATCCAGCAATGAGGCAGCGGCGCGCTATCCCCCGTGGGCTTCGCCGGGGCATCACGCTGCGGATGGTTGCGCCCAACGCTGTTACTGCGATGGCGCTATGCTTCGGCCTGACCGGCGTCCGCTACGGCATCTCTGGAGAGTGGGAGCGGGCGGTCCTCTCGATCCTGATCGCTGGCGTGCTGGACGGTCTCGACGGACGCATCGCCCGGCTGCTGCGCGGTGAGAGCCGATTCGGCGCGGAGTTGGACTCCCTGTCGGATTCGATTGCCTTCGGAGTTGCGCCTGCGCTTATCCTTTACCTCTGGTCGCTGCATGCCATGCCGAAATTCGGCTGGATCTTCGCGCTGGCGCACGCGCTGTCCTGTGCGCTGCGGCTGGCACGCTTCAACGCCAATATCGATGCGGACATACAGCCGCATAAATCGGCCGGCTTCCTGACCGGCGTGCCTGCGCCCGCAGGAGCAGGGCTGGCGTTTGTGCCGCTCTATCTTTGGCTGGTGACAGGCGAGGAAACGTTCCGGGCCTGGTATGTGGTCGCGCCCTGGACTGCCTTCACAGCCTTCCTGATGATTTCCAGCATCGCGACCTATAGCTGGTCTGCGCTTCGGCTGCGCAAGCGGATCAGGCTGGAGGCGATCGCGGTCGCCGGGTTGCTCGCCGCGCTGCTGCTCACTGACCCGTGGCTGACGCTGCTGGTGCTCTGCGCGATTTACCTGGCGACGATCCCGTTCGGTATGATGTCCTATGCCCGCGTCCGGCGGCAGCAAGTCGCCGCCGCGCCCTGATTAGCTCAGGCGGCGAAAGCGCCGGACCGCCCGACAGGCGCCAGTGAACGGTCAGTGTTCACCCGGCGGCGGCTGATCCGCAGATGATAGACCGGCGGCGCTTGAGGAATGGGTTCGAACAGCAAGGCGGCCGCCATCTTTTCATGATAAAGTGCGAACATTCCGACGATGACGCCAGCGGCCAGCAGGAACGCGCCGAAAAATACCGTAGCTGCAACAATGGTGAACATGAGACCGCTCACTCTTCCTGTGCTAAGAACCATGGGTTCTGATTGAAGGAGCAAACCGGCCAAGGCTTCGTTTTGTTCCCATGTTCTCTATATGTTCTAGTTTCCAGCTCTCGTCAAGCCTTGCATTGCCACGCGCCAGCCGTTAAGGGCCGCGCCATTCCACATGGGAATCGACATATCCGGTGCTGCGGCGTGACGCTCAGTTCCTGATTCCCAGAGGTCAAACCGGAAGGAGAAATATTATGGCGGCACCTGTCGTCACCATGCACCAATTGATCGAGGCTGGCGCCCACTTCGGCCACCAGACCCACCGTTGGAACCCGCGCATGAAGCCGTACATCTTCGGCGAGCGCAACGGCATCCACATCCTTGACCTGTCGCAGACCGTGCCGCTGTTCGGCCGTGCGCTGGACTTCGTTTCGGCGACCGTCGCTGCCGGTGGCAAGGTGCTGTTCGTCGGCACCAAGCGCCAGGCGCAGGACCCGATCGCTGACGCCGCTCGCAAGTCGGGCCAGCACTTCGTCAACCATCGCTGGCTGGGCGGCATGCTCACCAACTGGAAGACCATCTCGGGCTCGATCAAGCGCCTGAAGACCCTTGAAGAGAAGCTGTCGGGCGACACCCACGGCTTCACCAAGAAGGAAGTCCTTCAGATGACCCGCGAGCGCGAGAAGCTCGAATTGTCGCTGGGCGGCATCCGCGACATGAACGGCATCCCCGATGTCATGTTCGTGATCGACGCCAACAAGGAAGAGCTGGCGATCAAGGAAGCCAACACGCTCGGTATCCCGGTTGTCGCGATCCTCGATTCGAATGTCTCGCCCGACGGAATCGCTTTCCCGGTTCCGGCGAATGACGACGCCAGCCGCGCGATCCGCCTCTACTGCGACGCCATCGCCGCCGCCGCGACCAAGGGCAACCGTGGTGCGCAGCAGGCTTCGGGCGTCGATCTGGGCGCTCTGGACGAGCCGGAAGCCGAAGAGGTCGCCGTCCAGGCCTGATCCCGCGGTCTTCGAACTGCAAGATTGACAGGCTAGGGCGCGCTCCACCGGAACGCGCCCTAGTGCTTGTTTGAACGCCCCATATTTGAACCATTAAACTTTAGGAGCCGAAACATGGCCGAGATTACCGCCGCCGCCGTCAAGGAACTGCGCGACCGTTCGGGCGCGGGCATGATGGACTGCAAGAAGGCGCTCGCCGAAGCCAATGGCGACATGGAAGCCGCCGTCGACTGGCTGCGCGCCAAGGGCCTTGCTGCTGCGCAGAAGAAGTCGAGCCGCACCGCTGCGGAAGGTCTGGTCGGCGTCGCCGTCGCTGGCACCAAAGGCGTTGCCGTCGAAGTGAACAGCGAAACCGACTTCGTTGCCAAGAACGACCAGTTCCAGGATTTCGTCCGCACCGTGGCGCAGGTTGCTCTGCAGAGTGGCGCGACCGACGCCGAAGCGCTGTCGTCGCAGGCTCACCCGGCTGGTGGCACGATTTCCGAGAAGCTGGTGTCGAACATCGCCACCATCGGTGAGAACCAGACCCTGCGCCGTATCGGTCAGCTGGAAGTGAGCCAGGGCGTTGTCGTCCCCTACGTCCACAACGCTGCTGCTCCCGGCCTTGGCAAGATCGGCGTGCTGGTCGCGCTGGAAGGCGATGCGCCTGCCGACGTTCTGGAGCCGCTCGGCAAGCAGATCGCGATGCACATCGCCGCTGCCTTCCCGCTGGCGCTGTCGGCTGCTGACATCGATCCGGCCCTGCTGGAGCGTGAGCGCGCCATCGCCGCTGAAAAGGCTGCCGAATCGGGCAAGCCTGCTGAGATCGTCGCCAAGATGGTCGACGGTTCGGTCGCAAAGTATGCCAAGGAAAACGCGCTGCTCAGCCAGCTGTTCGTGATGGACAACAAGACGCCGATCGCCGACGTCGTTGCCAAGGCGGCCAAGGATGCGGGCGCTTCGATCACGCTGAAGAACTATGTCCGCTTCCAGCTCGGTGAAGGCATCGAGAAGGAAGCGAGCGACTTCGCCGCTGAAGTCGCCGCGGCTGCGGGCGTCTGATCCATAGCCTGACCTGATCAAGCGTTCGGTTCGGGCGGCGCGTCGGGAACAACGCTTCTCGACAAGTCGCCCGACGACGCTAAGGACTTCACAGAATGGCGCGCGCTGCCTAAGGTGCGCGCCATTCCTTTGTCTGCTCGAATTGATGGAATTTTACCCCGCATGACTCGTCCGCCGTTCAAGCGCATATTGCTGAAACTCTCGGGCGAAGTGCTGATGGGGCAGGGGCAGTTCGGGATCGAGCCCGAGACCGTGAACCGTGTCGCGACCGAAATTGCGGCTGCGAAGGATGCGGGCTTTGAAATCTGTGTTGTCGTCGGCGGGGGCAATATCTTCCGCGGTCTGGCAGGCGCGGCCAAGGGCTTCGATCGGACCAGCGCCGATTATATGGGCATGCTGGCCACCGTCATGAACGCGCTCGCCGTCCAGAATGCGCTTGAAAAGATCGGCTATGACACGCGCGTTCAATCGGCGATCCCGATGGCTTCGGTGTGCGAGCCCTACATCAGGCGCAAGGCCGTGCGGCACATGGAAAAGGGCCGGATCGTCATCTTCGCGGCCGGTACCGGCAGTCCCTTCTTCACGACCGACACGACGGCGGCGCTGCGTGCAGCTGAAATGAACTGCGATGCGCTGTTCAAGGGCACCAGTGTCGATGGCATCTACAATGCCGATCCCAAGCAGGTGCCGGATGCGGCCCGATATGACCAGATCAGCTTCGACAAGGTGCTGAACGACAATCTCAAGGTGATGGACGCCAGTGCCATCGCCCTGTGCCGCGAAAATAATATTCCCATCGTCGTCTTCAATATCCGCGAAACCGGCAATCTGGCAAAGGTGCTGGCCGGGGACGGGATTGCGACGATCGTGCAAAATCAGGAGCGCTGAAAGACCATGGCTCAATATGACAAGGCCGACCTCGAACGCCGCATGCACGGCGCTGTCGAATCGCTTAAGGGTGATCTGGCGGGCCTGCGCACCGGCCGGGCCAATATCCAGTTGCTCGATCCGGTGACGGTCGAGGTCTATGGCGCACATATGCCGCTGAACCAAGTCGCGACCGTCTCTGCCCCCGAACCGCGCATGCTGTCGGTGCAGGTGTGGGACAAGAGCAATGTCGGACCCTGCGACAAGGCGATCCGCTCGGCGGGCCTTGGCCTCAACCCGATCGTCGATGGCCAGACGCTGCGCCTGCCGATCCCCGACCTGACCGAGGAACGGCGTAAGGAACTGGCCAAGCTCGCCAGCAAATATGCCGAAGGGGCGCGGGTTGCGGCGCGCAACGTTCGCCGCGATGGCATGGATAGCCTGAAGACTGACGAGAAGAAGGGCGAGATCAGCGAGGACGAGCGCAAGCGCCTGGAGACCGAGGTGCAGAAGCTGACCGACAGCACCATCGCCGACATCGATGCGGCGGCGGCGGCCAAGGAGAAGGAAATTCTCGGCCACTGAGCCGGGGTCCTTCGCCCGTGTCCACCAGGCTCCGAAACATCTGATGGCGACCCAAGCCAAATCCGATTTCGCTCATGACGGTGCGTCCGGCCATGGTGCGCGGCATGTCGCCATCATCATGGACGGCAATGGCCGCTGGGCCAAGAAGCGGTTCCTGCCGCGCATTGCCGGGCATCGGGCCGGGGTGGACGCCGTGCGCAAGGTCGCAAGGGCCGCACGCGACCTGGGGCTGGAATGCCTCACGCTCTACGCTTTTTCGTCCGAGAATTGGAAGCGTCCGGCGGGCGAGGTCGCGGACCTCATGGGGCTGCTGCGGCGCTTCATCGAATCCGACCTCGATGAATTTCATGCCAATGGCGTGCGCTTGCGGGTCATCGGCAATTATCGCGCGCTTGATCCCTCATTGGTCGAGATGATCGACGCCGCGGTTGCTCGCACGGCGGGAAATAGCGGCCCGATCATTGCGATCGCCCTCAACTATGGCGCGCAGGACGAACTGGTGCGGGCGGCGCAAAATATCGCTCATCGCGTGCGGGCCGGGGAGGTTGATCCGGCCGCCATCACATTGGCCGATGTCGAGGCCGGGTTGGACACGGCGGACCTGCCGCCGCTGGACCTGTTGATCCGCACATCTGGAGAGCAGCGACTGAGCAATTTCATGCTGTGGCAGGCTGCCTATGCGGAGCTTTACTTCACCGACAAGCTGTGGCCCGATTTCGATGGGCGCGCGCTTGCCGAGGCGCTGGATGCCTTCCGCCTGAGGGACCGCCGTTTCGGCGGGCTTTGATCGATGTCCAATGAGCTTCGCATCCGCGCGGTCGTTGGCCTGCTTCTGATCGTGCTGGCGTCTGCCGCCCTTTATTTCGGAGGTTTCTTCTTCTGGCTGCTGCTGGTCGTCGCTGGCGTGCTGATGCAGGGGGAGTGGGCGGACCTCGCGCGCGTTTCACCTGAGCATCGGCGGCTTTCGATGTTTGCTGTGTCGGTGCCGTTGGCGCTGCTCTGCCCATTGGCGGCGGGGCTGTCGTGGACGGCATTCACCCTTGCGGTCGCGGCCTTCTTCTTCGTGATCCTCGCCACGCGGTCGGGCAGGCTGGCGGTGGGCGTACTCTATGTTTTCGTGCCGGTTGCGGCGTTAATTTTCCTGCGTGAACAGCAGCCGGGCGGCTTGCTGCTTGCATTCTGGGCATTGTCGCTGGTGTGGGCGACCGACATCGGCGCCTATTTCGCGGGCCGAGCGATCGGCGGGCCCAAACTTGCGCCACGGATCAGCCCGTCCAAGACCTGGGCAGGGCTCGGTGGCGGCGTGTTGGCCGCTCTGGTCCTTGGCTTTGTCCTCCACCGCTTCGCCGGATTGCCGATCCAGCTTGCCGCTGCCAGCGGGTTGCTGGCTGTGGCGGCGCAGCTTGGCGACCTTCTCGAAAGCGCGATGAAGCGCCGGGCGGGGGTCAAGGACAGCGGGAGCCTGCTGCCCGGCCATGGCGGCGTGATGGATCGACTGGACGGCGTTGTCGCCGCCGCGCCGATCGCCGCTCTCCTTTATCTTTTTCTGGTGTTCCCATGACGCGCAAAGTTTCCATCTTCGGCGCGACGGGCTCTGTCGGCATGTCCACGCTCGACCTCATCCGGCGTGACCGCGATGCCTTTGAGGTCATTGCCATAACCGCGCATAGCGATGTCGATGGCCTCGCCAAGGTGGCGCGCGAATGTAATGCGCAGATCGCGGTGACCGGCGATCCCGCCCGCTATGACTCGCTGAAAGCCGCGTTGGCGGGTTCTGGCGTCGAAGCGGCTGCGGGCGAAGCTGCTCTGGTCGAAGCCGCGGAAGCAGGTGCCGACTGGACCATGGCGGCGATCGTCGGCTGCGCGGGCCTGCGCCCGACGATGGCGGCGCTGCAGGCGGGCGGTACGGTAGCGCTCGCCAACAAGGAATCGCTTGTTTCGGCAGGCGCCCTGATGATGGAAGCAGCGGCCCAGTCAGGCGCCACGCTGCTGCCGGTCGACAGCGAACATAATGCGATTTTCCAATGCCTTGCCGGTAGCCGCTTGGACGATGTGGCAAGGATTATCCTGACCGCCAGCGGTGGTCCGTTCCGTGCCCGCAGCCGGGACGAGATGCGCGAGATCACGCCAGCGCAGGCGGTTGCTCATCCCAACTGGTCTATGGGCGCAAAGA
Source organism: uncultured Novosphingobium sp. (assembly GCA_946886075.1). The sequence goes on along the minus strand of CAMPHR010000005.1, from coordinate 97,304 downwards.
TCAGTGTCGACAGCGCCACGATGATGAACAAGGGCCTGGAACTGATCGAGGCGGCGCACTTGTTCCCGGTAGGGTTGGAGCGGATCGAGATATTGGTCCATCCCCAATCGATCATCCACTCGATGGTCGAATATCGCGATCGCTCGACCCTGGCGCAGCTTGGATCGCCGGACATGCGCATCCCCATCGCGAGCGCGCTGGCGTGGCCCAACCGGATGGAGACTCCTTGCAAGCCGCTCAACCTCGCGGAAGCCGGACGGCTTGATTTCGAAGCGCCCGACGACGTCCGCTTCCCCGCCCTCCGCCTTGCCCGACACGCGGCGGAGCATGGCGGCCTCGCACCCGCGATCCTGAACGCCGCCAATGAAGTGGCAGTGGCGGCCTTCCTGAATAAGGCCATCGGCTTCCTTGATATCGCCATGATTGTGGAGGACGTTCTGAACCGCTATAGCGCGCCAGTGCCAAGCGGGATCGACGATGTGCTCGAAGCGGATGCACAGGCGCGACGCATGGCGGGCCAAGTGATGGAAAGATTGACTGCTTGATCCAAAATCCCGGGTTCCTGCTGACGGTCCTCGCCTTTGTAGCGGTCATTGGGCCGTTGGTGTTCGTGCACGAGCTCGGCCACTATCTCGTCGGCCGCTGGTTCGGCGTTAAGGCAGAGGCCTTTTCGATCGGCTTCGGCCCGGAATTGGCGGCATGGGTGGACAGGCGTGGTACGCGGTGGCGCATCGGCGCATTTCCGCTGGGCGGTTACGTCCGCTTCAAGGGCGACATGAACGCCGCCAGCCAGACGGACCCGGCATGGCTTCAGCTTCCCGCTAGCGAACGCGCCGAAAGCTTCCCGGCCAAGCCATTGTGGCAGAAGGCGGCGATCGTGGCGGCGGGGCCCTTCATCAACTTCCTCTTCGCCATCCTCATCCTGTCCACATTCGCATTCGTATATGGCGAGAGCCGGACACCCGCCGTCGCGGGGAAGGTGCAGACCGGCAGCGCGGCAGCTGCGGCAGGGATACTGCCGGGCGATCGCATCGTCTCACTGAACGGCCGGGAGATGACGACCTTCGATGACCTTCGTCTCTACGCGCAGATCCGTCCGGGCGAGCCGGTGACGATCGTCATCGAACGGTCCGGCAAGACGATCGATAAACCGGGCCGCGTCGGTGCTGTTCAGGAGCAGGATGGCTTTGGCAATAAGTTCAAGGTTGGACGCCTTGGCATTGCGCCTGCGCAGCCTGTAATCGAACCAGTCCCGTTCTGGCGCGCGCCTGCGGTGGCGTTCAAGCAGACCGGGCAGATCATCCGCACGATGATCGAGACGCTGGGACAGATTTTGGGCGGTGGCCGTTCGGTGAAGGAGCTGGGCGGGCCGCTCAAGATCGCCGAGGTTTCCGGTCAGGCGGCGACTCTCGGACCGGAGAGCTTCGTATTCTTCATGGCCCTCATCTCGATTAACTTGGGGTTCATCAACCTGTTGCCAATCCCGATGCTGGATGGCGGCCATCTGCTGTTCTACGGGGTGGAGGCGATACAGCGCCGACCGGTCAGCCAGCGGGTGCAGGAATGGGCGTATCGATCGGGTCTGGCAGTCCTTTTGGCCATGATGATGCTGGTGACTTTCAACGATTTATCTTCTTTCGGGCTCTGGGAACGCCTGTCCGGCTTGATCGGCTAAGCCGTATCGGGCAGGGAGGCGCGATTTAGCGCCGTGTTTCCCGGCGTGAACGAACATATGCTTTTTTGTAAAAGGGTAGAGCGGGTGACAGCGATGATGAGCAGCAAGAGACAGCGCCCGGTTGTCGCGGCCCTTCTGGCAACGACGATGATCGGCGGCCTGTCCGCGGTTCCCGTGCTGGCGCAGGAAGCCCCACAGCCTGCCGCGCCGGTCCCGGCCGTTGCTCCCGCAGCCGGAACGGTCCGCAGCATCAGCGTCGTGGGCCAGCAGCGGCTCGAACCCGACACGGTGCTATCATACACCAAGCTCCGCATCGGCCAGCCCTTCACCCAGGAATCGCTCGATCAGGCGCTGCGCGATCTCTACGAGACCGAGCTGTTCGCCGACGTCCAGATCCGCAACGATAACGGTGCGCTGACCGTCGAGGTGAAGGAAAATCCGGTTATCAACCGCATCGTGCTGGAAGGCAACAAGCGGCTGAAGGAAGACAAGATCCGTCCGGAGATCAAGCTCGCCCCGCGCCAGATCTACACCCGGTCGAAGGTTCGCGCCGACGTCGCCCGCATCATCGAACTCTATCGTCGTCAGGGCCGCTTTGCCGCTACGGTCGAACCCAAGATGGTGCAGCTCGACCAGAACCGCGTCGATATCGTCTTTGAAATCTCGGAAGGTCCCAAGTCGAAGGTCCGCCAGATCAACGTCATCGGCAACGACAAGTTCAGCGACGGCGAATTGCGCAGCCAGATGGTGACGAAGCAGTCGCGCTGGTTCCGCGTCTTTTCCTCCGGCACCAGCTATGATCCGGATCGCCTGGCCTATGACCAGCAGAAGCTGCGCCAATTCTACCTGACCGAAGGCTATGCCGATTTCCGCGTGATTTCGGCCGTTGCGGAACTGACGCCCGACAAGCAGGACTTCATCATCACCTATGTGGTCGAGGAAGGGAAGCGCTACAAATTCGGCGACGTGAAGGTCGAATCCGACATTCGCGACCTGTCGGGTACGTCGCTCACCAAGACGCTGCCGATGAAGAAGGGCGACTGGTATAATGCCAAGCAGGTCGAGGATACGGTCGATACGCTGAGCGAGACGGCCGGTCTGTTCGGATACGCCTTCGCCGACGTTCAGCCGGACTTCAACCGCGACAAGGACAGCCTGACGATGGGGATCAATTTCCGCATCGCCAACGCTCCGCGTGTCTATGTCGAGCGGGTGGACATCAACGGTAACACGCTAACGCAGGACAAGGTTGTCCGCCGCGAATTCCGCCTGGCCGAAGGCGATGCGTTCAACAGCTTCCTCGTCAAGCGTTCGAAGGACCGCATCAACTCGCTCGGCTTCTTCCAGGAAAAGCTGGATATTGAGCAGAAGCCGGGCTCCGCGCCCGACCGCATCGTGCTGGAAACCAACGTTCAGGAAAAATCGACGGGTGAGCTGTCGCTGTCGGCAGGCTTCTCCTCGCTGGAGCGCTTCATCGTCGCAGCGTCGATCACGCAGCGCAACTTCCGCGGCAAGGGCCAGGAACTGCGCACCAGCGTCAATTATTCGAGCTATTCAAAGTCGGTCGAAGTTGGCTTCACCGAGCCCTACTTCATGGACAAGAATATCGCGCTGGGCGGCGATATCTATCGTCGCGACCTGAATAGCTTCCGCTATCTCAACAACAATGATCGCGACACGACCTATAAGCAGACCACGACCGGCTTCCAGATACGTGCGGGTGTGCCGATCACGGAATATATGTCGTTGGCGCTGCGCTACAGCCTCAATCTGGACGATGTGAGCCTCGATGAGGACACATATTATACCAACGGCGTCTGCGACCCGATCCTGGCGGGCCGCTATCTTTGCGATGCGATCGGCAAGCGGACGACGTCCTCGCTTGGCTACTCGCTGATCTACGACAACCGCGACAACCGCATCCGTCCGACGCGCGGGCATAATGTCGTGCTGAGCCAGGATTTCGCGGGCCTTGGCGGCAGCGTCAAATATATTCGGACGCGCTTCAACGGGTCGAAGTTCTGGCCGTTGGGCGGCGGGTTCATTTTCTCGCTTTCGGCCGAGGGCGGATATATCCATTCGCTTGAAGGCGAGCGCCGGGACGCCTCCGGGGCCGTGGTTGACAAGGTGCGCCTGACCGACCGCTTCTTCCTCGGTAACCCGCAAATTCGCGGCTTCGACATTCGCGGGATCGGACCGCGTATCAAGCGTTACTCCCTGATTGAAGATCCGGATAACCCGGGTTCGTTCATCCGCAATTCGGGCAACAACAACACACGTGACGACGCGCTTGGCGGGAAGATCTACTATCTCGCCCGTGCCGAGGTAGAAATTCCGCTGGGCTCCGGCGCTCGCGAGATGGGCCTACGTCCATCGATCTTTGTGGATGCTGGCGCGGTCGCCGGACTCCGTGACCCTGTGCCTACCAATTTCCCAGGCTTCTGTTCGCTTACGCCGGTTACGGGTTCAAATAATCCCGGCCGTGCGCCTGAGCGAGCGGCTGGTTTGGGCAATTGCTCCAATGTGTCGGCGCCTGGTTATACGGTGGACTATCTCGATGGCACTGGATTTGAAGAAGTTTATCTCGGCGACACGCTCAAGCCGCGTGTTTCCGTGGGCTTTGGTGTCAACTGGAACTCGCCGTTCGGGCCGTTCCGCATCGACATCGCCAAGGCCCTGCTCAAGGAACCAGGGGACGACACTCAGCTCATCAGCTTCAACGTAGGGACTCAATTCTAATGAATAAGATGCTCAAGGCCGCGGCGCTTGCTCTTGCGCCCATGACTGCCATCGCGCTGACCAGCGTGCCTGCCGCAGCTCAGTCGAAGACCGGGATTGCCGTTGCGGACCTGCAGCGGGCGGTCGCGACCAGTTCGGCCTACACCACGGCTCGTTCGCAGATTCAGACGACTTACAAGGCGCAGATCGACAGCTTCACCGCGCGCAAGAATGCAATCGACGCTGACTTGAAGTCCAAGGGCACGGCGCTTGAAGCAGCGATGAAGGCTGCGGGCAACAAGCCCACGCCTGCCATCCAGACCCAGTATGAAGCCTATCAGAAGGCAGGGCAGAACGGTCAGGCCGAACTGCAGCGCCTGGGCCAGCCGATCGCGCTCGCAAACGCCTATGTCGAAGAGCAGATTTCGGCCAAGCTGTCGGATGCGCTCAAGTCGGCCATGACGAAGGCGAAGGTGGACCTTATCCTCGCGCCCGACGCGACTGTTTCCTATCAGCCGACTGTGGATATCACGCAGCAGGTCGTCACTGAGCTCAATGCGCTGGTGCCGAGCGTCGGCATCACGCCGCCCGCAGGCTGGCAGCCGGGCGGTGCGCGTGGTCAGGCTCCGACGCCTGCCGCCGCAGCTCCCGCCAACCCGTCGCAGCAGCCGACCTCGCGCTGATATCAGCCGATGACGGGGGAAGTTGAAGCGGCACCGGCCGCCATGAACGCCATCGACATTCGTGGCATCATGGCGGCGCTGCCGCACCGCTATCCGATGCTGCTCGTTGACCGCGTGGTCAATCTCGTGCCCAACGAGAAGATCCACGCGGTCAAGGCCGTCTCGATCAACGAATCATTCTTCCAGGGCCATTTCCCTGGCCGTCCGATCATGCCGGGCGTGTTGATCGTTGAGGCGATGGCGCAGGCAGCGGGCGTGCTGACGGTTGAGACGCTTGGTCTGCGCGGCTCGGGCAAGCTGGTCTATTTCATGAGCATCGACGGCGCGAAGTTCCGCAATCCTGTGGAGCCGGGCTGCCTGCTCGATCTGCATGTCGAAATGCTCCAGATGCGGGGCCGCGTGTGCAAATTCGTGGGCAAGGCAATGGTGGACGGCAAGCTGTGCGCCGAGGCGAACTTCGTCGCCATGATTGCCGATGCGCCGGAAGACTAGCACGCTGCGCTAAATCATACGCACGATCCACGCGCGGTTATATGTTGTCGCATCGTTTTTGCTGAAGCCAGTTGGCAACCTCTGACGGGCGCAAGACTGGCTTTTGCGCACGATGCTCTAGAGGCCGCCAGGGGTTGCCTTTATGGCCGATCCCATGTAACCGCGCGCCTTCGCAAGAATTCGCATCCATGGCCGGTCGGAAACCGGCCCATTGACGGAGCAGACCCATGAAGGCCAATACCCACCCCGATTACCACCTGATCACTGTCCAGATGACCGATGGCACCACCTTCCAGACCCGCTCGACCTGGGGCAAGGAAGGCGACACGCTGGCGCTTGACATCGACCCCAAGTCTCATCCGGCCTGGACGGGCGGCAACCGCCAGCTGGACACCGGCGGCCAGGTGGCTCGCTTCAACAAGCGCTTTGGCGGCCTGACGCTGAAGAAGTAATCGCTTCCTTTTGGGAAGGAATGGAGAGGGCGCCTTTTGGGCGCCCTTTTTGTTGTGCGGTCGTTTTAGCAGACATTCCCCTCCGCAGGCGGGAGGGGTTGAACAGAGGCATGTGACTCTGTTCAAGGGTGGGTGCGAGCGGAGCGAGCTTCTGCTCTGGCCTTTTAGAGGAAGGCGACGTTGCGCGGGCCCACCCCCGACCCCTCCCGCCTGCGGGAGGGGAGTAGTCAATCTAACCCTCCGCGCGATACTCGTCGAGGAACGCCGCCACATCATCCAATAGGACATCCTTCGACAGGAACGTCTTCCCAATCCCTCGCGCAAGCAGGAAGGGGAGCGTCCCCGCTGCCATTTTCTTGTCGTGCAACATATGCGCCACCAAAGCAGCGCCATCCGCCGTCACACGCGCGCTGGCAAGGTCATGCGGCAGTCCGACGGACTTCAAATGCGCCGTCACCCGGTCGGCATCCTCTGCCGGGCATAGCCCGAGCCGCGCGGAATAGCGGAAGGCGAGCGCCATGCCCGCCGCGACGCCTTCGCCATGCAGCAGAAGATCGGAAAAGCCCGTATCCGCCTCCAGCGCATGTCCGAACGTGTGGCCAAGGTTCAACAGCGCACGGCGCCCGGAGGTTTCGCGCTCGTCATCGGCGACGATAGCCGCCTTTGCGCGCACGCTTCGTTCAATCGCGAACGTACGCGCCTCGTGATCGCCGGCCAGCAGACGATGACCCTCAGCCTCGCACCATGCGAAAAATTCAGGATCGTCGATCAGGCCGTATTTCACCACTTCGGCATAGCCCGCGCGGGTCTCCCGATGCGGCAGGCTGTCGAGGGTCGACGGGTCGATAAGGACGAGGCCTGGCTGATAAAAGCTGCCGATCAAATTCTTGCCGGCGGTCGCATTGATCGCGGTTTTGCCGCCGACCGAACTGTCGACCTGGGCAAGCAGCGTCGTCGGCACTTGAATGAAATGGCACCCGCGCTTCAGGATCGACGCGGCAAAGCCGACCAGGTCACCGATGACGCCGCCACCCAGCGCTACGACATGGTCGCCGCGCTCGACTTCCAATGTCAGCAACTGGTCCAGCAACTGCTCAAGATGGCGCCAGCTCTTCGTCTGCTCACCTGCGGGAAGGATGATCGGCTGAACCGTGATGCCAGCGCCGCCCAGGCTGTTTTCAAGCCGGGGGAGCTGCGCCTTCGCGACATTGGTGTCCGTCACGACGACCAGCCTGCCGCCGCGCGCATAGGAGCCGAGATGGTCGGCCGCGCGATCCAGCGCGCCTTGTTCGATCACGATGTCATAGCTGCGCGCATCCAGCGCGACGCGGACTATTGCCATGCGGCCAGTTTCTCCAAAATACTCTCGACCGCGACCTCATGCGGCGCAGCGATGCTCTTCACATGAATAGGCGCGAGGGCATAGACCGGGTTCCGCACCGCCGCCAATTCAGTGAGCACGACGCGCGGGTCCTTGCCCTTGAGCAAAGGTCGTCCTTCCCGCCGCGATACGCGATCAACCAATGTATCGATGTCGGCGTCGAGCCAGATCGCCGTCGCCCCATCCAGGATCAGTGCGCGCGTATCTTCCTGCATGAAGGCGCCGCCGCCCGTGGCGATAACCTTGGGCTCATCATCCAGCAGCCTGGCGATCACGCGCCGTTCACCGTCACGGAAATAGCCTTCGCCATAACGCTCGAACATTTCCGTGATCGTCATGCCCGCGGCCTTTTCGATCTCTTCGTCAGCGTCCACGAAAGCGAGCCCGAGCCGCGCTGCCAGCCTGCGTCCGACCGTCGATTTGCCGACGCCCATCATCCCGATCAGGACGATGGAACCGCGCTTTGACTGCGGGGGCACGGATTTGCTGTTTCGCTGCATTGCGGAGGGGGCTATACATCCCCCCGTCGCAGAGGCAAATCGCAACTTTCCTCAATGAAACGGCTAGGCCGCACAAGGATCCATGAGAAGCAATCGTTCCTTCAGCACCTTTGAAAGCAGCTCACGCCGTCGCGGGACGCGCCTGCCTATCATCCCCATTGTTTTGATCGTCCTGCTTGTGGGTCTGGTCGCGCTGCTCTGGTCGCGCGGCGGAGAACAGCCGCAGCAGCGGGTGGAAAAGACGATTCCCGCCGAAAAGCTGGGCAAATAAGTTCATGCGCCAAAGCCGGGTGAATGCGAAATGGGCGCTGGGGACGCTCGCGCTCGCTCTCGCGCTGCCGGTGATCGCGCAGGAGACGCCTGAATCGCTGCTGCCGCCAGGCTTTGGCGATGCGCCGTCACCGCCGCCAGCGTCCGCGCCGCAGCCTGCGCGTCCGACTACCCCAGCGGCCCCTGTGCCGATGGTCCAGCCTTTGCCGCCCGGCAGTGACGCTGCGCCTGCGGACAACGCTATCGCGGATCAAGCGGTCGACGAGCTGTCCGAGGAAGAACTTGCGGCGCAGAAGCAGAAATATGACCTGCCTGCGGGAGCGCAGCGGTCGCTGGATCGTGTCGGGCCGCTGACGCCCGAACGGCTTGGTCTGGCGCCTGATGCTTTTGGCGGGCAGTCCGGCCAGTTTCTCGCGACATTGATGAAGGAAACGCGCGCGCCGATCACGTCGCGCTGGGCCTCCATCCTGCTGCGGCGCGCGCTGCTTTCGGCAACCGACACGCCGCGCGACATCAACGGCGCCGACTGGGTCGCTGAACGTGCTTGGCTGCTGCTGCGCATGGGGGAGGCGGACAGCGCGCGATTGCTGGTGCAGAGCGTTGATTCAGACAAGTTTACGCCGCGCCTCTACGCTGTTGCGATGCAGACCTATCTGGCGACGGCTGACCCGGCTGGCCTTTGTCCGCTTTCCAGTGGCGCGCTGCGCTACAGCAAGGAACCGGGATGGGACATGACGCGGGCTATCTGTCCTGCACTGTCGGGCGATCAGGGGTCGGCGAGCGCCGCGCTTAATCAGGCTCAGCGCCGGGGTGTCGTGCGTGGCGTCGATTATCGATTGGCGGAAAAGGTTGTCGGCACCGGCTTCAACGCGCGCCGTTCGGTGAAGATCGAATGGGATGGCGTGGATGGCCTGACCGCATGGCGTTTTGGCCTCGCAACCGCGCTTAACGTCGAAATTCCTGATTCCCTCTACGCCAACGCCGGGCGGCATGTGCGGGCATGGGAGGCGCGCGCGCCTGCCCTGAGTGCGGTGCGCCGCCTGCCGGGTTCTGAGGCAGCAGCGCAACTTGGGGTATTTTCCAGCCAGGCTCTGGTGAGCTTCTACAGCCAGTTGGCCGCTGACGGCGACGCGACCCCTGAAGTCGCTGACAAGGTGGATGCGCTGCGCACAGCCTATCGTGGGGGCTCGTCCGAAGAGCGCGTCCAGGCCATGCGAACGCTCTGGCGTGACAATGGCAAGCCAGACTATGTCGGCCTGATCGCGACGGCAAAGGCGGCGGCTGCTCTGCCCGTTGCCGCAATTGACGCGCGGGAGGCGGCCAACCTGGTCGCCGCGATGCTCACCGCGGGCTATGATCGCAGCGCCGCGCGATGGAGCGCTGTTGCGCGGCAAGCGGAAGGCGACGGTGCTGGGGACCTCTGGGCATTGCTCGCGGTCGGCGCGCCGAGCGTGGTGGTGGATATCAGCGAAGGGCGGGTTTCCTCCTTCGCCGATGACGCTGGCGCAGAAAAGGGCCGGATGCTGATCGCGGCGCTCGCTGGCTTGGCCCGGCTTGATTCGCGAACCAGTGCGTCGCTGGCGCAGGACAATGGCTTCAATCTCGCGGCAAATAGCCGTTGGGCCCGTGCGATCCATCAGGCAGCGGCACGGGGAGAGAGGGCCACCGTGGCGCTGCTGGCCGCCGTTGGCATGCAGACGGCGGATTGGGATCGCCTGCCGCCTGCCCATCTCTATCATATCGTCGCGGCTCTGCATCAGGTCGGGCTCGATCCCGAAGCGCGGATGATCGCGGCGGAGGCGATGACGCGGATCTGAGCCCATGGGAGAAGATGGGGCGCTGATCGGCCGTTTTCTGGAGATGATGGCGGCGGAACGGGGAGCCTCACGCAACACCTTGCTTGCTTATCGCGCAGATCTGGAGGGCGCCGCGAAAATCTTGGGCGGCCTTTCCGCGGCCAGCAAGGATGCCGTCGCAGGACTGGCCGCCGCCTGGGCAGACCTGTCAGCGTCCTCTGTGGCGCGAAAGGCATCGGCGCTGCGAGCCTTTTACAGCTTTCTGGAAGAAGAAGGTCTACGGGCCGACAATCCCTCCGCCGCCTTGCCCCGTCCCGTTACCCGGCGGCCCTTGCCCAAGATATTGTCGGCACAGGAAGTCGGATCGCTCTTCGCCCTGATCGAGGAGAAGCTCGCGATCGAACATCCCTCACCGCTTGACCTTCGTCTCTCGGCATTGATCGAGCTGCTCTATGGGTCTGGGTTGCGGGCAACCGAGCTGGTCTCTCTGCCTCGCCGGGCGCTGGCGGCGGATCGGCCATTCCTGATCCTGAAAGGTAAGGGCGCGCGGGAGCGGCTGGTTCCAATCTCCGACCGAGCGCGGGCGGCCGTTTCCGCCTGGCTGGCGTATGTGCCTGCTGACAGCGCCTGGCTCTTCCCGTCGGGCAAAAGTCACCTTAGCCGCATCCGTCTCTATCAGCTGGTCAAGCAGTTGGCTGCAGCTGCAGGCATCGCGCCGCAGCGGGTGAGCCCCCACGTCCTGCGCCATGCCTTCGCCACGCATCTTCTGGAAGGGGGGGCGGACCTGCGCGCGCTCCAGTCGATGCTGGGCCATGCCGATATCGGGACGACGCAGATCTATACGCATGTCGACAGCCGTCGCCTGGTCGAATTGGTGAATAGCCGCCATCCGCTGGCGACAATGCGCCATCGTTTCGTTGACGAAGAAGCGTCTGCCCCCTAACGCCGTCGGCCATGGTTAGCTTTCTGGAATTTGAAAAGCCTATCGCCGAGCTTGAGGCGCGCGTCATCGAATTGCGCGCGACGGCGAGTGCCGGTGATATCGACATCAGCGGCGAGATCGAGAAGCTGGAACAGCGCGCCGCCAAGATGCTGGTGGACACCTATGCCAAGCTGACGCCGTGGCAGAAGACGCAGGTGGCTCGTCACCCCGACCGCCCGCACTTCAGGGATTATGTCGCGGGCATGTTCGACAATTTCATGCCGCTCGCCGGGGACCGCGCCTTTTCAGACGACCAGGCGATCATTGGCGGACTGGCGATGCTGGGCGATCGCCGGGTCATGGTCATCGGCCATGAAAAGGGTGACGACACCGCCAGCCGCGTCCGCCACAATTTCGGGATGGCAAAGCCTGAAGGCTATCGCAAGGCGATCCGCTTGATGCAGTTGGCGGACCGCTTCGGCCTGCCGGTCGTGACGCTGGTCGATACGTCAGGTGCTTTCCCCGGCGTTCAGGCGGAAGAGCGCGGCCAAGCCGAGGCAATCGCCCGTTCCACCGAGCAGTGTCTTGCGCTGGGCGTGCCCATGGTTGCCGCTGTGGTGGGTGAGGGCGGCTCGGGCGGCGCGGTCGCACTTGCCGCTGCCAACCGGGTGCTAATGTTCGAACATGCTGTCTATTCGGTCATCTCGCCCGAAGGCTGCGCATCCATCCTGTGGCGGACCGCTGACAAGGCGAGCGACGCCGCTACCGCGATGCAGGTGACAGCGCAGCACCTCAAGGGTCTTGGCGTCATCGATCGCATCATCGCGGAGCCGACCGGCGGCGCGCATCGTGAACCTGTGCAGGCGATCACCAGCCTGGGCGCGGCGATCGGCGAAGAGTTGGATTCGCTTGCAGCGCTTGGCCCGCAAGAGCTGCGCACCGACCGGGCCGACAAATTCCTTGCCATAGGCGCTTGATCTCTCCCCGCGCGAAGGAACATGCGTCCGGGAACCTCGTTTCGTCCCGGTAACAGGTTCAGCATGTGGAGAAGCCATGAAAAGGGCATTGGCATGGACGTGCGGCGCGATGGGTATCGCTGCCGCCATCGCAGCACCGTCTGTCCTTGGGCAGCAGCGCGCGATCCGGACGGTGACGTCAATCAGTCCGCAGGACAAGGCGAGTGGCGCGAAGCAGCATCCGCAGCTTCTGAATGAATTTGGCGGCGCCTACAGCGGGCCCCAGGCGAAATATGTCGAGACAGTGGGCCGTCGCATCGCGGTTCAATCCGGCCTGTCGAACGCGCAAGGCGATTTTACCGTCACTCTGCTGAATTCGCCGGTCAACAACGCTTTCGCCATTCCAGGCGGCTATGTTTATGTGACGCGGCAGCTGATGGCGCTGGCCAATGACGAAGCTGAGCTTGCGGGCGTGCTTGGCCATGAAATCGGGCATGTCGCGGCTCAGCATGGCCAACGGCGGCAGCAGGCGGCGCAGCGGAACGCGATTGGCGGGACATTGCTGCAAGTTCTGACCGGCGCACTGCTTGGCGATTCGGCCTTCGCCGGCCTGTTGCAGAAGGGCATTGGTACGGGCAGCCAATTGCTGACGCTCAAATTTTCCCGCACCCAGGAATATGAGGCTGACGATCTTGGCATCCGTTACCTGGCGTCCGCTGGCTATGATCCTCGCGCACTGTCTTCCATGCTGGCGTCGCTTGGCGCTCAGAGCAGCCTGGATGCGCGCGTCTCCGGTAACGCGCGGTCGGTTCCCGAATGGGCCAGCACACACCCTGATCCCGCTTCTCGCGTGGGTCGCGCGGCTCGCAATGCCTCGGCGCGAAAAGGTGCTACGGGCGTGCGCAATGGGGATCAGTTCCTAAAGGCGCTAGACGGCGTCCTTTATGGCGATGATCCACGACAAGGCGTGATCGAGGGTAGCCGTTTCCGCCATCCTGACCTGCGGCTGGCCTTCACCGCACCTTCCGGCTTCGGGATGGAAAATAGTGCCAGCGCGGTTTCCATCACTGGTTCTGGCGGACAGGCGCAATTTGGAGGCGGCGCCTACTCCGGCAATCTTACCGCTTATGTAGATTCGGTTTTCGCGAAACTAGGTGGCAGCAATAGCCGCGTGCCGGAAGGGGAGGTGCGCCGTACCACCGTGAATGGCATCCCCGCTGCTTGGCGCACCATTCGCGCCAGCGCCAAGTCAACCCAAGTGGACGCGACCGTCTTCGCCTATGATTTCGGCGGTGGGAACACCTATCATTTCCTGCTGCTGGCACCTGCGGGTCAGGGGATTGGGCCGTTCACGCCGCTGGTGCAGTCAGTGACGCGACTCACCCCTCAAGAGGCGGCGGATATCAAGCCGCGCCGGGTGGATGTCGTTACTGTGAAGGCCGGAGATACCGTGCAGTCGCTCAGTCGGCGCATGGCTTATGCCGATCAACAGATAGAGCGTTTCCTAGTGCTCAACGCCTTGGACGCTCGCACGGCGCTGAAGCTTGGCCAAAAGGTGAAGATCGTAGTGACGGGCTAGATTTTCAGGGCTGAACGAAAAAGGGGCGGCAGAACTGTGTTCGCCGCCCCATTTTTTCGGAAGCTCTAGAGAATTAGAGCTTGTTCGAAACGTTATTGAAGGTGTTGGTCAGCTTCGTACCAACAGTCGACATCGCCGTGATGGCGGCGACGGCGATCAGAGCTGCGATCAGACCGTATTCGATGGCGGTCGCACCCTTTTCATTCTTCATCATCTTGCGGATGAACTGCATTGCTATTCTCCTTGACTAAATTCCGTTCAACAACCCGGCCGCCCCGCTCGAAATTAGGTCAGCTATGGATTTTCTAACCTCGAAGAGTTGATAAAGATTTAACGACCATTTGTGGCATTGATGGTTAATGATTGACTACTTCTCTGGCGACGTTGTTCCACATGTTGATCGTCTTCGTTGCGACACTTGACATGGAGGAAACTACGGCGAGGGCAATCAGTGCAAGGATCAGTCCATATTCGATAGCCGTCGCACCACGATCGCAGCGCAGCAACGTCATGATTGACAGCTTTCCGATCAGTCCGCGCATGTGATTTCCCGAATATTGCAGACACGCTCGCGATGGCTTTAAAAGAGCAGGGTTAACAAACCTCTCTTAAAGGACGAAGATGACATCGGCTTTTCCTCTGCTCGTGGTCGCTGCCGCACTTGTGGATGCTGACGGTCGCGTGCTGCTTCAACAACGGCCGCCGGGCAAAGCCATGGCGGGGCTGTGGGAGTTTCCCGGGGGTAAAGTGGAGGCAGGAGAAACGCCGGAAGCTGCGCTGATTCGCGAGCTCGAAGAAGAATTGGGCATCCACACCCACGCAAGCTGCCTTGCCCCAGCTGCCTTCGCCAGCGAGGCGCTTGGCGACAAGCACTTGCTGCTCCTGCTCTATGTTTGCCGGAAATGGGAAGGCTTGCCCGAAGCGCAGCACGCGACGGAATTGACGTGGGTCAGGCCAAATCAAATGTATGCACTGGAGATGCCGCCAGCGGACCTGCCGCTGATCGGCTTGCTCGATTCGCTGCTGTGAAGAGGCGGGCGGGCATGCGGCGCCCGCCCGCGACGAATCAATCTTCCGCAGCCTTGCTCTGAAGCTGAATGTAGTTCTGGATGCCCATGCGTTCGATCATTTCGAACTGGGTTTCCAGCGTATCGACATGCTCTTCCTCGCTCTCGAGAATCGATTGGAAGAGATCGCGGCTGACATAGTCGCGCACGGTCTCGCAATAGGCGATGGCGTCCTTCAGAACGGGAAGCGCTTCATATTCCAGTTCCAGGTCGGCCTTCAGCACCTCTTCGACGGATTCGCCGATCTTCAAGCGTCCGAGCAGCTGGAAATTGGGCAGGCCATCAAGGAACAGGATACGTTCCGCGACCTTGTCCGCATGTTTCATCTCGTCGATTGATTCTTCATATTCGAATTTCGCGAGCTTCTCGATGCCCCAATGATCGAGCATGCGGTAATGCAGGAAATATTGATTGATCGCGGTCAGCTCATTCTTGAGGACCTCGTTCAAATAGTCGATGACCTTAGAGTCACCCTTCATGGCGCTGTCCTCCGGCTGTTGGAAATGAAGGCGCGACTATAGGGCGAGGGTGTCGCTTTGTTAACCCGAAACCCCAGGAAAACAGCCATTTTTCTCGAGCGCTATTGCGTCGAGTTCTCGGTGAATTGGGAGGTTTTGCTGCGGATGATTTGCAATGCGGCTTAGGCGGTAGCGCGTTCGGCGGCGATCAAGGTGCGGGCAAAGGGCACGCACTGGCCGCATTTCGGGCGGCGGCCGAGCCGAGCGTAAGCGCTGCAAGGGGTATCCGCGCCGCTGCGCACGGCTTCCTTCAAGTCCTTTTCGCGAATGGCATTGCAGACACAGACGACCATGAGGCTCTCCCTGACTCGGGAATATCTCAGATGATAATGGGTCGCAATAGAATATTAGATGCTGTTGCGAATCTTTTGCGCTTTGCCGCGTGCCAAGCTCCGCCACAGCCATTCGAACGGGCCGATGTCGAATCGCGCGAGCCATGCCGTCGACCAGACCAGCATGAAAAGCCATCCGCAAATTACGACCAGAGGTAGCTCCGCAGGCCGCAAATGCCCAAATAGCCCCAGCCCCCAGCCGTAGAAAATGGCGCACATGATGAAGCTGGTGCCGAGATAGTTGCTCAGCGCCAAGCGCCCCGTGCGCGCCACTGCCATGACCACGCGCTGCTCACGATGCCTGACGAATACCCACAGGATCAATGCAGCCCAGCCCACCGCAAGGGGAATCCGGAAAGGAAATGACCATGCGAGCGACGCACCCAGCGAGGACAGAGCAGGGAAGCCGCGCAGCATCAACCAGGCGGCAAGCACCGCCATCGGTACCAATCCGATCAGGAAGCAGTGCCGCGCCGTTCGCCAATATTGCTCCGGCTGCCATCGGCCGCTCAGGAAACCGCCTTTCAACATCGCCATGCCCATCAGCATGAAGCCAAGCGTATCGAAGGCACTCAGGGATAGCGACCACCACCAGTTGCCCAGATAGAGCTGCAGATGATGCCCGAAGATGGTCGAAAAGCCACTGCGATAGGTCGCGATCTCCTGGCGAATGGCGGGGTCGCCGGGATTGCTCAGGGACCCCACATAGCGGGTGAAGCTTTCCCGAAGGCTGGCGGCGGCATCCGGTGCAGCGGCGGCATCTGCCCATCCGTGGATGCTGACGACAAACGCCGTGCAAATCAGGAAATGAGCGAGGAAAAAGAGGAAAGCCCATTTGACGAGCGACAGCGGCTCATTGCGGATGAACATCATCGCGACCAGGCCGATCAGCGCATAGTTCATCAGGATGTCCCCGGCCCATAGCAGCAGATAATGCGCGAGGCCAAAGAGGAAGAGCCACACCGCCCGAATGATTTGCCCGCGCTGGCCATTGCGTCCCGTCATTTCCTCACGGTCGATCAGCAGCAGCATCGACGCGCCAAAGAGCATGGAGAAAAGCGCCCGCATCTTGCCGTCGAAGAACAGGAAACTGGTCAGCCAGAACAGCTTGTCGCCGGTCGAAAGCGGCCCCGCTACCGCAGGGTTGAAATAGGCCGTCTGCGGCAGGGCAAAGGCGCTGATGTTCATCCACAATATGCCCATCACCGCGCAGCCGCGCAGTACGTCCATGGCGGCTATCCGGGGTTGAGGGGCGGTCATGCGGCGAGGTTCCTTAAAGACGCTGGCAAAGGCGGCGTTGCTCTGCCATGCGACTAGCCATGAACAGCGGCCGCAAGCAACGGATAAGCGAGGCGTTCGGCGCAGCGGCGGATCATTATGAGGATCATGCCGGCCCGCAACGCGCGGCGGCGGTGCTGGTCGCTGATCTTGCCCAAAGGCAGAAGCCCGCCGGGGTCAATCGAATCCTTGAAATCGGTTGTGGAACGGGCCTGTTGACCCGCGACATCCAGCAGCGCTGGCCAGCGGCGGAGCTGTTCGTCACTGACCTGTCGCCTGAAATGCTCGCCCGCACGGCGACAGGCGCTTTCGTCGCGGGCACTTTCCTGGCGATGGATGGAGAAGCGCCCGCGTTCGAAGGAGAGTGGTTCGACCTCATCCTCTCCAGCCTGGCGTTCCAATGGTTCGATGATCTGGAAGAAGCGATCGCGCGCCTGGTCAGCCTGCTGAAACCGGGGGGCAGTCTCATTTTCTCGACAATGGGAGCAGGCAGCTTTGCGCGGTGGCGAGCAGCACATGAAGCGTGCGGACTGAAGCCCGGCATCCCCGACTATCCGTCAATTGGCGCGCTGTCCGCCATGCTCGCGCGATATGACGACGCCTTCGCTTTCGAGGAGGACTGCGTCCTTGATTGCGACGGCGCGCGCGGCCTGATCGCACATCTCAAGGGCATCGGTGCCGTTGTATCGAGCGAGGGACGCAAGCCGCTTGCGCCCAAGGACCTCCGAAAGGTGATGGCAAGCTTCGACGCTGACGGCGGAGGAGATGTCTACCAACTGCTGTTCGGACGTGTGACGAGGCCAGCCTGACCTCGCCACCTCGTCCGGCTGGCCCTTAAAGCTCGGCGTCCATCAACTGGGGAAAGAAGCCCTCATGCGCTGAGCGCAGGTCTGCAAGGGCAACGCCCGCGACTTGGTCTCCGCCCACTGCGCCGATCTTCACCGCGCCCGGAATGTCCACGCCCGCTGCTGCCGTCACGACATAGCGACCCTGATCCTCGCCAAAAGCGGCTGCGGTCGTCAGTGCTACGCTGAGCTGCGCCCCAAGCGCGCTTGCCAGCGCCATTTCAGCAACAGCGACGAGCAGGCCGCCGTCCGAAATGTCATGCACCGCGCTGGCCTTGCCTTCCGCGATCAGGGCGCGGACCGTTTCGGCATGGGCGCGCTCGGCGGCAAGATCCACCTTGGGCGCATCGCCCGCTTCCCGGCCTGCGATTTCGCGCAGCCAGATGGATTGGCCAAGATGCGTGCCTTCGCCGCCGATCAGCCAGATCGCATCGCCCTCATTCTTGAAAGCGACCGTCGCCATCATATCGACGTCCTTAAGCAAGCCGATGCCGCCGATAGCAGGCGTAGGCAGGATCGCCGATCCGCCGCCCGTTGCCTTCGATTCATTGTAGAGCGACACATTGCCCGACACGATCGGGAAGTCGAACGCGCGGCAGGCATCGCCCATGCCGTCGAGACAGCCGGTGAGCTGCGCCATGATTTCCGGCCGTTGCGGATTGGCGAAGTTCAGGCAGTTGGTGACGGCGAGCGGCGTCGCGCCGACCGCGCTGATGTTGCGATAGCATTCCGCAATGGCCTGCTTGCCGCCTTCATAAGGATCGGCGTAGCAGTAGCGTGGCGTACAATCGGTGCTGATCGCGATGCCCTTCTGCGACCCATGAACGCGAACCACTGCGGCATCACCGCCGGGCCGCTGCACCGTGTCGGCGCCGACCATATGGTCATATTGTTCCCAGATCCAGCGGCGCGACGCAATATCGGGCGAGCCCATCAGCTTGACCAGATCAGCGCCAATGTCGGCGCTCTCCGCGATTTCACCCAGCGGCTCGACCTTCGCCCACGCCTTATACTCGTCCTTCGGCATCGACGGACGGTCATAGAGCGGCGCGTCGTCGGCCAGCGGCGCGAGTGGAATGTCGCACACCGTCTCGCCCTTGTGGACGAGCACCATGCGGCCGGTGTCGGTCACATGGCCAATAACGGCGAAGTCCAGCTCCCACTTGCGGAAGATCGCTTCGGCGAAGGCTTCCTTGCCCGGCTGGAGCACCATCAGCATGCGCTCCTGGCTTTCCGACAGCATCATTTCATAAGCCGTCATGCCGGTTTCGCGCTGCGGCACGTCGTCCATGTTGAGCTGGATGCCGACGCCGCCCTTCGACGCCATCTCGACCGAGGAGGAGGTGAGGCCGGCTGCGCCCATGTCCTGAATCGCAACGATCGCATCGGACGCCATCAGCTCAAGGCAGGCTTCGATCAGGAGCTTTTCGGTGAAGGGATCGCCGACCTGCACGGTCGGGCGCTTGGCGTCCGCGTCGTCGCCGAAATCGGCCGATGCCATGGTCGCGCCGTGGATGCCATCACGGCCGGTCTTCGATCCCACATAGACGATCGGATTGCCGATCCCGCTGGCGGCCGAGTAAAAAATCTTGTCCGTTTCCGCGACGCCTACGGTCATCGCGTTGACCAGAATGTTGCCGTCATAGGCGGCATGGAAATTCACCTCGCCGCCGACGGTCGGGACGCCGACGCAATTGCCATAGCCGCCGATGCCGTGCACCACGCCGCTGATGAGGTGCTTCATCTTCGGGTGATCAGGACGGCCAAAGCGCAGCGCGTTCATGTTCGCCACCGGCCGCGCGCCCATGGTGAAAACGTCGCGCAGGATGCCGCCCACGCCCGTCGCGGCGCCCTGATAAGGTTCGATGTAGGACGGGTGGTTGTGGCTCTCCATCTTGAAGATCGCCGCCTGTCCATCGCCAATATCGACGACGCCCGCATTCTCACCGGGGCCGCAAATGACCTGCGGGCCTTCGGTCGGCAGCTTCTTCAGGTGGATGCGGCTCGACTTGTAGGAGCAATGCTCCGACCACATGACCGAGAAAATGCCTAGTTCCGTGAGGTTTGGCTCACGGCCGAGAGCGTTCAATACGCGGTCATATTCTTCCGGCGAAAGGCCATGTTCGGCGACGATTTCCGGGGTGATCTGAGTGGCTGCGGTCGACATGAGCGCGCCTTTAGCCGGGGAGGGGCGGATAGACAATCCTTGGCCAGCCCAACTCGGGAAAACATGCTATTAATATGCGTTGGATCATGGTGGGAGGACGGAAAATGGAATGGATGTTGTTGCCGCTGCGTCGCTACGCCCGTTTTTCGGGGCGGGCGCGGCCGAAGGAATATTGGATGTTCATCCTCTTCCTCCTGATCTGCTTCATCGCGATCAGCCTCATAGAGGGGCTGCTGGGGCTCAGCACGACGGAGCATTGGGTGCGGCGCGGGCCATGGTGGTTCGACACCGGTTATCAAACCCGTGGCGGCCCCCTCACGGGCCTGTTCGGCCTCGCCATGCTGATCCCATGGCTGGCGGTAGCCGTGCGCCGTTTGCATGACACCGACCGGAGCGGCTTCTGGCTGTTGATCATCTTCTTTCCGTTGATCGGCAGCCTTATTCTGTTGGTGTTCTTCATCATGAGCGGGACGCGCGGGGCCAACCGCTTCGGGCCCGATCCCACTGAAGTGGGCGAGCCTGAACTGGCGTCCCCGTCGCCCAAATGAAAAAGGCCGGGCTGTGAGGCCCGGCCTGTGAAAGACATGGGAGGCGGTGATCAGGCCTTGCAGCTGATGCCGCTCTTGCCCGGAAGAGTTGCGATGATCTGCTTGCCGCTGCCTTCGACCGAATAGCCGCCTTCTGCCGTAAAGGGCTTGCCCGGCTCTGCCGCGACGAGCTTCGTCGGCGCGCCAGTCTTTTCGGTGCGGAGGTTCGCGGTCTTATCATCGCTCAGGAAGTCGACGAAGATCAGGCTGTTGTCCTTGCAACGATACTGATGGCTCACCTTCACGGAAGGGGGGAGTTCGACAGGCGCTGCATTGGCGAGTTGCGCAGCCATCGGATCGGCGGGGCCGCCGACGACTTCGGGTTCATCATTCTTGTTGCAAGCGGAAAGGAGGCTGAGAGCAACGGCGGAAATTAGGGGGAGATAATATTTCATAGCGGTCCTTCTATGTGCACTTGCTGACGCAAGCGTCAACGCAAAACTGCCAAGATTCCGCCAGCCTTTGCGGCTAATTTCATGACGCTTTCGTGACAAAGAGCGCGCGAATCCGTGGCTTGGCGCGGTGCGGGCTTGACCGGGACCTTGGGGCTCGCCAATGCAGAAGTCATGGCCGAAGACAGCAAGACAGAGCCGGGCGATTTGTCCCAATTGTCATTCGAAGATGCGCTGCGTGCGCTCGAATCGATTGTCCGGCGGCTGGAAAGTGGCGACGTGCCGCTCGACGAGTCGATCTCCCTCTATGCGCAGGGTGAAGAGCTGCGCAAACGCTGCCTTGAGCGTCTGCAGGCGGCGGAAGCGCGCATCCAGAAATTGACCATCGACCCCAGCGGCGCCGTCACTGGCGCCCAGCCGTTCGGCGCGGATTGAGCGCCGTGGTCGTGGAGGGGGTGGCCTCCGGCTCGTCCTTGCTGGCGGAGCGGGCGTCTGCCGTTGCAGCTGGTATAGATCGCGCGTTCGACCTGCTGCTCCCCGTCCCGCAAGACGCGCGCGCCCGGCTTTACGAAGCAATGCGCCACGCGGCCATTGGCGGGGGCAAGCGGTTGCGGCCGCTGCTGGTTGCGGCCGCTGGCGAGCTGTTCAACATCTCACCGGATTCGCTGCTGCGCGTCGGCCTCGCAATCGAGTGCATCCACGTCTATTCGCTGGTGCATGACGATTTGCCCGCGATGGATGATGACGACCTGCGCCGGGGCAAGCCGACGATCCACAAGGCTTTCGATGAAGCGACGGCCATCCTCGCTGGCGACTGCCTCCACGACCTCGCCTTTGAAGTGCTGGCGGATGAGGAAACCCATCCCGATCCGTTTGTGCGGGTGGAGCTGGTAAAGGCGCTCGCGCTGTCTAGCGGCCCGGCTGGCATGGCGGGCGGGCAGATGATGGATCTTGAGGCGGACGGCACCAGCTTCGACCTCGCCACCGTCACGCGGCTGCAACAGCTGAAGACCGGCGCGCTTATCGGCTTTTGCGTGGACGCCGCCGCCATCATGGCGCGAATCCCGGCCGATGCTCGCACCAGCCTCCACGGCTATGCGCGCGACATCGGGCTGGCCTTTCAGATCGCCGACGATCTGCTCGACGTTGAGGGGGACGCTGACCTCGCGGGCAAGGCAGTGGGCAAGGATGCGGCGGCTGGCAAGGAAACCTTCGTCTCTCTGCTCGGGGTAGAGCGCGCGCGGGAGCAGGCCCGCCTGCTGGTCGATCAGGCCAAGGCGCATCTTCATGGCTTCGGGGCAGAGGCCGACCTGCTGCGCGCGATCGCGGACTATATCGTGGAAAGGGACCGTTAAGGCATGAGCAGGCAGCGGGTAGGGGTCTATCCCGGCACGTTCGACCCGATCACTCTGGGTCACATGGACATCATCCGCCGGGGCGCCAAGCTGGTGGACAAGCTGGTGATCGGCGTCACCACCAATATTTCCAAGTCGCCCATGTTTTCGGATGACGAACGGCTGGAAATGGTGCGCCGCGAATGTGCGGGGATCGACACGGAAATCGTCGTGACCGGCTTCAATTCGCTGCTCATGGACTTTGCCGAATCGCAAGGCGCCAGCATCATCATTCGCGGCCTGCGCGCCGTTGCCGACTTCGAATATGAATATCAGATGGCGGGGATGAACCAGCAGATCAATCCGCGGGTCGAAACCGTCTTCCTCATGGCCGACGTCTCGCTTCAGCCGATCGCGTCGCGGCTGGTCAAGGAAATCGCGCTTTATGGCGGCCCGATCCGCAAATTCGTCAGCCCAACGATATGCCAGCAGGTGGTCGAACGGGTCGGTGAGATCGGGAAGAAGGGCGGCCAGTAAAAAGGCTGCTCAGCCTTCGTTCAGTTGCCAATCGCGAAGAGCGCGCTATCAGGGCAGCTTCGCCTCCAAGGTCCAAATCAGGGAAAGCTTATCCATGCGGTTCAGTTCGGCGTTCAAGACCGTGGCGATCACTGTCGCTCTCTATGCGTCGGGCGGCGTGGCGCTGGCCCAGGGCGGAGGCGCTCCCGGTGGCGGCAACGGCGAAGAAGCGAAGAGGGCGGAAGCCGCCGCGCGCGCGGAGCAGAATGCCAAGTCGATGGGTGAGGACGTGGCCGTCAAGCTGCCGCCCGCGATCGTGCCGGTGGACCCGGAGAATGTCTGGGATCTCGATCTGTCGAGCGGCGGCCGGGTGCGAATTCAACTGCGCCCCGACATCGCACCCCAGCATGTCGAGCGCATCAAGCAGCTGACCCGCCAGGGCTTCTACAATGGCCTCAAATTCCATCGCGTCATCCCTGGCTTCATGGCGCAGGGTGGCGATCCCAAAGGCGACGGCACCGGCGGGTCTTCGCTCCCCGACCTTCAGGCTGAATTCAACCCGATGCCCCACCTGCGCGGCACCGTATCGATGGCGCGCGCGGCGGATGATAACAGCGCGAACAGCCAGTTCTTCATCCTTTTCCTTCCGCGCATGCAACTCGACAAGAAATATACGGTGTTCGGCCGCGTGATCGAAGGCATGCAATATGTCGACACCATCACGCCGGGCGAGCCGCCTGCCAATCCGTCGACCATCCTCCAGGCGTCGATCGAAAGCGATGGAAACCCGCCGGTAGCAGCACCGCCGCCGCCTGCGGCTCCCTCCATCGTCGCGCCTGCACCGGCTCCGGCCAAGAAGGCTGCGCCGAAAAAGCGGTAAGGCTAAGGACAAGCGGATCATGCCGGGCCTGCTCCCGGCATGATGCACGCTTTAAGGACAGCGCCCGCATGCGCGTAGATCTTTTCGACTTCGACTTGCCCGCCGAGAACATCGCGCTTCGGCCAGCATCCCCGCGCGACACCGCCCGCTTGTTGCTGGTCGATGGCGACAAACCGCTTCAGGATCGCACCGTGCGCGACCTCCCCGGCTTGCTACGGGCGGGCGACGTGCTGGTCTTCAACGATACAAAGGTCATACCCGCCCAGCTTGAGGGTCTTCGCGGCCAGGCCAGGATCGGAGCGACGCTCCACAAGCGGATAAGCCTTCGCCAATGGCAGGTCTTCCTCCGCAATGCCAAGCGCGTCCGTGAAGGTGACCGGATCGATTTCGGCGCAGGCGTCACAGCCCTTGCCGGAGCGCGCGATGACGATGGCGGCGTGACGCTGACCTTCGAGGGCTATGAGCCGGTGGAGCTGCTGCTGGAGCGGGCTGGGCGCATGCCGCTGCCGCCCTATATTGCCAGCAAGCGTCCGACCGATGCGCGCGACCGCAGCGATTATCAGACCATGTTCGCGCGGGAGGATGGAGCGGTAGCTGCCCCGACAGCCGCGCTGCACTTCACGCCCGATTTGATGGCGGGACTGGCAGAAGCGGGAATCGCGTCGGAAACGCTGACGCTGCATGTCGGCGCTGGCACCTTCCTGCCGGTGAAGGCCGAGGACACGGACGATCACCGCATGCATGCGGAATGGGGCCGGATCGATCAAGCCACCGCCGACCGGCTGAACGCTGCCCGCCAGGCTGGCGGCCGTCTCATCGCGGTTGGCACGACCAGCCTGCGCCTGCTTGAAAGCGCGTGCGGCGAAGATGGCATCATCCGTCCCTTCGCCGATGAAACCCGCATATTCATCACGCCCGGCTATCGTTTCCGGGCGGTGGATGGCCTGATGACCAATTTCCATCTGCCGCGATCGACATTGTTCATGCTGGTAAGTGCCCTGATGGGCCGCGAGCGCATGCAGGCGGCCTACGCCCATGCGATCGAAAGCGGATACCGCTTCTATTCCTATGGAGATTCGTCGCTGCTTCTACCGTAACGGAGCAGCGCGTCAGGATCTGCCGACGAATAGAAAAGCGACCGCCGCCATGATGCACAGAAATGCGGCCGCGTGCCGCCAGTGCAGCGGTTCACCCAGGAACGTTACCATGAACCCGCCGAATATGATCAGCGCGACTGCCTCCTGCGCGATCTTGAGCTGACCTGCGCTCCACCCATTGGCGAACCCGCTCCGGTTGGCAGGCACGGCAAAGCAATATTCCACCAGCGCAATGCCCCAGCTGATCAGGATGACGAGCAGGATCGGCTTTTCCATCCCGCCTTTCAGATGCCAGTACCAGGCAACGGTCATGAACAGGTTTGAGATGACCAGCAGCAGGATGGTTGGCATGGACGGCCTCGACAGGGGTAGCAGATCGTCCTGTGCCACCGTGAACCGCCCAAAGGCAAGCGGGCGGCGACGGGCGCCCGCAAGTCGATTACGAACAAGAAAAGGGCCCGGCATCGCCAGGCCCTTTCCATCGATGATCGCCGATCAGCGATAACGATATGTGTCGCGCGAGGCGCTGGAACTGCCGCTATTCCAGCTATTCTGGTCCCGCCCTTCACCGAACATTGCATTTTGCTCACGTTCGGTTCGCCATGCCTGCTGCGCTTGGTCTGCGGTCTTTTCCAGCGTCACGCGCTGTTCGTCCACTGACCTGATCCAGGATGAGGGGACGGAATGGTGCACGCCGCCCGCATCCTGATCGGTCTTCGTCAGGATGATGCGGTCTCCGCTCAGCTTGTCGACGGTGCCGACATGCTCGCCGTCGCTGCCGACCACTTCCATATGCTCACGGACCTGCTGAGCCGCCTGCCGCTGTTCGGTGCGGCGCGTGCGCCAGGTGCCGAATTCATTGTTGAAGCGGTCACGATGCTCCCGCTGATATTCGGCATAGTCGCGGTCCAATTCCTGGATCCGCTGCTGGCGCCAGGCATAATAGTTGGCGTCATGATGCTCGCCATAGTCATGCGTCGGTCCATATGAGCGGACGCGGTTGCCATGATCTTCGCTGCCAAATCCGCTGCGTTCGCCGGTATAGGGCGCGTAGCCCTTGTTCGGCATATACTGGTTGCTGCGCGCTGCCGACGCGAAGCCGATCCGGCTGCTCTCGTCGCGCGGATCGCCATAGGGGCGGTTATAATATTCATCATATTCGCGGCGGCGTTCAGCTTCCTCGTCGCCAAACCAGCTGCGGATCTCGTCGCCGGCCCGGTCAAAGAAGCCGCGTTCTTCGGGATCATAATGTTCTGGTGCCCGCCGGGTATCAGCAGGCCCGCCGAACTGGCCGCGCGTGCCATAGCGATAGCTTCGATCATCGCGCCAATCCCGCTGCCCGCGATAGCGATCCGACCCGCGATCCCAGTCGCTGCGAGCGCTGTCATCGCCTCCATAGCGACGTCCGCCTTGATAGCCCATTGGTACTTCTCCTTGGCTGCTGTTGCTACGGCCGCAAAGCCGTTGCTTCACCAATGAGCATCACGGCGCATCGTTCCGGCCGTTACGTGCGGGTAACATCCGCAATTGCTACCATGTCGGCGTGCGGGGCAGGTGAAAGAATACGCGAAAAACCCCGTTGCAAGGGATTAGCGGCTCGCTTATAGGCAGCGCTCCTTGGGGCCGTAGCTCAGCTGGGAGAGCGCGTCGTTCGCAATGACGAGGTCAGGGGTTCGATCCCCCTCGGCTCCACCATCCTTTCTCAACGAAGGGATGCTCCTGAAGGACTTTACCGCCCGCCTTATGCGCGACTATGGCGGATTTCATGAGATCTATCAGCACGCAGGGCCGCTCGGCTGCAACGGCGGTAATCGTCCGTGACATGCCCGATGGTCCGCCGCACATCCTGATGATGGAGCGGGCCGGGAGCATGGCTTTCGCGGCGGGCGCATTGGTGTTCCCGGGCGGCGCGGTGGACGATGCAGACCGCGAGCTCGCACACACCTTGGGCGGTGCGGCGGACGCGGAAGAAACCGCCGCGCGTCTGGCCGCGATCCGGGAAACGATCGAAGAAAGCGGCCTGGGCATCGGATTTGCGACCGCCTTGGATGCGGCGCAGTTGGCCGAGATGCGGCGCGCTCTGGCAGGCGGCGAGAGTTTTGCGACCGTCGTTCAGGCCCACGGAGCAGCACTTGCACTGGGCCAATTGGTGCCGTTCAGCCGCTGGCATCCGGCGGACGCGGAAATGGCCGCGCGGATCTACGACACGCGTTTCTATCTGGCGCGAGCGCCCGAGGGGCAGGTCGCGACAGCGGACGCGACCGAAAATGTCCGCCTGTTCTGGATGAGCGCGCGCGACACGATTGCCCTGTGCGACGCGGGGCAGGGCCGTATCATCTTCCCGACGCGCCGCAATCTTGAGCGGCTTGCGCTGTTCGACAATTTCGCTGACATGGCCGCCCACGCCGCGTCCTTCCCGGTCGAGAAAGTAAGCCCCTGGCTGGAGGAAAGGGACGGCGTGCGTCACCTCTGCATTCCCGATCATCTCGGTTATCTGATTACGTCGGAACCGATGGAGCATGTGCAGCGTGGTTAGGGCATGCGCCAGCTTCACATCCTCCTGCGCAGGCTATTCCTGCTCAGCGCGCTCTGCGCCCTGGCGCTGATTAGTTACGCCTATTTGCGTCACCGGCCGCAGGATCTGCCATGGACCGATCTGGACCTGGCTCAGCCGATCGGCATGTTCACAGGCCGCAAGCTCGCCGCGTTGACCAGCGACGCTGACGCTTGCCGCGCTTTGCTCGATCGAGCTGGCATTCGCTACACTGCCATGAAGCCGTCCGGTAGCGGCCAGTGTCGCCACGCCGATGCCGTCCGCTTGCAGCAGGAAAATGGCGCAGTAACGCTATCCCCAGCCTCCGTCGCGCCATCTTGCCCTGTGGCCGCCGCGCTCAAGCTGTGGGAATGGCAGGTGGTGCAGCCCGCCGCAGAGCAGATCCTGGGAAAGCCCGTAGCGACCATCCAGCATCTCGGCTCCTACAGCTGCCGCCGCATCTACGGCCGCGCGCAAGGCGACTTCAGCGAACATGCGACCGCCGACGCGATCGACATCAGCGGCTTCATCCTGGAAGATGGCAAGCGCGTCAGCGTCGCGCGCGATTGGCGGGGTGAGGGCAAGGAGGCGATCTTCTTGCGCGCGGTCCGGGACGGCGCCTGCCCGCTTTTCTCAACTACACTCTCACCCGATTATAACGCCGCGCATCATGATCATCTGCATCTGGATCAAGCAGAAAGGGGCAGGCTCGGTGGGCGGCTATGCCGTTAGCGTCGCTGTGGACTCACGCCGCGCACAGGCATAAATTCGTCCTTCTTCACGCATGGAGGTGGTCATGCCGCAGTTCGTGATAGAAAGGGAAATGCCCGGCGCGGGAAGGCTTCGGGGTGATGAGCTCAAAGGTGCGTCACAGGGGTCGTGCAATGTGCTGCGAGAGCTTGGACCCGATATCCAATGGGTCCACAGCTATGTGACGGACGACAAGATCTACTGTCTCTACCGCGCGCCCAGCGAAGAGCTGATCCGGCAGCATGCCGAACTGGCGGGGCTTCCGGCCAACAGCATCGCCAGAGTGCGATCGACGATCGATCCCACGACGGCGGAATAGCTATTGGCCAAAGCCTGCCTGCCGGGCGAGATCGACGGCTTCCCGCGCTGCGGCGAGGAGCGCGCCGCTTTTCGCCTCGCATTCGCGCTGCTCATATTCCGGTGTGGAGTCGGCGACGATGCCCGCGCCCGCCTGAACGTGCATGACGCCGTCCTTCAGCACGGCGGTGCGCAGGACGATGCAGCTGTCCATATTGCCATCGGGTCCGAAATATCCGACGCCACCTGCATAGGCGCCGCGTGTCTCCGGCTCCAGTTCAGCGATGATCTCGCAGGCGCGGACCTTGGGCGCGCCAGAGACCGTGCCCGCCGGGAAGCCCGCGAAGAGGGCGTCCAGCGCGTCCTTGTCCGGCGACAGGCGGCCGACGACATTCGACACGATGTGCATGACATGACTGTAAAATTCGACGCTATAGCTGTCGGTCACCGTCACTGATCCGGCAGTCGCAACCCGGCCGACATCATTGCGCCCGAGGTCGAGCAGCATCAGATGTTCTGCCCGCTCCTTGGGATCGGCGAGCAGACTTTCGCGGTTGGCTGCATCCTCGACCGCGTTCTTGCCGCGTGGCCGCGTTCCGGCGATCGGACGGATCGTAACTTCGCCCTCGCGCGCCCGCACCAGGATTTCGGGGCTCGACCCGATCAGGGCAAAGCCGGGCAGATCGAGATAATAGAGGAAGGGCGAGGGGTTGATCCGCCGCAAAGCCCGGTAAAGGGAAATGGGGGGCAGGGTGAAGGGGCTGGTGAAGCGCTGGGCCAGCACCACCTGGAATATGTCCCCGGCGATGATATAGTCCTTGGCCCGCTCGACCATCGCCTTGTAGCGACCCGGCTCCAGCGCGGGAGTCACTTCGACATCGGCAATGTCCTGCGGGGCAGGAGCAAGAGGCAAGGGGGCGGCCAGGCGTGCCGCCGTTGCATCGATCCGCTCCAGAGCCTGCGCGATCGCTGCGTCGGCATCGCTGAAGCTGCCCTTCCAGACCGGCGCGACGAGATACAACGCGTCGGCCAGCCGGTCGAAGATGAGGATGATCGTCGGCCGGACGAACAGCATGTCCGGCAGCTCAAGCGGATTGGGTGCCGGGCGCGGCAGCTTTTCGACAAGGCCGACCGTCTCATAACCGAAATAGCCCACTAAGCAGGCGAGGGCAGCAGGCAGCGCCGGATCAAGCTCTGCCCGGCACTCCGCCACCAGCGCCCGCAGGGCATCGAGCGCGCCTATCGACTCCGGCACAAACGCCTGCGCGTCAGTCGCCCATTGACGGTTGATCTCCGCCGCTTGCCCCTGCGCGCGGAAGACAAGATCGGGCGCCAGGCCGATCAGGCTGTAGCGCCCGCGCACCGCGCCACCCTCGACCGACTCCAGCAGAAAGTCGCCACGATCGGGCTCGAACAATTTGAGCGCGGCGGAAATCGGGGTGTCTGTGTCCGCGATCTGGCGGCGCCATACGAGCGCCGACTTGCCAGCCGCCAACGCGGCGCGCGCGGTCGCTATTCCGTCATTGCCTGCGCTGCCCACGCCCATCTTATTGAGCGCCGCCATTGGTGCTGGCCAGCGACCGCTGCACTGTGGCGACGGCGGAGGCGTTGCGCGTCACGCCGAGCTGCTTTTCGACCGCCCGCTCGAACTGCTGGCTATATTCCTGGCCGACCACATCACTCAGTTGGCCCCGAACCTGGTTGAGGAGGGCAGGCTGGCCCCCCGCATCACCGGGCTTGATGCCGTTCAGCTGCACCACGAAATAACCACGGTCCTGGCCCACCGGCAGCGTCTTGACGCTGTTCGTCGCCATCGAAAAGAGGATCGCGACTTCGGCCGGGGGACGCTGGCCTTCCCGCATGATGTCGGCGCGGCGACCACCCACCGTCTGCGGCGCGGGCAGGCGAACGCCAGCCTGGGCCACTGCATCGGCAAGCTTCATGCCTTTCGCAACCTTCGCCCGGATCTGCTCAGCGACTGCCTTCGCCTTGGCGTTGCCCTGCGACAGCTTGTACTGCGCCAGCACCAGCGGCTTCACCTTGTCGAGCGGCGGCGGCGCGGCGGCGCGGACCTCGGCGGGCGCGGCCAGGGCGTAGCGCTGGTCGGGCGTGATCGGCACGAGCTGCGCGTCATCGTCCTGGCTCATCTGGAACACAGGCGCCAGCAGCGGACGGACATCGGCCGGAGCCTGATAGGCCTGATCCTCAACCTGCTTGCCGTTCGCGATCAGGAAGGGCGTGGTTTCCAGCTTCAGGCCGTTATCCTTGACGACTTCCTCGAAGCTGCCGCCGTCGGCAATTTGATCCTCGACCTTGCCAGTGAACTCGCTGAGCAGGCGCTTCTGCTTTTGCGAGCGCAGCGTCGCCGCGATTTCCTCACGGGCGGCTGCCAGAGGCCGGGCAGGGACGGTCTTGACGTTCGACACACGCAGCAGGACCCAACCGAGCGATCCCCGCAGCGGGCCAACCAACTCGCCCTGCTTGGCCGCAAAGCCCGCATTGGCGACAGCTGCCGATGAAGAGGCGGTCAGGCTTTCGCGGCTTTGATCCGTAAGCGTCGATGCTTCAAGCCCTGCGCCCTGTGCAGCAGCGGTAAGCGATTTCCCGCCCTTCACCTGCGCTGCGATCGTCTTTGCAGCAGCTTCGCCCGGCACGATCAGCTGTTCAAAGCTGCGGCTTTCCTTGGCGGCATAGCTCGCCTTGTTCTGATTATAGGATGCCGCGATTTCGGCGTCGGTCGGCTGCGCGGCCTGGGCGAAGCGCTCGCCATCGATCACGGCGTAGCGGATGCGGCGCTGTTCAGGGATGGAATAGCGAGCGGCATTTTGCTGATAATAGGTCGTCAGCTGCGCGTCCGTGGGGTCCTTGATGTCGGCAAAGGCGGCGGCGGGAACGGCGGCGATCGTGCCTTGGCGCGCCTCCAGCAGCAGCGAGGCATAGGGCAGGATGACGCTGTCGGGCAGCTTCACGCCAAGGCCGAGCGGCGCGAGCATCTGCCGCTCCAATATCTCGCGGGTGATGTCTTCGCGCAGAGCCTGCTCGGTAATCCGTTCGCGGATCAGCAGCTGGCGGAAATTATCCTGGCTGAAATTGCCCGCGGCGTCCTGGAACGCCGGGATCTGGGCAATCTGTGCGTCGACCAGCCGCTTCGAGATATGAACGCCCTGATCCTTGGCATATTCCTTCAGCGTCATCGCGGCGACGAGCTGGTCATAGATTTGGGCCACGGCACCCTGCGCCAGGAAATCGCCGATCTGAAGGCCCGGCGTCGCCCGGCGCGCATTTTCAAAGACGCGCTGAACCCGCTCCTGCAGGTCCGTCACACTCAGCCGCGCCCTGCCGGCTTTTGCCGCCGTTTCGCCACGCCCGCCCAAAGACGAACCGAACTGCCCACTGGACAAATCGCCCATGATGAAGGCCGCCGCGATAATGCCGAGGAAAAGAAGCGCGAAGAGCGCGCCGAATTTCGAATGGATGAAGCGGCGAAAGACTGAAAGCATGGGGAGAAGTCCAACAAGGAAAGACCTTTAACAGGCGGCCCGCTTTAGGGGCGGATCGTCGCGGCGGCAAGTGCGGCTTGGCTGGACAAATGCCGTGCCTTTGTCCATCGGCCTGCGAAAGGGCTGGCCTGTCGGGGCTGGCGCATGGATGGATGACTTGAAAGGGGTACGGATCGATGGGCAGGCGCAAGCTGGTGGTCGGCAACTGGAAGATGAATGGCCTTCGTGCGCAGCTGCCGGAAGTGGAAGCCATTGGCGCGCTCGCGGCCGAGCGGCCGATCGTCGAAGTCGGCCTATGCGTGCCTGCGACGCTGATCGTTTCGGCGGAGCAGGTGAAGGGCGGCGCCTTCGTGGGCGCACAGGATTGCCACATGAAGGATAATGGCGCGCACACCGGCTGTCTGTCGGCTGCAATGCTGGCGGAAGCGGGCGCGAGCTGGACGATCGTTGGCCATAGCGAGCGGCGTCAGGATCAGGGTGAGACGGACGCCGATGTCGCTGCCAAGGCGCTGGCCGCCAAGGCGGCGGGCCTCAAGGTTATCCTGTGTGTCGGCGAAAGCCTCGATGTGCGTGACGCTGGCGGTGCCGAGGACGTCGTGTCGGCGCAGCTGCTCGCTTCCTTGCCCGAGGGCGCAGCGGCCGACTGGCTGGCGATTGCCTATGAACCGATCTGGGCGATCGGCACTGGCCGCATTCCGACCATGGAAGCGGTGGAGACCATGCACAAGGCGCTGCGAACCGCGCTCGCCAGCCGCATTGGCGAAGGCGAAGCAAACGCGATGCGCATCCTCTATGGCGGGTCGATGAATGGCGAAAATGCTGCCGAACTGATGGCGATCTCGGATGTCGATGGCGGCCTGGTCGGCGGCGCAAGCCTCACGGCAGCGAAATTCGCGCCGGTCATCGCAGCGGCGGGGTGAGGTAAGAAGGGAAGGCGGCTATCGCGCTTCCCCACCACCTGATCAGCGGAAGCGGACTCCAGCGCCGGTTGCCCCGGCGGCGCTTCAACGCTATGGGCTCCCCAACGCACCCCATTCGGACAGATATTCTCGCATGTTCACCTTCATCCTCGTCGTGCAGGCCATCGTTGCGGCTTTGCTGGTCACCGTCATCCTGATGCAGAAGTCGGAAGGCGGCGGCCTGGGCGTGGGTGGCAGCCCGGCGGGGTTGATGTCGGCGCGGGGCGCGGCGGACTTTCTGACGCGTTCGACAACTGTCCTGGCGTCCATCTTCGTGCTGCTCTCGGTCGTCCTCGCGGTGATCGCTTCCGTTCAGCACGCACCGAGCGACATCGACACGTCGCTGGTGAAGCATGCTCCGGCGGCTCCCACGGCCCCGGCACCGGCTGGTAGCGCCGATCCGCTTGCCGGGGCGGCAGGTGCTGCGAGCAACGGTCAGGCCGCAAATGGCGCGGTTCCGCTCGCCAACTGAGCTTTCGCTCAAAATTCCGATCTTTTTTTGCTCGCGCGTGGATTCGCGCGCTTGCCCAACTTGTTTGTAAAAGGCTAAGCCTCCACTCCCATGGCGCGGTATATTTTCATCACCGGCGGCGTGGTCTCCTCGCTTGGTAAGGGCCTCATGGCCGCATCGCTCGCAGCACTGCTGCAGGCGCGAGGTTTCCGTGTACGTATCCGGAAGTTCGACCCCTATCTCAACGTCGATCCGGGCACGATGAGCCCGTATCAGCATGGCGAAGTCTATGTGACCGACGACGGGGCGGAAACCGACCTCGACTTGGGCCATTATGAACGCTTCACCGGCGTGTCCGCGCGCCAGTCGGACAATGTGACGCAGGGCCGCGTTTATCAGACGATCATCCAGCGCGAACGGCGCGGCGATTATCTGGGCGCGACTGTGCAGGTGATCCCGCACGTAACGGATGAGATCAAGGCGTTTGCCACCGCCGATACCGACGATCTCGACTTCGTGCTGTGCGAAATCGGCGGTACGGTGGGCGACATCGAATCGCTGCCCTTCATGGAAGCGATCCGCCAGCTGCATAACGATCTCGATCGCGGCCAGTCGATCTTCGTCCATGTGACGCTGGTCCCTTATATCGCCGCTGCGGGCGAGCTGAAGACGAAGCCGACGCAGCACAGCGTCCGCGAACTGACCTCGCTCGGCATCCAGCCGGACATATTGCTCTGCCGCTGCGAACATCCCCTGCCGGAAAGCGAGCGCCGGAAGATCGCGCTGTTCTGCAATGTGCGTCCCGAAGCGGTGATCCCCGCGCTCGACGCCAGCAGCATCTACGCGGTCCCCGCGCAATATCATGCCGAAGGTCTGGACGAGGAAGTGCTGCGCGCCTTCGGCATCCAGAACGCGGCCAAGCCGTCGCTCGACCGCTGGATCGACATCATGGATCGCCAGCAGAATCCGGAAGGCGAAGTGACGATCGGCGTCGTCGGCAAATATGTCGGCCTGCCAGACGCCTACAAGTCGCTTTACGAGGCGCTCACCCATGGCGGCTTCGCCAACCGGGTGAAGGTCAACATCAAGTGGATCGACGCGGAACTCTTTGAAAAGGGCGATGACGTTGCCGCCAGCCTTGAGCCGATGCATGGCATTCTGGTGCCCGGCGGCTTCGGCGTGCGCGGATCGGAAGGCAAGATAGCCTCGGTCAAGTTCGCCCGCGAACGCAATGTGCCTTTCTTCGGCATCTGCCTCGGCATGCAGATGGCATGCATCGAAGGCGCCCGGAATACCGCAGGCATCCCGGACGCCTCGACGACCGAATTTGGCGAGACGTCAGAGCCGGTTGTCGGCCTCATCACCGAATGGATGAGCAGCGAAGGGCTGCAGAAGCGGACGGCTGAAACCGACCTTGGCGGCACGATGCGCCTTGGCGCCTATCCCGCCAAGCTCACCGGCAACAGCGTCGTTGCGGGCATCTACGGCACGGGCGATATCAGCGAGCGCCACCGCCACCGCTACGAAGTCAACGCGGGCTATCGCGAGCCACTGGAAAAGGGCGGCCTCATCTTCTCAGGCATGTCCCCCGACGGCATGCTCCCGGAAATCGTCGAGCGGCCCGATCACCCCTGGTTCGTCGGCGTGCAGTTCCACCCGGAACTCAAGTCCAAGCCCTTCGACCCGCACCCCCTGTTCGCCAGCTTCATCGAAGCGGCGGTGAAGCAGAGCCGACTGGTCTGATTCGCTCACTTTTGAGGGAAGCTCTGCCTCCGTCACTCCGGACTTGATCCTGGGTCCCGCTTTGTTGCCCGGGTTCAGCCGGTAATAGCTATATTGTCCCGGCTGAACCCAGATCGGCATGAACCGCTTTGGGCAAATTCATCGCAAAGTCGAAGACCGACATATTGTTGATCAAGCCGGTTATCCGAAGCCGCTGTGCCGGGACGATCACGCCGATCGTTCCCGCAGCGCCCAACCAGCCGAACAAGCCCTTGAACCCACCATGATCGGCGATGCAGCCCCCCGCACCAAAGCCCACGACTCCCGGAATGCCGATATAATCGCGCATGTTCACGCCCGGAGGTAACAGGTTCGAGATCCCGGCCGCCACGGCGTCAGGCGGCATGACTTCTGCCCGGCCTAAACGGCCTTCATTCGTCAGCATCGTGAGAAAACGATCATAGTCATGGGCGGTCGAGATGAGACCGCCGCCGCCCGAAGGAAATGCGGGCTTGTTCAGGAATATCGAAGTGGGACCTGCATCGACTTCCGTCAACTTGGCGCCCCTGCCGGTATAGCTTGTGACCAGACGCGCTTTCTTGCTCTCTGGCACATCGAAGAAGGTGTCGGTCATGCCGAGAGGGACGAAGAATCGCCGCTGTAGAAACTGTTCGAAGGGCATGCCCGCTACGATTTCGATGATGCGGCCGAGCAGGTCCAGCCCCACTGAATAGCTCCACGCCGTGCCGGGGTCCGAGAGAAGGGGAGCTCTCGCCAACCGCTCAGCAAATTGCTTGAGGCTTGATGGCGGGGCTTGTTCCAGCCGTTCGGAATGGCTGAGCAGATTCTGCCTCAAGCCCGACTGCTCATAGATTCCCTTGAGCGGCCCCTTGACCGAAGGTCCGCCACCAAGACCAGCAGTGTGTGTCAACAGGTGACGGACCGTCATCACCGAAGCGGCGGGCCGCGTTTCCACACCTTGGGCGGGATCGGTCAAAACGCGCTTATTCGCAAAACCCGGGATGAAATCGGCCACTGGCTGGTCGATCTTCATCCGGCCTTCTGCGATCAGCAGCATCGCCGCCATTCCCGTGACCGGCTTCGTCATCGAATAGACGCGGAACAGCGTATGTTCATTCACCCCACTGCGACTATCCAGTGCGATCGTGCCGTTGCTGATATAATCCGGTCGGTCTTTCCCTTTGCCGACCGCAACGATGGCGCCGGGAACGGCTCTGTCGTTTACGACCTCGTTCACCATCGCGCGGATGGCGGGAAAGCGTTTGGCGCCTGCACACGCGCTCGCGGGCGCAGCGCCCATGATCCCCAGGCAAACTGCTCCCTTCAGCAGATCGCGACGCACAAATGCCGCATGTGACATGGCCATCCCCCCCCTCATTATCGCGCACCATCGTGTCGATTGTCATGATGGGGGTCAACGGCTGATACGGCGCGAGCGTCGCGCGAGGAGCGGCCTATCCTGCAGGTGTCAGCTTCAACAACCGTCCCTGCGATCCCCGGCCGCCATCCTCCAGCAGCCACAGCGCCCCGTCCGGGCCCTGTTCGACCTCCCGGATGCGCGCGCCCATGTCCCACTGGTCCGCCTTGGCCGCATTCTCCCCGTCCAGCTTTACGCGCACCAACGCCTTGCTCGACAGCCCGCCGATAAACAGTGAATTTTTCCACTGCGGGAACATGTCGCCCGAATAATAGAGCAGCCCGGCCGGTGAGATCACCGGGTTCCACCACAGCTTGGGCGCTTCGAACCCGTCATGCGCGCTATGGTCCGGGATCGGCTTGCCGTCATAATGGTCGCCATTGGACACCTTGGGATAGCCATAGTTCAGCGCAGGCTTGATGAGGTTCACCTCGTCCCCGCCCTTGGGGCCCATCTCCTGCTCCCACAGCCGCCCGTCCTTGTCGAACGCGATGCCGAGAAGATTGCGGTGGCCATAGGACCAGACGGCCGGATGAAATCCCTTCGCCGCCAGCGGGTTGCCAGCGGCAGGCGTGCCATCCAGGTTCAGCCGCAACACCTTGCCCAGCGTCGCCTTCGGGTCCTGCGCCGGATCGAATTTCTGCCGTTCGCCATTGGTGAAGAACAGATATTTGCCGTCAGGCGAAAAGGCGATCCGCCCCGAATAATGCCCGTCGCCCGCGACATAGGGTGTCGCGCGGAAGATGGTCTTCACCCCGTCCAGCTTCGTCGTGCCGTCGCTCGCCTGATTGAAGATGCCGGTTGCCAGAGCCACGCCCTTGCCGCCCGGGCCACTTTCCGAAAAGCTGAAATAGATCTTCCGATTCTGCGCGAAATTGGGGGAGGGGACGACATCCATCAACGCCCCCTGGCCCGTGCTATCGACCTTCGGAATGCCGCCGACTGGTATCTTTGTCCCATTCTTCGGATCGAACAGGATCATCTCGCCCGCCTTCTCCGTGACAAGTGCGCGGCCGTCCGGCAGGAAGGTCATTGCCCAGGGCGAATCGAAGTCCGCGATGACCGATGTCTTGAACGGCCGTTCCGGACTGGAGGCACTGTTCTGCCCCGTCGCATTGTCCGCCGAGCAGGCGATCAGGACCAGGGGCAGGGCGGCAAAAGCGAAGCTGCGCATTCTCGATCTTCCTTCGGAACGGGGTGGGAACGCTTCTAGAACATATGCCTAAGAATAATGTTGCAGCGTTTCCTCATCCCGCCTATATCGCCCTTGCTTCCTTACATCGTCAAACATGTCAGGGTCGCAGGCGGAATGCTTGCGGCGGCGGGAGCGCATATATTCTGTTGGAGACTGCATGGCGGACATCGCCGAACTGACTGCGCTGATCGAACCGGAGGTGAAGGCCCTCGGCTTCGACCTCGTGCGCGTGAAGCTGTTCGGGTCGGGTGACGAATATACGCTGCAGATCATGGCGGAAAATCCCTCGACCAAGCAGCTGGTGATCGAGGATTGCGCCACCATCTCGCGCCGCCTCTCCGATGTGCTGGATGAAGTTGACCCGATCGAGGAAGCCTATCGCCTCGAAGTCAGCTCGCCCGGCATCGACCGCCCGCTCACGCGCCTGCACGACTTTCTGGAATGGGCCGGGCATGAGGCAAAGGTCGCGACGACCGAGACCGTCGCTGGCCGCAAGAGCTTTCGCGGCATCCTGAAGGGTGTCGAGGGCGAAGATATTCAGTTCCAGGATAACAAGGCCGGGGATGTCGCCATCCCCTTCGCGCTGGTCGGCGAAGCCAAGCTGATACTGACCGACGCGCTCATTTCTGCTAGCATGCCGCTCTCCTCCGATGGGGCGGACGAGTTCGAAACCGAAGAGTAAGGGTTCACGACCATGGCCAACGCCATTTCCGCCAATAAGGCCGAGCTGCTCGCGATCGCGAACAGCGTCGCTTCCGAAAAGATGATCGACAAGGCGATCGTCATCGAAGCGATGGAAGACGCGATCCAGCGCGCCGCCCGCGCGCGCTATGGTGCGGAAAACGATATCCGCGCAAAGCTCGACCCGGAAAGCGGCGACCTGCGCCTGTGGCGCGTCGTCGAAGTGGTCGAGGCTGTGGACGACTATTTCAAGCAGGTCGACCTCAAGCAGGCGCAGAAGCTGAAGAAGGACGCCGTGATCGGCGACTTCATCGTCGATCCGCTGCCCCCGATCGACCTGGGCCGCATCGACGCCCAGTCGGCAAAGCAGGTGATCTTCCAGAAGGTCCGCGACGCCGAGCGCGAGCGCCAGCACGAAGAATTCAAGGACCGCGTGGGTGAGATCATCACCGGCGTCGTCAAATCCGTTGAGTTCGGCCATGTCGTCGTCAACCTTGGCCGCGCCGAGGGCGTCATCCGCCGCGACCAGCAGATCCCGCGCGAAGTCGTCCGCGTCGGCGACCGCATCCGCTCGGTGATCCTGAACGTGCGCCGCGAAAATCGCGGGCCGCAGATTTTCCTCAGCCGCGCGCACCCTGAATTCATGAAGAAGCTGTTCGCGCAGGAAGTGCCCGAAATCTATGACGGCGTGATCGAGATCAAGGCCGCTGCCCGCGATCCGGGTTCGCGCGCCAAGATCGGCGTCATCAGCCGCGATTCCAGCATCGATCCCGTCGGCGCCTGCGTCGGCATGAAGGGCAGCCGCGTGCAGGCCGTCGTGCAGGAAATGCAGGGCGAGAAGATCGACATCATCCCCTGGTCGGAAGACACCGCCACCTTCGTCGTCAACGCGCTCCAGCCTGCGCAAGTCGCCCGCGTCGTCATCGATGAGGAAGAAGAGCGCATTGAAGTCGTCGTTCCCGACGATCAGTTGTCGCTCGCCATCGGTCGCCGCGGCCAGAATGTCCGTCTGGCTTCACAGCTGACCGGCAAGGCGATCGACATCATGACCGAAGCTGACGCGTCCGAAAAGCGTCAGAAGGAATTCGTCGCCCGCTCCGAAATGTTCCAGAACGAACTGGACGTGGACGAGACGCTGTCGCAGCTGCTGGTCGCCGAAGGCTTTGGCGAGCTGGAAGAAGTCGCCTATGTCGGCGTCGAGGAACTGGCTTCGATCGAAGGCTTCGACGAGGACCTCGCTGCCGAGTTGCAGAGCCGCGCACAGGAAGCGCTGGAGCGCCGCGAAGCCGCTGCCCGTGAGGAACGTCAGGCGCTTGGCGTCGAGGATGCGCTGGCTGAAATGCCGCACCTCACCGAAGCCATGTTGGTGACGCTGGGCAAGGCGGGCGTGAAGACGCTCGATGATCTTGCCGACCTTGCGACCGACGAACTCGTCGCGAAGAAGCGTGTGGACCAGCGCCGCCGTCGTGAGAATAAGGACGAAGATAAGGGCGGGATTCTCGCCGAATATGGCCTCAGTGAAGAGCAGGGCAATGAGATCATCATGGCCGCCCGCGCCCACTGGTTCGAGGGTGAGGAAGCCTAAGCCCCGATGCCTTTCGTCGACATCCGTCTGGCCGGAAACGCCACCCGTGAACAGAAAGCGGCCATCGTCGCTGACGTCACCCAGTCGCTTGTCGAGCGGCTGGGGAAACCGGCGTCTGCCGTCCAGGTGGTGATTTCCGAGATTTCGACGGAGAATTATGGCTCGGGCGGGCAGCTGATCGCTGACCGCTCAGCCGAGCCCAAGCCAGGGGAGGACGCAAATGCTGCGGTCACTTCCCGATGAGAGGCTGACGCCAACATATAGCGCTGCCCTATCAATCCCCCCTCCCGCAAGCGAGAGGGGTCGAACGGAGTCGCGTGCCTCCGTTCAAGGGTGGGCACGATTGCGCAGCAATCGCCAGCAAGCTCGATGGGGCATGCGTAGGATCGCGCTTGGCGCGACCCTGCCCAATACCTCCTTCATCAAGGAGGCGCGCCCATGACCGAACGCAAATGCATCCTCGCAGGCGACCGAGCCGACCCGGAAACGCTGATCCGCCTCGCCATCGGACCGGAAGGCCAGGTGCTGCCAGACATCCGCGCCAAGGCCCCCGGCCGCGGCGCATGGATCGGCGTGCCTCGCGCGGAACTGGAACAAGCCCTCGCCAAGGGCAAGCTCAAGGGCGCACTCGCCCGCGCGTTCAAGACCGGCGATCTGCAGATTCCCGACACCTTGCCGGCCCTTATCGAAGACGGCTTGCGCAAGGCGTTGCTCGATCGGCTCGGGCTGGAGGCGCGCGCGTCCATGGTCCTGACCGGCTCCGAAAAAATCGACGTCGCCTGCCGCAAGGGTCAGGTTCAACTCCTGCTCCACGCCAGCGACGCGGCGGCTGACGGCAACCGCAAGCTCGATCAGGCGCTACGTGTCGGACAGGAAGCCGAAGGCACGGATTTGGCAGGCGTCGTCTTGCCTGTGGACCGGAACGCCCTATCTATGGCAATGGGGCGTGATAACGTCGTCCATATCGCAGTGACCGACTCGCGTGCCGCGTCGCGTCTGCGTGCGGCTATTGGCCGCTTGGAAAGCTATCTGGGTTGCGCTACCGGGGCGCCCGTGCATGGGGAGCATGACTCCGCCGATGCGCAGGGCGTCTAGGCTGCATGGAATGAAGGCGCCGACGGGCCTTGCCGGTCGGATGGTAAGTGAAGGGTACAGTTCAGTCGTATGAGTGACAGCAAGGAAGACAAGCCGGTTCTGGGCCGCAAGCCGCTGGGCATCAAGCGGACCGTCGAATCCGGCCAGGTGCAGCAGCAGTTCAGCCATGGCCGCAAGAATACGGTCGTGGTCGAGGTGAAGCGGCGCCGCATCCTGGGCAAGCCGGGCGAAGCCGGTGCGCCTGCGGCTGCGCCACAAGCTGATCCGACCCCCGCACCTGCAGCGGCCGCACCCCCGCCGCAGCAGCCGCAGGCCCGTGCGCCGCAGCCAGCCGCTCCCGCGCGCCCCGCGCCGCCGCAGAGCCTGATGTCGCGTCAGGAATTGCAGGCGAAGCTTCTGCGTGAAGCTGAGGAAGCCCGCATGAACGCGCTGGAAGAAGCGCGCCGCCGCGAAGATGCGCAGCGCATCGCCGCGACCGAGGATGAAAAGCGCCGCGCCGAGGAAAATCGCCTGGCCGCCGAAGCTGCCGAGACGGAAGCCGCTCGCCGTGCCGAGGAAGAGGCGAGGGCTCCCGCTGCCGCCCCTGCCGCCGAAGCCGCGCCTGCGCCGGTCGAGGAACAGCCCGCCGCTGAAGCGCCCGAACAGCGCCCCAGCGCGGCCCCGGCTTCCACCGCACCGCCGCCGCGTCGCTTCACGCCTGTCACTCCGATCAAGCGTCCCGAACCGGCCAAGCCCGATCGCACCAAGCGCGCGGGCGAAGATAATCGCCGCCAGTCGGGCAAGCTGACCGTCACCCGCGCTCTTGCCGACGACGACAGCGCCCGCGCTCGTTCGCTCGCCGCCCTCAAGCGTGCGCGTGAAAAGGAACGCCGTGCGCATTATGCCGGTGGTGCGCAGCAGCGTGAAAAGCAGGTGCGCGACGTTGTCGTGCCCGAGAGCATCACGGTGCAGGAACTCGCCAACCGCATGGCCGAAAAGGGCGCGGACCTGGTCAAGGCGCTGTTCAAGATGGGCACCGCCGTCACGCTCAACCAGCCGATCGATCAGGATACGGCGGAGCTGCTGGTCGAAGAATTCGGCCACCGCATCCAGCGCGTGTCGGACGCTGACGTTGAAATCGGCATGGAAGGCGAAGTTGACGCGCCCGAAACGCTGCAGTCGCGTCCGCCGGTCGTCACCATCATGGGCCATGTTGATCACGGCAAGACGTCGCTGCTCGACGCCCTGCGCGGCACCCATGTGGTCGCTGGCGAAAGCGGCGGCATCACCCAGCATATCGGCGCCTATCAGGTGAAGACCAAGGGCGGTGACATGATCACCTTCCTCGACACCCCGGGTCACGAAGCCTTCTCGGAAATGCGCGCGCGTGGCGCCAACGTCACCGACATCGTCATCCTCGTGGTCGCGGCCGATGACGGCCTGATGCCGCAGACGATCGAGGCCATCAATCACACCAAGGCCGCTGGCGTGCCGATGATTGTTGCGATCAACAAGATCGACAAGCCCGAAGCCAATCCCCAGAAGGTGCGCGAGCGCCTGCTGGAGCATGAGGTGATCGTCGAGGATATGGGCGGCGAAACGCAGGATGTCGAAGTGTCGGCGCTGAAGGGCACTGGCCTCGACACGCTGATCGAGAAGATCCTGCTTCAGTCCGAGCTCATGGAATTGACCGCCAACCCTGACCGTCAGGCTGAAGGCAATGTGGTCGAGGCGCAACTGGACAAGGGCCGTGGTGCCGTCGCAACCGTCTTGGTGCGCAAGGGCACGCTGAAGGTCGGCGACACCTTTGTCATCGGTGCGGAAAGCGGCAAGGTCCGCGCCCTCATCAACGACAAGGGCCAGAATGTGAAGGTCGCAGGGCCTTCGACTCCGGTCGAGGTGCTCGGCTTGTCGGGCGTTCCGCTCGCCGGTGACCAGCTGACCGTCGTCGAAAACGAAGCCCGCGCCCGCGAAGTCGCTGCCTATCGTCAGGAGCAGGCGACGAAGAAGCGGACCACCAACGCACCGACCAGCTTCGAGCATATGTTCTCGGCGCTTAACACCAAGGTCATCGAATATCCGGTGGTGGTGAAGGGCGACGTGCAGGGTTCGGTCGAAGCGATCGTGTCGTCGCTGAACCGTATCTCGACCGACGAGATCAAAGTCCGCATCCTCCATTCGGGCGTCGGCGCGATCACCGAAAGCGACGTCACGCTGGCTGCTGCCAGCCGCGCGCCGCTGATCGGCTTCAACGTCCGTCCGAATGCAAAGGCGCGTCAGCTGGCGGAGCGCGAGAAGATCTCGCTGCGCTATTATGACGTGATCTATGACCTGCTTGAGGAAGTTCGCGGCGAAATGGCGGGTCAGCTGGCTCCCGAGCGCATCGAAACCATCGTCGGCCGCGCCGAGGTGCTTCAGGTGTTCCCGGCGGGCAAGAAGGACAAGGCCGCCGGTCTGCTCGTCCTCGACGGCATCATCCGCAAGGGCCTGTCCGCACGCCTTACCCGCGACGATGTCATTGTATCGCGCACCAACATCGCCTCGCTCCGCCGCTTCAAGGACGACGTCTCCGAAGTCCGCGCGGGTATGGAATGTGGCGCCGTGCTGCAGGACACGAACGACATCAAGGTCGGCGATACGCTCGAACTGTTCGAGGTCGAGGAACGCGCCCGGACGTTGTGATCAGAAGATGCGTCACCCCAGCGAAAGCTGGGGTCTCGTGCCTACTTGGTCCGCAGCCGCCTGAGATCCCAGCTTTCGCTGGGATGACGAGGATTAATCATGGTCCAACAACCTGAAGGCCCCTCCGTCCGCCTCCTCCGCGTGGGCGAGCAGGTGCGCCATGTCCTGTCCGACATCCTCCAGCGCGGCGACGTTCATGACGACGTCCTTGCCAAGCATGTCGTCAGCGTCACCGAAGTGCGCATGTCGCCTGACCTGCGCCACGCGACGGTCTTCATAAAGTCGCTGCTCGGCCAGGATGAGGAAGCGGTGCTGAAGGCGCTGCGCACCAACACCGCCTATCTCCAGCGGGAGGTTGCCCACCGCATCCGCCTCAAATATGCCGCTAAGCTCAAATTCCTCGCCGACGAAAGCTTTGACGAGGGCAGCCATATCGACAAGCTGCTCCGCGATCCCAAGGTGGCTCGCGACCTAGACCAACCCGAAGACCAGGACTGACGCGTCGCGGCGACCCTGATGCACGGCTGGATCATCCTCGACAAAACGCATGGGCTAGGCTCGACACAAGCGGTGAGCGCGGTCAAGCACGCCCTTCGCCAAAGTGGCGCTGGCAAGTGGAAGGTCGGCCATGGCGGCACGCTCGATCCGCTCGCTACCGGTGTGCTGCCGATCGCGGTGGGCGAAGCGACGAAGCTGGCCGGGCGAATGCTCGACAGCGACAAGATCTACGACTTTACCATAGCGTTCGGCGCGCAGACCGACACGCTGGACCTTGAAGGAAAGGTGGTGGCCACAAGCGAGCACCTACCTACACTGTCCGAAGTGGAGGCTGTATTGCCCCGCTTCACCGGC
The DNA here is from genome assembly GCA_946886075.1 of uncultured Novosphingobium sp. Next base: position 53,148 of record CAMPHR010000005.1, on the reverse strand, counting down.
CCAATCGAGCAGGCTCCGCCAGCCTATTCCGCCATCCTGATCGACGGGCAAAGAGCCTATGATCTTGCTCGCGCCGGGCAGGATGTTGAGATGAAGCTGCGCGCCGTCACGATCCACGCGCTCACCATATCCTCTCTCCCGAACGGGCTAGCGCAGCTTGGAGAGGGGCAGGGCGTGCCGCCCCCCTCTCTAACTCCGGCCAGGCAGCGAGCTGCCAAGCCTCCATATCCTCTCCCCCTCTCGGGAGAGAGGATTAATGAAGTCACCCTCCGCGCCCGTGTCTCCAAAGGCACCTATATCCGCTCCCTTGCCCGCGACATCGCTATCGCACTCGGCACGGTGGGCCACGTCACCATGCTCCGCCGCGTAAAGGCGGGGCCGTTCACCCTGGAATCCGCGATTTCACTGGACAAATTGGACGATGCTGCTAAGGGCGGCGGCATCGCGCAGCTGATGCTGCCGTTGACCGCAGGGCTGGACGACATCCCGGCTCTCGCAGTCTCTCCCGATGATGCGCTGGCTCTCCGACAGGGGAAGGTGCTTGTGGGGAAACCGCATACCGGCCTCATGCTGGCGATGGAAGGCGATACGCCCGTCGCGCTGGTGGAGGCCAGTGGCCCAGAAACCCTTAGGGAAATCCGGGTGGTGCGCGGCTTCAATCTCTAGATGTTATGAAAGGAAGCCGATGTCGATTACTGCTGAGCGCAAGGAAGCGCTGATCAAGGAACATGCCCGCGCCGAAGGCGATACCGGTTCGCCGGAAGTCCAGGTTGCGATCCTCTCGGAGCGCATTTCGAACCTGACCGAGCATTTCAAGGGTCACCACAAGGATAACCACAGCCGTCGCGGCCTGCTGATGCTGGTCAACAAGCGCCGTTCGCTGCTGGATTATCTGAAGAAAAAGGATGCGGGTCGTTACACCGACCTCATCACCAAGCTGGGCCTGCGTAAGTAAGCCTGCTAAAGAAGGAGCGGCCCCCATGTCGGGGCCGTTTCCGATTCCGGGGCTCCTGCAATTCGGCGGGATGTTCCGACCAAGGGGCCAGACGATGCTCCGAAACCGCTGCGGGCCGGTTTAGCCCGCATCACAGGCCCCGCCCGGCAATAGGGCCAGGCGGGCGAAGGAAAACATTATGTTCGATGTAAAGAAGGTATCAATCGAGCTGGGCGGCAAGACCCTCACGCTCGAAACCGGCCGTATCGCGCGTCAGGCTGACGCCGCCGTGCTGGCGACCTATGGCGAGACCGTGGTGTTGTGCGCCGTGACCGCCGCCAAGTCGGTGAAGGAAGGACAGGACTTCTTCCCGCTGACCGTCCATTATCAGGAAAAATATTCAGCCGCAGGCCGCATCCCCGGCGGTTTCTTCAAGCGTGAGCGCGGCGCGACCGAAAAGGAAACGCTGACCAGCCGCCTGATCGACCGTCCGATCCGTCCGCTCTTCCCCGAAGGCTTCTACAACGAAATCAACGTCATCGCCCAGGTGCTGTCGTTCGATGGCGAGAGCGAGCCTGATATCGTGGCGATGATCGCCGCTTCGGCTGCGCTGACCCTATCGGGCGTGCCCTTCATGGGCCCGATCGGCGCTGCCCGCGTCGGTTACAAGGATGGCGAATATCAACTGAACCCGTCGATGGACGAGGTGAAGACCGGCGAACTCGACCTGGTCGTCGCCGCCACCGGCAACGCCGTGATGATGGTCGAATCCGAAGCCAAGGAGCTTTCGGAAGACGTCATGCTCGGCGCGGTGCTGTTCGCCCATGAAGCGAGCAAGAAGGTCGTCGACGCGATCATCCAGCTGGCTGAAAAGGCCGCGAAGGATCCGTGGGAAGTCGCCAAGGGCGAAGACCTGGATGACCTGAAGAAGAAGCTCAAGAAGCTGATCGGCAAGGACATCACGGCCGCCTACAAGCTGACCGACAAGTCGGCCCGCTCGAACGCGATCAACGAAGCGCGTGCCAAGGCGAAGGCGTTCTTCACTGAGGAAGGCCTGGACGCCCAGACCGTCATGGCCGGCATCAAGCTGACCAAGAAGCTGGAATCGGAAATCGTTCGTGGCGCCATCATCAAGGATGGCAAGCGCATCGATGGCCGCACCACCACGCAGATCCGTCCGATCGAAGCGATGGTCGGCTTCCTGCCGCGCACCCATGGTTCGGCGCTGTTCACCCGCGGTGAAACGCAGGCGATCTGCACCACCACGCTCGGCACCAAGGACGCTGAGCAGATGATCGACGGCCTGACCGGCGTTCATTATGAAAACTTCATGCTGCACTATAACTTCCCGCCCTATTCGGTCGGCGAAGTCGGCCGCTTCGGCGCGCCGGGCCGTCGCGAAGTCGGTCATGGCAAGCTGGCATGGCGTGCGCTGCACCCCGTGCTGCCCAGCAAGGATGAGTTCCCTTACACGATCCGCGTCCTGTCCGACATCACCGAGTCCAATGGCTCGTCTTCGATGGCGACTGTCTGCGGCGGTTCGCTGTCGATGATGGACGCGGGCGTTCCGCTGAAGCGTCCGGTGTCGGGCATCGCCATGGGCCTGATCCTGGAAGGCAAGGACTTCGCTGTGCTCAGCGACATCCTCGGCGACGAAGATCACCTGGGCGACATGGACTTCAAGGTGGCGGGCACGGAAGCGGGCATCACCACCATGCAGATGGACATCAAGGTTGCCGGCATCACGCAGGAAATCTTCGAAGTCGCGCTGCGTCAGGCGAAGGAAGGCCGCGCCCACATTCTGGGTGAGATGAACAAGGCCCTGTCCTCCACCCGCACCGAGTTGTCGGCGCACGCTCCGCGTATCGAGACGATCCAGATCGACAAGTCGAAGATCCGCGACGTCATCGGCACCGGCGGCAAGGTCATCCGCGAAATCGTCGCGGAAACCGGCGCGAAGGTCGATATCGACGACGAAGGCATCATCAAGATTTCGTCGTCCGACATCGACCAGATCGAAGCGGCCAAGAAGTGGATTCTCGGCATCGTCGAGGAAGCGGAAGTCGGCAAGATCTACAACGGCAAGGTCGTCAACATCGTCGATTTCGGTGCGTTCGTGAACTTCATGGGTGGCAAGGACGGTCTCGTCCACGTGTCGGAAATGAAGAATGAGCGTGTCGAAAAGCCGACCGACGTCGTGTCGGAAGGCCAGGAAGTGAAGGTCAAGGTCCTCGAAATCGATCCGCGCGGCAAGGTTCGCCTGTCGATGCGCGTTGTCGATCAGGAAACCGGCGAAGAGCTGGAGGACACCCGTCCTGCCCGCGAACCGCGCGAACCCCGTGGTGATCGCGGCGACCGTGGTGATCGTGGCCGTGGCCCGCGCCGTGATGGCGGCGACCGTGGTGGCCGTGGCGGTGATCGCGGCGGTGACCGTGGTCCGCGTCGTGACCGCGGCGGTGATCGTGGCCCGCGTGGCGAAGGCCGTGGCGGCAATGGCGGCGGAGACGATGACGGCTCCAACGCTGGCCTGCCCGATTTCCTGACCCAGGACTGATCAGGCTAAACTAGATAAGAAGGGCGTCCGAAACCGGGCGCCCTTTTTCATTGCCTCTCAAATTCTTGATTTCAATCAATTGGTGATCCTAAAACTTCTGTTACGTTGCCCGGCGATTTAGGGGGACAAGATGCAGCGTACCAATGAGAGGTTCGTCGAGCGCCTCCCTCTCATACTCAAGCGCCCGCTTTATGCTTACGCGATGTCGGCACTGTTTTGCGGCATCGCCTTGGCCTTGCGCTTGGTCGCGCAGGATTTCCTGCCGGTCGGCTACCCGTTCGTCTCCTTCTTCCCGGCGGTCATCCTCTCGACCTTCCTGTTCGGCCTGCGTCCCGGCATATTCGCCGGGCTCCTGTGCGGCTTCCTGTCCTGGTATTTCTTCATCCCGGCGGGACCTGGGGGAGGCGTCGTCCTCGCGCTTGTCTTCTATGCGGCGGTGATCGGCGTCGATGTCGCCCTTATTCATTGGATGCAGCGAGCCAATTTCAATCTCGCCATCGAACGGGAACGCAGCCGGGCGCTGGCGGAAAACCGGGAACTGCTTTTCCACGAATTGCAGCACCGCGTTTCCAACAATCTGCAAGTGGTCGCGGCCATGCTGTCGCTGCAGCGGCGCCATGTGGATGATGAACTGGCGGGCAGGGCGCTTGATGATGCCGCCAGCCGTCTCGCCCTGATCGGCAGGATCAGCCGCGCCCTTTATGATCCGGCGGAAGATGGGCAGGACCTGCATGCATTCTTGACCCGCCTCACCACCGATGTGCTGGAGGCAAGCGGACGGCAAGACATCCACATCGCGGTCAGCGCGCCTCCGGGCCTTATATTGCAGTCCCACGTCGCCGTCCCGCTTGCCTTGATCGTGGCGGAAGCGGTGAGCAACGCCATCGAACATGGCCTGCCCAACCGTGGCGGCATCATCGAAGTCTCTCTGGAGGATTCGAGCGGAACCTTGTCGCTCAAGATCGCCGACGATGGCGACGGCCTCGCCCCCGATTTTCAAATTGAGAAGGGAAATTCCATTGGCCTGCGCATCGCAAGCGCGCTGGCGAGCCAGTTGAGCGCGAAGTTTGGCCTGCATCCTCGACCCGAAGGGGGCGCGATCGTCCGGCTCGACCTGCCCGCACAGGCACGTTGATGACAAGCCAAGCACTCACCCGCCATTCTGCCGCTTGGCGAGTGCCATTCGCTCCGCTATGACCCGGCCATGCTGACGAAAACCATGACGCGCATCGGCGCGGCTACCGCTCCGCTCCTGCTTGCCGCACTGCTCGCCGGCTGCGCCACGTCGAAGAACAAGGCCGACACGCAATATGTTGCCCGTGACGTGTCGACGCTCTACAATGCGGGCAAATACCGGCTCGATCGCGGGCAGTACAAGATGGCCGCCGCCCTGTTTGACGAGGTGGAGCGCCAGCACCCCTATTCCCCTTGGGCGCGCCGGGCGCAGCTCATGTCCGCGTTCAGCTATTATATGAACAAGGATTATAGTGAATCGATCGCCGCCTCGCAGCGGTTCCTGGCGATCCACACGGGCAACAAGGACGCGCCCTACGCCTATTATCTGATCGCGCTCTGCTATTATGAGCAGATCGCCGACGTCACCCGCGACCAGAAGATCACGCAGCAGTCGCTGGACGCGCTGGGCGAACTGATCCGCCGCTATCCTGATACGCGTTACGCTGCCGACGCCCGCCTGAAGCTTGACCTGGTGAACGATCACCTCGCAGGCAAGGAAATGGAAGTCGGCCGCTTCTACCAGCGCCGGGGCCAGTGGCTGGCGGCGACCCTCCGCTTCCGGGTGGTGATCGACAAATATCAGACGACCACCCACACGCCCGAAGCGCTGGAGCGTCTGGTCGAAAGCTATCTCTCGCTCGGCATCCCCGAAGAAGCGCAGAAGGCTGCGGCAGTGCTGGGGAAAAACTATCCCGGCTCGAAATGGTATGAGCGCAGCTACAAGCTCATGCGGGAACATGGCGCGAAGGCTTGATCAAATGGCTTCGTCATCCCAGCGAAAGCTGGGATCTCAGGCGAAAGCGCACGGCATAGAGGCACGAGACCCCAGCGTTCGCTGGGGTGACGACTGACGGAGTCGTCATGCTGACCAACCTCTCCATCCGCAACGTCGTCCTGATCGAGGCGCTGGACCTGGAGTTCGGCACGGGCCTTGGCGTGCTGACCGGCGAGACCGGCGCGGGCAAGTCGATCCTCCTCGATTCGCTGGGACTGGCGCTTGGCGCGAGGGCCGACAGCGGGCTCGTCCGCAGCGGCGAAGCGCAGGCGAGCGTCACCGCCACATTCGACATTGCCCGCGCCGATCATAGGGCTGCCGATCTGCTCGCCAGCAACGGCATCGAACTCGACGCAGGCGAGCCGCTCATCATCCGCCGCACGCTGAAGGCTGACGGGGGAAGCCGGGCTTTCGTCAATGACCAGGCTTGCTCCGCCGCCTTGCTGCGCGATCTGGGCGGCACGCTGGTCGAAATCCATGGCCAACATGACGATCGCGGCCTCCTCAACCCGCGCGGCCATCGCCAGTTGCTGGACGCTTATGGCCGCTGCGACAATGCTTCGGTCGCCAGCGCTTATGCCGCCTGGCGCGAGGCAGCGGACCGGCTTGCGGAAAGCCGTGCGGCGGTGGAAGTCGCAGCGCGCGACCGCGATTATCTGACCCACGCCGTTGAAGAACTCTCGCGCTTCGGCCCGGAGCCTGGCGAAGAGGCGACCCTCGCCGAGGAACGCGCCACCATGCAGAAGGGCGCGCGGGTCGCCGACGACCTGTCGGCCGTGACGGAGTGCCTCACTGGCTCGGACGGTGGCCTCGCCCAGTTGCGGCAAGCGGCCCGGCGCCTCGACCGCATGGTCGGCGAATATGAGCCGCTCGCCGAAGTGCTCGCCGCCCTCGACCGCGCCGTCATCGAAGCGGGGGAGGCGGAGGACCGGCTGGCCAGCGCTGCCGATGCGCTCAGCTTTGACCCCGCGCGGCTCGATGCCATCGAAACGCGGCTCTTCGACCTGCGCGGCCTCGCCCGCAAGCATCAGGTTGCAGCCGACGATCTCGCCACCCTGCGCGATGAAATGGCGGCCAAGCTCGCCGCGATCGAAGGCGGGGAGGAGCATATCGCCGCACTGGAAGCGCAAGTCGCCGCCAGCGCCGCCGCCTATCGCGATGCCGCGCAGACGCTCTCCGCCCAGCGCAAGGACGCCGCCGCGCGCCTGGATGCTGCCGTTGCGGCCGAACTTGCGCCGCTGAAGCTCGACGCTGCCCGCTTCCGCACTACCATCGCCCCGCTCGACGAAGGGCAGTGGAGCGCGCAGGGCATGGACCGGGTGGAGTTCGAGATTTCCACCAACCCCGGCGCCCCCTTCGCTCCCCTGGTGAAGATCGCGTCGGGCGGCGAACTATCCCGCTTCATCCTGGCGCTCAAGGTCGCGCTGGCGGAGCGGGGAGGGGCGGACACGCTGATCTTTGACGAGATCGACCGGGGCGTCGGAGGCGCGGTGGCCTCTGCGATCGGCGACCGTCTGGCGCGGCTGGCGCAGAGCAACCAGATTCTCGTCGTCACCCACAGCCCGCAAGTGGCGGCGCGGGGCGCTGGCCATATGCTGATAGCAAAGGCCAGTGATGGCACGGTGACCCGCACCGGCGTTCATGCGCTGAGCGATGGTGAGCGTCGCGAGGAAATCGCTCGCATGCTCTCCGGCGCGGAAATCACCGCCGAGGCGAGGGCGCAGGCGGAGCGGCTGCTCGAAGCCTGATTGATCGGTCCTCGACAAGCCCGCCCTGAACGGGGATGGAGCAAATATGAGTGACTCGATCGACCCGACCCAGATGAGCGAAGCCGACGCCGCCAACCGTTTGATGCGGCTCGCCAGGGAAATCGCGCGGCACAATCGGCTCTACCATGACCAGGACCAGCCCGAAATCACGGACGCCGCCTACGACGCGCTGATCCGGGAAAATAACACGCTGGAGGCCGCCTTTCCGCAGCTCGTCCGCGCAGACTCGCCCAATGCTCAGGTTGGCGCAGCGCCTACCTCGGGCTTGAAGAAGGTCCCGCATGCAGTCCGCATGATGAGCCTCGACAACGGCTTTTCGGACGAGGACATAGCCGAGTTTATTGCCCGCGTCCGCCGCTTCCTCGCGCTGCCGGACGGCGAGCCCGTCGCCCTCACGGCCGAGCCCAAGATCGATGGTCTGTCCTGCTCGCTCCGCTATGAAAAGGGTGAACTGCGCCTTGCCGCGACCCGGGGCGACGGCACCACCGGCGAGGATGTCACCGCCAACGTCCGCACCATCAACGACATTCCCGATCGGCTGACCGGCGCCAATGTGCCCGAACTGTTCGAAATTCGCGGCGAAGTCTACATGGCCAAAGCGGACTTCGTGGGCCTCAACCAGCGGCTTCTCACCGAAGCCGGCGACCCGGAAAAGGCGCGGCAGTTCGCCAATCCCCGCAACGCTGCGGCGGGATCGCTGCGGCAGAAGGACGCCGCCGTCACCGCCAGCCGTCCGCTCCGCTTCCTCGCCCATGGGTGGGGCGAGGCGAGCAGCCTTCCGGCAGAGACGCAGCTTGGCGTCATGCAGGCAATTGCCAGCTGGGGTTTGCCGGTCTCGGACATGCTGACCTGCGTCGATACGCTTGACGCACTGATCGCGCATTATCGCGGGATTGAGGCCGCGCGCGCTGACCTCCCCTTCGACATTGATGGCGTCGTCTACAAGGTCGACCGGCTCGACTGGCAACAACGGCTGGGCTTTGTCGCCAAGGCGCCGCGCTGGGCCATCGCGCATAAATTCCCGGCCGAACGGGCGCAGACCACGCTGGAGGCGATCGATATCCAGGTCGGCCGCACCGGCAAGTTGACTCCTGTCGGGCGGCTCACCCCGGTGACGGTGGGGGGCGTCGTCGTGTCCAACGTGACGCTGCACAATGCCGACGAGATTGAGCGGCTTGGCGTGCGTCCGGGCGACCGGATTGTGGTGCAGCGCGCGGGCGACGTCATCCCGCAGGTCGTCGATAACCTGACCCGCGCTGAAACGCGCGCGCCCTTCACCTTCCCGAACCATTGTCCAGTATGCGGGTCGGAGGCGGTGCGCGAAGAGGGCGAGGTCGATATCCGCTGCACCGGCGGCCTCATCTGCGCGGCGCAACGCTTCGAACGCCTCCGTCACTTCGTCAGCCGTGGCGCGCTCGATATCGAAGGATTGGGCGAGAAGACCATCCAGGAATTTCTCGACCTCGGCTGGATCACCGAACCGGCCGACATCTTCCGCTTGAAACAGCATCGCGCTGCACTGCTCGGGCGAGAGGGGTGGAAGGAAAAATCCGTCGATAATCTGCTCGCCGCAATCGAAGCCAAGCGCGCCCCGGACGCCGCGCGCCTGCTCTTCGGCCTTGGCATCCGCCACATCGGCGCCGTGACGGCGCGCGATCTGCTGAAGCGCTACACAAGCCTGCGGAGCATCAAGGCCCTTGCGGAGGACATCATCGCCTTGCGCGACGCGACGGAGCAGGTGGAAGGCGAGGAAGAAGCGCGCTTTCGCAACCGGCTCGACAAGGCGATCGCCGAGATGATCGGCGTCGAAAATGTCGGCTCCGCCGTTGGCCATGCGCTCGCCGACTTCTTCCACGAACCGCATAATCGCGAAGCATGGGACGACCTGCTGTCCGAAGTCTCGCCCCCCGATTATGTGGTTGAGACGACTGCGAGTGAGGTGACGGGGAAGACCGTCGTCTTTACTGGCAAGCTTGAAACCATGAGCCGCGACGAGGCCAAGGCGCAGGCGGAACGGCTAGGCGCGAAGGCGGCGGGATCGGTCAGCGCCAAGACCGACCTGGTGGTGGCAGGCCCGGGAGCGGGATCGAAGCTGAAACAGGCTGCTGCGCTCGGAATCGAGGTGATCGACGAGGCCGCCTGGGCGGAAATCGTGAAGGCAGCAGGGTAGGGGGCGACGCTCACCAAATTCCGTCATCCCAGCGAACGCTGGGATCTCAGGAGGCCGGGGAGTAGAAGGATCGACGCGACTCCAGCTTTCGCTGGGTGACGAAGTCGATTGCAGCCCGATCTTAGTTGCCGCTCGAGCCCTCCAACTTATCCTGCGTCTTCGTATCAAAATCGCTGGCATCATGCCGCTCACGCAGCTGCTCTTCCAACGGCCCATTTGCCCGGTTCACGATTCGGCCACGCTTCACCGCAGGTCGCGCATCGACCTGCTTCGCCCAGCGCTGAACATTGGCGTAGCTTTGCACATCCAGAAATTCCCCGGCGCCAACATAGGTCCGGTCCAGCGCAACCCCGCCATACCAGGGCCAGATCGCAATATCTGCGATCGTATATTCATCGCCCGCGACATATTCATGTTCGCCAAGCTGCCGGTCGAGCACGTCGAACTGCCGCTTCACCTCCATCGTGTAGCGGTTGATGGCATATTCTATCTTTTCAGGCGCATAGGCGAAGAAATGGCCAAAGCCCCCGCCCAGCAGAGGCGCGCTGCCCATCTGCCAGAACAGCCATGACAAGGTTGCCGTGCGCTTGGCCGGATCGGTCGGCAGAAACGCACTGAATTTCTCCGCCAGATAGACCAGGATTGCGCCCGACTCGAAAATGCGCTGCGGCGGCGAAACGCTGTGGTCCATCAACGCCGGAATCTTGCTGTTCGGATTGACCGAAACAAAGCCGCTGCCAAACTGATCGCCTTCGCCGATATTGATGAGCCAGGCATCATACTCCGCGCCCTGATGGCCGACCGCCAGCAACTCCTCTAGCATGATCGTGACCTTCTGGCCGTTGGGGGTGCCCAGCGAATAGAGCTGCAGCGGATGCTTTCCGACCGGCAGTTCCTTGTCATGGGTTGCGCCCGCGATCGGCCGGTTGATGTTGGCGAAGGCGCCGCCATTATCCGTGTCCCATGTCCAGACCCGGGGCGGAATATAGCTGTCGGTCATTCGGCGATGCTCCCATCATGCTTGATCGCCCATGCAAGTAGGGGCGGGGATAGCGGGTCGCAACCATGGCGATGGTCGCATCAATATCGCGCACTGACGCTATGTGGGTGACAAAGGGCCATGCGACGCGCAGAAGGCGCGTGCTTCAGGTCGGCCTGAAACTGCAAAAAATTCTGCGTCTATCCCTTGACCCTTATTTTCATCTCTCCATATCCCGCAGCGCTGGCACTCTCTAAACAGGAGTGCTAACAGCATCTGGTTCATACGGGAGAAGGAACGGCGTTAAGCAGATTCGCTTGGGGAAAATCCCTTGCGATGGCGCGCCCGACTTATCCCAAAAAGAGGGAAAGGTACTCAACATGGCATTTCGTCCGTTGCATGACCGCGTTCTCGTCCGTCGCGTAGAGGCGGAAGAGAAAACGGCTGGTGGCATCATCATCCCCGACACCGCCAAGGAAAAGCCGCAAGAAGGTGAAATCGTCGCCGTCGGCACCGGCTCGAAGGCCGAAGATGGCAAGGTGACCCCGCTGGACGTCAAGGCTGGCGACCGCATCCTGTTCGGCAAGTGGTCGGGCACGGAAGTGAAGGTCGACGGTGAAGACCTGCTGATCATGAAGGAATCGGACATTCTCGGCGTCGTTGCGTAAGCTGCGAACCGGACATTCATTCCATTTTCCCGCGGATTTCAGCCACTCAGAACGGTGTGAACTTCGCAAGATTTGCAATTCTCTAGAGAGGTAAAAGATCATGGCAGCGAAGGACGTAAAGTTTTCGCGTGACGCTCGTGAGCGCATTCTGCGCGGCGTCGACATCCTGGCCGACGCGGTCAAGGTGACCCTGGGTCCCAAGGGCCGCAACGTCGTCATCGACAAGAGCTTCGGCGCACCCCGCATCACCAAGGACGGCGTCAGCGTCGCCAAGGAAATCGAACTGAAGGACAAGTTCGAGAATATGGGCGCCCAGATGGTCCGCGAAGTTGCTTCGAAGACCAACGACATCGCCGGTGACGGCACCACCACCGCGACCGTTCTCGCCCAGGCGATCGTTCGCGAAGGCATGAAGTCGGTTGCCGCTGGCATGAACCCGATGGACCTGAAGCGCGGCATCGACCTCGCCGTCACCAAGGTGATTGAGGACGTCAAGGCTCGTTCCAAGCCGGTTGCCGGTTCGCAGGAAGTTGCTCAGGTCGGCATCATCTCCGCCAATGGTGACGTGGAAGTCGGCGAAAAGATCGCCGAAGCCATGGAGCGCGTCGGCAAGGAAGGCGTCATCACCGTGGAAGAGGCCAAGGGTCTCGACTTCGAACTGGACGTCGTGGAAGGCATGCAGTTCGACCGCGGTTACCTGTCGCCCTACTTCATCACCAACCCGGAAAAGATGCAGGTCGAACTGTCCGACCCCTACATCCTGATCCACGAAAAGAAGCTGTCGAATCTGCAGTCGATCCTGCCGATCCTCGAAGCCGTGGTGCAGTCGGGCCGTCCGCTCCTCATCATCGCTGAGGACATCGAAGGCGAAGCGCTGGCGACCCTGGTCGTCAACAAGCTGCGCGGTGGCCTGAAGGTCGCTGCGGTCAAGGCGCCTGGCTTCGGCGACCGCCGCAAGGCCATGCTGGAAGACATCGCCGTCCTGACCAAGGGCGAAGTGATCTCCGAAGACCTCGGCATCAAGCTTGAAAACGTCACCCTCGGCATGCTCGGCACCGCCAAGCGCGTCACGATCGACAAGGACAACACCACCATCGTCGATGGTGCTGGTGAAGGCGAAGCGATCAAGGGCCGCACCGAGCAGATCCGCGCTCAGATCGAGACGACCACGTCCGACTATGACCGCGAAAAGCTGCAGGAACGTCTCGCCAAGCTCGCTGGCGGCGTTGCCGTCATCAAGGTCGGCGGTGCTTCTGAAGTCGAAGTTAAGGAGCGTAAGGACCGCGTCGACGACGCGCTGCACGCGACCCGCGCAGCTGTCGAAGAAGGCATCGTCCCCGGTGGCGGCACGGCTCTGCTGTACGCGACCAAGGCTCTTGATGGCCTGAAGGGCGCCAACGACGACCAGACCCGTGGCATCGACATCATCCGCAAGGCCATCGAAGCGCCGCTGCGCCAGATCGCCCAGAATGCTGGCGTTGACGGCGCGGTTGTCGCCGGCAACCTGCTGCGTGAAAATGACGAGACCAAGGGCTTCAACGCCGCGACCGACACCTATGAGAACCTTGTCGCCGCTGGCGTCATCGATCCTACCAAGGTCGTCCGCGCTGCCCTGCAGGACGCGGCTTCGGTCGCCGGTCTGCTGATCACCACTGAAGCCACCATTGCCGAGCTGCCTGAAGACAAGGCTGCTCCGGCTGGCATGCCCGGCGGCATGGGTGGCATGGGCGGCATGGACTTCTAAGTCCATCGCTCAGTCGAAAAGGGAAGGGCCGGTGGAGCAATCCACCGGTCCTTTTTTTTCGGGTTCGCAAGCGCGGGATCGCGGGGTTTCTGAATTACCTACTCTCACCATGCCAGCGAAAGCTGGCACTCATGCCGAGGTTCAACTCAATGGCCTGAGGCTCCAGCTTTCGCAGCGATGACGCAGGGATTTCCCGTCACTCCGATCAAAAGTCAGCCCCCGCCAGACACCCGGCCACTCGCTCCATTTCGGCTCACTTACCCCGCAAAATTTACCAAATAGAAATCATGTTTAGCCAAAGATCGCGGAGACGTGTCACGCCTCTTGAGCAAATGGAGCGCAATACTGCGCACGCGCCTTGCGCAGGATACTCAGCTAAGCGCTGAGGTGCAGGATAATCTTGTCAAATCGCTTTACGCGTCGCCCGCATCGTTGATGATCGGCGCGCTGGCGGGCGGAGCGGTGGGGCTGGTCGTTGCCTGGTATGCGCAGATCACCGCCATCACGGTCATTGCCGCCCTGATTTGTCTGGTTGGCCTCAGCCGATCGGTTTCCTCTGTCTATTTCCAACGGCAGCTTGCCCATGAAGAGGGGGCGGCCCAGCCGATCTGGGGCTTCGCCTATGAGGCTGGCGCCTGGTGCTACGCGGCGCTGCTGGGGGTACAGGCCTTCGCGGCTCTATTGCTGACGCACAATGCGGCCCTGCATGTGCTGGTTGTCGGCATGGTCGCGTCCTATTCCGGTGGCATTTCCGGCCGTAACGCGGGGCGTATCCATGTCGCGGTCGGGCAGACCTGCTTCTCGCTGCTGCCGACATCGCTTGGTCTAATCCTGGTCGGGGGGCTGGGCTATACGGTGCTGGGGATCCTCTGCTTCCTGATGATCTTCTCCATGGCCGACATTACCAAGACCACGCACCGCATCGTTCTGGAAGCGTTGCAGGGCAAATATGAGAAGTCCCAGCTGGCCACCAAATTCGAACGGCTGGCACGGTTCGACAGCCTGACCGGCGTGGAAAACCGCATGGCGATGCAGATGCGGTTGCGCGAAATGTTCGACCGGCGGGAATCGGATGACAACCCGATGGCGGTTTTCTGGATGGACCTGGACCGGTTCAAGGAAATCAACGATTCGCTTGGACATATTATCGGCGACCAGCTGCTATGCTCGGTCGCCGCGCGGCTATCCGATGCCGTTGACGGGCGCGGTCATGTGGCGCGCTTCGGCGGCGACGAATTCATCCTCATCTGCCCCGGTGCGAACCGGGAAGCGGCGCAGCAGATCGTCGATGATGTGATGGCGGAATTCGGTCATGACTTCGATGTCGGTGGCTACCGCCTGGGCGTGACTGCCTCCATGGGCGTCGCGGTGGCTCCGGAGGATGGAAGGGACAGCGACGAACTGCTCCAGCATGCCGACATGGCGCTTTACCAGGCGAAGCACGCCGGGCGGAATCGCCATGCTCATTTCACTTGGTCCATGAAAGAGCGGCAGAACCGCACCTATGAACTGGAAATGGGCCTGCGCGAGGCGATGGCGAACGGCGAATTGCTGCTGCATTATCAGCCGATCTTCGACACGGTGACTGGCAAGATAGCGATCTGCGAAGCGCTGATGCGCTGGGATCATCCGGTGATGGGACGGATATCCCCGGCCGAGTTCATCCCGATCGCTGAAAGCAGCTCGCTGATCGAGCCGATCACCGCCTGGGCTCTCGAACAGGCGTGCCGGGACGCGATGCAGTGGGACGACCATGTCCGCGTCGCCGTCAATATCTCGCCCGCGCTGATCAAGAGCGACGGGTTGCCCCGCGCGGTCATCGCGGCCCTGATGGGCACGGGATTGAAGGCGCGGCGTCTGGAACTGGAGGTCACGGAATCGATCTTCCTGGAGGATAGCGGCCGCACCAGCCTGATCCTGTCGGAGTTACAGCGCATCGGCTTGCGGCTGGCGCTCGACGATTTCGGGACGGGCTATTCCTCGCTCAGCTATTTGCGCGACTATTCCTTCGACACATTGAAGGTCGACCAGAGCTTTATGCGCGGCGTCGGTGAGAAGGTGCGCGACCGCGCGATCGCGCAATCGGTCGCCTTCCTCGCCCATTCGCTGGACGTGGAAACGGTAGCCGAGGGCATCGAGACGGAAGAGCAACTGCGCTATGCGCGCGAGATGGGCTTCACCAATGTACAGGGCTTCGTGCTCAGCCGCCCGATGCCGGCCGAAGACCTGTTGGCGATGATGGGCAAGATGGAGCGCGAGAAGAGCAACGTCGTCCTGCTGATGCAGAATCGACGCCGCGCTTGAGGCTTCCTGTTATTTGCTGAGGCGCGTCTGGGCAGAAGCCAGGCGGCGCATCATGCGCAGGTCTGTCGGGTCCAGTTTGAGAGCAGTCGCGGCCCAGTTTTCGACGATGTCTTTGAGCTCGGAATATTCGAGCGGATCGACGCGGCGGCCCGCTTCGAAGACGCCTACATGCCCCGCGTGATGCCGACGATTGCTGGAGATATAGTCACGCACGGCCTGCTCGCCCTCGCCATCCTCGACAAGGATGGTGACTACGCCGATGTCGTACATTTCCTCGGCGGTATAGACCTTGCCAGAAAGGATCATGCGTTCCGCCATCCGGCGGCCCAGTTTACGGGCGAGGATCGAATAGGCGCCCATGCCCGGGAAGAGGCCGAACAGCATCTCGGGCAGGCCAAAGCGGGCGCTCCGCTCGGCAATAACCATGTCGAAGCAAAGAAGCGCCTCGAACCCGCCGCCCAACGCATCGCCCTGGGCAAGGGCGATCGAGACGACGGGCAGGTCACCGTTGCGCCAGGTGCGGTTCACCACGTCGATGCAGGCATGGCCGTAATCGACCAGTCCGGGCAGATCGCCGCGCTCGATGCAACTGGCGAACAGTTCAAGGTCGCCGCCCAGATTGAAAACGCCGGGAAAGCGCGATCCGGCGACCATATATTGGACCGGCAGCATGCCTCCGTCGAACAGCCGCTTGCTCTCGACATACCAATGCCGAACGTCGCGCAGCAGCGCGAGGCTGAAATTGGGCCGGTGAGTCGGCGTCATGAAGGCCCAGAGCGTCGCTAACGACGCGTCCCAACTGACGTCGATCTGACCCAGATCGAACAGCGTGGATTTGCCAATGTCGGATGTAGCAGCCAGGCTTTCCGTAACGGCAGCCAAGGTTACACCCTCCTCTGGCACGAGATGGTCCGGTGCCAGATCGTTCACCGGTTCTCGCGCATGACTAAATCGCCCGGAATCAATCATCTTTGCCCCCGAATTTTGACCCAGGCTGAAGAAAACAGCGTTCGCAGGCTGATGCAACCGCGACTTGTAAAAACCGCACGGTGTTAACCCTTTTTATTCCTTACTGTTGCGCGTAAGCCTCCGAAAAGCCAGCAAGTTAATGGTTAACGTGACATTAATGCAACGACCTCATTGGTTGAACAAATGTATAACTGGTTGGCAGGGCCTTGTTAACCTTTATTAATTATGACTCGGCGCATGGACAAGCATCGCACCGATCAACAAATTGTGACGCTCCTGCTGCATGATGAGGAGGGGGAGAATTGGCGGCTGAACCTGTCGGCCGACTGCCTTTGCTTCATCGGCAATTATCGCAGGCTGGAAGGGTTCAACATGGATGCCGTCATTGCCTTTGACGGAGTGCGCAAGGCTGGCTGAACCGTTAGCATGAGCGGGCAGAGCCGATCGCGCCTTGCCGCGCTTTTGACGAAAAAAGCGGTTCCCTCTTTTCTACGCGGTGCTTAGAGCGCGCAACGTGACTCAGCCCCGTTTTTCCTTCGCAATCGCCGCCACCGACGGCAAGGCCCGCACCGGCGCGATCCAGATGCGCCGCGGCGAGATCCGCACGCCGGCCTTCATGCCGGTTGGCACCGCTGCCACGGTCAAGGCGATGCGGCCAGCAGAGGTCCGCGCTACCGGCGCCGACATCATCCTTGGCAACACCTATCATCTGATGCTCCGTCCCGGAGCCGAGCGGGTCGCGCGGCTGGGCGGATTGCATGGCTTCATGGGCTGGGACAGGCCGATCCTGACCGACAGCGGCGGCTATCAGGTCATGAGCCTTTCGGCGCTGACGAAGATGAGTGAGGAGGGCGTCGCATTCGCCAGCCATATCGATGGCTCCCGCCACATGCTGACGCCCGAACGCTCGATGGAAATCCAACGCCTGCTCGACAGCGATATCGTCATGGCGTTCGACGAGTGCACCAAGAACGGCTGCACCCATGACGAAGCGGCGCACAGCATGGAACGATCGATGCGCTGGGCAAAGCGGTCGCGCGATGGCTTCGACGCTGGCGGGGAACATGCCGAACGGGCGGCGCTATTTGGCATCCAGCAGGGATCGCTCGACGAAAATCTCAGGCGCGTTTCAGCGCAGAAGCTGACCGAGATCGGTTTCGATGGATATGCCGTCGGCGGCCTTGCGGTAGGGGAGGGGCAGGAGGCCATGTTCGCATGCCTCGATTATGCGCCCGACATGCTGCCCCAGGACAAGCCACGCTATCTGATGGGCGTGGGCAAGCCCGATGACATCGTTGGCGCTGTCGAACGGGGCATCGACATGTTCGATTGCGTCTTGCCTACCCGCAGCGGCCGCAATGGTCAGGCCTTCACCTGGGCGGGGCCGCTCAACATCCGCAACGCGCGCTTTGCAGAGGATCTCTCACCGCTCGATCCCCGCTGCACATGCCCGGTGTGCGGAACTTGGAGCCGTGCCTATCTGCATCATCTGGTGAAATCCGGCGAAATGCTGGGCGCCATGCTGATGACACAGCACAACATCCACTTTTACCAGGCGCTGATGCAGGAGATCCGTGACAGCATCGCACAAGGCCGGTTTTCCGCCTTCGCATCGGATTTTCGGCGAGATTATCAGCGGGCCTGAGAGTCAGGGAATGACGTTGATGGCGATGGCATAATCGCCAGCGACGGGGTCATGGTCGAGCGGTGCGCGCAGCTGCCGCGAAAGGCCAATCAGCACGCGGCCATATCGCTCCTCTATCCGCGCGCTCATCGCCTCCGATCCACGCAGTGCTGGTGAGCTCAGATGAAGGACGGCTCTGTCGTCGCGTCCAGGCTCTAGCTGGACGGATATGCGCATACCCGTTCGGGGATTGGACAACATCGCAAGTTCGACCAGCTCCGTAAGCAGGAATGCGATCGGCACCGCGACATCCTGGCTGATGTGAAGATTGTCGCTATCGATCTGGATGCCAAAGCGCCTTGCTTCGGCCGGTGCCGTGCCGCGCAGGCTGGCGGACAATTCGCTTACCAGCGAGCGAACGCCGACGCCGCGATGTTCCTCCAGTTCCGCATAATGGTTACGATGCACGACCGACAACGCATCGACGCGGCGCTGAATGGAAGCATAGGCTTCGACCGCTTCCGGTTCATGCGCAGCACGGGCATGCAGGCTGATGAGGCTTGCGATGATCTGAAGGTTGTTCTTGACGCGATGATGGACCTCTCGCGTCAGTTTACGCTGCGTGTCGAGACCTTCTGCCATTTCGGCCTCATGGGTCGCCACATCCTCACTGATCTCGCGGAAGGTTTCGCCTAGCGCCACTATCTCCTGCGCCGGAGTGCGGATGCGGCGCATGGGTTCCAGCACTTCGCCGGGATGATAGGCGGCGACCGTCCGGCGCAGTACCACAAGGGGCCGAATGAGCAGCCGATTGACGACAAACCAGCCAATCGCCGCTGCCGCGAACCACATGACAAGAGGCAGGAAGAGCGACAGCATCCGCGCGAGAGTCACCGGCGGGTCGCGCAAGGTCATGGTGAGAAGGATATCCGGGGGATCGAGCCGAGCCGACAAGCTGGTGCTCTTGCCCCCCAAATCATTGGCAGGCTTACTGACGACAAGCATATGGTCGCCCTGCTCAAGGCTCAACTGACGGTTCTGCAGGGCCGTGGTCGGGCTTGCTATCTTTTCGAGATAGGCGCGCGAATAATAGGCAAGCGCCACCACTTGCTTGTTGTCGCTGACCACGCGGCTGGCGAGATAGCCCGAAGCGGGGAGCAGCGTCGCCTTCGCGCCATGAAAACGCGCACCCACTGACAGGCCGCGCGGCTCAGGCTGAGAAGATCCGCAAATACGCTGCCCGTTGCGATCATAGATATAATATCGGCCGCCTTCCCGGTCATGCGACGTCAGGAAAATGGAAAGCCGCTGGCACATTTCCGCTCCCTCGCTGCGGGTGGCCAGCGCGTTCGCGGTCAGCATCAAAGCGGTGCGGTCCGAAGCCAGGTCCTCCGTCAGCTTGCGCGCGCTCTGCGTCACCGACACGCGCAGCAGGGCTTCCTTCTCCAGGTCCGAAGTGCGGATGGCCTGCAGCGATGCCACCAGAGCTATGAGGCCCAGCGGCAAAAGGGCCAGAGTCAGGATGAGGAACATCTTGACGCCGGTTGATTGGATGAGGCTGTTCAGGTTGCGCACGAGCAATCAACTGGTTGGGACGGTGCCGTCCCGTTCATGCGATGATCAGATATGCATTGACCGGTTCAGGGTCTGGAAGGTCTGAAAAGTCGACCACGACCAAAGCGACATGCCCCGCGCCTATGCCAGTATCGAAAAGCATCAATCTGCCCTCCGTCGGGAGACATCATATGCAAGCGACCCCTAAGGTCGATGCTAATCCAGCTTCCGCAGAAGGTCGAGCATTTCGGCGGGAATATCTTCGTCCACGGCGCGCTGATAGACAGAACGCAGGACATTGGCGACATCGCCGTCACCCTTGGCAGGAGCCGAGCGCCGCTTGGGGGAGGCTTTGCCAGTCACGCCCGAATCCGGGGTGTTGGCGCCGACATCTTTCCTGTCCCCTCCCTTCACATCCCGTTCCGTCGTTGAAGCAACCAAAATACGCCCCTCTGCAACGCTACCATGTCAATCGGCTTTTCTTTTGCGGCTTTCCCGCGTGGCGTCAATCGACCGCCAGCGGAGCTTTACATCAAAATCAAGATTTCAGTTAAAAAACCGAACGGCAGTGAAACAAATCTTTTCCTCGTTGGTTCCCATCCCCGAAGCATTTTTTGCCGCCGTCCGCAGGGCGGCTGAAAAGGGGGCGGGGGCTTGCCACATCGGCATTGGCAATCCATCCTTCCGCGCAGCGAATGTTGATTAGCAATGCGCCCTATGGGCTGGGAGAAGATTTACAGATGTCGCTTGGACAGCAACTGCACCCCCACCTTCCTTTCTTGCGTCGCTATGCTCGTGCCCTGACGGGTAGCCAGGCGCATGGCGACGCCTATGTGCGTGCGACGTTGGAAGCGATCGTGGCAGCGCCCGAAGAATTCCCGTCCGACGTCGACCCGCGGCTCGGGCTCTACAAGACATTTCATGCAATCTGGTCGTCTTCGCACCTGGAGGACGGCCCCGTGCTGACTGGAAGCGACGGGCAGGAGGCGGTCGCGCAGGCTCGTCTTGCACGCCTCACGCCGCTGCCGCGCCAGGCGCTGCTGCTGACGGCTCTGGAAGGCTTTACTGTCGATGACGTCGCTTATCTGATCGGGCTCGACCCGGCGGATGTCGAGGCTCTGGTTGAGGAAGCGCTCAGCGAGATTGAGGCGCAAACCCGCGCCAAGGTGCTGATCATCGAAGATGAGCCGATCATCGCCATGGACATCGAAACGATCGTCCGCGACCTCGGTCACGAAGTAACGGCCATCGCGGTGACACGCGAGGACGCAGTTCGCGAAGCAATGGCGGAGCGCCCGGGTCTGGTGCTTGCCGATATTCAGCTGGCCGATGATTCCAGCGGCATCGATGCCGTGAAGGACATTCTTGCGGAATTTTCCGTGCCGGTCATCTTCATCACCGCCTTCCCGGAGCGTCTGCTGACCGGCGAACGCCCGGAGCCGACCTTCCTCATCACCAAGCCGTTTCAGCGATCGACGGTCAAGGCGGCAATTTCGCAAGCCTTGTTCTTCGACGAAGCCACGGCCCCCGCCTGACCAACTTCACCGGGGTTGCCGCAAAAGACCAGGTGAGCAGCGGAACCCCGGTCACGCCTCCGCGTTATTCATGCGTAACGATCGGGAGGTAAGATATGGCGGAACAGGAAAAGCACGTTGCTACTGAAGACGCCCGGTCAGGATCGACACCACATATAGTCCGGTACATTCTTGGCATATCGCTGCCGCTGGTGATCATTGGCATGCTGATAGTGCTGTGGAGCTATTACGGGTAAACATCATTGGTTCCGTAAAACAATGAGTATAGGATGCGAACGCACATATGGCTTTGACGGCTTCGGTTCATGAGGCGAGGGCGACAGCCAGTAAGAGGGTTGTTCCCATGAGCGAAGGGCTTGGCCAAGAGGCGGAGCACCAGGAAGAAGAGCGGCAGTCGCTCTCTGATTCGGATTTCAAGCGTGAACTGGCTGCGGTAATCCCGCATCTACGTGCGTTTGGCCGGTCGCTTTCTGGTAATCGCGACGTTGCCGACGATCTCGTTCAGGAAACGCTGTTGAAGGCGTGGGCGGCGCGTGGCCGTTTCCAGGCGGGCACCAACATGCGGGCCTGGACCTTCATCATCCTGCGCAACCACTATCTTTCGCAGATGCGGCGGTCCCGTTTCCGGGGCGATTGGGACGATCTTACCGCAGACCGTCTGCTCGCAGCTCCGGCTGGCCAGGACAAGCATGTCGAATTGTCCGACATGCAACGCGCCCTTCTGCAACTGCCTCAGCCTCAGCGCGAAGCTCTGATCCTCGTGGGTGCAGGCGGCTTTGCTTATGAAGAGGCCGCAGAGATTTGCGGGGTCGCTGTCGGCACGATCAAGAGTCGCGTCGCGCGTGGCCGGGCGGCGCTCGAACAGATACTCGATAGCGGCAATCTTCCATCGCGGCGCACGCAGGAAACGACCGATACGGCTGTGCTGGACGAGATTATGGACGATGTCGATCGGCTAAGCCGAGGCCGGGAGACAAGGCAGGACTCCAATCAGGATGCCAATGACGTATAATGCCGGTTCCTGCGGACCTCCCCGGGTGGGGAGGGGCATGGGAGAAGGACAATGGTGGAGGCTGGAGGGAGAAACCGCCCTCCTCGCGACGAGGAGCGTGCGGACGATATGATCCACGCGGAACGATCACGCGGTAGCGGCTTGATTTTCGCGCTGGTTGCTATCGCTCTGATCCTCGCGATCGGTTTTTTCTACCTCACCAAAGAACGCGAGGACAAGGAAAGCCGCGTCATCACCGAAGCCGCTGAATCGGCTGACAGTGCTGCGCGCATAGTCAGCAATGCCGCTCAGGACGCGGCAGACAGCTTGCGCCGCAAAAACTGAACAGCGCGCACCGGCTAATCGGAAGCGCTTTTTCGCTGCGCTGATGCATCTTCAGAGAATCTTTGGGAATTTCCTTCACAGTCGATGCACTGTCGGACGTATCGCCACCCCTGCGAGCTTATCCGGCGCCCCCTAAAGCTACCAGTTGGAAGGTAGCAGCGAGACTACGCGCGACGGATGATCAGGCTGTTCAAACATTATGTGCCGCACGCTGTGCTGCTGCTGGGACTGCTCGATCTCGTCCTGCTGCTCGGAGCGGCCGAAGCTGGCTGGATCTTGAGAGCGCGCCAGATCGGCATGGACATCGAAGAGGTCACGACCCGCGCCGCGCCGCTTTTGAGCTTCGCACTATCGATCCAGACCGCGATGATTGCAGTCGGTGTCTATGGCACCGAAGCGCTGCAATCGATCCGTTTTGCCCTGGCGCGCCTGCTGGTAGCCATTTCGCTGGGCGTCATATTTCTTTCCGTCATGCATTTCCTGCTGCCGGACCTGACCTTGTGGCGATCCAACTCCCTCTACGCGATGGGCCTTGCGGTGATGCTGCTTCTTGCAGTGCGGCTGCTGTTGGGGTCGATGCTGGGCGGCGAAGCATTCAAGCGTCGGCTTGTGGTGCTGGGCGCGGGCAATCGCGCCAACCGCATTCGCGAGCTTGAGCAGCGCAAAGGGTCTGGCTTTCTGGTGGTCGGCTATATCGCGATGAATGATGGGGCGCAGATCATCCCCGAAGCGATCAATCGCAGTGCCATTTATAATCTTGCCGATTTCGTGGTGCGGCTTGGCGCGAGCGAGGTCGTTCTGGCGCTGGAGGAAAGGCGCAACGCGCTTCCCCTGTCCGACCTGCTGCGCATCAAGACGACTGGCGTGCATGTGAATGAAATCTCGACCTTCCTCGAACGCGAGACCGGTCGGGTCGATCTGGATAGCGTGAATCCGAGCTGGCTGATTTTCTCCGATGGCTTTTCCGCCGGGCGCCGCCTGTCCAGCATCGCCAAGCGACTGTTCGACGTCATCGCCAGTTCTATCCTGCTGCTGCTGACGGGCCCGGTCATCCTCATCGCCGCGATCCTGGTGAAGCTCGACAGCAAGGGCCCGGCTTTCTACCGCCAGCAACGCGTCGGCCTCTATGGCGAGGAATTCTGGATCGTGAAGCTGCGCACCATGCGGCAGGATGCTGAGGTCGGCGGTCAAGCGGTGTGGGCGGAAAAGGACGATCCGCGCATCACCCGGTTAGGCTATTGGCTCCGCAAGCTGCGCATCGATGAACTGCCGCAGACATGGACGGTGCTGAAGGGCGAGATGAGCTTCGTCGGACCCCGGCCAGAGCGCCGCCAGTTCGTCGAGGATCTCGAGCAGCATCTGCGCTATTATGCCGAACGCCACATGGTGAAGCCGGGCATTACGGGTTGGGCGCAGATTAACTATCCCTATGGCGCTTCGATCGAGGACAGCCGTAACAAGCTGGAATATGACCTCTATTATGCGAAGAATTACACGCCCTTCCTGGACCTGCTCATCCTGATCCAAACCTTGCGCGTCGTTCTGTGGCCGGAAGGCGCGCGCTAGAGGGATAAACTCCGCCCGTTCAGGCTGAGCCTGTCGAAGGACCCTCCGCGGAACTAAGTCGTCAGCTACTATCTAGGCTAACCGAAGACCTAACTCGTCCGCCGTAATTCCCAGCCGCCTGATCTGCTCGGCAACCGGTGGCCAGGACGCCTCCAGAAAGCGCCGCCGTTCGGCTTCACGCAGGCGACGGGTGGCGCCTTCGGCCACGAACATACCGACGCCGCGCTTGACCAGCACCAGTCCATCATCCTGAAAGCATTGATACGCCTTGGCGACCGTCAGCGGGTTGGCGCCTTCCTGGGCCGCGAGCGCACGGACGGAAGGAAGCATGTCCCCATCGCGATAGTCGCCGTCGAGTATCGAGGCCGCAATGGTATCGCGGAGCCGGAGATATACGGGCTTTGACTCATCGGTCATGAGTGCGTCAGTGCCATAACACAGCGATGCGGGCAAGGCGATCGGCCGAGCCGCGCCACCGCTCTCACTTATCTACTTGTCCCAAATGGAAACTATCTTGTCATAGTCCGGACGCGGCCGTTCTTCCTGCGGCCGTCCCGGCGTCCCGATGAAGATGAAGCCGGCCAGACGCTCCGCGCCTACCGCGAAAGCCTGCCGCACATCGTCGTTATATGCAGGCCACCCGGTCAGCCAACCCGCGGCAAAGCCGAGTGCATGGCTGGCATGCAGCAGGTTCATGATCGCGGCGCCCGCCGATAACTGCTGTTCCCACGCTGGAATCTTGCTGCCTTCCACCGGAGCGGAGAGCGCCACGACCAGGGTGGGAGCCTGCAATGCGAACTGCCGCATGGACTCGATTTCCAACCGCCCTGCGTCGGGCTTCTCACGCCGGTAAGCGCTTTCCAGAAGAACCGCGAAGGCTTCGCGCTTGTCGTCCGGCACGATCACGAACCGCCAGGGCGCAAGCTTGCCATGATCAGGCGTGCGAAGGGCAATCTCCAATATCGCGCGCAGCTGATCGGCGTCAGGGCCCGGAGCGATGAGGTCGCGCGGCTTGCCCGAACGGCGTGTGCGCAGGAGGGAAAGGGGGGTGGTGGCGTCATTGAACATGGCGCACCAGATGGCGCGGCAGCGAGCGCGGCGCAAGTGCGGGCTGCTTTGACAGCGGCGGGATTTCCGATCTAGGCTCTCGCTTCACCAGAAGGCCAGATGGGAAACGGATGACCGCATCTGACATGACATTCACATCGGGCAAGACATGGTTGGGCCACCCCCGCGGGCTCTTCCTTCTCTTCTTCGTCGAAATGTGGGAGCGCTTTTCCTTCTATGGCATGCGCGCGCTGCTGATCTTTTACCTGACGCAGCACTTCCTGTTTTCTGATCGTGACGCCGCACATTCCTACGGCGCCTATATGTCGCTGATCTACATCTCGCCCTTGATGGGCGGCTATCTGGCCGATCGCTATCTGGGGCAGCGCAAAGCGGTGCTGTTCGGCGGCATCGTCATCGCCGCAGGCCACATCATTCTGGGCATGGAAGCGGACAGTTCAGCGAACAGCATCGGTCTTGGCCTCTTCTGGCTGGGATTGGCGACCGTGATTGTGGGCACAGGATTTTTGAAGGCCAGCGTGTCGGCCATGGTGGGGCAGCTTTATCCCCGCGACGATATCCGCCGCGACCCCGCCTACACGATCTTCTACATGGGCATTAACGTCGGCGCCACGATCGGGCCGCTCATCTGTGGCTATCTCGGCCAGCGCTGGGGCTGGCATTGGGGGTTTGGCGCAGCGTCGGTCGGGATGATTGCGGGCGTGATCGGCTTCATCCTTTGCAAGCCGCTGCTGCAGGGCAGGGGAGAGCCGCCAGACCCGGCACGGCTGGCCGAGCGTGTCGGCGGGGTCATCAGCCGCGAATGGCTCGTCTATATGTCGAGCCTTCTTTCCATCCTGCTTTGCTGGCTGCTGATCCAGCAGCATGCGGTGGTGGGATGGATGCTGGCTGGCGCGAGCGTCCTCATGGTGGCCTATATATTATGGGAAGCATTCGGGCGCATGGAGCAGATCGGGCGCGACCGCATGCTGGCGGCGCTGTTCCTGCTCTTCATCAACCCGCTCTTCTGGGGCCTGTATGAGCAGACAGGATCATCGCTCAGCCTGTTCACCGCCCGCTATACGGACAGGAACATCCTCGGCTTCGATGTGCCCGCATCGATGTTCCAGTCAGTCAATGCGGCCTATATCCTGATCTTCGGGCCCATCCTCGCATCGCTTTGGATTGCCCTGGCCAAGCGGGGACGAGAACCGTCCACCCCCGCCAAGTTCGGGCTGGCGCTGATACTGGTCGGTGCAGGCTTCCTGATCCTCGTGGCAGGCACCGGCGCGCCGGGGACGCTGACGCCCATCCTCTTCATCTTCCTCCTTTATCTCTGCCATACGCTCGGGGAGTTATGCCTGTCGCCGGTGGGCTTGTCGGCCATGTCGAAACTGGCTCCTTCCCGCATGATCGGCCTGATCATGGGCATCTGGTTCCTCGCCATGGCGCTCGGCGAATATGTCGCGGGCATGATCGCGGCGGCGACCGGCGGAACGGAGGGCGCCGCATCACGCGATGCGGTGCTGACGGTCGATGGAGAGATCGGCTGGTGGTCGATCGGCATAGGGTTGTTCGTCATGGCCATCGCGCCCTTTGTGAAGCGGCTGATGCGTGCCGGTCAGTCGGATAGGGAGGAAGGTGCCGACGCAGAGGCGCAGCGGGACAATTTCGCGATCATCGACCCTGCGCAGGACAAGCGCCACTAAGTCGTCAGGAAGTCGCGCCCCAAACATCGGTCGCGCGCACGAACCCGCGCTGGCCGCCTACATCGAAACCGCACCAGCCATCGCTACAGGATGAAAGCCGCCCCACCACGCCCTTTTCCGCCCGGAAAACGGTGCGCGCGCCTTCACTAGGGCCCTGCCGCATTGGCGCGACCGATGCCGTCACAATCGCAGTAGCCGTATCACTGAGCAGCCGTACATGCATCCAACCCTGCGTGCCGCTCGGATCCTCAATCTTTCGCCAAAGGCCAAGCACCTGCACCACCTTCACCGGCAGGTCCCGACGGCGGTAAACCCAGTTTGACGGGTAATCGAGGCTCGGGCCCACGCGCATGCGCGCCTCGTCATGGCTGAGCGAGGCCCAATAGGGGACAGGCTTTGACGGAGCCGCCGATGTACCGCCTGCGATGCTTAGCGCGGCGGCGACAATCGCTGCGTGAGGCAGATACCTCTTCATCCCCGTTCTTTCCCCTTCACGTGACGCACTGCTATAGCGTCCGGCCAACTCGTCCGACAACCATTGTCTTGAGCGTCAGGCATAAGCGCTTGACCACTGCCACCGCCGGGCATAGCGGCTGTGCATGGCCAAGAAACCGCGTCCCGCCAAGCCGCGCGTCGTCGTCACGCGCCGCCTGCCTCCCAATGTGGAAGCGCGGATGGCCGAACTGTTCGACGCTGTGTTCAATGTGGGCGACGTGCCGATGGACCGCACCGCGCTTGCCCGCGCAATGGCCCAAAGCGACGTACTGGTTCCGGCGGTGACGGACCAGATCGATGCCGCCCTCATCGACCTCGCGCCCGATCGTCTGCAATTGATCGCGAGCTTTGGCAGCGGGGTCGATCATATCGATCTTGGCGCCGCCCGGCGAAAGGGCATCATCGTCACCAACACACCCGGCGTCCTGACGGAGGACACCGCCGACATGACGATGGCGCTCATCCTGTCAGTCCCCCGCAGGCTGGCAGAGGGCGAGAAGCTGGTTCGATCCGGCACCTGGCCCGGCTGGAGCCCGTCGGGCATGCTCGGCCACCGCATCGGCGGCAAGAAGCTTGGCATTATCGGCATGGGCCGGATCGGCCGGGCGGTGGCCAAGCGGGCCGCCGCGTTCGGGCTGTCGATCGCCTATCATAACCGCCACCGCCTGCCGTTCGAGGTTGAACATGAACTGGAAGCCGCGTGGCATGCCGATGTCGATACGCTGCTTGGCGAATGCGACATCGTGTCGATCAACTGCCCGCTCAATGCGGACAGCCGGGGCATGATCGATGCGCGGCGCATTGGGATGATGCGGCCCGACGCTTATCTCATCAACACCTCGCGCGCTGAAATCACGGATGAACCGGCTTTGATCGCTGCATTGGCGGAAGGACGGATCGCAGGCGCGGGACTGGACGTCTATGCGCATGAGCCCGCCGTGGACCCGCGCCTGCTCGCCTTGTCCAATGTCGTGTTGCTGCCCCATATGGGATCGGCGACGTTCGAAGGGCGGGACGCCACCGGGGCGCGCGTGATCGCCAACATCCGCAGCTGGGCCGATGGTCACCGTCCGCCCAACCAGGTGCTTGAAGGCTGGGTTTAGGCTAAGGCCCGCGCCCCGGGATCAGCTTCATGAGGTTTTGGAAGGTGCAGGAAATCTCTTTCGTTCGCGGCGCAGGATCATCGCTGTGAACGGTTTGGACCGGCGGAGTATCCTGCAAGGACTTGGCACGCTCGGCGGCGCTCTGGCGCTTGGCGAGCTCTTCCCCGCCTGGGCGCAGAGCGGCACTGCCGGGCTTGCCACCACGCCGGGAGCGTTGCAGGGCGAGAACATCGCGCTCACCGTGGCAAACGGCCATTTCTCGACCGGCGGGCGCTCTGCCCATGCGGTGATGATCAACGGCACGCTGCCCGCGCCGCTCATCCGGCTGAAGGAGGGGCAGAATGTCCGCCTCTCCGTCACCAACCATCTGAAGGAAGACACGTCGATCCACTGGCATGGTCTGATCCTGCCCTTCCAGATGGATGGCGTTCCCGGCATCAGCTTTCCCGGCATTCGACCGGGTGAAACCTTCACCTACGAATTCCCCGTGCGCCAGTCCGGCACCTATTGGTATCACAGCCATTCGGGCATGCAGGAGGCGATCGGACATTATGGGCCGATCGTCATAGATCCCGCCGGGCGCGGCCCGGTGCAGGCCGAACGGGAGCATGTAATCGTCCTGTCGGATTGGAGCCCGGTCCATCCCCATATCCTGTTGAAGCGGCTCAAGCAGATGGGCGGCTATTTCAACATGCAAAAGCAGACGCTCGCCGGGCTCTTGGCGGGTGAGGACCAGTCAGCAAGTGAGCGCCTGCAATGGGGCGCGATGCGGATGGACCCGACCGACATTTCGGACGTGACCGGATCGACATATAGCTTCCTCGTCAACGGGCACGGGACTGCGGAAAATTGGACGGGCCTCTTCAGCCCAGGTGAGCGGGTACGGCTGCGCATCATCAATGCGTCGGCAATGACGAACTTCAATGTCCGGTTGCCGGGGCTGCCCATGACGGTCGTGCAATGCGACGGACAGCATGTGCAGCCAGTCGAGACGGACGAATTCCAGATCGGCATTGCGGAAACCTATGACGTTGTCGTCCGCCCCGAAGAAGCAAGGCCCTATGGCATCATCGCCGAAGCGATCGACCGGTCAGGGCTCGTCCGCGCAACGTTGACGCCGCGCATTGGCATGGTCGCCGACGTGCCTGCGCTGCGGCAGCGCCCGCTGCTCGGAATGAAGGACATGGGCATGGACATGGCCGCAATGGACATGGGCCAGGGCGGTACGATGGATCCCAAGCAGCCCGCCCATGAAGGCATGGCCGGACACTCCATGAAGATGCGCGACAAATCCGTAGCGCCGCAGGTTCGCATGGGGCCCGGCGTCGCGACGCTGTCGCCTATGCCCGTGGACCGGACCGCTGACCGTCCGACGGGTCTGGAGGACGTGCCGCACCGCGTGCTGACCTATGCCGACCTTAAGTCGCTACACCCGCACAAGGACCGGCGCCCACCGACCCGGACGCTCGACATCCACCTCACCGCTAACATGGAACGCTATATGTGGTCCTTCGACGGGGTGAAGCTGTCGGATGGCGCGGAGCCAATCGCGTTCCGCCATATGGAGCGGGTGCGGGTGAACCTTATCAACGATACGATGATGCCGCATTCGATCCACCTGCACGGCCATTTCTTCGAACTGGTCACGGGTGCTGGCGAACATAACCCGCTCAAGCACACAGTGAATGTGCTCCCCGGTGCGAAACTCAGCTTTGACCTGACGGCCGACGCCTTGGGGGACTGGGCTTTTCACTGCCATATGCTGATGCACATGCATTCCGGCATGATGCGCGTCGTGACGGTGCGGCACGGGGAGGGGGCGGCATGATGAGATGCGCGCTCGCGACCCTGCTGCTGCCCATCGCGCTTCCCGCTCAGGCGCAGCAGATGGATCACAGCCATATGCATCACGGCGCGATGGAGCAGGCGCCGCCGATGGAGAGCACTCCGCCCCAACCAGCCGACGATCCCCACGCGGGCCATGTTGGCGCTCCGGCTACCCCGCAGGGAACAGCGCCGGGACTTCCCACTGACCACGCCGCTGACGCATTTTATAATCCTGATGAGATGGCGCGCGCCCGCGCCGCCATGATCAGGGAAAATGGCGGCATGACCTTTTCCAAGCTGATGCTCGATCGCCTCGAATACCGAATGGGGAAGGGCGCCGACACCTATCATTGGGAGGGAGAAGGCTGGGTCGGTGGCGACATCAACCGGTTCGCATTCAAGACGGAAGGCGAGGGCGAGGTCCGGGGCAGGCTGGAGCATGCCGAAGTGCAGGCGCTCTATAGCCGCGCGATCGATCCCTGGTTCAATCTTGAGGGAGGCGTGCGGCACGACTTCGGTCCCGGCCGGGACCGTAGCTATGCCGTCATCGGCATAGATGGCCTCGCGCCTTACTGGTTCGAAGTCAGCGCGCAGGCCTTTCTATCCACAAAGGGCGAAGCACATGCGCGGCTGGAGGCAAGCTATGATCAGCGCATCACGCAGCGTTTGATCCTTCAGCCTGCCGCAGAAATGAACTTCGCGGCGCAGGATGTCCCCGAACTCGGCATCGGATCGGGACTGTCGGATATCGAACTTGGCCTGCGACTGCGATACGAATTCGCCCGTGAGTTCGCGCCCTATGTCGGGGTGAACTGGCAGCGCAAGCTGGGTGAGACGGCCCGCTTCGCCCGCGCCGATGGCGACGACGCCTCCGCGACATCTCTGGTCATGGGCGTGCGCTTCTGGTTCTGACCTTAAAGCTTCAGCCCGCCGACATGGAATGTCTTCGTCTCCAGATATTCCTCGATCCCCATATGCGCCCCTTCGCGACCAAAGCCTGACATCTTCACTCCGCCAAAGGGCGCCATCTCCATCGAAATGCCGCCAGTGTTCAGCGCGACCATGCCCGCCTCCAGACGCTCCGCTACGCGGAATGCGCGGTGCAGATTTTCGGTGTAGAAATAGCTGGCCAGGCCGTAGGTGGTGCCATTGGCGATCTCGATGCCTTCCTCTTCATGGGTAAAGCGGAAGATGGGCGCGATCGGGCCAAAGGTTTCCTCATCCGCCAGACGCATGTCGCCGGTCGCTCCGGTCAGCACCATCGGGGTCGCGAACCGCTCGCCCTTTGCCCCCTCCGCCTGGGCGAAGACTTTCGCGCCATGTTCCAGGGCATCGTCCACATGCGCCTTCACCTTCTCCACCGCGGCGCTGTTGATCAGAGGGCCGATCGTGCTACCTGCCTGATCCCCCGGCGCGACCTTGAGCGCGGAAACCGCTTTGGCAAGACGCTCTGCAAAGGCGTCGTGGATACCGTCCTGCACCAATATGCGGTTCGCGCAGACGCAGGTCTGCCCTGCATTGCGGAACTTGCTGGCCATGGTGCTCGCGACCGCCAGATCCAGGTCGGCGTCGTCGAACACAATCAACGGCGCATTGCCGCCAAGTTCCAGGCTCAGCCTTTTCAACGTGGCGGCGGACTGCTGCATCAGCAGCGCTCCCACGCGGGTGGAACCGGTAAAGGACAGCTTCCGCACAACCGGACTTGACGTCATGACGCCGCCGATGGCCTTCGCGTCGCCGGTGACGACGCTGAATGTCCCCGCTGGGAAGCCTGCCATCTCCGCAAGCTTTGCCAGAGCCAGCGCGGAATAGGGCGTCAGTTCAGACGGCTTAATCGGGCACGGTGCCGATCACCGCCCCGGTCGCAGGATTGTCGACAGGCACAGTGGCGCCGGATGCAGCGCCCACCCACTCGCCGCCTATGAATGCGCGGTCGATCAGCAGCGCGGGATTGTCGAGCGATAGGGTCATGGATGGCCTGCACATGTGAGAGGAGCTTGCGGACGTGATAACGGATCAGTGCGCGAAAATCTCCGGCCGTGAAGAGCGCGGAACCGGCCAGCGGCGTTATCCGTTCAACGATCATCTGTTACAATGAGGGATTACATCATGATCCGCTTGGCCATTATCTCACTCGTGATCGCGGCAGTGCTGGCGATCCTGGGTTTCGGCGGCGCTGCTGGCACCTTTGTCGGTATCGCCAAGATACTCTTCTTCCTTGCGATCGCCCTGTTCGTGATCTTCCTGGTTCTCGGCCTGTTGGCTGGAAAAGGGATCAAGAACGCCATAGACTGACCGCATGATAGAGATTGGCGCTGGAGTCGATGAAACCGGCAGGCTGATAAGGGACGAAGCCGGTTTTCTGCTCCAGCGTGATCTGGGCGGGACCTTTCGCCTTGTCCTGCTGCGCGTGCCCGTTGACCATGTGGAAAAGCGCGTGCGCGTGCAGGGCTATTATGCCGGAGAGGGCATAGTCGAAGTGGAAGGTGTCGCCGCCGCCTGATCTCCAATCGACAGCGATGATATGTCAGACGGTCACGGGATCGCCCGGCGCGATCGGACTATTGGTGTGTATGAAGCGCGCGCATGCGCCGACACCGCGATTATTCTCCAGCGGCAGCGCAGTTTCGCAATAGGCGCATTCGGCCATCAGGCGGCCGACCATCCATTGGCTTCGGCCGCAACTCGGACAATGGTTGGCCTCGCCAACATGATAGTGGATGATATATCCCCTTAGGGCCGGGTCAAATGACTTGCCGGTCGCGAGGCTTGAAACTGGGCGCATCGTCTCTTCCTCCTCAGACATATTATCGGTCATCGAGTGAAGAATATCGTAGATATTTCAAATCACTGCGATTGAACAACTTAAGTCAGAGCGCGCGACCCGCTATATTTTCATGGTAACCCGCTCCACCTGCTAGAACGCGATTACACCTCAATGTATCCCGCGCCGCGGGACGCCGTCTATAATAAAGATTGGCGACATGTCTCATTTCGCGCCTTCGCATTGACTTGGCGGGTGCAGGCGCTATGGCGGCGCCCATCAAGGGACATACCCGCTTCGGCCATTGGTTGGGGCGCATCCCGCCACCCGTGATGCCGCCATGTGGAGGCAGACGCCGGCGGAATGTCGTTATCCTCCTAGCCCCTTGGCCGGGCATTGCGAGGAGACGCACGACTCATGACCGCCATCGGACAGGACACTCTCGGCACGCGCGACACGTTGAAGGTCGGCGGCAAGGACATCGCCTATTATTCGCTGAAGAAGGCTGCGGCCAAGCTGGGTGATGTTTCGCGTCTTCCCTTCTCGATGAAGGTGCTGCTGGAAAACCTGCTCCGCTTCGAAGATGGCGTGACCGTCACCACCGAAGATGTGAAGGCGATCGTCGATTGGCAGAATGACAAGGGCAAGGCCGAGCGCGAAATTCAGTATCGCCCGGCTCGCGTGTTGCTTCAGGACTTCACCGGCGTTCCCTGCGTGGTTGACCTCGCCGCCATGCGCGACGCGATGAACGCGCTGGGCGCCGACGCCAGCAAGATCAACCCGCAGGTGCCCGTTCACCTCGTCATCGACCACTCGGTCATGGTCGACGAATTCGGCACGCCCAAGGCGTTCGAACAGAATATGGAAATCGAATATCAGCGCAATATGGAGCGCTACGACTTCCTGAAATGGGGCAGCAAGAGCCTCGCGAACTTCTACGCCGTTCCCCCGG
This sequence comes from uncultured Novosphingobium sp., assembly GCA_946886075.1. The sequence goes on along the minus strand of CAMPHR010000005.1, from coordinate 19,534 downwards.
GCACCGGCATCTGCCACCAGGTTAACCTGGAAAATATCGCGCAGGCCGTCTGGTCGAGCGAAGGCCCCGACGGCGTCACCGTCGCCTATCCCGACACCTGCGTCGGCACTGACAGCCACACCACCATGGTGAACGGCCTGGGCGTGCTGGGCTGGGGCGTGGGCGGCATCGAGGCTGAGGCTGCCATGCTTGGTCAGCCCGTCTCCATGCTCATCCCCGAAGTCGTGGGCTTCAAGTTCACCGGCGAGCTGAAGGAAGGCGTCACCGCCACCGACCTCGTCCTCACCTGCACCCAGATGCTGCGCGCCCGTGGCGTCGTGGGCCGCTTCGTCGAATATTTCGGCCCCGGCCTTGCCTCGCTGACCCTCGCAGATCGCGCGACGCTCGCTAACATGGCGCCGGAATATGGCGCGACCTGCGGCTTCTTCGGCATCGACGACAAGACGCTGGATTACATGCGCCTCACCGGTCGCACCGAAGAGAATATCGCGCTGGTCGAAGCCTATGCCAAGGAGCAGGGCTTCTGGATCGATCCGTCGGTCGAGCCCGTCTTCACCGACACGCTCGAACTCGACCTCTCCACCGTCGTCCCCAGCCTCGCCGGTCCCAAGCGCCCGCAGGACCGCGTCTCGCTGCCGGAAGTCGACGACGTTTTCAACGCCGACATGGACAAGGTCTATAAGAAGGCGCAGACCCGCGTTCCCGTCGAAGGCAAGGATTTCGACATTGGCGACGGCGACGTCACCATCGCCGCGATCACCAGCTGCACCAACACGTCCAACCCGGGCGTCCTGGTCGCCGCCGGTCTCGTCGCCAAGAAGGCGAACGAACTCGGCCTGAAGCCCAAGCCTTGGGTCAAGACCTCGCTCGCCCCCGGTTCGCAGGTGGTCACTGATTATCTGGAAAAGGCTGGTCTTCAGTCGCACCTCGACGCCATCGGCTTCAACCTGGTTGGCTATGGCTGCACCACCTGCATCGGCAACTCCGGCCCGCTGGCCGAGCCGATCAGCAAGGCGATCAACGACAATGGCCTGGTTGCCGCTGCCGTGATCTCGGGCAACCGCAACTTCGAAGGCCGCGTGTCGCCAGACGTCCGCGCAAACTTCCTCGCCTCGCCGCCGCTGGTCGTCGCTTATGCGCTGAAGGGCACGGTGGTCGAGGATTTCATCACGACCCCGATCGGCACCAGCAAGGATGGCGCAGCGGTCTACCTCAAGGACATCTGGCCCACCAACGACGAAGTCGCCACCACTATGGCGGGCTGCATGGATCGCGCCATGTTCCAGGCACGCTATGCCGACGTCTACAAGGGCGACGCGCATTGGCAGGCGATCGACGTCACCGGTTCGGCAACCTACAGCTGGCGCGCTGGTTCGACCTATGTCGCCAACCCGCCTTACTTCGAAGGGCTGACCATGACCCCAGCTGCGGTCACCGACATTGTCGAGGCCAAGCCGCTCGCCATCTTCGGCGACTCGATCACCACCGACCACATTTCGCCCGCCGGTTCGATCAAGGCGACCTCGCCTGCAGGGAAGTGGCTGTCGGAGCATCAGGTCGCCCAGGCCGACTTCAACAGCTATGGCGCGCGCCGTGGCCATCATGAAGTGATGATGCGCGGCACCTTCGCCAACATCCGCATCAAGAACCTGATGCTGGACGGCGTCGAAGGCGGCATGACCCGCTATGAAGGCGAAGTCATGCCGATCTACGACGCGGCGATGAAGCATAAGGCGGACGGCGCTTCGCTGGTTGTCATCGGCGGTAAGGAATATGGCACCGGCTCGTCGCGCGACTGGGCGGCGAAGGGCACCAACCTCCTCGGCGTTCGCGCGGTGATCGTCGAGAGCTTCGAGCGTATCCACCGCTCGAACCTGGTCGGCATGGGTGTGCTGCCGCTCCAGTTCAAGAATGGCGAGAGCAAGGACACGTTCGGCTTCACCGGCGATGAAACCTTCACCATCCAGAATGTTGCGGGCCTTAAGCCGCGTCAGGACGTGGACGTGATCGTGAAGCGCGCCGACGGCTCGACCTTCACCTTCACCGCGCTCTGCCGCATCGATACGGTGAACGAGCTCGAATATTTCATGAACGGCGGCATCCTCCAGTACGTCCTGCGCAAGCTGGCCGCCTGATCGGCTGACTGCTGACGTGATCAAAGGCCGTCTCCCTCGAGGAGGCGGCCTTTTTTTGTTCACGCGGAGGTGCAGAGCCGCGGAGATAAGCTGGGTAAGGTTGGCGCTGTCATCGAACCCCGATCGAGCCGGGTCTCCAAAAAATACCAACTTTCTGCGAAGGCAGAAAACCAATCCCACGGCTCAGTTTGCTCCCTGCCTTCACAGGAACATGTTGCGTTTCGACGAGACCACGACAAACTCCAGGCTTAGCTCGGCTCGACAGGGTCAACGAACAAAGCAACCTAACCCCATTTCCCTCCGCGTCTCCGCGCCTCCGCGTGAACCATAACCTCAACCGTTCTCCAGGACTGCCCGCATGACCATCTTCATCGAACTTGTCGGCTGGCTCGGCGCGCTGCTCGTCCTCGGCGCCTATGTCCTGGTGTCCACCGGGCGGCTTTCGGGCCGCTCAGCGCTGTTCCAGTGGATGAACGCTCTTGGCGCCGCCTTTTTTGTGCTGAACACCTGGTGGCATGGCGCGATCCCCTCCATGGTCCTCAACATCGTCTGGAGCGCGATCGGCTTCGTGGCTCTCTGGCGCATCTGGCGGACCCGGGCGCCCGGTCGCCGATAGGCTGGTTATCGCCTCCTCAAGAAAGCCTGCGGTGGCGAGCGTGCCGCTGATCCGTTAGGCATGCCATCAGCAATGAAAAAAGCACTCATCGTCCGTTATGTGCCGCGAGAGGGAGCGGCCGGGTTTCTCCAGCCGATCGAAGCTGCGGGCTATGAGATCGAGAGGATCGACGTGGCGAGCCCCGAGTTTGCCGATGTCGACCTTTGCACGCCCGACCTGCTGATCATGATGGGTGGGCCGATGGGCGTCTATGAACATGACATCCATCCTTGGATTCCGGTGCAAGTCGGCAAACTCGCCGCCCGGCTGGAGCAAGATCTCCCCACCTTGGGTGTATGCCTTGGCAGTCAGATGATCGCTGCGGCGCTGGGCGCACGCGTCTATCCCGGCGAGGCTATGGAGCTGGGCTTCGCGCCTGTCACGCTGAACGGAGCAGGCACCGATTCGCCGTTGCGGCACATACAGGATGTGCCGGTCCTCCATTGGCATAGCGACACCTTCGAATTGCCGCGCGGCGTTGAATTGCTGGCGTCAACCAATGCTTATGCGCATCAGGCCTTCCGCCGCGGCCCCAATCTTCTGGCGCTGCAATTCCACGCCGAAATGGGTGAGGACCCGCGCTTCGATGATTGGCTCACGCATTTCTGGGCCGATCTGGACGTCGCCCGGCAATGCGGCATTGCTCTGCGCCGCGATCATGATGAACATGGCCCCGCAGCGGTGGCGGCGGGCCGAGCGATGATCGGCGACTGGTTGGCCCAGCTAAGAAACTAATCCCGCCCGCCTAGCATCAAAACTCGACGTCGAGCTCCTCGACCTCGTCCGCTTCCTTGCGCGCATCCTCGATCCACTCGCGCATCAGGTCCCAGCTGTTGACGGTATCACAATAAGCCGCCGCCGGGCCCTGCAACCTCACGGCATAAGTGAGAAAGCGTTGCACCACGGGCGCGAACATCGCGTCCGCCACGGTGGGGCTGTCGCCAAACAGCCAAGGCCCGCCATAGGAACCGAGGCATTCGGTCCAGATCGCCTGCACCCGCTCGATGTCGGGCTTGGCGCCGGAAAAAATCGGAAACTTCTTGTGCCGGACCTTCAGGTTCATCGGCAGGGCGGAACGCAGGTTGGCAAAACCGGAATGGATTTCGCCTGAGATCGACCGGCAATGCGCCCGCGCCATCCGGTCCTTGGGATACATGCCTGCATTGGGATAAAGCTCGTGCAGATATTCCGCGATCGCCAGCGTATCCCAAACGCTGGCCCCTTCATGCGTCAGCCGCGGCACCAGAACGGAAGGCGTCAGCAGCAAAAGCTCCGCCCGGTTCTCCAGATTTTCCAGCGCAACCATCTGTTCAGTGACGCGCAATCCCGCCAGTCGGCACAGCAACCAGCCGCGCAGTGACCAGGAGGAATAAATCTTGCTCGATATCGTCAATTCCGCTGCGGCCATGGCGATCCTCCCGATAGCCATGTTTTTCCATCAAACATGATGCAGTGCAATACGCAAAAACAGTATATCGAACGGAGGGGGCCGAATCGGCCAGGGGAACATTTTGGGGCGCCGTTCATACTATGACGATGCTATACACAGGCTATCAAGCTCTTGAGGACATGCTGGCTCCGGCTCGTTTCGGTGCTGAACTGGCCCTTGGTCTGCGTGACAAAATCGGTCCTGTTGCCGATTGGCCCATGCCCCGCCGCATGTTCGCACTCATGGATGTGTTCCAAGGCGCGCGTCTCACCCACAAGCGCCCCTCTTATGGAATGGACGAAGTCCGTAGCGGCAATGCCCTTGTTGCAGTGCGAGAGGAAGTGCTGCTCGATCTCCCTTTCGGCAACCTGCTTCACTTCGCGAAGGATGAAGTGGAAACGGAGCAGCCCCGCATATTGCTGGTCGCGCCAATGTCGGGTCATTTCTCGACCTTGTTGCGCAGTACCGTGCGGACGCTCCTGCGCGACCATGATGTGTACATCACCGATTGGAAAAATGCGCGCGACGTTCCGCTGTCGGCCGGGCAGTTCGGCTTCGACGATTATGTCGATTATGTCATCACTTTCATGCAGGAACTTGGCCCCGGCTCGCATATGCTATCCGTCTGCCAGCCCTGCGTACCGGCCTTCGCCGCCGTCGCGCTTATGGCGGAGGATGGGGACGCGGCAACCCCGCGATCCATGACATTGATGGGCGGCCCGATCGATCCGCGCGCTGCGCCGACGGTGGTCAACGAACTGTCCAACGAGCGCCCGATCGAATGGTTCGAACGCAACCTCATCACCTCGGTGCCGTTGCGCTATCCCGGCGCTGGACGGCGCGTCTATCCGGGCTTCCTGCAACTGTCCGCCTTTCTGTCGATGAACCTGGAACGCCACGGCGCCCAGCATCGCGAGCTGTATCAGCTGCTCGCTGACGGGAAGGAAGAAGAGGCGGCGAAGATCAAGGATTTCTACCAGGAATATTTCGCGGTGCTCGACATGACCGCCGAATTCTACCTTGAGACCGTCGATCGCGTATTCCAGCGGACCCTGCTCGCCAAGGGTGAGCTCAAGCATCGCGGCCGCCCGGTCAACCCCGGCGCCATTCGCAAGACGGCGCTACTCACCGTCGAGGGTGAAAAGGACGACATTTGCGCTGTCGGTCAAACGGCCGCCGCCCATGCGCTCTGCACCGGGCTCCGTCCGCATCTGAAGCGTCATCACCTGCAAATCGGTGCAGGCCATTACGGCGTTTTCGCTGGCCGCAAATGGGAAAAGGAAGTGTTCCCGCAAGTCCGCAACATGATCCTTGCGATGAACTGACGCCGCTTCAGGCGTCACCCTCCGGCCGGGTCCATATCCATGTGCCGCCAATCAGGGCGGCCGCCAGAGGGATCAGGAACCAGGGGAAGGGCGCAAGGAACAGCGCCAGCACGGCACTGAACGCGAAGGCTGCCAGCGCAGCACGCTTGCCCCTGCGGCTGATCGCCCCCTTGTCCCGCCAGCGCCGAATATGCGGCCCAAAATGGGGATGATCTAGCAGTCTCGCCTCCAGCGTGGGACTGCTTCGCGCAAAGCAGAATGCCGCCAATATCATGAAGGGTACGGTGGGCAGCAGCGGCAGGAAAATGCCCAGTGCACCAAGGCCCAGCGACAGAAATCCAGCGGCAAGATAAAGCGTCCGCCGCATCAGGCAGCAGGCAGCCGCAACCGCATCAGCAGCCCGCCCAGATCCTCGCTTTCCTCCATACCGATCGACCCGCCATAGATTTCCGCGACATCGCGCACGATGGCGAGGCCAAGCCCGGTTCCAGGCTTACCCGAATCCAGCCGCACGCCTCGGTCAAATATCCGGGTCCGTTCCTCCTGGGGGATGCCCATGCCGTCATCCTCGACCATGATTTCGACCATGGGCCCCGCGCGGCTCACCGTGGCGAAGACGCTCCCTCCGCCATATTTCGCCGCGTTCTCGATCAGGTTGCCCAGCATCTCGTCAAGGTCCTGCCGTTCGACGCGAACCGCGACCTCCTTGTCGCCGTCCATGTCGATCCGCGTTTCGGGGTAAAGGCGCTGCACCGCGCGCTCGACCGCCTGCAGGCTCGTCCACACTTCCGCCCGGCTCTGCGCAGCGCCCCGCCGCCCGACCGCACGAGCGCGGGCAAGGTGATGATCCACTTGGCGGCGCATCGTGGTCGCTTCCCGAATGACCGTCTCGCCCAAATCCGCCGATTGCGCCGTCGCGGCATTCATGATGACGGTCAGCGGGGTCTTGAGCGCATGGGCCAGGTTACCCGCATGGGTCCGCGCCTCTTCCGCCTGTCGCTCATTATGGGCGAGGAGGGCGTTCAGTTCCTCGACCATCGGCAGCACTTCCGATGGCATCGGGTCAGTCACCCGGTTCTTTTCCCCCGCGCGCATCCGCACGATTTCCTTGCGCACCCGGCGCAGCGGCCGCAATCCGTACAGCGTCTGCAGCGTCGTGAGCACGATCAGGCCCAGCGCCAGCAGCGCAAAGCTCTGCGTCAATGTCGATCGCAACGTCCTGATCTGATCATCCAGCCCGGCACGGGCGGCCGCGACCATGAACATCCATCGTGTATCCGATCCGGGTAGGACGATGGTCCGCTCCATGATACGCAGATCCTCGCCCGGAAACTGCTTGCTGTCATAGGCATGGAAGCTGCGGTCATCATGCTCCGGCAGCACCCTGAGTGCCCGGTCCCACAGTGACCGCGACCGCCAATCCTCATGACCCCGGGCGCTGATCTGGTAATAGAGCCCGCTATTGGGCTCCAGGAAACGCTGGTCGGCGAGGGGGCGGTTGAACAGCACTTCGCCATCCGGCCCGATCTCCGCCGACGCGATCATCGCCGTCAGCACATAATTCAGGCCATCGTCGAAATTTCGAGTGATCGCCTGCGACAGGACGCGATCAAGCGCCAGCCCGCCGCCCAGCAGCAATATGCTGATCCACAGCGCCGCAATGCCGATCATGCGGCGGCTGATCGAACCGGTCGAACGAACCGGGGGAGGGGCGGCGGTCTCGGTCATGGATTGCTGCCGGAACCTCCCTTTCCGTTCGCGAAGGTGTCGAAGGTCTCTACCCGCTTACAGAAAGCGGAAGGAACCGGCCAATCATACAGGTAGCGTGCTCTAACCGCTGAAGGGTCAGCGCCCCGGCTCGTCCAGGCTGTAGCCAAGGCCGCGTATCGTGGTGATAACGTCCGCGCCCAGCTTCTTGCGGATGCGGGTGACGAACACTTCGATCGTGTTGGAATCGCGGTCGAAATCCTGATCGTAGATATGCTCGATCAACTCGGTCCGGCTGACCACCTTGCCCTTGTGGTGGAGAAGGTAGGACAAAAGCTTATATTCCTGCGCGGTGAGCTTCACCGGCTCACCCTTCAGCGTGACCTTGCCCGACCGCGTGTCCAGACGCACGTCGCCCGCGATCAGCTCGCTCGACGCGTTGCCCGACGCGCGGCGGATGAGCGCGCGCAACCGGGCGATCAACTCCTCGCTCTGGAAAGGCTTGGCGAGATAATCGTCCGCGCCAGCGTCGAGCCCGGCAACCTTGTCGGACCAGCTGTCCCGCGCGGTCAGCACCAGCACCGGGAAGCTGCGCCCTTCCTTGCGCCAGCGATCGAGAACCGTCAGGCCATCGATCGTGGGCAGGCCGAGGTCCAGCACGACCGCGTCATAGCTTTCCGTCGCGCCCAGGAAGTGGCCATCCTCGCCATCGTCGGCCAGGTCCACGGCATAGCCCGCGCCCTCAAGCGTATTGCGGAGCTGTTGCCCAAGGTTTGGTTCATCTTCGACGATCAGCAGACGCATATGGCTCCGTTTCTTTGTATTTTGCCCTTTGGCGCGTCAGTGCGCCCAGCCCGTTATATCGCCCGTGCGCCCATCGGCATCAACCCAAACCACCTTGCCGTCCTTCACATATTTCAGGCGATAGCGGTTGGAGGACGGATTGAACTCCGCGCCAAGGTAGGTCGCGCCTCCCATGGCTGCGTCCACCCGCCGCTTGATGAGCGAAAAAGGCATGGTCTGCCCATCCAGCATCGCCCGGCGCGCGGCATCCTGTTCACCACGCTGCCCGGCCTCCGCGTAGGAAGGCACGGCCACCATCGCGGCGATGGCGGCCACACCGGCAATCAGGCTGCTAAGCTTCATCGTCATATGGCATGCCATAGGCGACAAGCATTGAACAGGTGGTGAATGGTGCCGTCAGCACGGTGACAGGCGGCTTTAGCGTTCCAGCGCGTACTGGACGGTCAGCGTGACGGACGACCCAACCTGTCCGGGTTCCACCGGCGTCGCTTCGGCTACGTCCGCCTTGAACCGGCTGGCGAGCATCGGCATCGGAGGACGCCCGCCGCTATTGCTCTCCGCGATCGAAAGAAGCCGTGCGGAGCGATAGCCTGCCGCCTGCGCGTAGAAATCCGCCTGCGCCTTTGCCGTCTTCAAGGCTGCAGCGCGCGCCTGCGTCAGCATCGGCGTCGGGTCTTCGATGGAAAAGGATGGTCCGTTGACATTGGTCGCGCCCGCTTCGACCAGCGTGTCGAGCAATGGGCCGGTCTTCTTGATGTCGCGCAGCTTGATCGTCACCTGGTTGGACGCTTCATAGCCGATGAAACGCGGCCCGGCGGGCTGTCCATTCTGATTGTTGTAATCATATTGCGCGTTCAGGTTGATGCCGCTCGTCTGGATGTCCTTCTTGGCGATGCCTGCCTTGGCAAGGGTTGTGATCAGCCGGTCCATCTTCGCCGCATTGTCGCGCATCGCCTGCGCTGCTGTCGGCGCGCGGGTCTGGACACCGGTGCCCACCACCACCTGGTCGGGCGCCGCTTCGACCGTCTCGGTGACGTTCAGCGTCACGACGGGCGCGGTTTCGGCGATCGTCACATTGGTCTGCGCGGCGGCGATGGCCGGGATCGACACAGCAGCGGCGGCGGCCATCAGGGCCAGGGCGGACTTCATGAGCGTATCTCCTTGAAAAGCGATGCAGCCCATTTGTAACGGCTGCGATGAACGGACGCTGACACGCGCTGAAAGCCGCCAGACAGCATGTGGTTCCACATGCTCTTGCCCCGGCGCTCTGGAAGTCCTAGCTGCACGGCCATGGCCGCACCCATATTCTCGTTCGAAAATCTTGGTCTCAGTCAGGGTTCGCATTGGCTTTTCCGCCATCTCGACATCTTCGTCGGGGATCGTGACCGGCTGGCGCTGATCGGCCGCAATGGCGCGGGCAAGACCACGCTGCTCAAGCTGATCGCCGGACAAGTCGAACCTGACGAGGGCACGCGATCTGTTCGCCCGGGCGCGCGCGTCATCATGCTGGAACAGGACCCGGACGTCGCGGGCTTTCCAACCCTTCGTGATTTCGCCCTCGCAGGCCAATATGCGCCGCCCGCGCATGAGGTGGAGGCGATCGCCAGTCAGCTCGGCATCGACCTGTCGCGCGAAGCAGCCACCGCTTCGGGGGGTGAACGCCGCCGCGCCGCCATAGCCCGCGCGCTCGCCAGCGAGCCTGACCTGCTGCTGCTCGACGAGCCGACCAACCACCTCGACATCGATGCGATCGACTGGCTGGAGGGCTGGCTTGCCCGCTATTCCGGCGCCTTCATCGTCATCAGCCACGACCGCGCCTTCCTGACTCGCCTCACGCGCCAGACCCTATGGCTCGATCGCGGGTCCATTCGGCGCAATGAGATCGGCTTCGGCGGCTTCGAAGAGTGGATGGAAGCCGTCTATGCCGAGGAGTCGCGCGCCGCCGAAAAGCTCGATGCCAAGCTCAAGATAGAGGCGCACTGGCTGGAACGCGGCGTCACCGCCCGCCGCAAGCGCAACCAGGGCCGTCTCGCCAAGCTATGGGAAATGCGTGCCCAGCGCGCCGCCATGGTCGGGCCGCAGGGCGTCGCGAAGATCGCCGTCGCCGCCGACGACAGCAAGACCAAAAGCGTCATCACCGCCGAGCATGTGACGAAGAGCTTCGGCGATCGCACCGTCATCAAGGACTTCACCCTGCGCATCCAGCGCGGCGACCGCATCGGCATCGTGGGCGGCAACGGCGCTGGCAAGACGACGCTCCTGAAGCTCCTGACCGGCGAACTCGCGCCCGACAGCGGCGTCATCAAACAGGCCAAGTCGCTCGACATGATCTTCATCGATCAGCAGCGCAGCCTGATGCAGCCCGATAAGCGCGTCCGCGACGTGCTGGCGGAAGGTGGCGACTGGATCGACGTGCGCGGTGTGCGCAAGCACGTCCACGGTTACCTCAAGGAATTCCTGTTCGATCCGTCACTGGCAGAGGCCCGCGTCGGCACCCTGTCGGGCGGCGAGCGGTCGCGCCTCCTTTTCGCCCGTGAGTTTGCCCGCGAATCGAACCTGCTGGTGCTGGACGAGCCGACCAACGACCTCGACCTTGAAACGCTCGACCTGCTGCAGGAGGTGATCGCGGACTATGACGGCACGGTCCTGATCGTCAGCCACGACCGCGACTTCCTCGACCGCACGGTGACGGTGACACTCGGCCTCGACGGCTCGGGCCAGGTCGATGTCATAGTCGGCGGCTATGCGGACTGGGTCGCCAAGCGCCAGCCACGCAGCGGCCCGCGCCCGGAAAAGAAAGCACCCGCCGCTCCCCCGCCGCCCAAGACAGCGGCGACCAAGCTCAGCTACAAGGATCAGCGCGACCTCGACCTCTTGCCCCCGACGATCGACAAGCTGGAACAAGCTATCGCGCGCGACGAGGAGGCGCTGGCCGACCCGTCGCTCTACACCCGCGATCCCAAGCGTTTCGCGGCACTGACAAAAGCGATCGAGCAGGCCCGCGCTGACAAGGACGCAGCAGAGGAACGCTGGCTGGAACTGGCCGAAAAAGCCGAGGGCTTGAGCGGCTAAACAAGGAAGAGGCCCATATGACGGCGATGGAAGGATCAGCGGCAGGCGCACTCGAACATGCGCGCGCGCATCATGCCGTCCATTATGTCAACCGCGTCGGCTGGCTGCGTGCGGCAGTCCTGGGCGCAAATGATGGTATCGTGTCCACCGCGAGCCTGCTTGCGGGCGTCGCGGCGTCCGGCGCTACGATTGATACGATCCTGCTGTCCGGCATAGCCGCGCTGTTCGCGGGCGCCATGTCGATGGCCGCTGGCGAATATGTGTCCGTCAGCGCCCAATCGGACACGGAGCGCGCCGACCTCGCCAAGGAAAAACATGCGATCGCGCAGCAGCCGGATGTGGAATGGCAGGAACTGCGCAACATCTATGTAGAACGCGGCCTGACGCCCGAATTGGCTGGAGACGTCGCCCGGCAACTGATGGAGGCTGACGCATTGGCCGCTCATGCGCGCGACGAACTCGGCATTTCCGACATCAGCACGGCGCGTCCCGTTCAGGCGGCGCTGACGTCCGCCGCCACCTTTTCGGCCGGAGCGATCGCACCCGTCCTGGCAGCGGCGATCAGCCCTGCGTCTCTGGCGCTGCCGGTGATCGTCCTCACCTCGCTCCTGTGCCTTGCGCTGCTTGGCTATGTCGGCGCGCGGCTAGGTGGCGGGAAGATCGGCCGCTCCGTCATCAGGGTGCTGTTCTGGGGCGTGCTGGCGATGGCGATCACGGCAGGCGCAGGCAGGCTTTTCGGCGCGGCGATATGATGGCAAGGTCCGCGCCATCCGGATTCTCAAGGAGATGACAATGACCGCGATCCAGCAAATTCCGTTGAAGACGATCAAGGGCGCCGACGCCAGCCTCGCCGACTATGCGGGCAAGGTGGTACTGGCGGTCAACGTCGCCTCCAAATGCGGCCTCACTCCGCAATATGAAGGGCTGGAAAAGCTCTACAGCGATTATAAGGACAAGGGCCTCGTCGTTGCAGGCTTTCCCGCCAACGACTTCGGCGCGCAGGAACCCGGCAGCAATGACGAGATCGCTGATTTCTGCACCACCAACTTCGGCGTCGATTTTCCCATGTTCGAAAAGATCGTCGTGACCGGCCCGGAAAAGCACCCGCTCTATGCCGCCCTCACCAGCGAACAGCCCAAGGCCAATGGCGATGGCGCTGACTTCCGTGAAAAGCTCCGTGGCTACGGCATGACCCCGACCGAAGAACCCGAAGTCCTGTGGAACTTCGAGAAATTCCTGATCGCCAAGGATGGTTCGGTCGCCGCCCGCTTCGCCCCTGGCACCACGCCCGATGATCCGGCTCTGGTGTCCGCGATCGAGGCTGAACTGGCGAAATAAGAAGGCGCTTGGCGGGGCCGGTGCGTCCACCGCACTGGCCCCGGCGTCTCGCCACTAAAAGCCCATGCTTTCCCCTGCGACCGCCTTTCAGCAGATCGGCCCGGTGCTGGAAACGCTCAGCATCGTCGGCATCTTCGTGTTCGCGGCATCCGGTGCGCTGGCCGCCGCCCGGCTCGGCCAGACGCTCGTCACCTTCGCCTTTTTCGCGCTGGTGACGGGGGTAGGGGGCGGCACCGTGCGCGATCTCCTCATCGGCGCACCCGTCTTCTGGGTGCATGATCCGGTCCCGGCGATCACCTGCATGGTCGCGGCCCTGCTCATCTGGTTCACGCCCCGCCGCTTCTGGAGCGACCGGGCGCTCGATTGGCTCGACGCGATCGGCCTCGCCGCCTTCGCCGTGTTCGGCGCGGCCAAGGCGATGAGCTACGGCATCCCGCCTTTCGTCGCTGCCATGATGGGCGTCGTCACCGGCTGCGTCGGCGGCATATTGCGCGACCTGCTGGCCCACGAACCATCCATATTACTGCGTCCGGAACTCTATGTGACCGCTGCGGCCTTCGCATCGGGCCTGTTCGTCATGCTGCGCTGGTGGGGCCTGGATGTCCCAGCCGCCGGTCTCATCGCGGCGCTGCTAGGCTTCCTCCTACGCGCCATCGCGATCTGGCGAAGCATCGGCCTGCCGACCTACAGAGGCGGGCGCTAGAACGACAGAGCTGCCTCGCCTCAACGTCATCCCGGACTTGATCCGGGATCCCGCTTCGTGACCAAACCCAGCGGGACCGTCCCGCACATCACCGCCAAAGGCTGGCCAGCAACCCCATCAATCCGCGCTCATCCGCATCACTCACGCGCCGTGGCGCGCCATAGCCCCGGCACTCCAGGCAATCCGCCCGCACGCCAGCGCCGCTGATGAGGCCGCGCACATCGGCAATTGCCTGCATCGCCCAACGCCGCTGGATCATCGCCTGCCGGCTCAACATGTCGCGGGGCGCGTCTGCATCCTCATCATCTCGCTCCGTCATCGACTGCAGGAACTCCGCAAACTTGTCCGGCTCCTTCTCGATGCGATAGACTTTCGCCTTCGCCGGATTGATCTTCGCCAGCTTCGCCGCCTCGGCAATCGCGTCCTCCAGCCCGCCGAAGCGATCGACCAGCCCGATCTGCCGGGCCGTGCCGCCGTCCCACACACGGCCCTGCGCGATGGCGTCGATCTGCTCGGGCGACTTACGCCGTGCCTGCGCTACCAGCCCAACAAAGCGGCCATAAATATCCTCGATCCCCATCTGCATGATGCGGTCGAATTCCGGCGTCGTGCCGCCAGCAATATCGGGCTGACCTGAAAGCGGCGTGGTCCGCACGCCATCGGTGGTGATGCCGAGCTTCGCCAGCGTCCCTTCAAAGCTCGGCAAAATCCCGAACACGCCGATCGAACCCGTGATCGTGCCAGGTTCGGCAAAGATGAGATCGGCGGGCGTCGAAATCCAATAGCCGCCGCTCGCCGCGACATTGCCCATCGAAACGACGACGGGCAGGCCCTCCCGCTTGGCCTCCAATACGGCTTGCCGGATCTTTTCCGAAGCCATCACCGACCCACCGGGGGAATCAACCCGCACGACCAGCGCCTTCAAATCCTTTTCGGACAGCGCCTTGTAGAGCAAGGCCGAAATCGTGTCCCCCGCAGCACTGCCCGGTCCACCGTCGCCATCGACAATGTCGCCCGCCACAGTGATGACGCCAATCTGCCCGTCATTGGCCGGGCGATGCGCCTTGGCATAGCTGTTAAGGTCGATGCTGGCAAAATCCCCCACGCGATCGTCGGATGGCTCACCCGCGACCTCCGCAACGCGCTTCCCGAACGCAGCCTCGTCGCCCAGCTTGTCGACCAGCCCGGCACTTTGCGCCGCCTTGGCCAGATTGCCCCGCGCCGCTTCCGCCGCCGCCGCCGGATTTGCGACATAGGCGGCCAGCTTCGCGCGCGGGCGGGCCTTGGCAACTTCCTCCTGCCAATCCTGCCACAGCGCATCCGCCAGCGCCTGATTGGCCTGTCGCGCTTCGGGCGACTGTTCCGTGCGGATGAAAGGTTCGACAAAGCTCTTGTACGTCCCTACGCGATAGACATGGGTGTTGACGCCCAGCTTGTCGATCAGGCCCTTATAGTAGAGCCCCGATCCGCCGCGCCCCAATATCGCTACGCCGCCCAGCGGATCGACCCATGTCTCGCTGGCATGGGCCGCCAGTTGATAGCCGTCGTCGCTGTAGATAGTCGCGTAGGCAAAGATCGGCTTGTTAGCCGCTCGAACAGCGTCCAACGCCTTGCCGACGCGGGAAAGAGCGACCTGACCACCGCCCATAAAGCCGTCGAGGTTCAACACCACTGCCTTCACCTTGCCGTCCGTCTTGGCCGCCTCCAAAGCGGTGACGACGTCGGACAGGCGATATTCCTTCGTCTGCGGCCCCGACGACGTCAGCAGGGAGAAGGGGTCAGCTTCTGCCGGTTGCTCGACGATGGTCCCGTCCAGCTTCAGCAACAGCGCGCCACTGCTCACGCTCCGCGCGGGTTTGGGCGACCAGGAAAGGGCAGCATAGAGCAGGCCGAAAAAGCCGAGCAGGAATAGCAGGACCAGCCCGTCCTTGATCGCCACCAATATGCGCCAGACGCCCTTCACAAATGCCAACTTGCCGCTTCCTTATGCTTAGCTGTCCGAGCTATCCCATCGTCCGGCCGACTGCAATGTGGGACGCCCCGCCCGGCGCACAAGCTTGCGCCCGTCATTTCCGGCGTTATGGGAAGCGCCATCATCGCTCTTAGTGCAGGAGATGCGTTACATGCCCACCCTCGTTCTCATCCGCCACGGCCAATCGGCCTGGAATCTGGAAAACCGCTTCACTGGTTGGTGGGATGTGGACCTGACGGACAAGGGCGTGGAGGAAGCACGCGCCGCTGGCCAGTTGATGTCGGCAAAGGGGCTCGACTTCGACCGCTGCTTCACCTCCGTTCAGACCCGCGCGATCAAGACGCTGAACCTCGCGCTTGAGGAGATGGGTCGGCTCTGGTTGCCCGTCGAAAAGGACTGGCACCTTAATGAGCGTCATTATGGCGGCCTTACCGGCCTCAACAAGGCGGAGACGGCGGCCAAGCATGGTGACGCGCAGGTGAAGGTCTGGCGCCGCAGCTTCGACATTCCGCCGCCGGTGCTGGAGCCGGGCGGCGAATTCGACCTGTCGAAGGACCGCCGCTATGACGGCATCGCCATCCCCTCGACGGAGTCCCTGAAGGACACGATCGCCCGCGTCTTGCCCTATTGGGAAAGCCGCATCGTGCCCGAACTGAAGGCGGGCAAGCGCGTCCTCATCTCCGCCCACGGCAATTCGCTCCGCGCGCTGGTGAAGCATCTTTCGGGCATTCCTGACGATGAAATCACCGAACTGGAAATCCCGACCGGCCAGCCGATCGTCTATGACCTTGCCGACGACCTGACCGCGAAGGACCGCTATTATCTGTCGGAGCGTTAAGTCCGTAAATCCCGCATTGCCCCTCGCCGGTCCTCCGGCTAAGGGGCTGTGCTTTCCGCGCCATCAGGGGAAATCAGGCGAATGACCGGAGAGAGCGCCGCCACCGTCGGCATTATCATGGGATCGCGATCCGATTGGGAAACCATGCGCCACGCGGCCGATACGCTGAGCGCGCTTGGCGTCCCGCACGAATGCAAGGTCGTGTCCGCGCACCGCACGCCGCAACGCCTCTATGATTATGCGAACGGCGCGGTGGGCCGGGGGCTGAAGGTGATCATCGCCGGGGCAGGGGGCGCTGCCCATCTTCCTGGCATGACCGCAGCGATGACCCGCCTGCCTGTATTGGGCGTGCCTGTCGAGTCAAAGGCTCTGAAGGGCATGGATTCCCTGCTTTCCATCGTCCAGATGCCCGGCGGCATCCCCGTCGGCACGCTTGCCATCGGCAAGCCCGGCGCGATCAACGCAGCGCTGCTCGCCGCCGCGATCCTCGCCACTACCGACGATGAACTGGCCGAGCGGCTCGACATGTGGCGTGAAAAGCAGACCGATGACGTTGCGGAGACGCCTGAATAAGATGACGACCATCGCGCCCGGTTCCACCATCGGCATCCTTGGCGGCGGCCAGCTCGGCCGCATGATCGCAATCGCCGCCGCGCAGCTTGGCTATCGCACCCACATTTACGCGCCGGAGGAAAGCGGCCCGGCCGCCGATGTGTCCCCCCGCTGGACCCGTGGCGCCTATGAAGACGCCGCCGCGCTCGCCGCCTTTGCCGACAGCGTCGATGTCGTCACCTACGAGTTCGAGAATATCGACCCCGCCGCCGTCGAGGTCCTCTCCACCCACGGCCTCGTCCGCCCCGGCGCGCAAGCCCTCCGCGTGGCGCAGGACCGTCTCGCCGAAAAAAATTTCGTCCGCGATCTCGGCGGCCTCACCGCGCCCTTCGCTTCGATCGAAAGCCTCGATGACCTCCATCAGGCGATCGCCACGATCGGCAGCCGCGCGATCCTGAAGACCAACCGCATGGGCTATGACGGCAAGGGGCAGGCGCGCCTTAACGATCCCGCTGACGCACCCTCCGCCTGGGACGCCATCGGCCAGCAAAGCGCCATCCTCGAAGGCTTTGTCACCTTCGAGGAGGAATTTTCCGTCATCCTCGTGCGCGGCGCGAATGGCGAGGTCCGCTTCTGGGACTCGCCCGCCAACGTCCATGTCGATGGCATCCTCTCCACCTCCATCGCCCCAGCAGGCCCCCGCATAGAAGCACAGGTCGAAGCGGCCCGCGCCCTCGCCGCGCAGGTGGCGCAAGCGCTCGGCTATGTCGGCGTCCTGACGCTCGAATTCTTTGCCAGCGCCGATGGCCCCGTCTTCAACGAGATGGCTCCCCGCGTCCACAATAGCGGTCACTGGACGATTGAAGGCGCCGTCACCAGCCAGTTCGAAAATCACGTCCGCGCGATCTGCGGCCTGCCCCTGGGCGACACCCGACTGGCCGCCCAGCGCGTGCAGATGCACAACCTCATCGGCGAAGAAGCCGACGCTTGGGCAGAGATCCTTGCCGACCCTGCTGCCCATCTGCATCTCTATGGCAAGCATGAGGCACGCCCCGGCCGCAAGATGGGCCATGTCACCCGGCTGACCCTGTGAGCGAAACCCAGGAAGTCGTCCTCGTCCTCGCCCGCGCCGACAATGGCGTGATCGGCAAGGATGGCGGCCTGCCCTGGCGACTGCTCGCCGATCTCAAGCATTTCAAGGCCCTGACCCTCGGCCACCCGATGATCATGGGTCGCAAAACCTTCGACAGCCTGCCCGGCCTGCTTCCCGGCCGCCGTCATATAGTCCTCACCCGCGACAAAGGCTGGAACGGCGAGGGGGCAGAGGTCGCTCATGACGTCACATCCGCGCTCAACCTCGCAGGCGGTCCCGCCGCCATGGTGATCGGCGGCGCAGAGATCCACCATCTCTTCCTGCCCCATGCCGACCGCATCGAACTCACCGAAGTGCATATCGACGCGTCCGGCGACGCTGCGATCCCCTATCCCGATGCCGAGCACTGGCAGGAGACCGCCCGCGCCGACCATCCGGCCGACGGCGCCTATCCGGCCTACAGCTTCGTCACCTTCCGCCGCCGCGCTGGCCCGTGAAGCCGCATTGCCAGCGCCCGGCCATCTGCCTATAGCCAGCGCCATGGAGCGGCTGGAAAGCGGCGTCCCGATCCCTGCCCATCTGCGCGGGAGCATCATGGCGCTGGGCAATTTTGACGGATTTCACCTCGGTCATCAGGCGGTCGTCGGCCGCGCTGTGGACCGTGCCCGCGCGGAAGGGCGTCCCGTCATCGTCGCGACCTTCGACCCGCATCCGATGCGCCTGTTCCGCCCGGAAAACCCCTGGTTCCGCCTCACCAGCCTGGATCAACGGCAGCGCCTGTTCGCCGCCGCCGGTGCCGACGCGATGCTGGTCTTCGCCTTCACCCGCCAACTCGCCGCCTTGAGCCCGCAGGATTTCGTCGATCTACTGGTCGATGGCATGGGCGTCGCTGGCGTGGTCACCGGCCAGGATTTCACCTTCGGCCAGGGCCGCACCGGCACTGTCACGACACTGGCTGAACTCGGCGCAGCCCGTGGCATGAGCGCCGAAGCCGTAGCGCCGGTCACTGACCAGGGCGGGGAGGTGGTCTCCTCCAGCCGCATCCGCGCTGCACTCAAAGCTGGTGATTGCGCCACGGCCACGCGCCTGCTGACACGCCCCTTCGCGGTGCAGGGGATTGTCCAGCATGGCGACAAGGTCGGCCGCACCATCGGCTTTCCCACCGCCAATGTCGATCTCGGCCATTATCTCCGCCCGGCCTATGGCATTTATGCCGTCCGCGGCCTGCTGCCCGATGGCCGCGTCGTTGATGGCGCCGCCAATCTCGGCATCCGCCCCAGTTTCGACCCGCCAAAGGAATTGCTGGAGCCTCATTTCTTCGATTTCGCCGAAAATCTCTATGATCAATGCATCGAGGTGCAGCTGATCGAATTCCTCCGCCCAGAGGCGAAATATGAAGGCCTAGACGCCCTCACGGCCCAGATCGCCCGGGACTGCGACGCCGCACGGCAAATCCTTGCGAGAACGCCGCACCTCGCCTAATGCACCGGGCACATTTTCTCACCCGTTCGGGCTGAGCCTGTCGAAGCCCTTCCCTTGTTCTAATAGGGCGCAGTCTTGAGCCGAATGGCAATGCAAGCAGATACCGGACCAAATGACCGACCAGCCAGACTATAAAAGCACCGTCTTCCTCCCCGTCACCGACTTCCCGATGAAGGCCGGTCTCGCGCAGAAGGAACCGGCGATTCTGCAGCGCTGGGAGGAAATGGACCTTTACGGCAAGCTGCGCGAGCGTCGAAAGGGGCGCGAACGTTTCATCCTCCACGACGGCCCGCCCTATGCCAATGGCGACATCCATATGGGCCATGCGATGAACAAGGTGCTGAAGGACATCATCGTCCGCAGCCAGTCGCTGCTCGGCAAGGACGCGCCCTACGTCCCCGGCTGGGACTGCCACGGCCTTCCGATCGA
>CAMPHR010000004.1 GCA_946886075.1 uncultured Novosphingobium sp. | reverse complement strand
GGCAGATCGGGCGATGCCCTTCGGCGCACATGCGGCTGTTGGTCAGGATCTGGGCAATGGCGTCCTTCGCCGCCGGATTGGCTTCGGCCTCATAGGCTTTGCCCAGCGCACGGATGTAATCCATCGGGTGATAGTAACTGATGAACTGGAGCGCGTCGGCGACGCTCTCGATCAGGTCGGCGGTCTTGATGACGGTCATCTACCCTGGTCCTCTGGCCATTATAGCGATTTGCGCCCGGCTATAGGGTTTTGGGCCGTGCTGTCCAGAGGTAGGGTAGGTTGGCGCGGAGGCGATTAGCTGGCGATTAGCGGTGGCGTTTGCTGGTGCTGGACGACACGCCATTCCTCATGCGCCAGCCGCCGGTAGGTCGATGTGCAATGGGCTTCATAATCCTCGCCCTCGGCCTGATGCGCCTTGGCTTTATAGGCAATCACGATGAGGCCTTCCTGCGGGCGCATCACTTGGCGCTCCGACAGTTCGACGCTTTCCCAGCGCGGCGTCTGAGCCATGGCGTGCGCGGCATCCTGCCCCTTGTAGATGAAGGGCGGCGCGGGCACGACCATCAGGCTTTCCTCATCGATGCACTGCTCATAATCGCTGGCGTCGCCAGTCCAGAGCCGTTCTTCGAATTGCCACACACGCTGATCGTCCATTGATTGCGCCTTTCTGCCCGGAGGGATCAGGGAAGCGCGTGGCGGACGCGAAAGGCTCCCCGGCTTGGTCGCAGCCATGGGGCGGCCCGCCTATTGCTGGCGGTCGGCCGCCTCCTGCGCGTAGGGGAACATGTGCCACCAAGGCTCCTTCTCCTCCAGTACCCGGGCGAAGCTTGGCCGCGCCTCCAGCCGGTCGAGATAGGCGGCGAGCGCGGGAAAGCCGCCGCGCATCGGCTCCACCTTGTCGGCATAGAACAGGGCGGGGGCGGCGGCGCAATCGGCGAGGGTGAAGCTGTTCCCCGCCGCCCATTGCCGTGCGCCGATCCGATCCTCCAGCAGGGCATAGGCTTTGCCGAGCAGGATGCGGGCTTCGCCGACGCCATGGGGGTCGCGCGCTTCATCAGGCCGGAGGCGATCGGCGACGATCTTCTGCATCGGGGTCATGACATAATTGTCGAACAGCCGGTCCAGCAGCCGCACCTCCAAAGCTTCCGCCGGGTCGTCGGGGATGGGATGGAAGGGGCCTGAGCCATGCTGCCCCAGATATTCGATGATGATGCTGGCCTCCGCCACCGTCTGGTCGCGGGCTTCGTCGCGCAGGATGGGGAACTTGCCCAAGGGCCAGAGCGCGAGCCAGGTTTCGGCAACGCCTGGGTCCTCCATCATCGCCCGGTCGAACGCGATGCCCTGCTCATAGAGGGCGATCAGCACCTTCCAGCAATAGGAGGAGAGGGGGTGATAATAGAGAATCATCGGCTTGGTCTCTCTCATGCCTTAAATCCCGTGGGGCTGCGGCTTTTAGCATGATTGATCGGCCATTCCTCATCCACAGTTAATCCACATCAGATTGTGGATAAGTTGTGGATGAACCACCATCCATAGCGAAACGGGACAAGGCTGCTGACCTGATCGGCACAAATTCCGCGCAAAGCCAAAATTATTTTCGTTCTCAAATTGTTTCCCTTGCCTTTTGCAAGATGGCCGGAAGTCCGCGCGTCGCTGCAATGCAGGATCGGCATATTGTCATCACTTTGCCATGTGGCCGGTCCCAGGGAGTCCCCGTTCCGTCATTTACCCTCTTGCAAGCATATGAAGCTGTGGCACTATCCCTTGTATCGGGTTAACGGGGGTTACCCAACAGATTGTGATTGTTCCGGCCGGACCATTTTCCGGGCGAGAGGCGTTTTGTCTCATGCGATCCACTGTTGGTTGACCCCCTTCTGGTGCGGCAAGCTCTTATATAAGAGGCTTGACCGAATCGAACGAAACAGGAACATTCGGGGGCTCGAATGGATTTTCGTGACAGCGAACAAACAGGTGCAAGCGACGTGGCGACGGTAATCGACGAAGTGATTGAAACGGTGGCGGAAAAGAAGAAGCCTGCGCCAGCCAAGGAGGCTGCGCCCTCCTCTTCGTCCATCCAGGCGCGCCGGTTCGATGTCGTGACCGACGACAGCCGCGATGCTTTGCTGACTGAGTTCGGCAAGGACACGCTGAAGGACCGCTATCTGCTGCCCGGCGAAAGCTATCAGGACCTGTTTGCCCGCGTTGCCGCCGCCTATGCCGATGATCAGGCGCATGCCCAGCGCGTCTATGACTATATCTCGCGTCTGTGGTTCATGCCCGCGACGCCGGTGCTGTCCAATGGCGGCACCGGGCGCGGCCTGCCGATCAGCTGCTATCTGAACAGCGTTGACGACAGCCTGGAAGGCATCGTCAACACCTGGAACGAGAATGTCTGGCTCGCCTCGCGCGGGGGCGGCATCGGCACCTATTGGGGCAGCGTGCGCGGCATTGGCGAGCCGGTCGGCCTTAATGGCAAAACCAGCGGCATCATCCCCTTCGTCCGCGTGATGGACAGCCTGACGCTGGCGATCAGCCAGGGTAGCCTGCGCCGTGGTTCGGCCGCCTGCTATCTCGACATCTCCCACCCGGAGATCGAGGAGTTCCTGGAAATCCGCAAGCCAAGCGGCGACTTCAACCGCAAGGCGCTCAACCTCCACCATGGCGTGCTGCTGACCGACGAGTTCATGGAAGCGGTGCGCAGCGGCAGCGAGTTCAAGCTGAAATCACCTAAGGACGGCTCGGTCCGTGGATCGGTCGATGCGCGCAGCCTGTTCCAGAAGCTGGTGGAAACCCGGCTGGCGACCGGCGAGCCCTATATCGTCTTTTCCGACACCGTGAACAACATGATGCCCAAGCATCATCGCGATCTTGGCCTGAAAGTTTCGACGTCGAATCTCTGTTCAGAAATCACACTGCCGACGGGTCGCGACCATCTCGGCAATGACCGGACGGCGGTCTGCTGCCTTTCGTCCCTGAATCTCGAAACCTGGGACGAATGGAACAAGGACCCCGTCTTTGTCGAGGATGTCATGCGCTTCCTCGACAATGTGCTGCAGGACTATATCGACCGCGCGCCGGACGAAATGGCGCGGGCGAAATATTCGGCGGGACGTGAACGGTCAGTGGGCCTGGGGGTGATGGGGTATCACTCCTTCCTCCAGGCCCGTGGCCTCCCCTTTGAAGGGGCGATGGCCAAGAGCTGGAACCTGCGCATCTTCAAGCATATCAGCGAGAAGGTGAACGACGCCTCGATGCAGCTCGCGGTAGAGCGTGGCCCGTGCCCGGATGCCGCCGACATGGGCGTGATGGAGCGATTTTCCTGCAAGATGGCGATCGCGCCGACCGCGTCGATCAGCATCATCTGCGGCGGCACGTCGGCCTGTATCGAGCCGATCCCGGCGAACATCTACACGCACAAGACGCTGTCGGGCAGCTTCGTGGTGAAGAACCCCTATCTGGAAAAGATCCTGCGCGACAAGTCGAAGGACAGCACGAACGTCTGGAACACGATCCTCGAACGCGGCGGGTCGGTCCAGCATCTCGACTTCCTGAGCCAGGAAGAAAAGGACACGTTCAAGACCAGCTTCGAAATCGATCAGCGCTGGCTGCTCGAACTCGCCGCCGATCGCACGCCCTTCATCGATCAGGCGCAGTCGCTCAACCTGTTCATCCCGGCGGACGTGGAAAAGTGGGACCTGATGATGCTCCACTTCCGCGCGTGGGAACTGGGCATCAAGTCGCTTTACTATCTGCGGTCAAAGTCGGTGCAGCGCGCTGGGTTCGCGGGCGGGGTGGAAGCCGACAATACGATCGATGCACCAAAGTTCGAGCTGGCTGGGGGAAGCACAGACTATGACGAATGCCTGGCGTGCCAATGAGCTAATGGGGGGGATGGGCGCGGCGGTGGCGACACCGACCGCGCCCACACAATCAGCTCCGGAGCCGTCACCCCTCGTCTTGTTCTTCTTCAAAGAGAACGGCGTTGGCGCCGGTCGCAGAGAGCCGCACAGTGCCATCCTCATCAACCCCGGCGATCAGTCCCTGGCTGATATAATGATGATGCCCGGAGTGACTTCCCTGGCCGCTATCCGCCTTGATCAGCTTGATACGATCGCCATCGACATGATCGACAGTGCCGACATGGACGCCATCAGCGCCGATAATCTCAGCATGTTCCTTGATGCTGGTAAGATCAACCATCATATTGCTCCTGTGCAGGGATTGACGGGGATCAAACGTCCCGCCCCCGCACAGGTTGCGCTAACCCATTAATTCGCGGAGCCGACCCGATGCCCCTTCTTCAAGCCAGCAAGGTCTACAAGCCTTTCGAGTACCCCTGGGCCTATGAATTCTGGAAGCGCCAGCAGCAGCTGCACTGGTTGCCCGAAGAAGTGCCGCTGGGCGAGGATTGCCGCGACTGGGCGCAGAAGCTGTCCGATCACGAGCGCAATCTGCTGACGCAAATCTTCCGCTTCTTCACCCAGGCGGACGTGGAAGTGCAGGACTGCTACCACGAAAAATATGGCCGCGTGTTCAAGCCGACCGAAGTGAAGATGATGCTGACCGCGTTCAGCAACATGGAAACGGTCCACATCGCCGCCTACAGCCATCTGCTCGACACGATCGGTATGCCCGAAACCGAATATTCGGCCTTCATGCAGTATAAGGAGATGAAGGATAAGCATGACTATCTGAGCCAGTTCGGCGTCGATACGGACGAGGACATTGCCAAGACACTGGCGATGTTCGGCGGCTTTACCGAAGGGCTGCAGCTCTTCGCGTCCTTCGCGATGCTGATGAACTTTCCGCGCTTCAACAAGATGAAGGGCATGGGGCAGATCGTCACCTGGTCGGTGCGCGACGAAACGCTGCACTGCGAAGGCATCATCAAGCTGTTCCACGCCTTTGTGAAGGAGCGCGACTGCCTGACGCCGTCGGTCAAGGACGACATCATGGACATGTGCCAGAAGACGGTGCGGATCGAGGACGCGTTCATCGACCTCGTCTTCGAAATGGGCCCGGTCCCCGGCATGACGCCCAAGGACATCAAGAAATATGTCCGCTACATCGCCGATTGGCGCCTGGGGCAGCTGGGCCTGAAGCCCATCTACATGATCGATGAGCACCCCCTGCCGTGGCTGACCCCGCTGCTGAACGGGGTGGAGCACGCCAACTTCTTCGAAACCCGCGCGACCGAATATTCGAAGGGCGCGACGCGCGGCCAGTGGAATGAGGTTTGGGACGCGTTCGACCGTCGCAAGAAGCTGAAGGGCGGTGAGGCGGCGAATGTGGATGAGCCGAGCGATCCGGATATGTTCAAGGCTGCGGGGATCGCGGCGGAGTAGCGGGCGAACGCGGCAAAATGAATATTGGCTATCGAATCGGCCAAGTCCTGGCCGCCTTATTGATATTAGCGATGATCGTAGCCGTAGGATGGTTCGCCATCTATGGAATACCTTGGCTTATCAAAGAACTTTATACCCTATACAATAGGGCGGAAACTGAATTTAAGCTGGGATTATTGACAGCCGTTGTATCAACAGCGGGTGTGGTATGGTCAGTATTGTATCAACGTCGGAGGGAGCTAGAGTCATTAAACTTCGAGAAGAAACGAGAAGCATATACAGGCTTCTTTGATTTGTTGTTCGAATTTATGGATGCCAGCGATACCGATGTTGATATAGTAAACGACCCGCAGACTAAGGTTAAGTTGCGAGCTATTACTCGAAAGCTCATGGTGTGGGGTAGTGCCGACACAATTAACGCATTTAATAAATTTCAAGTGGATTCGCTTCAGGTGTCCGACGACGTCAAAGTAATATTTAAGAATATGGAAAATTTACTTTTGCAGTTTCGGAAGGATCTTGGGCATAACGATAAGAAATTGAGCGATTTTGCTTTGGCAAAGCTTATAGTGCGAGCCGACGATCACCATAGTTTTGATTAACTGGTTGCCGTTTACAGTCAGTATTTAGGCAGATTTTTCGGTTGCCTAGGCCTTTTTCGCCCGAGCCAACCGATTGGCTCGGCCTTCCTTTACCGATCTTGAACGCACCGTTTTGTTCCGTTCATGCAACGTCAGGGTAATCCATGAGTTTAGCTCTACAGCCTGATAAATATGGCAAGGAGCATCACATGAACTTCTCGATCAAGCGCGCCATTGCCGCTTTTTCGCTGGGTGCGATGACGTTGACTGGCGTTGCTGCGACCCCTGCTTTGGCGCAAGGCCGCGATGTGCGGATCGACGCGAAAGATTTCGCGCGGGATCAGCGGGATGCGCGGCGTGAGCGTGACAGGGACATCCGCGAGGCGCGACGCGACTATCGCGAGGATCGGCGCGACGCTCGACGTGATTGGCGGGATGATCGCCGTCATGACAATGGTCGCCACAATGGCTGGAAGCGTCCCGGCAGGACCGTCTACAATTACGACTGGAACCGTCCGGATCGCCGCTATGGCACGCGCTATCGGCCCGATCGCTATTATCGCAGCGGCTATGAGCCGATCCGGGTGACGCGCAACACGCGCATCTATCGTGGCTATGACGATCGCTATTATTGCCGCCGCTCGGACGGCACCACGGGTCTGATTGTCGGCGCGGCGCTGGGCGGCTTGCTTGGCAACCAGCTTGATCGTGGCGGCTCCAACCTGCTGACGACACTGATCGGCGGCGGCGCGGGCGCTCTGCTCGGCCGGGAAATCGATCGCGGTGGCGTGAGCTGCCGCTAACGCTTGCGGTTAGCCACCGCACCAGGGCTGGCGTGACCCCTCCCAGGGCCGCGCCAGCCCTTCTGCGACCAGCGTCGTTCCGATCGAGCGGCCATCCCGCATGACGATGCGCAATGAGCGGCCATAGCGATCCTGGTCACGGTCGATGGATTGAAGCGTGAAGGGCCCGGCGTTGAGTAGCGCCCGCAACCGCTCCGTCGCCTGAGCGCCCAGCGCTGCCTCTTCCTCGCAGCGGGCTGGGTGGGTTTCCGGCGTGTCTATGTCAGCGATGCGGATGGTTTCGCCCATCAGGCGGAAGGTGTCGCCGTCGACTACGCAGTCGCCCCCGTGGCCGTCATCGCATGAGGCGAATGAGGCGGCCTGCGTCCCAGCCTGTTGGCGAGGGATCAGCGCCGGATCGGAGGGGCCAAGAGGCCGCGATGAAAAGAGGCTGGCCGCCGCCCAAAACGCGAAGGCAATGAGCAGAAGCGCGGCCAAGCTGTTGGAGCGGCTGGCAGAGGCGGTTGTCCTGCGCCGGGGCCGCGGATTTGAGTGGATGATGCGGAGAGGTCTGTGGCGGCGGGGAAGGTGGGACATGCTGTCCACCTAAGCTCCGCACCGCCTTACTTCCTGGGCAAGCTGATCCGCTTTTCCTCCGTTCCGGTATGAAGGGGGCTGGACGGCTGTGCTTTAGCCGACGCCAGCCTAGATTGGCGTTCGCTCTGAGACATTTCTTTTGAAGAAGAAAACCCCTTCGACAGGCTCAGGGGGAGGCTTCGACGAGCTCAGCCCGAACGGGGTGGAGAGGTCGGGTTGCGGGCTTTCTCCTCTAGCCTCCTGCCTCAGCCTTCCTCTTCGATCTCGTCGTCGCCGATCAGGTCGTCGTCATCGTCCATATCCTCGGTATCGATCTGGCCTAGCGCGCCCTCTTCGTCGTCCATCTGGGGTTCGCCGGAGAAGGCGTCGAAATCCATATGTCCGGATCGGTTCATTTCCTCCATCCGCTCGACAAGGTCGGGGGTGTCGTCGGGGATGATCTGAGCAGGGTTGGCGCGGCCGC
This sequence comes from uncultured Novosphingobium sp., assembly GCA_946886075.1. Next base: position 119,584 of record CAMPHR010000004.1, on the reverse strand, counting down.
CGCGCTCGCTATCTTCGGACAGGTCGGTGCTGCGGACGCGGGCGTCGTCGGTTACCGTCTGCGCCTGCGCTTCCTCGTCGCGCTGCTCGTCATTTTCTTCCCTGATGTCGGGGAAGCGGTCTTTGTCATTGGCGTCCATGGCATGTCTCCTTGCCCCCCTCAACGGATCAATCCCGCCGCCGTTCCGCATCCCCAAAAGCCGCTGGACGCGGGGCGCGGCATGGGGCAAGAGCCGCGCTAAATTCCTATCCCGCTCCGTTCGAAGGAACTCCCCCCATGTCCCGCACGCTCATTTCCTCGGGCTCGCCTTTCGAGGCGCAGGTCGGCTATTCCCGCGCTGTCGTCCAGGGCGACTGGTGCTTCGTCGCCGGCACTACCGGCACCGATCCTGAAACCAAGGCGATGCCCGAAAGCGTCGTCGACCAGACGGCCAATGCGCTTAAGGTCATCGGCAAGGCGCTGGAGGAGGCGGGCTTTTCCTTCGCCGACGTCGTGCGCGTGACTTATTATATCACCGACCCCGCCTATTGGGACGAACTGGGCAAGGCCACCGCGCCCGTGTTCGGGGAGATTCGCCCGGCGGCCAGCTGCATCGTCACCGGCCTTATCAAGCCGGAGATGAAGGTCGAAGTCGAAGTTACGGCATTCAAGGGTTGATGGCCATGATCACCATGTATGGCATCAAGAATTGCGACACGATCAAGAAGGCGCGCAATTTCCTGGATAATGAGCGCGTGTCCTACAATTTCCACGACTATAAGGTGTCGGGCGTGGACAAGGGCAAGCTGGAGGAATGGGTGATGGAGCATGGGTGGGAAACCATCCTCAACCGCTCCGGCACGACCTTCAAGGCGCTGGACGCGGGCGACAAGGCGCATATCGACGCGGACAAGGCGATCCTGCTGATGAGCGCCAACCCGTCTATGATCAAGCGGCCGATCCTGGACGTCGGCGGCCGGACCTTCGTGGGCTTCAAGGCGACGACCTATGAAGAGGCGCTGCAAGGGGTGAAGGCCTGAGAAAGGCGGCGCGGCGGCTTGTCAAATGAGGCGCGGGGGCGAATAACGGGATCATGCTTTCGCAGAAGACCCGTTACGCCATCCGCGCTCTCCAGCATCTTGCCGACCGTTACCGCCAGGGGCCCGTGCCGCTGAACGAGATTGCGACGCGGCAGAATATTCCGGCGAAGTTCCTGACGGTGATCCTGTCGGAACTGTCGCGCGAAGGGCTGGTGGCAACGCAGCGCGGACGCGATGGGGGATATTGGCTCGCGCTGGCGCCGGTCGATATCAGCTATGGCGATATCGTGCGGCTGACGCGGGGGTCGCTGGCGCTGACGCCCTGCGCAAGCCGATTCGCGCATGAGACCTGCACCAACTGCCTGCCCGAATCGGAATGCAGGCTGCATCGCGTGATGCTGCGCGTGCGGGATGAGACGGCGCGGGTGCTCGACAGCATCAGCCTGGCTGAGCCGCTGGCGATGGAAGACGCGGGCTAACTCTTGCGCCGGGCGCGCGGCTTCGCCACATCTCGCGCCATGACTACGCCTCCGCTCAAAGCCGCGCTGATTCCCGTCACTCCGCTGCACCAGAATTGCACGCTCTTCTGGTGTACTGCGACCAATCGCGGCGCATTCGTCGATCCAGGCGGTGACCTGCCACGGCTGAAGGCGGCCGCGGAGCAGCAGGGCGTGACGATCGAAAAGATATTGGTGACGCACGGCCATATCGACCATTGCGGCGAGGCGGGCACTCTGGCCAAGGAACTTGGCGTGCCGATCGAGGGGCCGCATGAGGCGGACCGCTTCTGGATCAGCCGCCTGGAGGAAGACGGCCGCAACTATGGCGTCAACGGCAAGATATTCGAGCCTGACCGCTGGCTGGCCGATGGCGACCAGGTGACGGTCGGCGACCTAGTGCTGGACGTCTATCATTGCCCCGGCCACACGCCCGGCCATGTCGTCTTCCACCATGCGCCCAGCAAGCTCGCCATCGTGGGCGACGTGCTGTTCCAGGGATCGATCGGCCGCACGGACTTCCCGATGGGCAATCATCAGGATCTGATCGACGCGATCACCGGCAAGCTGTGGCCGCTGGGCGGCGACACGGCTTTCGTGCCGGGCCATGGCCCGATGAGCAACTTCGCCCATGAGCGCCGCACCAATCCCTTCGTGGGCGACGCTGTGCTGGCGTGAAGCGTCAGACCTGCGCGGCGAGGGCGGGGGGCGCGGGAACGGCGCGCGTGGCGCTGTAGGCGGCATAGAGCGCCGCGATCGCCAACCCTGCCAGGACGAGCCAAGTGAGCAGCGCGCCGACCGCGCGTGCCGGGGCGGGGCTGTCCTTATCCATGCCCATCGGATGGGCGACGCGCGCGATGATGAAGGCGCAGGCCGCGATCCAGAGCCATAGCGGCGAGCCGAGCGCCAGTTCGACCAGGGCGAACAGGATGAGGACCATCGGCGCATATTCGGTGAAGTTGGCATGGGCGCGCATGCGGCGGGCGAGCAAGGGGTCCCCGCCATCGCCGTGCAGCGTCTTGGCCGTCATGCGAATCCGGACGCAGCGGGTCGCCAGCCACAGGTTCACGAAAGCGCAGGCGGCGGCCAGTGTCAGCGTGATCGGCAACAGCATGATGATCTTCTCCCCGATATTCTATGGCGAGGCAGGGTAGCCGGGATGGCGCCAAGGGCAAGGAAGGACTTGCGCCCGGATCAAAAAGCGCTATAGGCGCAGGGCTTCGCGATCACCCGGGCCGCATGGGTCTGCGGCGCCTGTGGCGTCGGCATCTCATCGGATACTGGCCAGTCGCTCAACCAGATTTAATATGGAATAAGGTGCCGACATGGCTGTCCCAAAGAGGAAAACTTCCCCGTCCCGCCGTGGCATGCGCCGCAGCCACGATGCGCTGCGCGTCGAGGCCTATCAGGAATGCTCGAACTGCGGTGAACTCAAGCGCCCGCACAATCTGTGCGAGGGCTGCGGCCATTATAACGGCCGCGAAGTCGTTGCCGTCGGAGCCTGACGACACTCCCTCTCCTGCAAAGGTGTCCTGAAGTGTCCAGCCAACCGCGAATCGCAATCGACGCGATGGGCGGGGATGAAGGCGTGCGCGTGATGATGGCGGGCGTAGCACTCGCCCGTCACCGTCACGAAGGGCTGCGCTTCACCCTTTTCGGTGACGAAGCGCGGATTAAGTCCGCGCTTGACAAGCATCCCAATCTGCGAGCCGCGTCCGAGGTGGTGCACGCCAGCGATGTCGTGTCCGCCGGGGACAAGCCCAGCGTCGCGATCCGCAAGAAGGCCAGCTCCATGAGCATGGCCATCGCTGCCGTTAAGGCGGGCGAGGCGGGCGCTGCTGTTTCTTCCGGCAATACCGGCGCGCTGATGGCGATGGCCAAGCTCGCGCTGCGCACCATGCCGGGCATTGACCGGCCTGCGCTGGCGGCATTGCTGCCGACGTTGGGCGACAATGACGTGGTCATGCTGGACCTCGGCGCCAACACCGAGTGCGACGCCCGCAATCTGGTGCAATTCGCGGTGATGGGCGCGGCCTATGCGCGGATCGCCTTCGATCTGGAACGTCCGCGCGTCCGCATCATGAACATCGGCACCGAAGACATGAAGGGCACGGAGGAAATCCGTGACGCCGCCGCCATCCTGCGCGCGGCGACCAGCCTGCCTTTGTCCTTCGACGGCTTTACGGAAGGCGACAAGATCGGCCGGGGCGAGGCGGACGTGATCGTCAGCGACGGTTTTTCCGGCAATGTGGCATTGAAGACGGCGGAGGGCACGGCCCGCTTCGTCACCGATCTGCTGCGCACCGCCTTTACCAGTTCGATCCGCTCCAAGATCGGTTTCCTGATTTCCAAGCCCGCCATGCATCTGCTCAAGCATCATCTGGACCCCAACAACCATAATGGCGCAGTCTTCCTGGGGCTGAATGGCGTGGTGGTGAAGAGCCACGGCAGCGCCAATGACAAGGGCGTCGCCAACGCCGTCCATGTCGCCGCCCGGCTGCTGGAAGAAGATATTACGCGGCGCATCGCCGCCGACATGGCGGGCGTCAGCGCGCTTTCGGCCGTGGCGTCCAAACAGGAGCTCGCCGCAAAGTGATTCGCAGGTCCGTTCTCCTGGGCACGGGTTCCGCCCTCCCGGTACGTGCCGTCAGCAATGCTGAACTGGCGGAGACCGTGGACACGAGCGACGAATGGATCGTCGAACGGACCGGTATTCGCAACCGCCATATAGCGGGCGATGGCGAGACGACCTCAACCCTCGCGACCGATGCCGCCAAGGCGGCGCTGGAGGCAGCAGGCCTTGCCGCCCAGGACATCGATCTCATCATCCTTGCGACGGCCACCCCGGACCAGACTTTTCCCGCGAGCGCGACCATTGTTCAGGCAGCGCTCGGCATCGATGATTGCGTGGCGTTCGACGTGGCGGCTGTGTGCTCCGGCTTTCTCTATGCCGTCACGGTTGCGGACAGCATGATCCGCTCTGGCGCTGCGCAACGCGCGCTTGTCATCGGTTCCGAGACGTTCAGCCGCATCCTCGATTGGGAAGACCGGACGACCTGTGTCCTGTTCGGCGACGGCGCGGGCGCGATCGTGCTCGGCGCTGAAGAAAGCGCGGATGGTGCGCGCGGCATATTGGCGGCCAAGCTGCATGCCGATGGGCGGCACAACCAACTGCTCTACGTGGATGGCGGCCCCTCGACCACGAAGACGGTCGGCAAGCTGCGCATGAAGGGGCAGGAAGTGTTCCGTCATGCCGTGGTCAACCTGGCGTCCGTGTTGACCGAAGTGATGGAAGTCGCGGGCCTCGGCACGGACCAGATCGACTGGCTGATCCCGCATCAGGCGAACGCCCGTATCCTGGACGCCACTGCGCGCAAGCTGAAACTGTCGCCGGACCGGGTGGTGATGACGGTCGATCGTCACGCCAATACTTCTGCCGCTTCGGTGCCATTAGCGCTTGACCTGGCGATGAGGGATGGGCGGATCAAGCCGGGTGACTTGCTGGTGCTGGAGGCGATGGGCGGCGGCTTCACCTGGGGCGCCTGCGTCGTGCGGGTCTAACCCAAGGTATATACCCCGGAATTCTTTAGATTTCTTCGGCTGACCATCTTGCCGAATCGCTTATGTTATCGCAGGATTTACCATTGGCGTCGGCATTTGACCGGCGGATGAAGGTGGGGACTTTCGATGACTGGCAATGGCACCCTGACACGCGCGGATCTGGCGGAAAGCGTCAACCGGCACATCGGCCTCTCCCGATCCGAAGCGGCGGCGCTTATCGAGTCCATATTGGAGCATATGACGTCCGCGCTCGAACGCGGCGAAAATGTGAAGATATCGAGCTTCGGCACCTTCGTCCTGCGCGACAAGACCGAGCGGATGGGGCGCAACCCGAAAACCGGGGTCGAGGTGCCGATCGAGCCACGCCGCGTGCTGACTTTCCGCGCCAGCCAGACCATGCGCGACCGCGTCGCTGCATCCTGACGCAGGCGGCGGGGCCGACACGCTTTTCCCACGGTTGACCTTTGCGCCGCGATAGGTGCAACATCGGCCTATGGAAAAGGCAGAAGGTGCATTCCTGACAATCAGTGAGCTGTCCGGGGAACTGGGGCTGCCGCAGCATATCTTGCGCTATTGGGAAACGCGCTTCCCCCAACTGCGTCCGCTCCAGCGCTCGGGTAATCGCCGCTATTACCGGCCCGCCGATGTCGCCCTTGTCCGGCGCATCAACCAGCTGTTGAATGTGGAAGGCTTTACCGTGCGGGGCGCGCAGAAGGCGCTGGCCGATGGGCTGGCTTCGCCCAGTTCCGTCGCTGCCCCGGTTGCTGCGATCCCGGCCAAGCCTGAGCGGGAAGCAGACCTGTTGGATCGGCTCCAGGTAATCCGCGCAGCCTTGGCAAAGGCCATTGGAGACTGAGAGGAGCTTTGTGCTTTAAAAAGGCGCTATCTCCCGAACCGTTCGCCCTGAGCCTGTCGAAGGACCTTCGCTCCTTACTGAAGAAGAACAAGGCTTCGACAAGCTCAGCCCGAACGGGTCGAGTGTTCAGAGGGGACACATTCCGGCCTAGCGGAGGCCTTGGGTCGCCTCAGAACAGTTAATCTTAGCGCGATTCCGGGCCCAGTGCGGGATCCAGGTCACGGGGCCGGGTGAAGCTTACCAGCGTGCCCCCGTTCGGTGCGACATCTGCCCAGGCATCGATCTCCAGGTCCAGCACCGCAAGGCTGGCCGTGGGGAACTTGACTTCGACATCGTCGCGGAGCGGGCTGGCGCCATCGTCCGGCACCAGTTCAAGGATCAGTTCCTCCAACCCCGGATTGTGGCCCGCAAGGATGACGCTGCTGGCTGTGTCGGGCAGATCGCGCAACACGTCGAGCAAGGTCGCGACGGACGCCAGGTAGATGCGCCGATCCCAATGGGGATCGAGCGGCTGGCCATAGCCTTCCAGAAAGGTGTCGAGCGTCTGCACCACCCGGACGGCGGGGGACGCGGCAAGATGGTCGAACTGCATCTTCCGGTTGCGCGCAAATTGCCCGATCAGCAGCGCTGCCCTTTCGCCACGCCGATTGAGCGGCCGGTCGAAATCCCGCTCTACCGGATCGTCCCAGTCGGACTTGGCGTGGCGCAACAGGGTCAACCGCTTCATCTTTGCTCCAGGTCGTGGGTGCCGGATTCGTGTCCCTGTTGCCCTAGCGGCATGCCGTCGCCATGGCCAGCGCGCGAATGGGCGCTGACCGCAATGATCGCTTCGTCGAGGGTGACGCGGCGAATGGGGGTGCCGGGCGGAAAGGCGCTGAGCAGCCGACTGGGCATGGCGGCGGACAAGATGACGAAGCTGCCGCGATCCTCGGCGCGGCGGATGAGACGGCCGAAGGCCTGGGCCAAGCGGGCACGGATCAGCCGGTCGTCATAGGCGGCGCCACCGCCTGCGAGGCGGCGGGCGGCGTGCAGCACCGTCGGCTTCGACCAGGGAACGCCCTCCATCACGACGAGCCGCAGCGAATGGCCGGGCACGTCGACGCCGTCGCGCAAGGCATCGGTGCCGAGCAGCGAGGCGCGCGGATCGTCGCGGAAAATGTCGATCAGCGTGCCGGTGTCCATCGGATCGACATGCTGAGCATAGAGCGGCAGGCCCGCTCGCGCGAGGCGGTCGGCGATGCGCGCATGGACCGCGCGCAGCCGCCGGATCGCAGTGAAAAGGCCAAGCGTGCCGCCGCCCGCTGCCTCTATCAGTCGGCCATAGGCACCCGACAGGGCGGCGATGTCGCCGCGCTTGATGTCGGTGACGATCAGCACCTCGGCGCGGCCGGGATAATCGAACGGGCTTGCCGCTTCGAACCGCTGCGCGCCGCGTGGGAGATGGCTTGCCCCGCTGCGGCTTTCCGCATTGTCCCAGTCGCCGCCGCCCTTGAGCGTCGCAGAGGTAACGAGCACGCCTTGTGCGGGCTTCAGCACGGTTTCCGCAAGGGGTCGGGTCGGGTCAAGCCAGTGGCGGTGGATGCCGATGTCGAATTCGCGCCCTTCGATGCGATCGACCGTCATCCAGTCGACAAAATCGGCATCAGCCGGGCCGCCGATCCGGGCCAGCAGCGCGAGCCATGCCGCGATGAGGTCGCAGCGCCAGCCGAGCGAGGCGATGGCGCCTTCAATCCGTGCGCGGGCTGCGCCGTCGAGCCAGTCGGGCGCATCCTCTATGACCGCCTCCAGCCGCTTGCCGAGACGGTTCAGCGGCCGCAGCAAGGCGTCGAGGGCGAGCGCTGCTTCCTGCGCGGCTTCCACCAGCGGGCCGTCGGGTTCGGCGACTTCCGTTTCCAGGCCATAGCCTGCGTCCGCCTCGCCTACGTCGGCTGCGCGGGCATAGACAGTGCCGCGCACGGCGCTGAGCAGCTGTTCGAGCGGCCCGAAAGGCTCACCCGCGACAATCCGCTTCAGCCATTCGTCGGCGGGGAGGGCGCGGGCCGCGTCTGCTGCCGCGCGGATCGCTTCGCCGCCTTCCTCATCATAGCTGGCGAGGTCCGACAGCCGGGCGGCAAGGCCCCGCCGTCGGCCGCGCGAGTTGCCTTCAGGGCCCATGACCCAGCGGCGCAACTCGATCGCTTCCTGCCCTGACAAGGCGACGGAAAAGGTGGAATCGGCCGCGTCGAAGAGGTGATGGCCTTCATCGAAGATGATGCGCTGCGGCCGCTGGCCCGTTTCCCGCCCGCGCGCCGCGTTGATCATGACGAGCGCGTGATTGGCGATGACGATGTCCGCGTCGGCAGAGGCGCGCGCCGACCGTTCGATGAAGCATTTGCGGTAATGCGGACAGCCTGCGTAGATACACTCGCCGCGCCGGTCGGTCAGCGCGGTCGATCCGTTGCGGCGGAACAGCGTCGGCAGCCAGCCCGGCAAGTCGCCGCCGACCATGTCGCCATCCTTGCTGAACGCCGCCCAGCGCGCCACCAGTTGTGCCAGGATCGCCGCGCGGCCGGAAAAGCCGCCCTGCAGCGCGTCCTCAAGGTTGAGCAGGCAAAGATAATTTTCGCGCCCCTTACGCACGACGACCCGCTGCGCTGCCGTTGCCGGATCAGGAAAGAGGCGCAGGCTTTCGCGGTCAAGCTGCCGTTGCAGCGCCTTGGTATAGGTCGAAATCCAGACCGTGCCTTGCGCTTCCGACGCCCAGAGCGACGCGGGGGCGAGGTAGCCCAAAGTCTTGCCGATGCCGGTGCCAGCCTCCGCCAGCAGCATGTTGGGTTGATCACGATGTTGGCGCGGGCGGAAGCTTTCCACGGCGGCGGCGGCATAGGCGCGCTGTCCCGGCCGGGGCTCGGCCGCGCTGCCGGTCAGATGTGCGAGCCGTTCCAGCACCGACTCTTCATCGAGGGAGATGGTGCGCGGCGCGGGGCGGGGCGGCGTTTCCTCCCATTCGGGCAAGCGGGAGAAAAGCCAGCGCTCCGCTTCGGGCGGGCGGCTGATGCGGGGACCTACGAGCGGCGCCCATGGCCAGCGCAGGCGGTGGAGGGTCTGGGCGGAGGTCCAGCCGCCCTCCCGCTCTGCCCATTCTGGCGAACCGAGCCTGTCGAGCAGCGCTGCGGTCGCGGCTTGCAGCAGTTGGGGAATGTCCGCTTCGCCGCCGGGCCGTTCGAGGCCAAGTGCTTCGGCCAGGCCCTTGGGCGTTGGCACAAGGAAGCGGGCGGGATGAACGAAGGCCCACAGCTCCAGCAGGTCGAGGCCATTGACCTCAGGATAGCCGAGGCGCTGGCCGGTCAGCGGCGCATTGAGCAACAGGCTCGGGGTTTCCGCCGCACAGGCGATGGCGGTGCCCTTTGCAACCGCCTTGGTGCTGCCGCCCTCACGCAGCCAGATCCCGCCATGGCTGGCATGAAGGGCGGGCAGGGCAGTCGCGTCGATCACTCCCGTCGCTTAGGCGAGCGGGAACAAAAGGGAAACCGGAAAAAGGCTCAACTCAGCTTGCGCGGCGGCCAAATCCAGCGGGCTGCGATGGGAAGGTGCGGTTGGCAAAGGCCCCTTCGCCACGCTTCTGCGCCAGCGGCGCACGTAGCCGGGTGCGCGCCATTTCCAGCATGTCGAACAGCGGGCCGTCCACCAGCTCATAGGGGAAGCGGACGCCAATGCGATCCGGTTCGGACCACTGAACCGTGCCGAAGACGGTCTGCCCTTCAAAGCTGATCTGGCACTGGCTGCGCGCCGGCAAGCTGCAGCCCCGGATCAAGGCGCCGCCCTCGCTGAGGTCCACGATGGTGCCCTCCAAACTGTCGAGCACTGTCGTCACGATGACATCGATGTCCACCAAAATGCGTTGGCGGCTGCGCGCGATTTGCATCTGCCTGTTATCCCCCTTCGATCGGGCGATTATGCCAAATCATGGTTAATCAAGGTTAAACATGATTGCGGCCGTTCGGCATGTCGGTGCCAGCGGCCCTGCGGAAAGCCGTTCCATTTCGCCGCCGCCAAGGCTAGGGGCATCTGCATCATGACCGTGTCCGAAATCTTACGCACCGCCGCGCAGGCGTCCAAGGCCTGGCCCTATGAAGAAGCGCGCAAGCTGCTGAAGCGCTATCAGAACGGCGCGCCCGAAAAAGGCCATATCCTGTTCGAAACCGGCTATGGTCCGTCGGGCCTGCCGCATATCGGCACCTTCAACGAGGTGTTGCGCACGACGATGGTCCGCAATGCCTATCATGCGCTGTCGGATATTCCGACGCGCCTGATTGCGTTCAGCGACGATATGGACGGGCTGCGCAAGGTGCCGGACAATGTGCCCAACCAGGCGATGCTGGCCGAGCATCTGGGCAAGCCGCTGACGCAGGTGCCTGACCCGTTCGAGAAGTTCGAGAGCTTTGCGCATCACAACAATGCGATGCTGCGCGATTTTCTCGATCGCTTCGGCTTCGACTATGAATTCGTGTCCGCGACCGACCGCTACAGGTCCGGCGCGTTCGATGAGGCGCTGAAGAATGTCCTGCGCCATTATCAGGACATTATGGACATCATGCTGCCGACTTTGCGCAAGGAACGGCAGGCGACCTATTCGCCGGTACTGCCGATCAGCCCCAAGAGCGGCATCGTGTTACAGGTGCCGGTCGAGGTGCTGGACGCCGACGCGGGGCTGGTGCGCTTCGAGGATGCGGGCGAGATTGTCGAGCAGTCGATCCTGTCCGGCGGCGCCAAGTTGCAGTGGAAGGTCGATTGGGCGATGCGCTGGGTCGCGCTGGGCGTCGATTATGAAATGGCGGGCAAGGACCTGATCGATTCCGTCACCCAGTCGTCCCGGATCTGCCGTGCGCTGGGCGCTCGTCCGCCCGAAGGCTTTAATTACGAGATGTTCCTGGACGAGAAGGGAGAGAAAATCTCCAAGTCCAAGGGCAATGGCCTTAGCCTCGACCAATGGCTGACCTATGGGCCGCAGGAGAGCCTGGCCTTCTACGCCTATCGCGAGCCGAAGAAGGCGAAGCAGCTGCACATGGGCGTGATCCCGCGCGCGGTGGACGAATATTGGCAGTTCCGCGGCAACTACGCCAAGCAGGCCGTCGAGCAGCAGCTCGGCAATCCGGTGCACCATATCCATGACGGCAAGCTGCCCGACGGTGAGCTGCCCGTGACCTTCGGCCTGTTGCTCAATCTGGTCGGCGTGATGGGCGATGCCAGCCGCGAGCAGGTGTGGGGCTATCTGCAAAATTATGTCCCCGACGCCAGTGCGGAGACCTACCCGGAACTCGATGCGCTGATCGGTCATGCGCTCGCCTATCACCGCGATTTCGTCGCGCCGACGTTGAAGCGCCGCGCGCCGGAAGCCAACGAAGCTGCAGCCTTGCGTCGGCTGGATGAAGAGCTTGCGTCGCTGGGCGATAATGCGACGGCAGAGGATATCCAGAATATCGTCTATGCGATTGGCAAGGATGAAGCCTTTGGCTTTGCCGAGCTGCGTGACTGGTTCAAGGCGCTGTATCAGACGCTGCTCGGCGCTGATCAGGGGCCGCGGATGGGGAGCTTTATCGCGCTTTATGGCGTCGCTAACAGCCGCCGCCTGATCGCTGAAGCGCTGGGCTGACGCAGGGGAACATTCGCGGCGGGCGAGCGTTCCTATTCTGGTCCACCCCCTTTCGGACTGATGGCGCGCCCTGCGCGTGTCATCGGCCGCGCCCGCTCGGAGACGGGCGGCGCGGCCAAGGGGTTTCCTAGAACTGCGTGTGTCTCATCTAGATCACTCAATCCGTTCGGGCTGAGCTTGTCGAAGCCCTTCTCTTTTTAAGAAGTAGAGCCCTTCGACAAGCTCAGGGCGAACGGGATTATAGGGTGTGCCGATTTGAGCACGGGGCGCTGATCTGATTGCTTGATAAGCTTTGGCCGCCGTGGCGGAAATCGGACCTCACATGAAAACGGCCCCGAACTTTCGCCCGGAGCCGTCCATCATCGGTAGTCCTGCCGCTTACCAGAAGAAGCCCCGATGGACCTCCATCACGCGGCCGCTGCGGACGTTGACCAGCAGCACGTCATTATAGTGCCTTACCCAGCGGAGATTGGGGTTGCCGGGGCGGGACAGGCGATAGCGATAGGGATCGCTGATATAATAGCGCGAATTATAGTAGCTCGGGCGCAGCTGCGATCCGACTTCCCAGCGGTTGTAGCGGAACGGTGCGCGCCAGTTGCCGCCGCGATAGACGTCGCGGTGAGAGCGGCGATAGTCGCGCCAATCTTCGCGCAATTCCTGGCGCGCGTCGCGGACATCGCGGCGTTGTTCGCGCACGTCGTGGCGCGAGCCGTAGCGTTGCGCATTACGCAATTCGCGCTGCTCATGACGCAGATCCCGCGCACTGTCGCGTACCTCGCCGCGCGACTGGGCCATGACGGCGCCTGGCATTGCGGTCGCTGCGATCAGGCCGAGGATGATCAAATTACGCATATATCTTCTCCCATCAGCTTTGGCGGCCCTGAACCGACGGGGGATCAAACTTCTTTCCCGCATGGCCGGTTCCGCCACCAACAAGGCTGTTATGCACACCGTCCGCTGAACCTTGGGGGAATGGCTTAGTCAGGAATCAGACATTTATGTCGCAACTTGTATCACCGCTATGAAGAGTGATGCGGCTATCAGACGGTCCAGCGGCGTTCGCGAAACCATTTGGTGACGACATATTTGACGCCGCTTTCCACCGGGCGGGCGGCATGCAGGCTCATCGGGTTGGGGGAGCCGTCCGCCTTCAGATTGTTCCAGATGAGGATCATGCCCTCGACCGGCGGCACCATGAATTCGCAATGGGGGAAGTGCGTCTCGCCGCCCGCCGCGACGGGGGACAGGTAGATCATCGCCGTCCAGCTGCGCTGGCCTCCGGTCTTCATCATCGCGGGCCAATAGCTGGCGGTGACCGGGAAATAGTCGCAATGCGCCTTATATTCCTGACCCGCCGCATAGCGCTGGCCCTGCAGAGTTTCGCCATTTTCAGGCGGCAGTCCGGTCAGCGCGCAGATGCGGTCGCTGATGGCTTTCACCAGCGGGTCCCAGGGGCTGAGATTGCAGCTATGGCTGGTGCGATAATCGGCGTTCGCGCTGCCGGAAAAAAGGGTAGAGGGCTGGGCATCGGCATCGATCATGGTGCGCAAAGCCCGGCACTCCTCAGCGCTGAGGAAATCGTGGCGCCCGTAGATTTCCAGATTGGCTGAGTCGATGCGGCTGACCATGGGATTGCGGTCAAGCTTTGCGCGCACCGAATAGCCGATTTTGGCCCTTATGGCCGAGGCGATGCCGCCATCATCGATCATGTCCGTCATGCCTGCTTCCTGCCGCCGCCGATGCTGCCGTGCAAATGAAAAGGGCCCGGCGTGCCTGACGCCGGGCCCAGATGATCGCCGTTAATGGCTGTCTCCAGCTTACCAGAAGAATTCCTGGATCACGTCGACGACATAGCCGTCACGCACATCGACCAGCAGCGCGTCGTCATAATAGCGGATCCAGCGCAGAGACCCGTAAGCGGGTGGCAAGCGGTACGACCAGGGGTCGTCGATCCAGTAATTGTTGGCGAAGAGCAGGCTGTTCAGGAATATGCCCACCGACACGCGGTTATAGCCATAACTCCAGCCGCGCGGCGCATAATAGCGGCCGATCCGGTAGCGGTCGCCATAGCGGGAACGGTAGCTGCGCCAGTCATAGCGGCGGTCCTGCCGCCAGCCATTGTCCCAGCGCCGCTGGCTGCTCCAACGGGTGCGATCGTCATAGCGGCGAGTACCGGCGAGAGTGCCGCGCCAGTTATTGCCGCTGTCGAGCCGCCCTTGGGGCCGGTTGTCACGCCAGTCGGGGCGCCGTTCGGCCCGATCATCGCGCCAGCCGGGGCGATTGTCTCCACGGCGATCGTCCCGCCATTGCGGACGATCGCCTGCCGACCGTTCCCTGACCCGCGCATCGTTCCGCCATGCGTCGCGCCCGCCATCGGTGCGCACTTCGCCGCCGCGCCATTGGCGATCAGCGCGTTGCGGCGATGTTTGGGTCGTGGCGCGGTCATTCGCTCGTTCCTGCGAGCGCTGCCCCGCCGCACGATCGCCGCGCGAGCCGCCTTCCCACCGCTGGCCAAATCGGCCGCCATCGCGCGACTGCTGGCCATCACCCCGGCCAGACTGCTCACTGCCGCCGCGATCCCGGCCGCCTTCCTGCCAGCGTTGGGCGTAGGCCGGGGCGACGCCGCCCAGCACCGTGGCGGTCATCAGCCCCGCCAGCATCATCTTCCTCAACATGATCTTTGACTTTCGCAAAAGGGGCGCCATGCCCCGCATGTTGCCCTTTTATGTCAGGCGCCATGTCACGATGCTGAACTCCTTCGTCAGCGATTAGAAAGAATCTTCTAGTCAGAGGGTCGAGAATGGAGCCAGAAGTGCATAAATCCGTTATAGGGCCGGAAAAAAGCTCAACTGTTGTCGTTAGCCCTAAAAAGCTGATCTGGATCAGTGCGCGTCTTGTTAACAGCTTTTAGGACAGACGAGTGAAAAGAACGCCCAGCGCAGGCCGCGTCCGTCAGGCCCTTCGTGATGCCACCATGGCCAATCACCAGCGCGTGGATGAACTTTATTCGGATTTCTCGCTCGATTCTCCCGCTGAATATGGCGCTTTTCTGAAAGCGCATGCCCGCGCGCTCATGCCGTTGGAAAAGCTCGCCAGGCCGGATTCGCCACGCCTGCCGCAGTTGATGGACGACCTTGCCGCGCTGGGGGAAGCGATGCCGGAACCCCTGGCCGCCGAACCCGGGCGAGGCGAAGCTTTTCGCTGGGGCGCGCTTTATGCCCTGGAAGGATCGCGGCTCGGCGGCGCCATGCTGGAGCGTCAGGTCGCGCCCGGACTGCCCCGTACCTATCTGAAATCGACGCACCAAGACGGCAGTTGGATCGCGTTTCAGCAGGCGCTGGACGCGGCAGCCGATGGCGGTGGCCAGGAATGGATCGACAGTGCGGTGCAGGGGGCAGAGGCTGCCTTCGCGCTCTTTGCCGCGGGTGCCGCGGCGGAGCGTGTCGTCCATGGCTGATCGCCAGGAGCCAGAGGCCGCGCGCTTCGCCGTCGACATCAACAATTGCGATCGCGAACCCATCCATGTGCCCGGCAACATACAGGCATTCGGCTTTCTGGTTGCGGTGACGGCCGATTGGCTGGTGTCCCGCGCTTCGGCGAATTGCGAGCAATTTATCGGCCTTTCGCCCGAGCAGATGCTGGGCAGGCCGATCAACGACCTTTTCAGCAGCGATGCCATCCACTCGCTGCGCAACCGCATCACGCTGCTGCGCGGGCCCGATGCTGTCGAGCGGATATTTTCGCTGGTGTTGATCGAGGGCATCCAGCCCTTCGACATAGCCGTCCATTTTTCCGGTTCGCTCGTGGTGATCGAGGCGGAACCAGCCTGCGCGGACGAGATGGAGGCCACCAGCATGGTGCGCTCCATGGTGTCCAGGCTTGCGCAGACGGACAATATGGCCGCTTTTCTGCGCGATGGCGCGCGGCAGGTGAGGGCGCTGACGGGCTTTGATCGCGTCATGGTCTATCGCTTTGCCGAGGGCGGGGACGGCGAAGTGGTGGCCGAAGCCCTGCGGTCGGGCATCGACAGCTTTTTCGGGTTGCACTATCCCGCTTCCGACATTCCGGCCCAGGCGCGCGCGCTGTATTTGCGCAACATCTTTCGCATCATAGCCGATGTGAAGGCAGCGCCGGTCCCCGTCATTCCGACGCTCGATCCTTCGGGCGCGGCGCTCGACATGTCGCTCAGCCTGCTGCGCGCGGTATCGCCGATCCATATCGAATATCTCGGCAATATGGGCGTCGGCGCGTCGCTATCCATCTCGATCATCGTCGAGGGGCGGCTGTGGGGCCTGTTCGCCTGTCACCATTATGGGCCGCGCCTTCCCACCTTCGCCCAGCGGAGCGCGGCGGAGTTGTTCGGGCAGATCTTTTCCATGATGCTCGAAAGCCGCGAGCGGGCGGAGACGGCGGAATATGAGGGCAAGGCGCGGCAAGTGGCCGACCGGCTGATGTCCGCCGTGGCGCAGGACAACGACCTGCTGTCCAATGCGCGCTGGCTGGGCGACGTGATCTTTGACACCGTGCCTGCGGATGGCGTTGGCGTCTATATCGACGGCGACATGACCTTGGCTGGCTTGACGCCGGACAGGTCGTCCTTCGCGGCGATCGTGTCGATGCTCAATCGAGCGGCGGCAAGTCAGGTGTTCGCGACCGACTGCCTGAGCCAGATCATGCCGGAGGCGGCGGCCTATGCCGATCGCGCAGCGGGGCTGCTCGCCATTCCGCTGTCGCGCCGCCCGCGCGACTATGTCGTCCTGTTCCGTGCCGAGCAGCTGCGCTCGGTCCGCTGGGCAGGCGATCAGGAAAAACATATCGAATATGGCCCCAACGGGCCGCGCCTGACGCCGCGCAAGAGTTTCGAGGAATGGTCAGAGCTGGTGAAGGGCACATCCGTACCCTTCACGCCGGCCGAACTGCGCGTGGCGGAGGCGCTGCGCACCGCCCTGCTGGAGGTGGTGCTGCGCCTGTCCGATTCCGCCAATGAGGAACGGCAGAAGGCGCATGAGAAGCAGGAATTGCTGATCGCCGAGCTGAACCACCGGGTGCGCAATATCCTGTCTCTTATCCGGGGGCTGCTGTCGCAAACGCGCGATAATGCGCGGTCGGTGGACGAGTTCATCGATACGCTGGAAAGCCGCGTTCACGCGCTTGCGCGGGCGCATGACCAGATCACGGCGGATCGCTGGGCACCTGCGCGGCTGCAGGACCTGATCGAGGTGGAGGCCGGGGCCTATCTTGGCGAGCGGCGCGACCGGGTCCGGCAGACCGGGCCCAATGTGCTGCTGACCCCGGCGGCCTTTACCGTGCTGGCGCTGGTCATCCACGAACTGCTGACCAACGCCGCGAAATATGGTGCCCTATCCGACGGCGGCACGGTCATGATCGATTGGCGTGTCGATGCGGAGGGCAGCTTGCTGCTCGACTGGAGCGAAAGTGGCGGCCCGGCCGTCGTTGCGCCCACGCGCCGGGGATTTGGATCGACCGTCATCGAACGGTCGATCCCCTATGATCTGGATGGGAAGGCGGAGATCGCCTACCGGCTGGCCGGACTGGAAGCGCATTTCTGTATACCGTCGGCTCATATCGTGTCGGTTCTGCCGGACGTCACCGGTGGCGAAAAGCCAAAGCCAACACCTGCACCGACGCCCGGTCTGCTGAAGGGTCGCAAGGTGCTGCTGGTCGAAGATAATATGATCATCTCCATGGACGGCGAAGATGCGCTGCGCGATCTGGGGGGCGATGTCATTACCGCCGCCAGCGTAGGGCGCGCGCGCGAGGCGATCGCCTTGTACAAGGTCGATTTCGCGGTTCTGGACTTCAACCTGGGTAATGAGACCAGCCTGCCGATTGCCGACCTGCTGGCGGAAAACGGCGTCGGCTTCCTGTTTGCGACCGGCTATGGCGACGGCCTGGACCTGCCAGATCGCTTTGGTCAGGTGACCTTGCTCAAAAAGCCCTATTCCGGCGCCACCCTGGCGCAGGCTATCGCTCCGATGATCGAGGCGGAGGAAGCCTGAAGCGCCGCGAAACGCATTGTTTCGCGACCCACGCTTGCATGGTGAAGGGCACCGCGCGATCTTGGCCGCATGAAACAGCCCAGCCTTTACATACCGCATGGTGGCGGTCCCTGCTTCTTCACGGACCCTGCTGACCCGGACCGGCCGTTCAGCGACCCGATGTGGCAGAGCATGCAGGATTACCTCGCGCAGTTGATCGAACGGCTACCCGAGCGCCCGCGCGCGATGCTGATCATATCGGCCCATTGGGAGGAACCGGTCTTCACGGTGCACAGGGGCGAGAGTCCAGAGCTGCTGTTCGACTATTATAATTTCCCGCCACATACCTATAAGCTGAGCTGGAACGCGGCGGGAGCGCCGGAGCTTGCCGATCGCGTTACTGGTTTGCTGCGCGAGGGCGGCTTTCCTGTTGCCGAGGAGCGCGAACGGGGGTGGGACCATGGTGTCTTCATCCCCATGAAGGTCGCGCGGCCGCAGGCGGACATCCCCGTGGTTCAACTCTCGCTGCGGCACGACCTTGACCCAGCGGCGCACATTGCGGCTGGCCGCGCGCTGGAGCCGCTGCGGGACGAAGGCGTGCTGATCGTCGGTTCGGGCATGAGCTTTCACAATATGCGGGTTCAGGACTCGCAGGCGCGGACGCCGTCGCTATTGTGGCATGCGGCATTGACGGATGCCGTGACGGACGAGGATTCGGAGCAAAGAGCGGCTCGGGTTGCAGCGTGGGACCAGTTGCCGGAGGCGCGCTTCGCGCATCCGCGGGAGGAGCATTTGCTGCCGCTGATGGTGGCGGTCGGCGCGGGCGGGGGTGATGCCGCGCGGGTCGACTATGACGATGCGGTGCGGGGGTGGCCGGTGGCGGCCTATCGCTTCGGGTGAGGTAAGTAGAGCATAATCACGTTCGGGTGATCGTCACCCCGGACCTGATCCGGAGTTCCGCTTGTTTTCTGACGCCGCTGAGGCAGCGGGCCCCGGGTCAAGCCCGGGGTGACGGGCAGGAGCCTTGATGCGAATGCTCTGGAAGTACAATCACGCCTAAGGCCGCCGAAGGGCCGGGACTGCGCGTGCGGCTTCTTCGGGCGACACGCCGGGGGGCGGGGCGGCTTCGACCTGTTCCTCGCCCCGCATGACTTTTCCGGCGCGCTTTATCGCTCCGCGCAGCCGGGGGTAGATGCCGCATCGGCAGATATTGGTAATGGCGGCGTCGATTTCTTCATCGCTCGGGTCGCTGTTGCGTTTCAGCAGGACCGCGGCGGTCATGAGCACGCCCGGGATGCAATAGCCGCATTGCGACACATTGTCGGCGGCGAATACCTGCTGCAGCGGGTGACCCCGGTCAGGGGACAGCGCTTCGATCGTGGTGACGAACCGCCCCTCGGTCTCCCTTATCGTGACCTGGCACGACCGCACGGCCTGCCCATCGATATCGACCGTGCAGGCGCCGCAATCGCCTGTCCCGCACCCATATTTCGTGCCGGTCAGGTTGGACGCGTCGCGCAGGGCCCAGAGCAGCGGGGTGTCGGGGTCCATCCGATATTGGACGGGCCGATCATTGACCGTGAACTTGGTCACGACGCTTCCTCCCCCTCGGCCTCATGATAGAGGACCTCGTTCCGGATGTGGATGATCCGCGACGCCAGGCGGATTTCCTGGATGAAGGTGCCGAAGGCCGCAGCCTGCAGCAGCATCGACAGGCTGAACAGGATCGCGATCAGGGTGCCGAGATGCGCGCCGAACAAATTGCCCGCGAACAGCAGGATGACCACCAGGCAGACCGCGCAAGCCGACACCACGGTCAGGAAAATGGCGCTGTTGACGACGCTCATCCTTCGATCGAGCACCCGGATTTCCGCCACCATCCGGTCATGTTCCCGGCCCCGGCTAGTGAGGATGCGACCTTCCAACAGACGCGCACGGTCGATGATGCGCGCGAGCCGTCCGACGCAGACGTTGAGGAACGCGCCGATGCCGGCAAGCAGGAACACCGGCGCCAAGGCCAGCTGGATCGTCTGTGCAACCTGGGAAACCTGCGGAAGAGAGTTCATCGTCTGTCTGTCACCTTGTCGACAAACCAGCGCACCAGAAGAAAAATGACAAGGGCCGAAAGCGGCGCGACCCACAAAATATGACCGGCGTCATTCTTGTGCGTGCACGACTGCGCGTCGGCGCAGTCGCCTATCACCGACCCTATGAAGAGGACGGCGCAGAATCCGAGGAACGCCAAAGCCGCCAAGCAGCCGCACATTCCGCCAGGAATGCGCGGCCGATAGCGTCCATCCTCGTTCAGGCGGCGCCCTTGGCAGGCGTGTTGATGCCCATGGACTTCAGATATTGTTTGATGTTGCGCGCGGCCTGCCGCAGCCGCTGCTCATTTTCCACCATGGCGATGCGAACATATCCTTCGCCATCCTCGCCATAGCCGACGCCTGGCGCCACCGCGACGTTGGCGTGGGTGAGGAGCTGCTTGGAAAATTCCAGGCTGCCCATCTCTTTCAGTGCGGGCGGCAAGGGAGCCCAGGCGAACATCGATGCGCGGGGCGCGGGGATTTCCCATCCGGCGCGGCTGAACGCCTCCACCATCACGTCGCGGCGCTTGTGGTAGAGCTCCCGGTTTTTCTGGACGATGTCCTGCGGCCCATTGAGCGCCGCGCAGGCCGCCGCCTGGATTGGCGTGAACGCGCCATAGTCGAGATAGGACTTCACGCGGCTCATCGCCGCGATCAGCTGCTTGTTGCCGACCGCAAAGCCGATGCGCCAGCCCGCCATCGAATAGGTCTTGCTGAGCGAAGTGAACTCGATCGCGATATCCTTCGCGCCGGGCACCTGCAGGATGGAGGGCGTGGGATTGCCATCATAATAAAGCTCGGAATAGGCAAGGTCGGACAGCACCCAGACCTTGTTCTCCTTCGCCCAGGCGACCAGCCGCTCGTAAAAGGCGAGGTCCACCGTCTCCGCCGTCGGGTTGGATGGATAGTTCACCACCAGGATCGACGGGCGCGGCACGGTGAAGGCCATGGCGCGGTCGAGCGAGCGGAAATAATGATCGTCCGGCGTGGTCGGCACCGAGCGGATGGTCGCACCCGCGATGATGAAGCCGAACATGTGGATCGGGTAGCTGGGGTTGGGCGCCAGCACCACGTCGCCGGGCGCGGTAATCGCGGTCGCGAGGCTGGCAAGCCCTTCCTTCGATCCCATGGTGACGACGACTTCCGTTTCCGGATCGACATCGACGCCGAACCGGCGGCCATAATAATTGGCCTGCGCGCGGCGAAGGCCCGGTATCCCCTTCGACTGGGAATAGCCGTGGGCGTCGGGCTTCTTGGCGACTTCGATCAGCTTTTCGATCACATGGTCGGGCGGCGGCAGGTCGGGATTGCCCATGCCAAGGTCGATAATGTCCTCGCCCGCGGCTCGCGCGGCGGCCCGCATCGCATTGACTTCAGCGATGACATAGGGCGGCAGGCGCTTCATGCGGTAGAATTCTTCGGACATTATAGGGCTTTCCTGAAAGGTCTCCATGAGGAATAGTGCGGCCTGCACTTTCGATGCGGCGCGCCTTGGCTATAGCCCGCAAGGCGCGCCCGCGCCAGCGAAAGCGGCGGAAGTTCAGGATGCCAGGAGGAGGAAAGTGGCCATGGAAGCACAGGACCTCAACGAGCCACACCTGCCGACGCTGGCGCAGATGCAGCAATGGACGGAAGTCGTCGGCCGGGCTCAGCAGCTGTTGCTGGAACAGGCGGCCGGGGCAACGGGCCGGGCATTGCCGTTCGATCCCGACGCTGTCGCGCGTATCCAGACAGGCTTTGCCAATGAAGGGCTGGCGCTATGGCAGCGCTTTCTCGATTCGGGGGGTGTCCTGCGCGACGAGCCCGATGCGCCGCCGCCAGACAGTCCCGCCGCGCGCAAGGATCGCCGCTTCGCCGATCCCGCCTGGACCAAGCATCCTTTCTACGACCTGATCCGGCAAAGCTATCTGCTGCTGTCCGACTATCTGCTGAAGCTCACCGACGCGGTGGACGGCGTTGATCCCAAGCAGAAAGCGAAGCTGCGCTTTGCCGCCAGCGGCATGCTGGATGCGGCCGCGCCCAGCAACTTCCTGCTGACCAACCCGACCGTCATGGAAAAGACGCTGCAGAGCGGTGGCGAGAATCTGGTCAAGGGCCTGCAGCATATGCTGGCCGACCTGGAGAAGGGCCAGCTGACGCAGACGGATGGCACGGTCTTCGAGCTTGGCCGGAACATCGCCGCGACGCCCGGCAAGGTCATCAAGGAAACGCCGCTCTACCAGCTGATCCATTATGCGCCGACCACCGAGCAGGTGCTCGAAACGCCGCTCGTCATCTTCCCAGCCTGGATCAACCGCTTCTACATTCTCGATCTCTCGCCGGAAAAAAGCTTCGTCAAATGGGCGACGGACCAGGGGCTAAGTGTGTTCCTGCTGTCCTGGAAATCGGCGGATGCGTCGATGAAGGACCTGCTATGGGACGATTATATCCTCCGGGGCCAGATCGACGCGATCGACACGGTTCGGGAATTGCTCGGCGTACCCAGCGTGCATGCGATCGGCTATTGCGTGGCGGGCACGACCCTTGCCGCCACGCTGGCGCTGCTGGCCGCGCGCGGCGAAGCGGACAAGGTGGCGAGCGCGACCTTCTTCACGGCGCAAGTGGATTTCAGCGAGGCAGGTGACCTTGGCCTGTTCGTCGATGACGAGCAGATGCAGCTTATCGACCAGCTTTCGGCCGGGGGATTTCTCGACGGGCGCTATATGGCCGCGACCTTCAACCTGCTGCGTGGCCGCGACCTCATCTGGAACTATGTGGTCAATAATTATCTGCTGGGGCAGGATTATGCGCCCTTCGACCTGCTGTACTGGAATGGCGACACCACCAATCTTCCGGCGCGCTGGCACAAAAATTACCTGACGGAACTGTATCGCGAAAATAAGCTGGTCGAGCCGGGCGCTATCAGCATCGACGGTACGCCGCTCGACCTGAGCAAGGTGCAGACCCCCGCCTATATCCAGTCCGGCCGCGAGGATCATATCGCGCCGCCAGAAAGCGTGTGGAAGATCACCTCTCACTTTTCCGGCCCGGTCCGGTTCCTGCTCGCCGGGTCAGGCCATATCGCGGGGGTGGTGAACCCGCCAGCGGCGCAGAAATACCAATATTGGACCTGTGACGAACTGCCGGGAAGCCTTGCGGACTTTGTCGCAAGTGCGAAGGAAACCAAAGGGAGCTGGTGGCCGGACTGGATCGAATGGATACGGGCGCGCGATGATTCGACTGTTCCCGCCATCGGCGCGCGCATTCCGGGGGAGGGATCGCTAAAGGCGATCGAGGATGCTCCGGGACGCTACGTCAGGGAACGCTAAGCGCCTCAATTTAGCCATTCCCGCCGCTACGTATGTCCGACACGCCGCCGCTTTGCTGCACTGCACAAAAACCCTTGCGCCAGATGTTCGCAATGTGTATTGTGCACTGCAGCAACGGAGAATCTTTTCATGGCAGTGACTCCAAAGCCAGGTCGGCAAAAGGCCCCGGTTAAGAAATCGACTTCAACGCTTTCGGCGGCTGAAGCCTTGAAAGCCGCGGAAGATGCGGTGAGCATCAGCCCCAGGGCGGGTGCCCCATCGAAGCCCTCCGCGTCCAAGCCGGTCGCATCCAGGAAGGCCGCTGTCAAAGGCGCTGCCCTGGCTGATCCGGTCGCGATCGTCGCTGCCACTACGGCGGCCGACGCTGCGCCGGAACCAGCGGCCCCGCCGCAGATCGAGCCGGTCCCTGACGCACCCGCGCCGCTGGTCGAAGAGACCGCCGCCGATGTCGAACCTATCAAGAGCCTGTCATCCGAGGCCGGGCCGGTCGAGCCCAAAACGCTGCCTGCCACAGAAGGAACCAAGATGATGAACGACGTGATCGAAACCGGAAAGAAGTTCGCTGAAGACACCAAGGCCAAGTTCGAAACGGCCTATGCCGACTTCAACGAAAAGGCCAAGGCTGGCGTCGAGAAGTCGACCAAGGCGATCGAAGAGCTGAGCGACATCACCAAGGGCAATGTCGAAGCGCTGGTCGAATCGGGCAAGATCGCTGCCAAGGGCATCGAAGTTCTGGGTCAGGAAGCGGTGGACTACAGCCGCAAGAGCTTCGAGAAGGCGACTGCCACGTTCAAGAGCTTCTCGACCGTCAAGACGCCGACCGAATTCTTCCAGTTGCAGAGCCAGCTGTTGTCGAGCAGCTTCGACGAGCTGACCAAGGAAGCCGCCAAGAACAGCGAAGCGCTGATCAAGCTGGCGGGTGAAGTGGCCCAGCCGCTCACCGCCCGCGTGACCGTCGTCACCGACAAGGTGAAGTCGCTCGCGGTCTGATCTGCGGTCGAACATCTGAAAAGATGAAGAGGCTCCCGCCGCACAGGTGGGAGCCTTTTTTCATGGTTACCGCGCGCCGCTGCGCGATGACTTGCCATTTGCGCCCCTTGCCTTGACGTCCGGAATCGCCATATCCTCCCCCGTCATGAGCAGCATCAGCAGATATCGGGAGAGAATGGCGGGCCGGGACCAGGACGACCAGGGTGAAGGCCCCGGCGGTCCCAATGTCGGCATCGCCACGCGCACCCGCGCGCGCACCAAAAAGCCGTCTCTCTACAAAGTGCTGATGCTGAACGACGATTACACGCCGATGGAATTCGTCGTGCATGTCCTCCAGCAATTTTTCCGCATGGATATGGAGGAAGCGACCCGCGTGATGCTCCATGTGCACCAGCGGGGCGTCGGCGTGTGCGGTATCTTCAGCTATGAAGTGGCGGAAACTAAGGTAAACCAGGTGATGGATTTCGCCCGGCAGAACCAGCATCCGCTGCAATGCACGCTGGAAAAGGCCTGAACTTACAGGCCTGGCTCGGCTTCATCCGCCAGCCGCAAGCAACGCTGCGCAAGCCCCCGACACTGGGGATGGTTATCATATTTTAAGGATGGCTCGGTAGGCAGGCGTCGTCATGTCGGCCGCTCTTCGTTCCCCATCTCCCAGACTGGCGCCGCTGATTGCCGGTCTTGCCTATTTTGCGATAGCGTCGATCGCCCTGCTTTGCTCGCGGTTCGAAGGCGGCATCGCGTTCATATGGGCTGCCAACGCCTTGTTGATGGCGGAATTGCAGACGTCGGAAACTCGGCACTGGCCTCGGGTGATTGCCAGCTGCGGCATCGCCAGCATCCTGTCCACGACCTTGTTCGGCATGGGGCCATGGGCCGCCGTTCCGATGGCGATCATCAACGTCGCCGAATCGCTGATCGTGGCCTTGCTGTGCCGCCGTTTCATCCCCGTCCATCTGAGCGACGGGTCCA
Organism: uncultured Novosphingobium sp.; assembly: GCA_946886075.1. The sequence continues at coordinate 94,663 of CAMPHR010000004.1, read as the reverse complement.
GGCGCTCGCTCCTGGTCTTCATCTTCGCCCTGTGCATTCCCGCCAACATCATGGCTGGCACGGGAGCTGCCCTGGTCGCGTCGACCCTGACGCCGGTTTCCTTCGGCGCGTCCTGGCTGCAATGGTATTGCGGGCACGTTCTGGGGGGGCTCGTCTGTACGCCGATCCTGACGATGCTCCTCCAGGGGCAGGTGAGCCAATGGCTGCGCGACACGTCCGGCAAACAGAAGCTGGAGGTGCTTTGCCTCCTGCTCATTTTTTCGGTCGTGGCCGTCCATGTCTTCTTCTTCGCTCGCTATCCGCTTCTGTTCCTGCTCGTGCTGCCGCTGGTCACGATCGCCTTTCGCGCAGGATCGCTCGGCGCTGCGGCCTCCATCGTGCTGCTCACACTGATTGGCGGTGCCGCCACCATGACGGGTCATGGGCCGATTGCCATGATCAGCGGCACCATCGGGGAGAGCACTCAATTGTTCCAGCTCTTCCTCGCTTTCAGCTTCCTGCTCGCCATGCCGCTTGCTGCTGAACTGAATGGCCGCCGCCGTCTGTTCCAGACATTGCAGGCGAGCGAGGCGCGCTACCGCGCCATTGCCGAACATTGCGGCGACGTGGTGTTGAACATCAGCGTCGATGGCGTCATCGAATATGCATCCCCGTCCGCTGCCGAACAGATTGGCTGTGCGCCCGCCTTGCTGGTCGGCCGTGGGGCAGACATGCTGGTCGATCCTCAGGACCGGGCAGAGGTGAACGGGGCGCATCGGCGCGCGCTCGCGCGGCCGGGCGACGTGCAGACGGTCGAGTTCCGACCCGCCGCCTTCACCCATGGCGCCGACTGGTGTGAGATGGTGACGCGCGCGATGCTCGATGAACAGGGGCTTCCAACCGGCATCGTCAGCACGATCCGCGACATGTCGCGGCACAAGGCGCGTCAGCGAGCGCTGCAACGCGTCGCTGCGGTGGATACGCTGACCGGCGCTGACAGCCGCTGGGCGTTTCTCGAAAAGCTCGATCAGGAGATACAGCGGGCCGCGCGGGGCGCGCAGGCGTGTCTGCTGCTGATCGACATAGATCATTTCAAGTCGATCAACGATCGCTACGGGCATGGCGTCGGGGACCAGGTGCTTTCGAGCTTTGTCGAGCGGTTGCGGCCGGGCCTGCGCGGCGGCGACAGTATCGGCAGGCTCGGCGGAGAAGAGTTCGCCATCCTTCTGACAGGCGCGGACATTCAGCGGGCGAGCATGGTCTGCGAAAGGCTGCGCAACATGGTTTCGGAGCGGCGGATCAGTGCCGTGGGATGCGAATCCATCACCGTCACCTTCAGCGCGGGTCTTGTAGAGCTGAAGGGTAGGGCGGACAGGGCCGAGCTGCTCGACGCCGCGGACAAGGCGCTTTACCGCGCGAAGAACAGCGGTCGGAACTGCCTGCGGCTGGCAGCCTGACGTCCTTCCGTTGAGCCGCGACCGCGGCGGATCAGCGCGGACGAATTTCTCAGATGATATGTTGTAACTTCATCTGGTCTGGCCTATGTAGTGGCCACCATGCCGATCAGCATCCGCTCCAGCCTATTGAATGGCCGCCTTGACCACGCCGCAATCGCGCTATCGGGCTTGTGTGCTGCTCACTGCATCGGCACGGCGGTCTTGCTTGGTCTCCTCGCTTCCGCGGGCGGCATCTTTGAAAATCCGCTGTTTCACGAGGTTGGGCTTGTGCTCGCGATCATGCTGGGCGCGATCGCGCTTGGCCATGGGGCGATGAAGCACGGATTCATGATGCCTGCCGCGATCGGGTCGCTTGGCCTTGGCATCATGGCGGGCGCGATGACCCTGGACCATGGCTGGCAGGAAAGCGCCTATACCTTGTTGGGAGTCGTGACCCTTGCCCTGGGCCACGATCTCAATCACCGCGCCGGGCGTTAAGGCGGCACTGTTCGCGGGCACAAAAAAGGGGGCGATCTGCCCCCTTTTTCGTTCATTCATGCATCCCGGTCAGAAATGCTTGCGGTCCACATGATGCTCGCCCTTCACCCAGCGCACCGTTCCCGTGCTGGCGCGCATGACGACGCTGTCGGTGGTGAGCTTTCCGCCCGGCAACCGCTTGACGCCACCCAGCAATGACCCATCCGTGACGCCGGTAGCGGCGAAAATACAATCGCCCTTCGCCAGTTCCTTCAGGTCATAGACCTTGTCGAGATCGGTGATGCCCCATTTGAACGCCCGCGACCGTTCGTCATCATTGCGGAACAGAAGCTTGCCCTTGAACTGGCCGCCGACGCAGCGCAGCGCCGCGCAGGCAAGCACGCCCTCAGGCGCGCCGCCCGATCCCATATAGATGTCGATGTTGGTTTCCGGGTCGGTGGTGGCGATCACGCCGGCGACGTCGCCATCCGGGATCAGCATGATGCCGCAGCCGATCGCGCGCAGCTCGCCGATCAGCTTTTCGTGGCGCGGGCGGTCGAGGACGCAGACGATGATCTCATGCGGATCGACGCCCTTTGCCTTCGCCACCGCCTCGACATTTTCCTTCACCGACTTGTTGAGGTCGATGATGCCGTCGGGATAGCCAGGGCCGACCGCCAGCTTTTCCATGTAGACGTCGGGCGCGTTCAACAGTCCGCCTTCTTCGGAGATGGCGAGCACGGCAAGGGCGTTGGGCCCGGCCTTCGCAGTGATGGTCGTGCCTTCCAGCGGGTCCAGCGCAATGTCGATCTTGGGCCCCGATCCGATCGCGCTGCCGACCTTCTCGCCGATGTAGAGCATCGGCGCTTCGTCGCGCTCGCCTTCGCCGATGACGACCGTGCCGTCCATGTAGAGGTCGTTGAATGCCATGCGCATCGCTTCAACAGCGGCGGCATCGGCCGCCTTTTCGTCGCCGCGTCCGATCAGCTTCGATGCGGCGATGGCAGCCGCTTCGGTGACACGCACCATCTCAAGCACCAGGACACGATCGAGAACTGAGCTAGCCTGCACCATGATAATCCCTCTGCTGTGTCTTTGTGATCAGCGCGATAGGAGGTCCTCCCTGCCTTGTCGACCCATCCAGCGGAGGTCAGCCTGCTTTTCGCGGCGCCAATGCAACGGAAGGTCGTCTGTGGCGTTGGCCGGCTAACGAAGACAAAGGGTCGAAATGATGATCGCCGCGCTGCTTGCCGCCAGCATTGCTCAACCTGCGATCGCTCCTGCCCAGATAACCGCACGCAGCGCCGTATCGTGCCTCGCCGCACCGGGCCTGTGCGCTTCGGGCCAGCGCGCAACCGCTCGGCTTACGTCAGATGTGCTGGCGAAGGGGCCGGACAACAAGATGAGCGCCTATCGCTTCGATGCGCGGCCGTGCCGGATCATCGGCAATATGGGCTGCCCGAAACAGGCGCGGCTGCGGCTGTTCCGCTTGGGCGAGCCCCTGCGCGACACACTACTGCGCAGCTTCGCGCCGCGCTGAGGAGCGCCTCCCGTCAGTCGAGAATGTGCATGACCATTGGTGTCTGAAGCACGCTGTCGGACCCTGCGAGCCGTTCCAGCGTGTTGCGGACGCAGCTTTCCTCGCCCGCGTGGGTGACTATGGCCATGAGGACGCTGTCGTCGTGGCTGGCGCCGCGCTGGATCATGCTTTCGATCGAGACACCAGCGTCCCGGGTAGCCGCTGCGATTTCGGCGAGCACGCCGGGACGGTCCTGTACCTTGAAGCGCAGGTAGCTGCGGCCGATGCGTGCGCCTGCATCGGCTGCCGGTTGTTGCGCCAACGCTGCTACGGGCATCGCGAGGGCATCGCCATATTCGTCACGCGCTACATCGATAAGGTCGGCGACAACGGCCGATGCGGTCGGGCCGTCACCTGCGCCGCGGCCTTGGAAGAAGAGGCGGCCGACGAAATTGCCTTCGGCCACAACGGCGTTGAGCGAACCATCGACATGGGCCAGGGGGTGATCGAGCGGCACGAGCATCGGATGAACCCGCTGGAACAGTCCCTCAGGACCATTTTCAGCCATGCCGACCAGGCGAATACGGAAGCCCAGGGCCGCTGCTTCGGCGATGTCGGCGGCAATGACGTGGCGGATGCCTGTCACCGCGACATTGTCGAAATCCAGCTCGGTACCAAAAGCAAGGCTGGCGAGGATCGTCAGCTTGTGCGCCGCATCCACGCCATCGATGTCAAAGCTTGGGTCCGCTTCGGCATAGCCCAGTTCCTGCGCTTCCTTCAGCACGTCGTCGAAGCTGCGCCCCTCCTTCTCCATCGTGGTCAGGATGTAGTTGCAGGTGCCGTTGAGAATGCCATAGACGCGGCTGATCTCGTTGGCGGCCGCACCTTCGCGCAGCCCCTTGATGACCGGAATGCCGCCAGCGACGGCCGCTTCATATTTAAGCGCGATCCCGGCTTTCTCTGCTAAGGCCGCCAGGTCCAGCCCATGATGGGCTAGCATCGCCTTGTTCGCGGTCACGAACGGCTTGCCAGCAGCCAGGCACTGGCGAGCAAGGGTGAGGGCGGGGCCGTCCGCCCCACCGATCAGTTCGACTACGACATCGACATCTTCGCGGCCGGGAAGGGTGGTCATGTCATCCACCCATTCATAGGGCGACAGATCCACGCCCCGGTCCTTGTTGCGGTCCCGCGCGGAAATGGCGACGATCTGGATCGGGCAGCCCGCACGCCGCGCAATCAGGTCCGCATTCGTCTGCAACAGCCGGATCACGCCACCGCCCACCGTGCCGAGGCCGACAAGCGCGACGCGCAGCGGGGCATGGCGGTGCAGATTGGTCATGATACTGGCTGTCCTTGAGGCTGATATGAAGCCGCGCTGATAGCCGCCAACGCGCTGCTGTCCAAGCAAAAGGACGAGCTGCGCGTGTGGAGCGGCGATCAATTGGCGGATCTTGTCCGGCCGCAGGCGCCCAGCGACCGCAGGACAAAAGCATAGTCCTGACGCGCTGCTTCTGCGTCACCCGGGGCGAGCGCCGCCACCGAAGAGGCGGGCAGGGCAGGCGGCAAGCTGCACGCAAGGCGGTACCAGAGGAGACTTCCGGGAACCGGCGGGCGCGCTGCCTCGTCGACAATCTCGCCAAGCGCGACGGCCCATTTCGGATCTTGCCCGGGGCGGCGGAGGATGGAGAGCGAGACAGGATCCCCAGTCTCCGTCCGCAGGAAAATCTGGGTCTCGCCTTCCCCAGCGACAGTACCCGCGACGTGGAATGCCTCGCCGGTTCCAAGAATTTTGGGCGGTGCATTGTTGGCGACGAGGTCCGACAGGATCGCCTTGATCTGATCGACCAATTGGGGCGTCGCAGCGACCTGGGCATCGCGGGCGACAAGCTGGATTTCGCCGGGTCGGGTGGCCGGTCGGGCAAAGAGGATGACCTCGGCTTTTTTCAGCTTCGGCAGCTTTCCGCGCGCATTGAGGGGGGCGTCATAAAGGTACCGGACACGCGGGCTGATTCCCCCTTCGCCGCGAATCAGGGAGCGAATCTCGGCTTCGACATAGACCCGTTTTTGACCGGTAGGGATATTTTGGGCGGCTTTTTCGGGTAGTGCAATTATGCTTCGGATGCGTGCCAAGGCCACCAGCGGGGCAGCATCGGCCAAGTCCGCAAGATCGGCATAGGACAGCGTAGAGGCTTCGGCGGCGTTGCTCGTTTGAGCCGCAGAAACCAGCGGAGATGCGGCCAAAATGAGGCATGCTGCAGCAGCTGTTTTGAAAGGCATGGAGGATTTTCTTTTCATGTTCGTCCTGAGTAAAGTCATTCGTGACAATGTTGTCACAGGCAAGTCATTCTGTTTTAAAATGCTCATCGAAAATCAACCTATCGATAAAGCGTTTGCGTGCCACGATGCGCCGCGATAGGAGTTTCGACGGTAGCAAATGTGCGGATGGGGGCCAAAGGTGGCCGGGGACGCCCCGGTCAACTAGGGCTGCTTTTGGCTTGTTTGCTTATAACAATGGTAAGTTGAGTTAAGGAGTGTCGTTGCCGAATGGCCTATGCTGACCACTCGCAAGGATCGAGTCGCACGATCTCGATCGTCATCGTCGCCCTGATTCACGCTGTTCTGGGTTATGCCTTCGTGACCGGCCTTGGCATGAAATATGTCAAAAAGGCGGCGGAACAGCTGAACGTGATCGACGTGAAGGAGGAGCCGCCGCCACCAGACGAGGAGCCGCCGCCGCCGCCGCCAGACCAGCCGGTCGAGCCGCCGCCAGTGGTTGCGCCCCCGCCGATCGTCCAGACGCCGGCCCCCGCGCCGCCCATTCAGACGGTGCGTACGCCGCCGCCGGTATTCAACCCGGTACCGGTTGCCGCTCCGCCGCCTCCGGCGCCTCCGCCACCGCCCGCCGTTCCGGCTTCGCGTGCTACGCCGCGCAGCTCGCCCGGCAGCTGGCTGAGCGACGCCGACTATCCGAGCCGCGCACAGCGTGAAGAACGTTCGGGTACGGCTGGTTTCCGGCTTGAAATCGGGCCTGACGGTCGTGTGACGAGCTGCACCATCACCTCTTCGACGGGTCATCCCGACCTTGACGAGGCAACGTGCCGTCTCCTGCCGCGCCGTGCGAAGTTCAAGCCCGCTACGGCAGCCGGCGGCGGACCCATGTCCGACACCTATAATGGTCGCATCACCTGGCGACTGCCTGAATAATTGTAACGGGAAGGCTGGCGCTGCTGCCGCCTTCCCCTTTTATTGATCCTTTTGAGAGGGAAGTCTTGAAAATGTTGATGTATCTCGCAGCAGCTGCGGCGCCCAAGCCGGAAAATCCCTACGGCCTCATGGAAGCCCTCGAGCAGGGCGGCACCATCGCATGGACCGTGTTCATCATCCTGGTCGCCATGTCGGTCGGCACCTTCTACATCCTGTTCACCAAGCTGATCGAACAGCAGAAGGTTCTGAACCAGGGCAAGAAGGTCCGTGCGACTTTCTGGCGCGCCGCGACCCTGAAGGAAGGCTCGGCCAAGCTCGAAAAGAACTCGGCCTACAAGCAGATCGTCGATGACGGCATCAAGGCTCAGGAAGAACACACCAAGCTGACCGACCCTGTCGAAGCGCATGATTGGCTGCACGGTTCGCTCGCCCGTTCGGAAGCGTCGATCAACTCGAAGCTCGGCGGTGGCCTGGCGTTCCTCGCGACCGTTGGCGCAACCTCGCCGTTCATCGGTCTGTTCGGTACCGTTATCGGCATCTACCGCGCGCTCATCAAGATCGGCGCTGCCGGTCAGGCCTCGATCGACGCCGTCGCCGGTCCGGTCGGTGAAGCTCTGATCATGACCGCGCTGGGTCTGGCCGTGGCCGTTCCCGCGGTGCTCGCCTACAACTTCCTGCAGCGCCGCAACAAGTCGATCGCCGAACAGCTGAATGGCTTCACCGTCGATCTGCTGGCTCACCTGGTGTCGAACGGCGCCGTCAAGCCTTCGTTCGCGACTGCCCCGGCTGCGCCTGCTGCCAAGCCGGCTGCTGCTCCGACCAAGGCCTGATTGGGTCAAGGAGCCGGTGCGGGATCAGTGGACGGCTGCGACTGCTGTTTCCCCACCGGCCATGGGCCCCGAATGATGGGGCACCATCGACACGCATGTTAGGAAATTAATCAATGGCAATGAGTGTTGGCTCCGACGGCGGTGATGACAAGCCGATGTCCGACATCAACACGACGCCGCTCGTCGACGTCATGCTGGTGTTGCTCATCATCTTCCTCATCGCGGTCCCGGTCGTCGTCCAGACGGTTCAGCTGCAGCTCCCCAAGGTCGCGTTCGAGCCGACGACGACGAAGCCGGAGAATGTTTCGCTGTCGATCACGCAAGCCGGAGACGGCAGCTGCGCGGTTTACTGGAACCTGACCAAGGTGTCTTCGGACGAGCTGCTCGACCGCGCGGTCGCGAAGCTTGAAGCAGACATCAAGAAAGCGGGCGGCGTTGAAAACCTGACGCCCGAGGATCTGCCCGAAGTGCATATCCGCGGCGACATCAATACGCCTTACCGGTGCATCGGCGGCACCATCTACACGATGCAGCGCGCCGGTTTCCCGAAGGTCGGCTTCATCTCCGAACCCGAACCGGGTTCGCAGACGCAGCGGCTGTAAGTTTTTAGGAGTATCGCCCCATGGCAATGAGCGCCGGAAAAGATGATGGCGAGCCGATGATGGAAATGAACACGACGCCGTTGATCGACGTCATGCTCGTTCTCCTCATCATGTTCATCATCACGATCCCGATCCAGACCCACGCGGTCAAGATCGACCTGCCGCAGAACGCGCCGCCGACCGACAGCGTCATCGACCCTGTCAAGAACAAGGTCGCGATTGATGCCGGTGGTATCATCACCTGGAACGGTTCGGCCATCGACCTGCTGACCCTGCGTCAGTATCTGCAGCAGTCGCTGCGTTTGCCGGTCGAACCCGAACTGCAGTTCCAGCCGAATGCGGCCACCCGCTATGTGACGGTCGATGAGGTGCTGGCGGAAATCAAGCGCGCTGGCGTCACGAAGCTCGGCTTCGTCGGCAACGAACAATATGGAAATTTCTAAAGGCTGGCTACGCCGCCGCCGTCTGGCCGGGAATGTTCGACTTCCCGTTTCCGGGCGCGGGCTGGGGTGACGCAATCAGCTTTTGGCAATTGAAAAGGGTCGCTCCGGCGGCCCTTTTTTTGCGCGCGCCATATTTAGCAGTTCTTAACCGCAATCGATGAGAATGCGCCGCAAGGGACGCGTGTGAACATGGGCGCAGAATTTCGGATAGAAGCTGGTGAGAAGGGCGAGCGCCTGGCTGAACGGCGCTATGCCCAGGTCTCGGTAAAGGTGAGGCGGCCGGGCGAGACGTGGTTCAAAAGCCACGTCGCCGATCTTTCCGTCACCGGTTTCCGTCTGCAAAGCTTCATGAAGCTCGCCGCGGGCGATTGCCTGTGGGTGATGTTGCCGGGCTTTGAAGGGCGCCGCGCTCAGGTCCTTTGGACCCGCGGTCATGAGGCGGGCTGCCAGTTCGAACGGGCGCTGCACCCCGCCATCCTCGATCATATCGTCCGGATAAGCCAATAAGCTTGGCACATGGCGGACGTTTTCAGGCCGCCGGGATATCCTGGAATTGAAGGCTTGCCAACCGGGCGTACAGGCCCTTCTCCGCCATGAGGGCAGCATGGTTACCTTGCTCGACCACCCGCCCTTCATCCAGCACGATGATCCGATCGGCTGCGCGAACAGTGGCCAGCCGATGAGCGATGACGATCGTCGTGCGACCCTTCATCAGTCGCGTCAGGGCGTCCTGAACCAGCCGCTCCGATTCCGCGTCCAAAGCGGATGTGGCTTCGTCCAGCAACAGGATAGGCGCATTCCTTAACAGGGCGCGGGCGATCGACAGCCGTTGCCTTTGCCCTCCCGACAGCCGCGCACCCCCTTCGCCCAAGAAGGTATCGAGCCCTTGGGGAAGAGCCCGAAGGAACGCTTCCGCATTCGCCGCGCGTGCAGCTTCCCAAATCTCCTCATCCGACGCGTCCCAGCGGCCAAAGCGCATATTGTCCCGTGCTGAAGCGGCGAAGATCACGCTGTCCTGAGGCACCATCGCCATCAGGTCACGAACCGCCGCCGGGTCCGCTTGTCGCAAAGGGACGCCGTTCAGCCGGATCTCACCGGCATCGGGATCATAGAAGCGCAGCGCCAACTGGATCAGCGTCGACTTGCCAGCGCCCGAAGGCCCGACGATCGCCACCGTTTCGCCTGCTGCAATGTCGATCGATATGCCGTGCAGCGCCGCTTCATCAGGACGGGTGGGGTAGCTGAAATGCACCTCGTCAAATTGGAGTTGGGCGCCCTGCGGCAGTTGCGGGATCGGCTTGGGAGCGGCCGGTGCGACGATCTCGGGCCTGGCGGTCATAAGCTCGTGCAAGCGGCTCGCCGCGCCCGCGCCCCGGAGGAGGTCGCCCCAGGTCTCGGAAAGCGCGCCAAAGGCTCCAGCAACCAATCCCCCGGTGAGGACAAAGGCCGCGATGCTGCCACCTGAAAGCCTGCCGGCTGCGACATCCAGCGCGCCTTGCCACATCACCGCCGTGATCGATCCGAAGACCAGCGCGATGACGACGGCGGTCATGGCGGTCCGAAGGAGGATGCGGCGGCGCGCCGTTGCAAAACCGGCTTCGACAGTCGCGTCGAAGCGGGCGGATTCGCGCGCTTCCTGCCCGAATGCCTGAACGATCTTCATGGCTCCCAGCACTTCGGAGGTGACGCTGCCGACGGCGGCGAGCCTGTCCTGGCTGGCGCGGGAGAGAAGCCGGACGCGGCGGCCGAGGCTGATGATCACGACGAGGATGATGGGGATGCCGAGTATCAGCAGGCCCGCGAGCTTGGGCGCCAGCGCGAACAGGTAGATGAGCCCGCCGACCCCGGTGACGAGATTGCGCAAGGCGACGGATACGGTGGAGCCGACAATCTGATCGATGATCGCTGTGTCCGCGGTCATGCGGGACGCGATTTCAGAAGGGCGGTTCTCTTCGAAGAAGCGTGGTTCCAGGCGCAGCAGATTGGCCTGGGTCGCTGACCGGATGTCGGCGACGACGCGCTCGCCGATCCAGGATACGAAGTAGAAGCGCGCCGCCGTGGCGAGCGCCAGGATAATCACGATCAGCAACAGATATTGGAACCAGCGGCTGATGTCGCCGCCGCCCATGAAGCCGCGATCGATGACCAGGCGGAAGCCGCTGGGAATGGCGAGCGTCGCGGCGGACGAGACGATGAGCGCGGCGAGCGCGGCTGCGATGCGGCCGGGATAGCGCGCGGCAAAGCGCCACAGCATGGCGAGGCTGCCAAGGGACGAACGCGCGCCGTCGCGCGGCATGGACTGTTCCGCATCTTGCATGGGCGCGCGCTTAGCAGTCCCCAGGCCAAGCCTCAACGAGGATCAGCGGTGGAGGTTCAGCTGGAAGGGGCGATCTCCGCCGCCAACGTCATGATGCGGCGCGCAGCCGTGCGGCCGGTGAGGGCGTAAGCCATGTCTCCCGCTTCCCAATAGGCGATGATGTCCGTCGCGCGCCGGGCGATCAGGGGATGTGTTTCGGCGGGGGTCTCGGCCTTGTCGGCGAAGAAGGAAAGCTGCTCGCCCTCTGGAGTGACGATCGAAATGGCGATGGCCGGACTGTCGGGCGTCGGGAAAAGCTGTACGTCCGTGACACGCCAGCTGCGCGGGAAGGAGGGGAGGACGATGCCGGTCGACCGGCGTATCTCTTCGCTGTTGAGGGTCGCGCTCTCCACCTGAGACGCCATGTTCTGGCGTAACAGTCCGGCGCGATGGGATGCCGCCGCTTCGTCAAGGAAGGGGCTGGCCTGCGCCGCCTGCGGAAATTCGCCCAGCGCGCCGCGCGCGATCCAGCCGGTTGCGAGCAGAGCGGCGATCGCGGCGGTGCGGCGCAGATGCTGCCATCCACGACCGCCGTCATTATCATTGGCGACAGGGATCGACGTGTCGCGCCTGCGGCCCACCAGCGTCCCCTTGGTGCCGTCATGCATTAGGCGAAAGTCGATATGCGGCCAGCGCTGGCGCCAACGTTGCGCGACGATCCGCTCGCCCGGCCGCGCGGCATCATCCAGCAGGACAACGGCGTTGGGCGACAGGCGCGCGAACAGGCTGTCCGCTGCGCCCCGCACCAGCGGATGGACCGACCAGGGCGGCCCGTCGATGATCAGCAGGTCGATGCGCTCGGGCAGATCATCCAGCGCATACCAGCGTCCTGGCCAATCATTGCTCTCCGACGAAAGCGGCGCATGACGCAGATCGACTTGCAGTCCATGATCGGAAAGCCATGTCCGCGTCGCATCGACAAAGCCGCCATGCTGATCAAAGCTGGTCAGGCGGCCACCACCATGCATTGCCAGCGCTTTGGCCGCGACCAAGGTAGACGCGCCTGCGCCCAGCTCCACCACCTGCGCAGGGCGCAGCCGCGCAATCTCGCGCACGATATGCCGCAGGAAACCGACATCGGCCTTCCAGCTGCCAAGATGCGGAAGCGCGTCATGCGGCAGCTTCAGGTCGTCCAGCAACGCGCGTTTATCCGCCTTGCAACCGCCCGACAGGCTGGCGAGCAGCCAGGGCCAGCTGATCGCGCCAAAGCCGATGCGCCATGCCATGTCGGACATGCGGCGCTGTGCAGTCCCGCCCTCCTGCTCTGCCAGGGGAAAAAAACCAGTCAATTCGCGGGAGGTCACGATGCACCCATCCTCATATTAGATTCCGGCGGGACTATGCGGCGCTGCGCGATTTTCGCATAGAGCTTATGTCCGCTCCTTGTTCCGCCGCTCAGGAAACGCCGATGAACCACATAATTTCCGCCACCGTCGAACGCTGGCCAGTCGCTGGCGCCTTCATCATCAGCCGGGGCGCAAAGACGTCGGTCGATGTGGTGGTTTGCACCGTGGGCGACGGGCAGCATGTGGGCCGGGGCGAGGGTACGCCCATCTATTATGAGGGGGAGACGGCGGAGGCCTGTGCCGCTGCCATCAACGCCTATCAAGGGCCGCTGGAGCGTGAGGCGCTGCTGGAAGCGATGCCGCGCGGCGCTGCCCGCAATGCGCTCGACTGCGCACTTTGGGATTTGGAAGCGCGCCAGGCGGGCGTTCCGGTCTGGACGCTGGCGGGCATGCAGCCGCCTGCGCCGCTTGCGACTGCCTTCACCATCAGCCTCAATGACCCCGCCCAGATGGAGCAGGATGCGCGCGCTGCTGCGGGGAGGGGCTTTGCCCTGCTGAAATGCAAGCTGACTGGAGAAGGCGATCGGGAACGGATTGCGGCGGTTCGGGCCGGTGCGCCGGGCGCGCGGCTGATCGTGGACGCGAACGAAAGCTGGCACGATCTCGATATCGCGGCCGAGGCAAAGGCGCTCGCGGCGTTTGGCGTGGAGATGGTGGAGCAGCCGGTTTTTCATGGGCGTGAAGACAGGCTGGCAGGCGTCAGGGCGCCAGTGCCGCTTTGCGCCGATGAAAGCTGCCATACGCGCGCTGACCTCGATCGCCTCGGTGACTTCGACGCGGTCAACATCAAGCTCGACAAGGCGGGCGGGCTGACGGAGGCGCTGGCCCTCGCCCGTGCCGCGCGCGAACGCGGCTTCCGCATCATGGTGGGTTGCATGCTCAGCACGTCACTCGGCATCGCGCCCGCAGCGCTGGTGGCGCAAGGCGCCGACTGGATCGACCTGGACGGCGCGCTGTTGCTGGCCAAGGACCGGGAGGGCGGCCTGTCCTTGCAGGATGGCCTGCTACAACCCGGAAGCCTTTGGGGCATGGGTCAGTAGCCGAGCGTCAGGCCCGCTGTATAATATTTGGGGCCGACATTGCCCTTCACCCGCAGCTTGGGAAGGATCGGCATCGCGATGGTGGCGTAGGGCCGGGCATTGTCGCCGCTAAAGCGCACGCCAGCGCCGATCGTCGCGAAGGCGGGCAGGCTGTAGGTCGCCTCGACCCGCCCGTAAAGCTTCGTCGCGCCACCGCGCAGATAGACGCCAGCGCCCGGCGTCAGGCTGAACCCCGCCACGTCCAGCGCATAGCCCGCGCCCATTTCCGTGCCCCAATGGCCGTTTGCCCGGCCGTAATTGGCCTCGGCTCCCAGCCCCTCGGCATAGGCGGCGGGAGCGAGGGCGAGCGATCCGGCCAATGCGGCGGCGGCGAGTGTCACGCGTGCAATCATCTTACATCCCCAATCGATATGGCCGCTGCCTGACCCGCTGACAGGGCCGAGGCAAGCGAGGGGTGGATGAAGCGAATCGAAAACCCGTTCAGGTGAGCCGCGCGTCCCCTTCATGATCGATATGGATCGGATCGGGATAGGGCATGATCGTCCGCCCGTCCGGCGCGGCGGTGAAGCTGGTCTGGGTGGGATAGGCAAATTCGATGCCCTCCGCCTTGAAACGCTTCCAGATGGCGAGGCCGATGCGGTGGCGCGACTGGAAATAGTCATGCTTGTCCGGATAGGGCACGTCGAAATTGAGTTCATAATCCAGCGAGCTCGCGCCGAAACGCACCAAGCCCGCATTGACGAAGTGCATGCCTTCGGCCGTCACTATGTCCTCGAGCAGCGCCGGAATCGCATCGGCCTTCTCATCGGGCGTCTGGTAGATGATGCCGAGCGCAAAGGTCACCCGGCGCTGCTCCAGCGTTTGCAAGCTGGTGATCTCCTTCTGGAGCAGGTTGGCGTTGGAAATGACCTTCTTCTCGCCCGACATGGCGCGCAGGCGCGTGCTCTTGAGGCCGATGCGTTCCACGCGCGCGGTCGTCTGGTCATAGGTGATCACCTCGCCCCGGCGGAATGGCTTGTCGAAGATGATCGAAAGGGCGGCGAACAGGTCCGAGAATATCCCCTGCGCCGCCAGGCCGATGGCGATGCCGCCGATGCCGAGGCCAGCGACCAGGCCGGTGACGTTGACGCCCAGATTGTCGAGCACGACCACGGCGGCGATGGCGAACAGGCCGAAGGTCACCAGCACGCGGATCAGGCCCATCGCATTGGCTAGCGTTTCGCCATGAGCGTCTTCGCCAACCGTCTTGCGTTCGACGAGGCCCAGGATGATTTCGCGCGCCCAAATGGCGGCCTGGAAAACGGCGGCTATGGTGAAGAGGAAGCCGACCGTCTTCATCACCATCAGCGGCGGATTGGCATAGCTCACCACCAGCCGCGCGGCGATAAGGGCCATGAAGAAATGGGTGGTCCGGGCGATGGCGCGGCCAACGACATTGGAGACGCCAAGCGTGCTGCCTGGCTTGCCCCTGAACCGCTTGCCGAACTCCCGCAGCGCGGCAAGGCCGAGATAAATGGCTATGCCGATGCCGACCGCGATCAGGATCTGCAATGAGTGGACAGCGAACCAATGCGTCGTGGCATCCCACATTTCCGAAAGGCTCGGAGGGCGCACGGTGATACCAGTGAATGCAGGGTCTTTCTTTGCAGCCATGAGGGTCCCTGAAAATTGAAGAGCGGTCAGGCCGCCAGCGGAAGCGAGGGGCTGGCCCCATTCTCTTCCAGAAAGGCGATCAAACCGCGTTCGTAACGGGTGAGATAGCGCGTACTGCGCGGCAAGCGAAGCCCTGCGCGCCATTCATCCTGTCCCGACTTGCACAATTCGATCAGCGCCGGATGGATATAGCTTTTGCGGCTGATGGCGGGGGTATTGCCCAGGGCCTCGGCCACCGGGGCGACCATCTGTGCAAGCGACACAGGGCCACTGGCCAGCGCTTCGAAGGCGACCGTCGATGCGCCCCAGGTGCGGAAATGCTTGGCCGTGAAATCGTGCCGCATGGCCTCTGCGATATAGGCGTTGACGTCGCCGGAGGTGATCGGCCGCGCGACCCCCTCTTCATCGAGATATTGGAAGAGATGCTGCCCCGGCAGGTCCTGGATCGCTCGGACGAAGCGGAGCAGTCGGCGGTCGCTGATCGTCAGATCATGTTCCTTGCCCGATTTCGCGCGAAAACGCAGGCGCAGCTTTTGACCTTGAAGATCGACATGGCGGCGGCGCAGGGTGGTTGCGCCGAAGCTCTTGTTGGCGGCGGCATATTGTTCATTGCCGACGCGCACCTTGGCAAGGTCGAGCAGGCGGACGACGGCGGCCAATGTCCGTTCCTTGCGCAGGCCCCGGATCGAAAGGTCCGCCTCTATCCGTGCGCGCAGGCGGGGGAGCGCGCGCCCGAACAAGGCGCAGCCGCCATATTTCTCCGCCTCGCGTGCGGCGCGGAACTCGGGATGATAGCGATATTGCTTGCGGCCCCGGTCGTCATAGCCGGTGGCCTGGATATGGCCGTGGGGTTTGAGGCAAAACCAGCAATCCCGATAGGCGGGCGGCATGCCAATGGCGTTCAGCCTGTCGATCTCTTCCCGGTCAGTGATCCGGGTGCCGTCGGGAAGGAAATAGGCCCAGCCCCGCTTCAAGGCGCGGCGTGAAATTCCCGGATGGCTGTCATTGGCGTGGACGAGGCTTTTCGGCATGGGCTCCTTCTCAAGAGCCTCTAACCCGCCTTGCCGTGCTTACGTTCCCGGCGCTAACCCATGTGGGTCAGGAACGGCGGGGCTGCGATCCCGCAAATTTCCAGCGGAAAGCCCCGCTGCTGCGCAAACGCCAATGTTCCGGATGACGGCGGATGACGGACAGATGGGCAAGCGTCAGGGTCGCGGCCAATAGCGCGGCGGGCATCGCGATCATCGTGGTGGCGGGGATGAGCAGGGCCGTGACCAAGGCGCCGCAAGCTGCCATTGCCGCGATCAGTGTGGCATGCGCCTCCCCATCGGGGCCCCGCAGCCAGAAGACACAGCCGCTGACCCCCAGCGCAAAGGCCATGGCGAGCCGGGCGGGCTGGCCCTGTCCCGCAAGGCCGCAGCCGACGAGCAGCAGGACTATGAGAAGGGCAATCCCCGGACGCGGCAGGCGGCCGAGCAGATAGGCACCGGCGGGATAGAGGAGCAGCTCAGCGATCAGCACCGCCGCTAATATCGAACCGGCCAGCGCCGCCTGCTCCGGACCGGCGATGATGGCCACGACGGCCGTTGCCGCCCAAGGGACCAGCCGCCCCGGCGCCATGCGGATATGGCTGACCCAGCCGCGCAAGCCAGCGCGCGTATCCCAGCGCCGGTCGGCCAGGCGCAGCTGGAACGCCGCGATGATGAATAATGCCTCGACGCCCCATGGCAGGAACGCCTTGCCGATCATGGGCGAGGCCAAGACCAGGCCCAGCAGCAAGCCATGCGCTACGCCAAGGATGCGGAGTTCTCCGCTCATCATGCTCCCCCTGTGACCGGCTTTAACGGCCGCAATAATATCGCCGGGCCCGCCGCCTGCCGCTGCTTGCGCGCAAGATAGGTGTCGAGCCCGATTTGCAGCGATAGCATCATGAAGATGAAGGGTTGGTAAGCGATGCCCACGAAGAGCGACCCGATCATGTAGATGACATGGCCCTGCTGAAGCGCGACCGCGAAGGGCGCGATCCATGCCTCGCCCGGACCATCGCGCCCGCGATAGCGCCGCCGGATGGCTTCGGTCCGGATGAAGCAGATCAGGTGTATGAGCAGCCAGAGCGCAAAGCCGAAATAGCCCTGCTCGCCCAGCATCTCGAAATAGGCGCTATGATAGGCACGGCCCTTGTCAGTGACCAGCCGCCGCTCCATGCGCGATCCGCCGCTGTCGATTACCCGTTCCTGCGTGAAATAGGTGAAGCTGTTCTGCAGATAATTGTCGAAGCCGCCGCCGCCGGGATGCTCCTTCACATAGTCCAGCGTCCATTTCCACACGGCGAGGCGGGTCGAGGCGCTCTCATCGCCCTGATGATTCTCGATGGTGGACATGCGCTGGGTGAAGCTGGCGGGCAGGAAGGGGATGGCGGCGAGCGCTGCCACGGCCATAAGCGGTCCGTAGATAAAGCGCCGCTTCGAGCGCATCAGCATCATGCCAGCCAGGATGACGATGCAGACAAGGCCGGTGCGCGCTTCCGTCCCGATCGGCATCAGCAGGCAGGCAAAGCATAGCGCATAGGCAAAGCCACGCACCCGCCAGTCCGGCGGAAAGATCGTCCCATGCTTGGCCAGCCACAGGATCAGCGGAATGAGCGAGATTGCGACGCAGCTGATGATGCTGCCTTCGTAAAGGCCGCTATTATTGTCGACCATCAGGTTGAGCACGCCATAGCCGCCGCCCGACAGCGCCGTCTTCATGCCGCCATTGATGATGATCGTGCTCGCGCACAGCACCATGAACAGCGCCAGCGCCTCCAGCCGCAGCCGGGTGCGCAAGGTGAGCGGCAGGAAGATCGCGAAGATCATCGCCTTCCACACCCATTCCCACTTGGTATGCGCGTTCAATGGGAAGTCGGCCGTCGCGGTCGTATAGCCGCACCAGGCCAGCAGGATCAGCAGCAACAGCTGGCGCATTGAAAAGCGGCAGTCCGCCTTCTTGTCCACCAGCAGCCATGCGCCCACCGCCAGGGCAAAGGCGATGGCGGAAATCGGGATGCGGTTCAGCAGGAAATAGGACAGCCGCTGGGGCGAGACGATGTCGATATAGGCGTAGACGGTGACCAGCAGAAATGGACGACGCAGCCCCAGCAGGAAGAAGGCGCCAAGAAAGGCGAGGAAGAACAGGTCACGCATCGCGCGATTGCTCCGCCTGCGACTCGTCATCCAGGTCGGGACGGGACAACAACCGCCAGGCGGCCAGCATGATCACGCCATGGCTGACCAGCAGGGAAAGGGCGTCAATCATCGCGCGAAGGGTTCTTCCATGGCCACGGCCTTTCCCTAGCGCGGCAGAGTTGACGGGCCGTTAAACCTTTTCCGGCACAAACAGCGTCATGACTCGGATACTCCATGTGCTCGATCACAGCCTGCCTATGCATAGCGGCTACACCTTCCGCACGCGTGCGATCCTGCGGGCGCAAATGGCGCAAGGGTGGGACGTGCGCGGGATCACCGGATTGCGCCACGGCGCCAAGGGGCCTGCGGAAGAAGTCGTCGACGGCCTTCATTTCCATCGCACGCCGGGCAAGGCAGCGACCGGCAATCCCTTGCTGCGCGAGTGGCGCGACATCTCGGCGCATGCGGACGCGATCGATTCGCTGATCGGTGAGTGGCGACCGGATGTCATCCACGCCCATTCGCCCGTGCTGAACGCCATGGCGGCGCAGCGCGCGGCGAAGCGGCACGACATTCCGATGATCTACGAGATTCGTGCCTTCTGGGAAGATGCCGCGGTCGGCAACGGCACCGGCACCGAAGGAAGCCCGCGCTATTGGCTGACGCGCCAGCTGGAGACGCATGCAGTGCGCGCGGCTGATGCCATCGCCGTCATCTGCGAAGGTCTGCGCGGCGATCTGGTCGCGCGGGGGATCGATCCCGCCAAGATCATCGTGTCGCCCAATGGCGTGGACATGGAGCAATTCGGAACGCCGGTGCCCCGCGACCCGTCGCTGACCACGAAGTTAGGGCTGGACGGGGCTGACGTCGTCGGCTTCATCGGCAGCTTCTATGATTATGAAGGGCTGGACGACCTGATCGCCGCCATGCCCCGGCTGGTGCGCGCACGGCCGAAGGTGAAGCTGCTGCTCGTCGGTGGCGGCCCCTGTGAACAGGCGCTGCGCGATCAGGCGACGGCTTCGCCCTTTGCTGACCACATCGTCTTCGCCGGGCGCGTGCCCCATGACCAGGTCGAGGATTATTATGCGCAGGTCGATGTGCTTGCCTATCCGCGCAAGGCGATGCGGCTCACCGATCTTGTGACTCCGCTCAAGCCGCTGGAGGCGATGGCGCAGGGGCGGCTGGTGGCAGCATCCAATGTCGGCGGCCATCGCGAGCTGATCGAGCATGGCGTCACCGGCACCCTGTTCACGCCCGGCGATCCGTCCGCGATCGCGGCCGCATTGGCGGAGATGTTCGCCGATCGCACTTTCTGGGACGAACGCCGGACGGTCGCCCGCGCTTTTGTGGAGCGGGAGCGTAACTGGTCGTCAAATATTCTGCGCTATCAGCCGGTCTATGAGCGGTTGTTGTCGCAGGCGCCCGCGCAGGTTCGCGCCGCCGCATGAACATGGCAGCGGCTCGGCGTCAGGGGGCGATGACACCCGCCATATTGGCAGGGATCGCGGTGGGCTTGGTCCTGCTCGCGATGCCGACCGGGCTGATCGAGACGATCGTGGCGTCGAGCGGGCTTAGCGAAGCGCTGCCTGCCGCCGCACCGCCGCTGGGGTTGAAGGCGCGGCTGCTGCTCGCCGGGTTCGGGGCGCTGATGGCGATGGGCTGCACATGTTTGGGCGCTGCGCCAGTGCCGATGAAAGAGGATCGACGCTGCCGCAGCGTCACGGGAGTGAGTGTTATGGGTTTTGCATTGCCGAAGCTGAACTGGCTGTCTCGCGGCCGGGCCACCGGAGCCTCCAGAATATCGCGTCCGCTGGCGCGCCGCGCCGATGCGCATCCCGATGCGCCCGCAAGAACGCCGATCTTTGCCAGCCGCGACTTTGGCGGGCTGGAGATTTTTCCCCGGATAGCGCCCGCGCGCGGCGAACAGACGGATGTACCGCAGCAAGAAGAGCAGGCGACCATCCTCCCCGGCATAGCAACATCGGAAGATGTCGAAGACGTCTACGCGCCGATCGAGGCTGAATTTGAGAATGTTGCGCCGCCCGCCCTCGCAGCGACGGCGCCGCACCAGCCTTCATCTTCGGCAACGCCTTCGCTCGCCGAATTGACGGCCCGGTTCGAGAAGGGACTGGCAGACCGCGTGCGCAGCAGCAGGACGGCTGGCGAGGGCAGCGTTATTGCCGACATGCCGATCGAACAGCGCGTCCCGGTGCGCGATCATGTGGAAGATGACGTTGATCAGGCGCTGCGCGCGGCGCTTGGTACCTTAAGGGCGATGGCAGACCGCACGCGCTGAATTCTGCCGCTCACCAATCCTCGATGGTGAGCGCGGAAATTTCCACCCATTCATGGTCCGGGGCCGACCGGCCGCCGTCGATTATGATGTCGGCGACGAAGTGCTTGGGCAAGATCCATTCGGCATCCTCCAGTCCTGCAGCAAAGCGCTGGCGTCGTTCCTTGGCGTCCACCCCTGCTATCTTCATCGCGATGACGTGCCGCCGGCCCTGGAACAAGGCGCTGGCCCAGGGGCGGCTGGTCGCCCGTTCGATGGTTGCGGGATCGCCTGCGCGTTTGATGAGTTGAGAGAGCAGCCGGGGCAGTGGGTCCGCGCCATTGCCGCGCCTTTGTTCATTTTCGACCAGATTGCGGCCGTGGCGGAGATGATCGATACTTGTCATTGACCCGCGCTCCTGCGATATGTGTTCATGAAATGTTCTACACGTCTCCTGATCCGTTCCCCTGGTTCGCGGCCTTGTCTCAGGTCGAATACCAGACGGGGATCGCGAACGCTTTCCCGCCCGAAGCGTGTTGCCGGAATGCCGTTGTCCCGCAGGAACTTCTCTACGGCGCGAATCAACATGCTGCCCAGTCTCCCTCATCAGTGCGATTCGCCCCCTGCGAATCCTTAAGTGTTTTCCTATTTCTCCCCCTATTTCCTACTTGTCTAGGAAAAATCCTATCATTATGGATGAAACATGGTCGGTAATGGAGAAGATCCCCGGATTGTGCTGGAGCGGCTCATTGCCGAGCGCGGGGAAAATTATGCCGACCTGTCCCGTCTGCTGAAGCGTAACCCCGCCTATGTGCAGCAGTTCATCAAGCGCGGCACGCCCCGGAAGCTGGATGAGGAGGACCGGCGCGTGCTGGCTCGCTATTTCGGCGTATCGGAGGATATGCTCGGCGGGCCGGTTCGGCAGGGGGCGGTGGAGAAAAAGTCCCGGCCGCTGCCTGCCGTTGTTCCCGTGCCCCGCCTGTCTCTTGGCGCTTCGGCTGGGCCGGGTTCGCTGGATGAGGATGAGCGGGCTGCTGGCGTCATGGCGTTCGACGCCAACTGGCTGCGCCATCTTGGTGTGCGGCCGCAGCGAGTCTCCATCATCCGCGTGGACGGCGAATCGATGGCGCCCACGCTCAATGATGGCGATGAGATCATGGTCGATCATGATGATGACGCGATGCGACTGCGCGATGGCGTTTATGTGTTGCGACTGGACGGCGTGCTGATGGTGAAGCGGATTGCGATGGGACCGCGCCGGGGCGTGTTCAGCGTGCTCAGCGACAATGCCCATTATCCCGATTGGGTGGACATCGACCCTACACTGGTGGCGATTGTCGGCAGGGTCGTCTGGACCGGAAGGCGGCTCGTTTAGCTTGGCGCGACGGCGGAGGCTTCCTATGTGCGGACGACGCAAGGAGGCTGTGGTTGAACGACAATGACGCGGTGATCCGCAAGGCGATCGAATGGCGCGGGCAACCGATGGCGCTGGCGACGGTCGTCTCGACATGGGGATCTGCGCCCCGGCCACGCGGCAGTCACATGATCGTCCATCGCGACGGCCGCTTTGAAGGCAGCATCTCCGGCGGCTGTGTCGAAGCTGATGTCTTGCAGCGGGCGGAGCAGGTCATTGCCGGGCGGGCCGCGCATGTCGAACGCTATGGCGTTGCCGATGGCGACGCATGGGCCGTGGGTCTACCATGCGGTGGCGAGATCAGCGTGATGGTGCAGCCTGTGGAGGAGGGAGCCTTCGTCCCGGCGCTGTTCGACCGTATCGCACAGGCGCGCGATGGGGGGCGGGCGCTCACCCTGTCCACTGACCTTGGCACGGGTATCACCCGGGAGGGAGCGGTCGATGGCCAATTCCAGAACCGCTATGATCCCCCGCGCCAGTTGCTGATCGTAGGCGCGGTGCAGATCGCTCAGTCCCTGTGCGCGCTCGCGCAGGCCATGGGCGTAAGGCCGGTCGTGATCGACCCGCGCGGGCGCTTCCTGACGGAGGAGCGTTTTCCAGGCGTCGAGCTGGACGATCGCTGGCCCGACGAAGCAATCGCCGCTCGCAGGCCGGGTGAGGCGACCGCAATCGTGACGCTCAGCCACGACATCAAGATCGACGATCCGGCACTGGCCGAGGCGTTGCGCGCACCGACCGGCTATGTCGCCGCGCTTGGATCGCGCAAAAGCCATGCCGCGCGGCTAGAGCGTCTTTCCGCCATGGGTTTTTCCGCAGAGCAGCTGGGGCGGATCGACGGTCCGGCCGGGCTCGACATTGGTGCGGTGGGCGCGGCGGAGATCGCCCTGTCGATTGCCGCCGGGATGATCGCGGGATTCAACGCGCGCCGCTGACCGGCGCTATCAGCAGCATTTACCGCCATTCTTCCCGCCATAGCGCGCCTCCTGCCGTTCGCGGAAAAACTGCGTGCGGGTCATGACCGGCGCGCCGGGATGATGCGCGTGCATATGGCCGACATAGCCGTAATAGTCGGGGATGCCGATCATCATCAGCGCCGTCTGCCGGATCTTGTCTAGCAGGCCGGTCATTCCGCTGGCACCAGAGACGCAGGGGTTTCGCGCGCGGTCGGAGCATCCATCCGCCGCGCGGCGACGCAGGTGCGGATGGTGAAGACGAGCAGCGACAGCACCACCAGCAGGAAAATCCCAACCAACGCCGCATCCACCCGATCGTTGAAGATGATCTGCCGCATCTCCGCCATCGACTTGGCTGGGCTCAGGAGCTTGCCCTCGTCCGCCGCCGCCGAAAACTTCGCCGCATGCGCCAGGAAGCCGACCTTCGCGTCCGCCGAAAACAGCTTCAGCAGCCCCGCCGACAAGGTGCAGACCAGCAGCCACGCCGCCGGGATCATCGTCACCCAGGCGTAGCGGTCGCGCTTCATCCGGAACAGCACTGCCGTCGCCAGCATCAGCGCGATGGCCGCGAGCATCTGGTTGGAAATGCCAAACACCGGCCACAATGTGTTCACGCCGCCCAGCGGATCGGTGACGCCCTGATAGAGGAAGAAGCCCCACGCCGCGACGGTCAGGGCTGTCGCGATCAGTCCGGGCCCGATGCCCGAACTCTCCTTGAAGCGCGGCACCGCAAGCCCGATCAGGTCCTGCAGCATGAAGCGCCCCGCCCGCGTCCCTGCATCAACCGCAGTCAGGATGAACAGCGCTTCGAACAATATCGCGAAATGATACCAGAAGGCCTTCATCGCGGGCCCGCCAATCACATGGGAAAAGATTTCCGCCATCGCGATTGCCAGCGTCGGCGCGCCGCCTGCGCGGGATATGATGCTATGTTCGCCGACATCCTTGGCTGTCTGGGTGATAAGGTCGGACGTGATTGGAAAGCCCATCGCCGTCACCGCCGCCGATGCGCTGCCGGCGTCGGTGCCGATCACCGCTGCCGGGCTGTTCATCGTGAAATAGATGCCGGGATCGAGGATCGACGCCCCGACCAGCGCCATGATCGCCACGAATGCTTCCATCAGCATCGCGCCATAGCCGATCAGCGGCGCGTCGCTCTCCGTCGCGATCAGCTTGGGGGTCGTCCCGCTGGCGATCAGCGCGTGGAAGCCCGACACCGCGCCACAGGCGATCGTGATGAACAGGAAGGGGAAGAGCCCGCCCGACCAGACCGGCCCGTTGCCGTCCACGAATTGCGTGACGGCGTGCATCTTGAGCGGCGGCGCCATGATGACGATGCCGATGGCCAGCGCAGCGATCGCCCCGATCTTGAGGAAGGTCGACAGATAATCGCGCGGCGCCAGCAGCAGCCACACCGGCAGCACGGATGCGACCGCGCCATAGCCGATCAGGATCCAGCATAATTGCACCGGCGTGAAGGTGAAGACCGGCCCCCACAGCGGCGACTCCGCGATCGATTGGCCGTAGATGATCGCCGCCAGCAGCCCGATCAGGCCGATCAGCGACACTTCGCCAATGCGCCCCGGCCTGATCCAGCGCGTATAGGCGCCCATGAACAGGGCGAGCGGCACGGTCGCCGCCACGGTAAACATGCCCCACGGACTTTCCGCCAGCGCCTTCACCACGATCAGGGCGAGCACGGCAAGGATGATCACCATGATCATGAAGGCGCCGAACAGCGCGATGGTCCCGGCGGCCTGGCCCATCTCCATGCGGATCAGCTCGCCCAGCGATCGCCCGTCGCGGCGCATGGAAATGAAGAGGACCATGAAGTCCTGCACCGCGCCCGCCAGCACCACGCCCACGATGATCCAGAGCGTGCCGGGCAGATAGCCCATCTGCGCCGCCAGCACGGGTCCGACCAGGGGGCCAGCGCCCGCGATCGCTGCGAAATGATGCCCGAACAGCACCACCCGGTCCGTCGCGACATAATCCAGCCCGTCCGCCCGCCTCACGGCCGGGGTCGGCCGCGCAGGATCGAGCCGCATCACCGCTCGCGCAATGTACAGCGCATAATAGCGATAGGCGACCAGGAAGCTGCTGACCGCGGCCACGACGATCCACAGCGCGTTGACCGTCTCTCCCCGCGACACCGCAACGACCGACAGCGCAATGGCTCCGACTATGGCCATCAGGATCCATGGGATGTGCCGGGTCATCGCTCTCTCAATCAGTGTGTGTCGGATGTCGCCGCCACAGTAGGCCCGCGCCCTTCAAAGACAATCACGGATGTTGGCGATGTGCAGCTTTCCGATCGAACGGCCATTCGATTGCGCCGCTCGCCCATAAGGCCCACCATATGATGACCGGCTGCAACAGCAGGCGGGGTCCATGATACCACCAGCCAAGATGCACGCCGCCCAAGGGAATGTCGTTTACCGCGTGGTTCAGATTGGCCGGCCATACGCACAGCGCATAAAGGGCAAGGCCGATCCCGGCGGCTCTGCGCAATCGTGGGATGTGCAATCCTAGCGCGCCTGCGATTTCTGCCAGTCCGGTCACCGCGATGATGTCGGCCGGATATGGCACCCAGTGCGGGGTGATGGCGATGAAGCCACTTGGCCTGAACAGGTGGGCGATCCCGGCGATCAGGTAGAATGCGGAGAGCAGCCAGCGTAAAGCTGCCCTTGCCTGATCCCCACTGGCCCGCGCTTCGCTTAGGTCAGAGCGTGACCTCCCCCTCATCCTCACCATCCCAATAATGCGCCCGCTCGGCATGAACCTTGATCATCACCAGGCCCGGCGTGTCGATGCCCTGTTCGAACCAGCGATCAAGATCGCTGTTCCAATGCGCCTGAAACTGACCCTTGTCACGAATAAGGTCGGCGCGGCCCTCTATGGCGGCGAAGAAAGGGCGCTGCTTCAGCAACCCGGCGGACCCTTGAAGGGATAGCCCGACCTTCGGATCGCGCTCAATATCGCTAACCATGACTGTATCGCTGGTGGTGAAATAATAGCTGTCGCCATCATAATCGACGTCACGATTGTTGCTCATCGGCCGCGCGGCGATCTGCCCGCCTTCAGCGCGGGTGGAGAGCATGGTGAAATCGATATCCTTCATCTTCTTTGCCAGCTGCGGCAGCGTGAATTGAACCATGGGGCGCACTCCTTCGACGAGATCATCCCAACGTGCGGCGCGTCGATAAGCTCCGGACTCGTCATCAGGAGCATAAGAACATATAGCGAACACACGAATCGGAAAGGATCAGCCATGCGCCACGACATGCGCGCCGACACCTTGTATCGCCTCTTCTTCGCGCTGAAGCCGTCGGTGACGGTGGCGCGGCAAACCGATCATCTTGCGGAGTCCCTGGGCGGCGGTGAACGCCGCATCCGCCTGGATCATCAGCATGTCACGCTCGCCGTGACGGCCGATTATGTCGAATATCCCTATGCGGTGATCAAGGCGCTGCTGCGGGCGGGGACGAGCATCGAAGCAGAACCCTTCGACATGCGGCTCGACAAATTGAGCTTCAGCAACCGGTCGGCTGCGCTGCGCCCATCGCGGTCCGTACCGCTGCTCAACGATTTGCAGCGCTCGATCGCCGACGCGATGTGGAGGGCAGGGATAGCCTTGCGCCCGGGCTGGAGCTTCAGTCCGCATCAGACGCTGTTTTACAGGGATGGGCCGCCTTCACAGCAGAATATCGAAGGCTTTCTCTGGTCGCTCGATCAGTTCGTTCTGGTGTGCAGTCATGTCGGCCGCACCCGGCACGATATTCTCGGCACATGGACGCTCAAGGGCGACGGGCAATATGAGTTGTTTTGACGCCGGAGCAGATTGCCTAAAGCACGCAACCCGTTCGGGCTGAGCTTGTCGAAGCTCAGGGCGAACGATGTTGGTAGGTGTGGCCGACAGAAGGGCTGACGACGCCTCAACCTTCGGCGACGCTCTCCAGCACGGCTGCTCGCAGCTCGGCTATGCCCATGCCCTTCTCACTGGACGTCGGGATGATGTCCGGATGCGCGGCGGGGCGCTTCCGGATCGCGTCGCCCGTAGCCTGGACGACCTCGGCCAAGTGGCTGGCCTTCACCTTGTCCGCCTTGGTCAGGACAATGCGGTAGCTGACGGCCGCCGCGTCCAGCATGTCGAGAATGTCATTATCGACATCCTTGATGCCATGGCGGCTGTCGATCAGCACCAGCGCGCGTTTCAGCTTCGCCCGTCCGCGCAGATAGTCGTTCACCAGGAACCGCCATTTGCGCACCATGTCCTTGGGCGCGCGGGCATAGCCGTAGCCGGGCATGTCGACCAGGCGGAAACGCAGCGGATCACCTACGTCGAAAAAGTTGAGCTCCTGCGTCCGTCCGGGCGTGTTGGACGTGCGAGCCAGGCTGTTCCGACCCGTAAGCGCATTCAGCAGCGACGATTTGCCGACATTCGAACGCCCCGCGAAGGCAACCTCATTCACCGACATGTCGGGCAGGAATTTGAGGTCCGGCGCCGACTTCAGGAAAGCGATCGGCCCGGCAAAGACCTTGCGCGCTTCCTCGATCAGTTCTGCCTGTTCCTGCTCGGTCACCTGGATATCAGCCTTATTTCGCCGGGGCCGCGCTCAGCGCAGGGTGGCGCTTGTAGAGCCACCATTGCTGCAGCATCGACAGGCAGTTGTTGGTGATCCAGTAGACCAGCAGGCCCGCTGCGAACGGTGCCATGATGAACATCATCATCCAGGGCATGATCGAAAAGATCTGCTGCTGCATCGGGTCCATCTGGGCCGGATTGAGCTTGAACTGCAGCCACATGGAAATGCCCAGCAGCAACGCCAGCACGCCGATTGCCAGGAAGGATGGCGGGGTGAAGGGCAGCAGGCCGAACAGGTTGAGGATATGCAGCGGATCGGGCGCGGACAGATCCTTGATCCACAGCACAAAAGGCTGGTGACGCATTTCGATCGTCAGCTGCAACACCTTGTACAGCGCGAAGAAGATCGGGATCTGGATGAAGATGGGCAGGCAGCCTGCGAGCGGGTTCACCTTCTCGCGCTTGTAGAGCTCCATCATCTCCTGCTGGAGCTTGGGCTTGTCGTCCTTATATTTCTCCTGCAGCGTCTTCATCTTGGGCTGCACGGCGCGCATCGCCGCCATGCTGGCGAACTGGCGCTGGGCGACCGGGAACATGAGGGCGCGAACCACGAAGGTCAGGCAGATGATGGCGACGCCGAAATTGCCGATATGTTCGAACAGCCAGTGCAGCAGGGCGAAGATCGGCTTTTCGAACCAGTAGAACCAGCCCCAGTCGATTGCCCGGTCGAACAGCGGGATGCCCGCGTCCTGATAGGCCTCCAGCGTCTTCACTTCCTTTGCGCCCACGAACAGGCGCGCCGTCTGCGTCACCGCCTTGCCGGGCGCCAGCATGGTCGGGGCGAGGCTGTAATCGGCCTGATATTGCGTGCCCGCACCCTTGCGGAACTGGCCTTCAAAAGCGGCCTTCTGGTCCGGCACCATCGCGGACAGCCAGTATTTGTCGGTGAAGCCAAGCCAGCCGCCGGTCGACTGGAAGCTCTGGGAGGAGGGGCCCTTGTCCAGATCCTTGTAGTTCACGTCATAATTGGCCGCGCCGTTGAACACGCCCATGGGACCGATGTGGATGGTCCAGGTGTCGGGATCCTTGGGGATGCCGGTACGGCTGATATAGCCGAAAGGCTTTACGCCCACAGCGCCGGTGCCGCTGTTCGCAACCTTCTGCTGCGCCGTGATCATGTAGTTTTCGTCGACCGACAGGCGGATTTCAAAATTCTGGCCCGCGCCATTGTCCCACCGCAAAATCACGGGGCTGGTCGGCGTCAGTTCCTTGCCATCGGCGGTCCAGACAGTGTTCGCGTCAGGCGCCTTCAGCCCTTCACCCTGCCAGCCGAAGCCCGCAAAAAAGGCATCGTTGGTGCCCGACGGGCTGTACAGCCGGATCGCGGGCGAGTTCTTCGCGATCGTCTCGCCATAGGTGGGCAGCACGATGTCATCGATGCGCGCGCCCTTCAGATTGATCGAGCCGGTCAGCTTGGGCGTGCGGATGGCGACGCGCGGGCTTTCCTTCAGCACCAGCGCGCGATCGCGAATCGCGGCGGGGCTGCTGGCGACCGGGCTCGATCCCTGCGGCACCGGCGTCGTCTTGCCGCCTTCGATCTTGGTCGCGGGCGGATTGGCAGCGGGAAAGAAATGCTTGGCGATATAGGGCCAGCCGAACAGGATCGCCGCGGTCAGCAGCACCGCCAGAACAATATTCTTCTTGTCGTCCACGCTTGTCGGCTCCGCCGTCTTTTAGTGAAAATCTTGTGTCAGGGCACCGGGTCGTAGCCCGAACCGCCCCAAGGGTGGCATCGCATTAGCCGCTTCGTGGCGAGCCAGCTACCCTTCACCGCACCATATTTGCGGACCGCCTCTATGGCATATTGCGAGCAGGAGGGTGCGTAGCGGCAGCTGGGAGGCAATATGCGCGATGGGCCGATCTGCCAGAAGCGCGCGATGAGGATGAGGAGGCGGGCAATCATGGCGCGATTACCCCTCCTCCGTTCGGGCTGAGCTTGTCGAAGCCCTCGCCTTGCCTTGGCTTGAAGAGCTGCGTCGCGGCTTTTCGCCGACAGGACGCGTCATCACCTTGCCCAGCGCCTTTGTCATCTCTGCCCGGAGCAGTGCAAAGTCGCGCTCAATCCCTTCGGATCGGCCGATCAGCACATGATCAGCTCCAGCCACGCCATGGACCGGCAGCAGCTCGCGCGCCAGAACGCGAAAACGGCGCTTCATCCTGTTGCGGATGACAGCGCCGCCAATCTTTTTCGTTACCGTGATGCCGATACGCATCGCCGGATCGCCATCGGCCCGTTCGCGCACCAGCAGGACAAAGCCCGGCATCGGCGCGCGCCGCCCACGATTCGCCGCCAGGAAATCAGCGCGCCGCCGCATGATGGCTGGCGCGCGATCCGGCGGCGCGTCGTTCAGGCGCTCAGGCTCTTGCGGCCGCGGGCGCGACGGGCGCGCAGCACGTTGCGGCCGCCGGGGGTCGCCATGCGGGCGCGGAAACCGTGACGGCGCTTCCGAACCAGATTGCTCGGCTGATAGGTGCGCTTCATCGTTCATTCCTCAAAGCAAAACGTCAAAATCGGGCGTGACAAAAAAGGGCCGCCGTTGGGCGGCCGCATGTCAGGGGGCGTCCGATAGGCAAAAGCGGTGGATGAGTCAATGGCGGAGGAGGGGGGATATGCTCAACATATTCCCTCTCCCCTTCAGGGGAGAGGGCTAGGGAGAGGGGAGCAACGGATGTGCTGTGCGTTCCCCTCTCCCGCCTTAGCTACGCTCGCCACCTCGGCCAGAGTCACGTGCCTCTCATCGACCCCTGAAGGGGAGAGGGAGGAGGAGCAGGTCGTCCCCTACTTCGCCCGCTTCGCCGCTATCGCCTGCTTCAACGCATCATGTCCCACCGCGCCGTTCAACACCTGATCGCCCACCACGAAGGTCGGCGTACCGGTCGCGCGCAGCTTTTGCGCCAGCGCGATGTTCGACTGGATCTCCGCATCATATTTGCTGCTGGCGATCGCCGCCTCGGCCGCCTTGGCATCGATGCCCACCTTGGCGGCAGCGGCCAGTACGGTGTCCCGCGTCACCTTCCCGCTTGCATAAAGCGCGCGGTGGAACGGCATATATTGGCCTTTTTCCGCCGCCAGCAGCGACACCTTCGCCGCGTCCGTGCTCTCGTCCGACAGGATCGGCAGCTCGCGATAAACGACCTTCAACCCCTTGTCCTCGCCGACCAGCTTGGCGAGGTCAGCCAGGGACGCGCGGCAATATCCGCAAGCATAGTCGAAAAATTCGACCAGCGTGACGTCGCCATTGGCCGCGCCTTCCCAGGCACCGGCATAGGGCGTTTCGATCGCCTTGCGACTCTCGCCGATGCTGTCGGCCACCCGCTTTGCCTGCAGCCGCTCGACTGCTTCGGGAATGATCTCGGGATGCTCCAATATATAGTCGCGCACGATCTTCTCGATCGCAGCCTTGTCGCCAGCAGCAAGGCCGCCTGTACTCTGCATGCCCAAGGCCGCGCCTGCGGCCGTGGCGGCGATGAAGGCGAGGGCGCCAATCGTCATCTGGATAGTCCTGTTGGAAAGGGCGGCGCGAAAACCGGGCCGAGAGGTTTCGGTCATTTCTTCTTTCGCTTCTGCTCGATGGCCGCGCGTGAAACCATGGCGATATCCTGCGCCCGCAGATAGTCAACCGTGCCAGGCTTCAACGCTTGCATCGCCGCGTCCGCGCTGCGCAGCGCCATCTGGTCCTGGCCCATCAGCGCATAGCGTTCCGCGGTGGCGAGCGCGGCGCGCGGCGTGTCGCCCCGCCGTTCATAGACGACCCCAAGCTGATACCAGGCGAAGGGATTTTCCCGATCGCGCGCGACGGCGGTGCGCAGCACCTGTTCGGCTTCGGCGAAGTTCCTGTCATCCTCCGTCGCGATCAGAGCATGACCCAGCATCGTCGCGATCAACGGCTGCTGCGTCAGCTGCACCGCTTCGCGCAACGGAGGGATAGCGTCGGCGGGCTTGCCGCTTTCCAGCAGCACCTGACCCTTCAACTCCAGGAAATAGGGGTCATGCGGCTGGGCCGCCAGCAGGGCGTTGACCTCTGCAATCGCCTTGTCGGGATAAGCGCTCTTATGCCAGGCATAGGCGCGCGCATAATGCGCCGGGAGAGACTGATCGCTCTCGGGATATTTGATCAGCGTCTGCGTCGGTTCGGACACGAAGCCGACCAGCTTGGCCTTGATCCGCTCGAACCGGGCTTCGAGCTTCGGCTCGATCGGCGTGTCCCAGGCGGGATCGACCGTATAGACTTCCCGCAGGACATTGATGCGCTCGCCCGACAGCGGGTGGGTGCGCCCATAGCTGTCCTCCTGCGGGATCGCGAGGCGATATTCCTGGTTCTGCAGCTTCTTGAAGAATTCCAGGCTCCCCTTGCCCGACAGGCCCGCCTTGCTCAGATAGCGCGCGCCTGCCAGGTCGGCCGAGCTTTCCTGCGCACGGGAAAAGGCAAGGAATTTGCCCATCGCCGCCTGCTGGCCCATGCCCAAAATGCCCATGCCCGCTTCCGCGCCGCCCGCCGCGATCGCAGCAGCGCCCAGGACGAGGCTGAGCAGGGTGATGCCCGTCGCCGCCTTCATGCCTTCCGACGAGCGGATGATGTGGCCGCCCTCGATATGGCCGAGTTCGTGTGCGACCACGCCCTGCAACTGGTTCACATTGTCGGCCGCCGCGATCAATCCGCTATGAACCCACACATATTGGCCGCCCGCGACGAAGGCGTTGATTTCCGGATCGTTGAGGACCAGCACCTGCACATTGCGCGGCTCCATGCCCGCAGCGCTGACCAGCGGCCCGGACATGTCGGCCATGAAGGCTTCGGTTTCGGCGTCGCGCAATATCTGCTGCGCCATTACGGGCTGGGCGACCAGAGCCACCGCTGCAACCGTGATCGCAGCAGCGCGCAGCCAGCGGCGCATCATGGCCGATCACCATGGAGCAGGGATGAAGGCAGCATGTCCGCGCCCCTGCCAGTAGTGCCATGAACTCCGCCTGAAGCGAGAACGCCGCCGCCTTTCCGGAAAGCCGGGAGGGCGGCGGCGTTGCTCATCAGGCGGACGTCCTTACTTACTGACCGAAGGTGCGCTGCCACCAGCCACGGCGCGGTGCGCTGTCTGCGTCACCCTGCGTATCGGCAGCCTCGTCTCCATCGACGGCGGCGACTGCGTTTTCATTCGCATTGGCCGGTGCTGCTTCACCTTCGGGCGCATCGGTCCCGGCAATGGAGGGCGTCTCCACGGCTTCCTGGGCGACGGCCTCCACCTTCTTGCGGCGTGTGCGCTTGGGCTTGGCAGGAGCTTCGGCCTCCGGTTCCGGGGCAGGCTGCGCTTCGGCAGCCGCCTCAGGCGCCGCCTCTACCTTCTTGCGGCGGGTGCGCTTGGGCTTGGCAGGCGCTTCCTCGGCGGCTGCTTCGGCAGGCGCTTCGACTGCTTCGGCCGGGGCTTCTGCAGGCGCTGCTTCGGCTTCCTTCGCCTTGCGAGCGCGAGGACGGCGGCGCGTCTTGGGCGTCTCTTCCTCGGCCGTTGCTTCCGGTGCGGCTTCCGCTACGACTTCGGCTACAGGTCCAGCCTCGGCCGGTTCCTCGCTGGGCTCGGCAGTTTCGGCGCCTTCGCTGACGGCTTCCTCTGCGCCCGCTTCGCCCTCACGGCGGCGGCGTCCACCCCGGCGGCCACGACGTCCACGACGGCGGCCGGACTCTTCGCCCTCGCGCTCGGCTTCGGCGGGCTGTTCTTCAGCCCCTTCGCCAGCGACTTCAGCGTCCTCGTCAGCCTCTTCGGCGGAAGCGGCGGCAGCATCTGCCTGACCCTCGCCATGGTGATCGTCGCGTTGGCCACCCCGGCGACGGCGGCGGCGACGACGACGGCGTCCGCCATCGCGATCCTCACCCCGGTCGCCACGCTCTTCGCGTTCAGCGGCCTCGACTTCCTCGATTTCCTCGTCTTCCAATTCCTCGACAATATCGAGGTCATCCTCTTCCTCGACGAGCGGAGCATAGCTCACCACCCGTTCCGGACGCGGGCCGCTGGCTTCCACCGACATGCGCGCGCCTTCGACTTCGCCGTCGGGCAGGATCGCGATGGTGACGCCATAGCGCTGCTCGATCTCATCGAGCTCGCGGCGCTTGTTGTTGAGGACGTAGAAGGCCGCTTCCTGGCTCGCGCGCAGCGTGACGAGGTTGCCGCGACCACGCGCCGCTTCCTCTTCCAGCATGCGCAGCGCGGAAAGGCCCGCCGACGAAGCCGTGCGGACGAGACCCGTGCCTTCGCAATGCGGGCACTGACGGGTCGACGCTTCCAGCACGCCGGTGCGCAGGCGCTGGCGGCTCATTTCCATCAGGCCAAAGCCCGAAATACGGCCGACCTGAATACGGGCGCGATCGTCCTTCAGCGCCTCCTTCATCGCCTTCTCGACCTTACGGATGTTGGAGTTCATCTCCATGTCGATGAAGTCGATGACGACCAGGCCCGCCATGTCGCGCAGGCGGAGCTGGCGGGCGATTTCGCGGGCGGCTTCCAGGTTGGTGGCGACGGCGGTCTGCTCGATGCCATGCTCACGCGTCGAACGGCCCGAGTTGATGTCGATCGACACCAGCGCTTCGGTCGGGTTGATGACGAGGTAGCCACCGGATTTCAGCTGCACCACGGGATTGTACATCGCCGCGAGCTGATCCTCGACGCCCGCGCGCTGGAACAGCGACACCGCGTCGGCATATTGCTGCACCCGCCGCGCATGGCTGGGCATCAGCAGCCGCATGAAGTCCTTGGCGGCCTTGTAGCCATATTCGCCCTCGACGATGACCTCTTCGATATCCTTGTTGTAGATATCGCGGATCGCGCGCTTGATGAGGTCGCTGTCATTATGGATCAGCGCGGGCGCTTCGGATTTCAGCGTCTTTTCGCGGATCTCGTCCCACAGGCGGGCGAGATAGTCGAAGTCGCGCTTGATCTCCGGCTTGGTGCGCTGGAGCCCGGCGGTGCGGACGATGCAGCCCATGGTGGAGGGCAGGTTCATTTCCGCGATGATTGTCTTTAAGCGCTTGCGATCGGCAGCGTTCGAAATCTTGCGCGAAATGCCGCCGCCATGGCTGGTGTTCGGCATCAGCACGCAATAGCGACCGGCGAGCGACAAATAGGTGGTCAGCGCCGCGCCCTTGTTGCCGCGCTCTTCCTTGACGACCTGGACGAGCAGCACCTGACGGCGCTTGATGACGTCCTGAATCTTGTAGCGGCGGCGCAGCGCCATGCGCTTGCGGCGCAGTTCGTCGGCGGCTTCATCCCCGCCACGCTTGCGACGGCCGCGCCTGTTGCCGTTGCCCTCGGCGCCTTCAGCACCCTCGGCATGCTCGCCCTCGTCATCTTCATGATGCGTGGCTTCGACGACTTCCAACCCGTCGTCGTGATGATCCTCGTCATCCTCGAAATCGGCGCGCAACGCAGCCTCTTCCTCGGCATGCTCGCGCTCTTCACGCAGCAGCGCCTCGCGGTCTTCGCGCGGGATCTGGTAATAGTCGGGATGGATTTCGCTGAAGGCGAGGAAGCCATGGCGGTTGCCGCCATAATCGACAAACGCCGCCTGCAGCGAAGGTTCTACGCGGGTGACCTTGGCAAGGTAGATATTGCCTTTGAGCTGCTTGTGCTCGGCCGATTCGAAGTCGAATTCCTCGATCCGGTTACCTTTGACGACCGCGACCCGGGTCTCTTCCCGGTGGCGCGCATCGATCAGCATACGCATTGTCATTCATTATTCTCCGGCGAAGGCGGCCAGCGGCACTGGGCCGGGCTGCCACGCGATAGTGGGGGGACGAGTGCAGTCGCGCCGCCAGCGGCGCGGGTGTTGCTATCGTCCGGTTTGACAGGAAAAACTGCGCTTCTGCTGCATCGGCAGGGCCGGGCAAAGTGCCGGTCCGCTCCGTCCACGCCGCATCGCCCATCAATGGGCTCAGCGTGGAACGGAAATCATGCCTCATGCAGCGTCAACCTCTTCGTCGCATCGGCGTCCAAGCGCTTGAGCGCCC
This sequence comes from uncultured Novosphingobium sp., assembly GCA_946886075.1. The sequence continues at coordinate 59,339 of CAMPHR010000004.1, read as the reverse complement.
GCCGATGCTGCCGTGAATGTTCCCGATGAAGAAACGGGCCTAATGTGGGCGTTTCTTTCAGGAATGTGAATGGGTAGCAGCCTAAGGGCAACCTAGCAATGTCCCGGGCGAAATTGTTTCGTCCATGATGATTGCCGCCATTCTTCCCTTAATGTCGCTGAACATGGTGAAGCAAAGGTAAATATCGCGGCGAGGCGTAGCTGCGGAAATGGACTGGACGGCATGGCGCGGCACGATGCAAAAGCGCGCCATGCTTCACGCGCTCGCCCTGGCAGCTGCTTTCCTGACCGGCCCTTCCGGCGCTGGGCACATCAGCTTCGCCCCGCCAGCGTCCATGGCGCCGCGTCCTGCCAGGCGGTGGCACAGCATCACCGTGCCGATCCCGCCCGTGGCGCGTGGCATCTCGCTGCCGAAGGTGGAGGGGTCGGCCGACGCTTCCCGTCCCCTGATCGTCATCGATGCAGGGCATGGCGGCCATGATCCGGGCGCGATCAATGGCGAGACGGGGGAGAGGGAGAAGGACCTGACGCTCGCCATCGCGCAGGCTATCCGGGATCAGCTGGTGAAGTCGGGCCGCGTCCGGGTGGCGCTGACCCGCGATGATGATCGCTTTCTGGTGCTGCAGGAACGCTATGGCATCGCGCGGAAGATGAACGCGGACCTCTTCATTTCCGTCCATGCCGATTCGGCGGACAATCATGACGCGCGCGGGGCAACGATCTACACCTTGTCGGAAGTCGCATCCGACCGGGAAGCGGCGCGGCTGGCGGCGCGGGAGAACAGGGCGGATGTCCTCAATGGCGTCAATCTCGGCGGCCAGACCGATGCCGTTTCCTCCATCCTCATCGATCTGACGCAGCGTGAAACAATGAAGGAATCAGCGAATTTCGCGCGCCTCCTCCAGCGGGAAGGCAAGCCGTTCATGATGTTCCGGCCCGCCTTTCATCGCTATGCCTCACTCATGGTTTTGAAGGCGCCCGACACGCCGTCCGTGCTGTTCGAAACCGGCTATATCAGCAATACAGAGGATGCCGCTTTCCTCTCCTCGCCTGAAGGGCGCGGCGGCATCGCGAGGGGGGTAGCGAAGGCGGTCGAGATATACTTCGCCCGCAGGCTGGCACTCAGCGGCGGCTGACGGAGCGGCATCCGGTCGATCCCCACTGGCGTCGGCCGCATTTTGACCTTAGAGCCCTGTCTCGTCATGGAAGAGGCCCGTCCCCATACCGCCCGCTTGTCCTTTGCCGACCGCCTGAGGGGCAAGCTGGGCCCCCTTTGGCAACGGCGCCGGTTCCGCTGGGCGGCCATCGCGCTGGGCGGGATATTGCTGGCGATCCTGGCTTTCTGGGCGATCTTCGCGCGGGGCCTGCCCGACGCCGCCACGCTGCTGGAATATGAGCCGCCCCTTCCCACGATCGTGCGCGATATCAATGGCCAGCCGGTGCACAGCTATGCCCGCGAACGCCGCGTCCAACTGCAATATAGCGATTATCCGCCGCTGCTGATCCGCGCCTATCTGGCGGCGGAGGACAAGACCTTCTTCGATCACCATGGCGTCGACATTCCGGGCTTTTTCGGCGCAGTGTTCGACTACGTGACCAAGATCGGGTCCGGCCAGCGGGCGAAGGGTGGATCGACCATCACCCAGCAGGTCGCCAAGAACCTGCTGATCGGCGACGAATATTCCCCCACGCGCAAGGTGAAGGAGATGATCCTCGCCTACCGCATGGAAAATGTGCTGACCAAGCAGCAGATCCTGGAACTCTACCTGAACCAGATATTCCTGGGCCGGAACGCCTATGGCGTGCAGGCCGCGGCGCGGGCCTATTTCGGCAAGGACGTCGCGGACCTCAAGCTGCAGGAGATGGCCTATCTCGCGATCCTGCCCAAGGGACCGGCCAATTACCGTCCGGAAAGCCCGACGGGCCATGAGCGCGCGCTCGACCGGCGCAACTGGGCGCTTGGCGAGATGTACAAGAATGGCTGGATCAGCCAGGCGCAATTGACCGACGCACAGGCCCAGCCGCTCGGCACGGTCGCACAGCATGGCTCCAGCTTCGATGCGCGCGCGGGTGGCTATTATATGGAAGAGGTGCGCCGCCGCCTGATCGACCTGTTCGGCGAAAAGGCGGAAGACGGCCCCAACAGCGTCTATGCGGGCGGTCTCTGGGTCCGCAGCCCCTATGATCCCAAGCTGCAGGAAGGGGTCGCCACCGCCCTGCGCAACGGCCTTTTGCGTTTCGACGCAGGGAAGGGTTGGTCTGGTCCGGTAGGCAAGATCGACCTGGCGCGGGGGTGGAAGCGCGAACTGGCCGCCAGCTATATCGGCATCGATTACGCCGGTTGGCGCGTGGCGGCGGTGATCGACCGCAGCTCTTCAGGGGCCGAAATCGGCTTTTCCGATGGGACCACCGCGACCCTGCCCGCCAGCGCGGCGCAAATGCCCTATCGCCGCGCTGGCGGGCCTGCGTTCAACAGCATGAAGCCTGGCGACCTGATCGTGGTCGCGCGCAACGGGTCCAGCTGGGCGCTGCGCAACGTGCCCGAAGTGTCCGGTGGCATGTTGGCCGAGCAGGTCCATTCCGGACGGGTGCTTGCCATGCAGGGCGGGTTCGACAACCGCCTGTCGTCCTATAATCGCGCGACGCAGGCGATGCGCCAGCCCGGATCGACCATCAAGCCGTTCGTCTATGCCGCCGCGCTGGACAATGGCATGACGCCTGCCTCTATCATCGTCGATGGCCCCTTGTGCGTCTATCAGGGCGCGGGGCTGGGGCAGAAATGCTTCCGCAACTTCTCCGGCGGCAGCGCCGGGCCGCAGACGATGCGCTGGGGCGTCGAGCAATCACGCAACCTGATGACGGTGCGCGCCGCCAGCCAGACCGGCATGGACCGCGTCGTGCGCACCATCAAGGCGATGGGGATCGGCGATTATCAGCCCTACCTCTCCTTCGCTCTCGGCGCTGGCGAAACCACGGTCGAGCGGATGGTGAATGCCTATGCGATGCTCGCCAACCATGGACGCCAGCTATCGCCCAAGGTCATGGACTATGTGCAGGACCGGCGCGGCAAGGTGATATGGCCGCTCCGCTGGCGCGCCTGCGACGGGTGCAACATGGCCAATTGGGATGGCAAGCCCATGCCCCGCTTCGGCTTCGAAGGGCGGCAGGTGATGAACCCGATGACCGCCTATCAGGTGGTGCACATTACCGAAGGCGTGATCCAGCGTGGCACCGCGACAGTGCTGGCCGATCTCAAGCGCCCGCTGTTCGGCAAGACCGGCACCACCAACGGCCCGACCAACGTCTGGTTCGTCGGCGGATCGCCCGACATCGTCGCGGGCGTCTATATCGGCTACGACCAGCCGCGCAGCCTGGGCGGCTGGGCTCAGGGCGGCCGTGTCGCCGCGCCGATCTGGAAAGCGGCGATGGCGCCTGTGCTGGAAACGATGCCAAAGACGCCGTTCGTCGCGCCCGCTGGCATCCGCATGGTGACGATCGATCGCCGCTCGGGCAAGCGCGTCTATGGCGTATGGCCCACCGACGATCCCAAGCCAGCCGTGATCTGGGAAGCGTTCAAGCCCGAAACCGAGCCGCGCCGCTCGATCCGCAAGGAAGAGGTCGCCGCCCAGGAACAAGCCGCCGCCCGCCGCGAAGCCCGCTCACAGACCCGGCAGCGCACCGACAGCGACTTCCTGCAGGAGCAGGGGGGGATATATTGATAGGGCAAGCTGTTCCCCCTCCCGCTTGCGGGAGGGGGCTAGGGGGTGGGCTAGCGCGACGTTGCCTTGTCTCGGAAGGCCAGCGCAGAAGCTCGCTGCGCTCGCGCCCACCCCTAGCCCCTCCCGCAAGCGGGAGGGGGACAATCACGCCCATTTGAATCTTCCCAAATCCCGCGCCCTCGGATAGGGGCAGGCGTTTGATGCGTTTCGGCCCTGGCTTGCAAGCGCCCTGAAGTTTCTGGAGACTCCCCCATGCGCGCCGAAGCGCAGCAATATATCGACCGCATCGACGCCGCGCTGGACCTGCTGCGCCGCTTCCTCGACTGGGACCGCGCGCTGCGCCGCCTGGATGAGCTGAACGCGCGCGTCGAGGACCCGACTCTCTGGGACAATCAGAAGATGGCGCAGGAAGTCATGCGCGAGCGTACCCGGCTGGAAGCCGCGATCGGCGCGACGCGGGCGATCGACAGCGAGAAGACCGACACCGCCGAACTCATCGAAATGGCCGAAGCCGAAGGCGATGAGGATATGGTCAATGAAGGCGTGGCATCACTGAAGGTGCTGGCCGATCGCGCGGACGAGGACAAGATCAAGGCGCTACTCGCGGGCGAAGCGGACGCCAGCGACACCTATCTTGAAATCCATGCGGGCGCGGGCGGCACGGAGAGCCAGGACTGGGCAGAGATGCTGTCCCGCATGTATCGCCGCTGGGCCGAACGACGCGGCTACAAGGTCGAATTGGTCGATTATCAGGCCGGCGACCAGGCGGGCATCAAGTCCGCGACCTTCCTGTTCAAGGGCGAGAACGCCTATGGCTATGCCAAGACGGAAAGCGGCGTGCATCGCCTCGTCCGCATCAGCCCCTATGACAGCTCGGCGCGGCGGCACACCAGCTTCTCGTCCGTCTGGGTCTATCCGGTGATCGACGACGACATCGATATTGAGGTCAAGGAAAGCGACCTCAAGATCGACACCTATCGCGCGTCGGGCGCCGGCGGGCAGCACGTCAACACCACCGACTCCGCCGTCCGCATCACCCACGTCCCCTCCGGCATCATCGTCGCGTCGCAGAATGACCGATCGCAGCACAAGAACCGCGCGACGGCGATGAACATGCTGAAGGCCCGGCTCTATGAAGCCGAATTGCAGAAGCGCGAGGCGGCCGCCTCGGGCGAATATCAGGCAAAGACCGAAATCGGCTGGGGCCACCAGATCCGCTCCTATGTTCTTCAGCCCTATCAGCTGGTGAAGGACCTGCGCACCGGCGTCACCTCCACCTCTCCCGATGATGTGCTCGACGGCGCGCTCGACCCGTTCATGGCCGCCGCCCTGTCGCAGAAGGTCACGGGTGAGAAGGTCGATGTGGAGGATGTCGACTGATGGTGCGGGCGGCGCTGGCGGGATCATTGTTCCTGCTGGCAGGCTGCGGCCTGTTGTCGTCCGCCAAGCAGGATGACAGGCCCGCCGCCGCGCGCGACTTTCCCCGCGCTGACCGGCCGGTCGCGCCCATCGTGTCGACCCGCTGGTCCAACGAGGAAGCGCGCGACCGCGTCAACGAAGCCGAAGACATCATGGACCGGGCGGGCATCCGCCCCGGCATGACCGTCGCCGACATCGGCGCTGGCGAGGGCTATTATACCGTGCGGCTCGCCAACCGCGTCGGCGCAAAGGGCCGGGTGCTGGCGGAAGACATCATGCCCGAGGTGATCGAGGCGCTGTCCCGCCGCATCACGCGCGAAGACTGGCGCAATGTCAGCGTGAAGCTGGGCGCGCCGGAGGACCCGAAGCTGCCCGAAAACAGCTTTGACCGGATACTCATGGTCCACATGTATCATGAGATCGCGGAGCCCTATGCCTTTCTGTGGAACCTCAGCCCCGCACTCAAAAGCGATGGCGAGTTGATCGTGGTCGATGCGAACAGGCCGACCGCACAACATGGGACGCCGCCCCGCCTGCTCATCTGCGAGTTGGCGGCCATTGGCTTCCGCCTCGAGGAGTTGGTGCCAAAGCCCACAGCTGGGGGCTATTTCGCCCGCTTCCGCCGAGTCACGGCCCGGCCATCGCCGCAAAGCATCGTGCCCTGCGCCCTGGAAAAACCCGACTAACGTAAATTAGCGGTTTCTCTCGGGGAAAAGGTAGCTAATGGCGAGTTAACCATGATTCTGTGCGCCGTCTTGACCTTTTCATGGTTGGATGGCCCGTGGGAGGAGCTCGGTATGAACAACCAAAGCACATTCCTGGCGGGCAATGCCGACCAGCGGCGGCACACGGCACGGCACAAGATGTTCGGGCCTGTGACCCTATGCGTGGGCGACGTGGAAATGCGCGGGCATTTCCTGGACCTTTCCACGTCTGGAGCGCTCGCCCATTGCGAAACGCCGCCCGGCGCGGGCAGCTATGTGGAGGTGAACGCCTTTGGGGTCGAAACCAGCGGCCGGGTCGTATGGGCGCGCGGCAAGCGCTTCGGCGTGCAGTTCAGCCAACCGCTCACGGACGAGGCGATCGGCATAGTCATCAGGGGAGGCTGAGCCTCAGCCCCGCTTGCGCCATCTCCTGAAAAGCGAAGCGCTGACGAACCCGCCGCCGATGAGCGCGGCGATCGCTCCTCCGGCGGAGGCGAGCGCCCAGGCACCGGCGGCGAGCAGGCCGGTCAGGAAATCGACGATGATCAGCGTCAGGTGGATCATGGCAAGAGGACGGCTGGCCTAGCGGCCAAGTTCCTTGGCTTCCTGATATTTCAGCTCCAGAAATCGGTTCTGCACCGCCAGCTTGTCGATGTCGCCGCTGGCAAGGGTCTCGCTGATACGGGCGAGTTCGCCGTCGATGACCGTCAGTCCTTCGACCAGCTGCTGCTCGGGCACCCGGCCGTTCCGTTCCTCCCGGCGCAGCGAGGCAGGGATGGATTCATAACCGGTGACCAGTTCGGGCAGGTGATCGGACAGCAGCTTGCGGATTTCCTGGGCGGCTGGCTCCTGCTCGCTGAGGCGCTCCAGCTGGGGGGCAAGCGTCTCCAGCTTGACGCCGATACTGTCAGCCAGCGTCACGGCGGGGGCGGGGAGGGCCTTGCGCTGGTTGTCGAGCCAGATTTCGGTCTGAAGCGGCAGGGCGGTAAGCGGTGCGGCGGCCAGCGCCTGCGTCCTGACGCGCGGCTCAGAGGGCAAGAGGACGATCAGCAGCAGCGCCGCCACGATGAGGCCAAGCGCGATCATCACGCCGGTCGTGCCAAGCGGGATGAAGAAGCCCGCAACCATGCTGCCGATGAGGATGGCGAGGATCGACCAGAAAGCCCATTTCGCCTTGCGCATCAGGGCAGCGCTCCGCCTCTGCCGCGCCCGTGCCGACAGGCTGCGCCCACGCTCGCCATGGCGGCGCAGCACTGCCTCGGCATCGGCAAGAACGCGGTCGGACCTGCTCACTACCTTACGCCTCGATCGCGCTCAGCAGTGGGTTGTCGGCACGAGCCTGTTGCGCGGCCTGCGCCTGACCCTCCGCGCGGGCGATATAGCCCTTCGACTTTTCCACTTCGGACGACAGCGTGTTCACCGTCACCTTCATATTCTCCAGCGCCTTGGCCTTGAACGTGTCGATATTGTCCATCGTGTCATAGATGTTCTGGAAAGCGCGTTGCAGGGTCGCGATGGGGATGGTGCTGGACGCCGCCTGCTCATGGATTTGCGCGGTCTGGTTCTTCAGCATCTCGCCGGTCGAATCGATCATGTTCGCGGTGGTCGTGTTGAGCGCCGTGATCTGTTCCAGCACCAGCTTTTGCCCCGCGAGCGCCTGCGCTACCGTAACGGCCGTGCGCAGCGCGGCGACAGTGGTGGTGCTGGCGCGGTCCACGCCCTTCACCAGTTCGACATTATTCTTCTTGACGAGATCGAGCGCGAGATAGCCCTGCACCGTCACCGCCATCTGCGTCAGCAGATCTTGTGTGCGCTGGCGGATGTAGAAGAGCGCGCTCTCCCGCATCGCCTTGGCCTTCGCCGGATCGCTGGAGTCCAGTTCCAGCGCCTTCGCCTCCAATCGCGCGTCCAGCGTCTTGGAAATGTGGATCATCTGTTCAAGGCGGCCCATCGTCGCCCACATATTCTGCCGCTCTACATCGATGGCGGCATTGTCCTTGATCAGCACGTCCTTGCCGCTGGCGAGGCTGCCGAGGATCGAATTGATATGCCCCTGCGCACTTCGATAGCCGTCGAAATAGTCGCGCAGCTTGTTGCCGAAAGGGATGATCCCGAACAGCTTCTTGGGCGCCAGCAGGCTGCCACGCTTGCCCGGATCGAGATCTTCGACGGTGCGGCGCAGCTCGGCAAGGTCAGCGCCGACCTTGTTATCGCTGTCCATAGCGCGCACCGGGCGATCGAGGAAGCGGTTGGAATGGCCCGCCGCTTCGGCGATTTCCTTGCGACCCATGTTGGTCAGCTGGTCCACCCGCTGGCCGAATTCCGGCGAGTTGGCGTCCTGCGCGACAAGGTCGTCGATGAAGGCATCGACCTTCTCGTCCAGCTTGGAACGCTGACCGTCATCGAGCGGCACCAGACCCGCCGCCTTTTCCGGCGCGACCGGCGGCACCGGATCGGGCGGCGTCAGGTTGAGCGTGTCGGCGGTCGCCGTGGTGGGCGCGGTGCTGGCCATAACGTCTCCTTCATGCTGTTATATGTAGCTATAACAGTGGCGCTTCAATGCGGAATATGGCGCGGCGCTTTGGCCGATGCAAATGCTCGGCCCACCCTTGCCGCAACGCATCATTTCCTGTAGGGGCGCGCGCGATACTCTGGTCAGGCGTGGTGCCGGCCGGGAAAACCAGAAAATCCCGAAGGCACATGCATGTCCCTGCGTAATATCGCGATCATCGCGCACGTTGACCATGGCAAGACGACACTCGTCGATCAGCTATTCCGCCAGTCCGGCACCTTCCGCGACAACCAGCGCGTCGAGGAACGCGCCATGGATTCGAACGACCTCGAAAAAGAGCGCGGCATCACCATCCTGGCGAAGCCGACTTCGGTCGAATGGAACGGCACCCGCATCAACATCGTCGATACGCCCGGCCACGCCGACTTCGGTGGCGAGGTGGAGCGCATCCTCTCCATGGTCGATGGCGTCATCCTGCTGGTCGATTCGTCCGAAGGCGCGATGCCGCAGACGAAGTTCGTGACCGGCAAGGCGCTGGCGCTGGGCCTCAAGCCCATCGTCGTCGTCAACAAGGTCGACCGTCCCGACGAGCGCATCCAGGAAGTACTGGACGAAGTGTTCGACCTGTTCGTGACGCTCGAAGCCAATGACGAACAGCTCGACTTCCCCGTCCTCTACGCTTCGGGCCGCAACGGCTATGCCAGCGAAGACCCGCAGCGCCGCGAAGGCACGCTGGAGCCGCTGTTCCAGAAGATCGTGGATCATGTGCCGCCGCCGTCGCTGGAGCAGGACGCGCCGTTCAGCTTCCTCGTGACGCTGCTCGACCGCGACAACTTCCTTGGCCGCATCCTGACCGGCCGCGTCCAGTCCGGCACGGTCAAGGTGAACCAGGCGATCCACGCGCTCGACATGGACGGCAAGGTGATCGAAACCGGCCGCGCGTCGAAGATCATGTCGTTCCAGGGCCTCGACCGCGTGCCGGTTGACGAAGCCAAGGCGGGCGACATCATCAGCCTCGCAGGCCTCACCGTCGCGACCGTCGCCAACACCATCTGCGACACTTCGGTCAGCGAGCCGATCCAGGCGCAGCCGATCGATCCGCCGACCCTGTCGATGCGCTTTGCCGTCAACGATTCGCCGATGGCGGGCCGCGAAGGCAGCAAGGTGACGAGCCGCATGATCCGCGATCGCCTCGCCCGCGAAGCCGAGTCCAACGTCGCGATCAAGGTGACGGAAAGCGACGACAAGGACAGCTTCGAAGTCGCTGGCCGTGGCGAATTGCAGCTGGGCGTCCTCATCGAAACCATGCGCCGCGAAGGCTTTGAACTCGGCATCTCGCGTCCCCGCGTGCTGTTCGGCGAAGATGAGAATGGCGGCAAGACCGAGCCTTATGAAACCGTCGTCATCGACGTGGACGATGAATTCTCCGGCACGGTCGTGGACAAGATGAACATCCGCAAGGCCGAGATGACCGACATGCGCCCCTCGGGCGGCGGCAAGACCCGCATCACCTTCTCCGCCCCCTCGCGCGGCCTGATCGGCTATCATGGCGAATTCTTGTCCGACACGCGCGGCACCGGCATCATGAACCGCCTGTTCGAGAAATATGGCCCCCACAAAGGCAAGATCGAAGGCCGCAAGAATGGCGTCCTCATCTCGAACGGCGCGGGCGAAGCCAATGCCTATGCGCTGGGTCCGCTGGAAGAGCGCGGCATCCTGTTCGTGGGCGTGGGCGAAGCGCTCTACGAAGGCATGGTGATCGGTGAGAATGCCAAGCCCGAAGATCTTGAAGTCAATCCGATGAAGTCGAAGGCGCTGACCAACTTCCGCGCCAGCGGCAAGGATGACACGGTCCGCCTGACCCCGCCCAAGCGCATGACGCTGGAGCAGGCGATCGCCTATATCGACGATGATGAAATGGTCGAAGTGACGCCCAAGAACATCCGCCTGCGCAAGCGCTATCTCGATCCGAACGAGCGCAAGCGCATGTCGCGCGCCAAGGCTGCGGCTTGATCTGAAGGGCCGGTGTCGAAAGGCACCGGCCTTTTTCTTTCCCTTCCGCCTCTAAAGCGTAATCGTTCCACACCGACGCATTTGGCATCACGGTTCCATTATTCGTCACCCCGGGCTCGACCCGGGGTCCCGCTACCTTGGCAGCGTTCCGAAGGACGCGGGAGGCAATATCAAGCCGGTGTGACGATCACTCAAGCATGATCATGCACCAGGCGATCAACAAGCTGCTACCTTCCGCCTATAAATTAAGTTATACTTAATCCATGGGGGACAAACGCTTAACCGCGCTGGCAGCGATGCTGTCGGCGTTCATCGCATCCGCGCCACTGGCGGCTCAGGCGCCACGGCCCGGCACTTTGGAAACCTACAAGGACTGGACGATCGGTTGCGACAATCGCAGCCGGTGCGAGGCCGTGTCCTTGCTGCCCGATGGCGGTGAGTGGCCCGACCAGCCCGTCGCGCTCGGCCTCATTCGCGAGGCGGGCGGGACAGCGGACCCGGAACTATGGGTCAACCGCGATACGCGCGGGCAGGCGGAGATCAGCTTCCTGGTCGATGGCCGCAAGATCGCCACCGCCGCAAGCCGCGATGGCGAAGCCAAATTGCAGGGTCCCCAGGCGGCAGCGCTTGCCGTCGCCATGGCGCGCGGCACGAAGCTGGAGCTGCGATCGGCTGGCGCAGTCATTGCCCGTCCCTCCCTTGCCGGAGCTGCTGCGGCGATGCGGTACATGGATGCGCGGCAGGGGCGCGCGGGCACGATGGCCGCGCTGGTCGCGACTGGACCGCTGGCACCATCTGCCGCGCGGGCCGCGCCCCCGCTGCCATCGGTCCGGCGGGCGCTCATCCCGGCGGGCGCCGCTCCCGTGACCTTGTGGCGGGAGGAACTGGCGTCTCTGGGCAAATTCACATCCTGCGCCGAAGAGATGCGGGACGCGTCACCACCCGAATTGCACCGTCTTTCAAAGACGGAAACGCTGGTGCTGGTCCCCTGTGGCGCGGGTGCTTACAATTATTCTGCCGTCCCGGTGATCGCCACGGGCATAGCGGGGCGGCGCAGCTTCCGCTTCGCGGCCTTCGACTATCAACCCGGCTGGAGCGATGATGCCGCGCATCCGGTGCTGGTCAACGCCTCCTGGACGGCGGAAAGCTCGACGCTGGACAGCTATGCCAAGGGCAGGGGCATTGGCGACTGCGGTAGCAGCGAAAGCTATGTCTGGGACGGCACCCGCTTCCGGCTGGTGTCAGCCAGCGCGATGGGCGAATGCCGTGGCGCATGGCATTGGATCACCACTTGGTCGGCCAAGGCTCTGCCATAAAGGACGTCAGGCCGCCGTGGCGAGGATCAGGGAGAAAAGCCCTTCCGGGTCAGTCCATAGCCGCCCCGGCTCCCAACCCGCCGCGCGCAACAGCAGTTGCTCATCACGGGGGCCATATTTGTGGCTGCTCTCGCTATGGATGGTCTCACCCTGCTCCATATCGAAGGCATGGCCAGCGACGTGAAATCGTAGAGGTCGCAGCGCCTCCAGATGCATTTCTATCCGCGCCTTGCCGTCATTCCATATCGCGCGATGGGCGAAGTCGTCGACTGGCAGGTCGCCGCCCAGCTCGCGATTGATGCGGGTCAGCAGGTTGAGGTTGAAGGCCGCCGTCACGCCCGCCGCATCGTCATAGGCGGCGATCAGCCGGGCCGGGTCCTTGATCTGGTCCATCCCGATCAGCAGCATCGCGCCTTCGCCCAGCAGCCTCCGCATCGAACGGAGCAGGTCCACCGCTGGCGCCGGGTCCATATTGCCGATGGTCGATCCGGGAAAGAAGCCGAGGCGCGGCAGCCCGTTGATGGCGTGAGGAAGCGTCAGCACGCCATGAAAGTCACCGACGAGCGGCAGCACCGGCAGGCCGGGGAAGGCGGAGGCCAGCGCCGCGCTGCTCGCATGCAGAAAGTCGCCGCTGATATCGATCGGCACATAGGCGGACGGATCGATCGCCCGCAGCAGATGCGGCGTCTTGCGCGAACTGCCTGCGCCGAATTCGATGACGGCGCGTCCTGGCCCGACTGCATCGGCGAAGTCGGCACCATGGCGTTCCAGCAACGCGGTTTCGGTACGGGTGGGATAATATTCCGGCAGGTCGGCGATCTCTTCGAACAATTCCGACCCGCGCCTGTCATAGAACCAGATCGGCGGTGTTGCCTTGGGATATCGGGACAGCCCCTCCAATATGTCACGGCGAAAGCTGTCGTCCGCGAATGGCTGCGCGGCGACGGGGTCGAGTGTCAGAAGCACAGGCTTAAAGATCCTTGGCCAGCCGCAGGCCAGTGAACTGCCAGCGTTGATGGGGGTAGAAGAAGTTGCGGTAACTTGCGCGCACATGGCCGCGCGGGGTGGCGCAGCTGCCGCCTTTCAGGACGAACTGCCCGGCCATGAACTTGCCATTATATTCGCCTGCCGCGCCCTCATTGGGACGGAAGCGGGGGAAGGGGCGGTAGGCGCTGCCGGTCCATTCCCAAACATCGCCGAACATCTGCGTAAGGGATGCGCCGCCATCGGTGGCGCGTGGCCGGGGGCAACCGGGGCCATCCAGCTGGTTGCCGCTGGTGGGCGCGACGTTCAGCGCGCCGCTTTCCCACTCCTCTTCGGTGGGCAGGCGCGCTCCGGCCCAGCGGGCATAGGCATCGGCCTCATAGAGGCTGATATGGCATATTGGCGCGGCGGGATTGACCGGCTTGCGGCCATCCAGCCCGAAACGAGTCCACCCTTGCGCATCCTGCCGCCAGTAGAGCGGTGCTTCGACACCTTCCGCCTGCACCCATGCCCATCCATCCGACAGCCAGTGCGCAGGGTCACGATAGCCGCCATCCTCAATGAAGGCGATCCACTCGCCATTTGTGACGGGGCGATGGGCAAGCGCATGGGGGTGGAGAAGCGCCTTGTGCCGCGGCCCCTCGCAATCGAAGGCGAAATCGGTTTTGCCGTCTTCACCTATTTCCACCAGCCCCTGTCGCCCTTCGATCCAGTGGATAGGGCCGGGAAGCGCGGCGGGCATGGCGCTGGGCGCCTCGAACAGGACGGGCTCCAGCGGGTTGAGCGAAAAAAGATGCTGGATGTCGGTCAGCATCAATTCCTGATGCTGCTGTTCATGGTTGAGGCCCAGCAGGGCAAGCGCTTGCACCGGCGGGGGCAGGGCAGGCAGCGCGGCCAGCAGCGCCTCATCGACATGCGCCCGGTAGGCGAGAATGTCTTCAAGCCGCGGCCGGGTCAGCATGCCTCTGAGCGGGCGGGCCTGACGGGGGCCTTCCGCTTCATAATAGCTGTTGAAGAGGAACGCGTAATTGAGGTCGAACGATCGATAGCCCGCCACATGATCGCGCAGCACAAAGGTTTCGAAGAACCAGCTCGTATGTGCCAGATGCCATTTGGCTGGCGAGGCGTCGGGCATGGACTGAACGGTCGCATCGGCGTCCGACAGTGGCGCGCACAATGCTTCGCTGAGCGCGCGAACGTCGCGGTAGCGTTGCGTCAGGTCGTCGTGACCCGGTGCGACCCGGCTTTTCGCCATGCTTGCCCCTTCCGATAGGCTTGTGCTGCAATCGCAAAAACAAGCGCATGGAAGGTGGATTGGGTTCCGTGGCGGAAAAGCTTGCCCGAAGCTAGCGCGACGCGCCGGGCACCCATTTCACATCGGCCGCGCCATTGCCGTTCAGGCGGCGGGCCATGACGAACAGCAAGTCGGACAGCCGGTTTATATAGGCAAGGGCTTGCGGGTTCAGCGCCACGTCTGCCGCAGCCGCAGTAGCACTGCGTTCCGCTCGGCGCGTGATAGCGCGCGCAAGATGGATCGCGGCGGCGGCTGGCGAACCGCCGGGCAGGATGAAGCTGTCGAGCGGCTGCAAATCCGCATTCATGGCGTCGATCTGATCTTCCAGCCGCTTCACCTGGCTCTCGACGATGCGCAGCGCCCAAGGCTCGTCCTGCCCGTCCGGCACTGGCGTGGCGAGGTCCGCGCCCAGATCGAACAGGTCATTCTGGATCGTCGTCAGCCAATCAGCCTCGGACGCGTCGCCGATGGCGAGGATGGCAAGGCCGACCGCGCTGTTCGCCTCATCGACATCGCCGACCGCCTGCATGCGCGGCGCATGTTTGGGCAGGCGCGACCCATCGACAAGGCCGGTCGTGCCCGCATCGCCGGTGCGGGTGTAGATCTTGTTCAGCTTCACCATCGGCGGATCAGCCGTTGCCCTTCATCAGCAGCAGGATCGCCACGATGATGATCGCCGCGGCCTGAAACAGGATGCGGTTCATCATCATCTTGTTCTGCTTGAGGCTGGAGGGGCTGGGCGAGCCGTCCGGCGCGTTCAGCTGCTCCTTGGTCGTCTGCAGGAAAGCGATGATGCCCCGGACGAGGGCAAAGAGCGTCGCTGCCATGGCAAGGATGAGCGCGATGACGAGGATTGTGTTCATGCCGCTAAACTAGGCCTTGGCCAGTGAAATGCCAACCGGAAAGCGCCCGCTCCGCAGATCGGCGGCGAGCGTCGCGGGATCGGCGCCCTGGGCGCGCAGGTCCGCCAGCGCGATCGATCCATCGCGCTTGGCAAGCCGCTTGCCGTCCGCGCCGACGAGCAATGGATGGTGGCAATAGACCGGTGTCGGCAGGTCGAGCAGCGCCTGGAGCAGCCGGTGGACATGCGTCGCGGCAAACAGGTCTTCCCCGCGCAGCACATGGGTGACGCCCATGGCCGCATCGTCCAGCGTACAGGACAGATGGTAGCTGGCGGGCGCATCCTTGCGCGCGAGGACCACGTCGCCTGCGGTCTCGGGCATTGCCTCTATCATCCGGTCATCCTGAGCCTGTCGCAGGATTTCCCTTTCCTGAAGGCAGGAAGACGCCTCCGAAAAGCTCAGCCCGGACGGGGGAAGGGGGGCGGAATTCCAATGCAGTTTGCCCGTGGCTGCAGCCGCGCGCTCCATATCGATCCGCCACGCATGGAGATCGCCCCGCGCAATTCGTCTGCCCCGCTCTGCCTGAGGCAGGCCCCGACAGGTCCCAGGATAGACCGGTCCCTCCGGTCCATGCGGCGCGCTCGCGCTGGCGGCGATGTCGGCGCGGGTGCAAAAGCAGGGGTAGAGGAGCCCCATCTGCCGCAATCTTTCCAACGCCGCGTCATAATGATCGAGCCGCTCCGACTGGAAGACGATATCGCCATCCCACTCCACCCCCAACCAGTTGAGGTCCTCGATGATGCCCGCGACATGCTCCGGGCGGCTGCGGGTGCCATCGATATCTTCGATCCGAAGCCGAAATAAGCCGCCATTTGCGCGGGCAAAATCCATCGCCAGCAACGCCGACCAGCCATGGCCGATATGCAGCCTGCCGGTAGGGCTGGGGGCGAAGCGCGTTACCACATGCTGTGGCGAAGAAGATTGGATCATACAGGCCCTTGACGGGTCGGGGTTGTTAATGCTGTCATGTTGCCGTCACGTTCCTGATCGATCAGGAACTGGCAATTGGGGGTTCGAGGGTTCTTATGTACCATCCCGACCTGATACGACATCCGGAAAACTGTCCGGCGCTGGTCCTGAATGCCGACTATACGCCGCTAAGCTATTATCCGTTGAGCCTCTGGCCCTGGCAAACCGCCATCAAGGCGGTTTTTTTGGAGCGAGTGGACATCGTCGCCAATTATGAGCGGGAAGTCCACAGCCCCAGTTTGCAGATGAAAATCCCGTCGGTGATCGCGCTCAAGCAATATGTGAAGCCGTCCGAACATCCCGCCTTCACCCGCTTCAACCTCTTCCTGCGTGATCGCTTCGCCTGCCAGTATTGCGGATCGCCGCACGACCTGACTTTCGACCATGTCATCCCGCGCCGCGCGGGCGGGCGCACGACGTGGGAAAATGTCGCCACCGCCTGCTCCCCCTGCAACCTCAAAAAGGGCGGCCGCACCCCGAAAGAGGCGCATATGCAACTGCATGTGACGCCGATCCGCCCGACCAGCTGGCAATTGCAGGAACATGGCCGGGCATTCCCGCCCAACTATCTGCACGAAAGCTGGCACGACTGGCTCTATTGGGACGTCGAACTCTTGGCGTAATGTTCAACCCCGTCCCGCAGGCGGGGGCTCACCCCAACCCCGGCAGCCAGTCGAGGTCCACATCCTTGTGCCGGTTGGTATAATGGCCGATCTCTTCCAGCCGCTGCATGTCGAGCAGGGTGATGCGGCCATTGGCGCGGCTGATCAGCCCTTCCTGTTCCATCTGCCGAACCATGCGGTTCACATGGACGGAGGTGAGGCCGATCGCATCGCCAATCTCTTCCTGCGTCAGTTTGAGGTCGAAACTGTCGGTGACGCCGTCATCGGTGACCCGCAGCCGGTCGAAAATGTCGAGCAGGAAGGAAGCGACCCGCGCCTTGGCCGATGTACGGCCCAGTGAGGCGAGCCGGTCGGTCAGCGCCACCTTTTCCGCGTTCGACAGCAGGAACAGCAGCGCCGCCACCCGGGGATATTCCTCCAGCAACCGGCGCAGCGCATGCTTGTCGAACGGGCAAATGACTGCGTCCGAAAGCGCCACCAGCGATTCGGGCGCCTTGCTGTAGATAGTGCTGGCGGACCCGATGAAATCGCCCGGGAAATAGACGCGCAGAATCTGGCGGCTGCCGTCTGGCAGGATCACGAAGCTCATCACCCGCCCCTCGCGCAGGACGAACAATTCGGTGACCGTCTCATTGACGCGCTGGATCATCGCCCCGCGCTTCACCTTGCGCGGATTTTCTTCAAGTCTGGAAAGCGCGTTCCTTTCCTCGTCGGACAAGGGCACGTGCTTTGCGAGCCTTTCCGCGAAACAACCTGTCGCCACCCAAAGCACCTTTTATCAAATTTGTCGTTACGGTGGCAAAACGCCCCCCACGTCTTTTGGCTGCATTTTAGGGCCGCGCACTAAACTCGATCAATTTCGTTGGTGGGAAAGTGGAAATGTTTCCAAGGCGTCCCCCGGCGGTCACAGGCATGCCTGGCTCCGAACTACGGTCCTGCCTTGCGCCAAACGCAATTAACGTTAAGAACCCAGCCGATGGACCGCATTCATATTCGCGGCGGCAAAGTGCTGAGCGGCCGCCTTCCCATCTCCGGTGCCAAGAACGCGGCGCTGACCCTGCTGCCTTGCGCGCTGCTGACGGATGAGCCGGTGACGCTGCGCAATCTGCCCCGGCTGGCGGACGTCGACAGCTTCGGCCATTTGCTGAACCAGCTTGGCGTGTCCACCATGATCGAAGGCGCACGGCCGGAGGATTTCGGGCGTGTCATGACGATGCGCGCGGGCCGGGTCACATCGACTGAGGCGCCCTATGACATCGTGCGCAAGATGCGGGCATCGATCCTCGTCCTTGGTCCCTTGCTTGCGCGCGCGGGCGAAGCGCGGGTTTCGTTGCCCGGCGGCTGCGCGATCGGCAATCGCCCGATCGACCTGCACCTCAAAGCGCTGGAAGCATTCGGCGCGGTGATAGAGATCACTGCGGGCTATGTGCGCGCCTCGCTGCCCGACGGTGGCTTGCCCGGCGGCATCTACACTTTCCCGGTCGTGTCGGTAGGCGCGACCGAAAATGCCCTCATGGCGGCGGTGCTCGCTAAGGGCACCTGCGTCCTGGAAAATGCCGCGCGCGAGCCGGAAATCGTCGACCTCTGCAAATTGCTGATCGCGATGGGCGCGGATATCGAGGGCGTCGGCACCGACAAGCTGATCATTCACGGCCGGGAGCGGCTGCATGGCGCAACCTACAGCGTCATGCCCGACCGGATCGAGGCTGGCAGCTATGCCTGCGCAGCGGCGATCACGGGCGGCTCGCTGGAACTCGCCGGGGCCTGCGCCGAGGACATGCATGCGATCCTCGCCGCCCTGCGCGACGCGGGCGTCCAAGTCGATGAGTTGAAGAATGGCATCAGGGTCTCGGCCGACGGCAAGCTCAAGCCGCTCACCTTGTCCACCGCGCCTTTCCCGGCTTTCCCGACCGACATGCAGGCGCAATTCATGGCGATGCTGACGAAGGCCGATGGCGCATCCGTCCTGACCGAAACGATTTTCGAGAACCGCTACATGCATGTGCCCGAACTGGCGCGCATGGGGGCGGACATCGGCGTCAACGGCCGCACGGCTGTGGTGCGCGGCGTCGATCGCCTTGTCGGCGCGCCGGTGATGGCCACCGACCTGCGTGCGTCCATGAGCCTCATTCTCGCCGGGCTCGCGGCGGAAGGGGAGACGCAGGTGAACCGTGTCTATCATCTCGATCGCGGCTATGAACGGCTCGAGGAAAAATTGTCGGCCGTGGGCGCGGACATTGAACGGGTAAGCGATGGCTGACGGCACGGGGCTGGAGACGGATCGCGCGGCCCTCCTGGCGCGCTATGATCTGGACGCTGGCGGCTTTCGCACGCTGGATCAGATAACCGACTTCGCCGCCGCGCTGTGCGACGCGCCCATCGCGCTGGTCAGCATCGTCGAGGACGAGCGCCAGCGTTTCCTAGCCCGCACTGGCCTCGATGCCGAAGAGACATCGCGCGACGTATCCTTCTGCGCCCATGCCATGCAGGGCGACGACATCTTCGTGGTGCAGGATGCGAGCATTGATCCGCGCTTTGCGGCAAACACCCTCGTCACCAACTCGCCGCATATCCGGTTTTATGCCGGGGCGCCCCTGCTCAATGGCGAGGGCATGCCGCTCGGCGCGCTTTGCATCATCGATGACAAGCCGCGTGAGGATCTCACCCCGCTTCAGCGCCAAGGCCTGTCCCTGCTGGCGCGCCAAGTGATGGTGGAGCTGGAAGGGCGGCGCCGCGATCAGGATATCATCGCCCGGCAGGTCAAGGATGCGGAGGCGGTGGCGGAGAGCGACCGGCTGTTCCGGACATTGGCCGACACCATGCCGCAGATGGTCTGGTCTACGCTGCCCGATGGCTATCATGATTATTATAATGCGCGCTGGTATGAATATACCGGCGTGTCCGGCGGCTCCACGGACGGGGATGGCTGGAACGGCACCTTCCATCCGGACGACCGGGAGCGCGCGTGGCAACGGTGGCGCCATTCGCTCAAGACCGGCGAGCCTTATGAGATAGAATATCGCCTGCTCCATCACAGCGGCGAATATCGCTGGACCCTGGGCCGGGCGCTGCCGATTCGCGACGGCGAGGGCAGGATCACGCGCTGGATCGGCACCTGCACCGAAATCCATGAGCAGAAGCTGATGATGGAAGAGCGTGAGATCATCGCGCACGAACTGTCGCACCGGATCAAGAATATCTTTTCGGTCATCGCGGGGCTCATCGGCCTGTCTGCGCGGCAAAATCCCTCGATCCGGGTTGCCGCAGATGATCTGCGCGACCGGATTATGGCTTTGGGTCGGGCGCATGATTTCATCAGGCCTCACAGCGACGAAGCCGACGAAGACATGCAGCAGGGACGGCTGCACGGCATATTGGAGCAGATTTTCGCGCCCTATGATGATGCGGGGGGCAAGCGGATCGTCCTGTCGGGTGACAATCCGGCGATCGATGACCGCTCTGCAACGCCGCTCGCGCTGCTCTTCCACGAACTTGCGACCAATGCCGCGAAATATGGCGCGCTGTCCGTGTCGCAGGGGCGCGTGCTCATCGACGTCCAGCGGGATGGCGCGGATATCTGCATCGAATGGCGCGAAGAAGGTGGCCCGGCAGTCACGCCGTCAAGCCGCGAGGGCTTTGGCAGCCGCCTGATGCAGCTGAGCGCGGAACGTCAATTGGGCGGCCGCATGGAGCGCGACTGGCGGCCTGAAGGCCTGGCGATCAGCCTGCGGATTCCATTCCGTTCCATGAGCCGCGCGAAGGTGGAAATGGCGTAAAGCCGAATATCTCGGCCGTTTCCAGATCCTGCTGTTCCGACGCCACCAGGCGCAACGTCTCGGCGATGCTATGGGCGCGGAACGGCTTGGTTATGACCCCCAGCGCGGCTTCGGCCGCGGCGCCGATCTGCGCGGGATTGGCGGTCACGTAGATCACCTGCACGCCATATTGAGCGGCAAGCTCCAACCCGATGGCGGGGCCGGTCGGTCCATCGCGCAGGTTGAGATCGACCAGCGCGATGTCGCAATCATTGGCCGCAATGAGCGCGCTTTCACGATCAGCAGCAATGGCGCTGACGGCAAAGCCAGCGTCTTCAACGATCTGCTCGATTTCGAGTGCGACGAAAATTTCGTCTTCTACGATTAAGACCTTCTTACTCATGCCTCAGCCCGCGGAACTTGGAGGCGATAAATGCCGAACCCGCCATCTGGTTCCCAAAACTGAAAGATTTTCAGGCCGCCTCGTCCGGCTGGTTGGTCCAAAGCGTCTCGAATTTCGTCCCCTGCATCAACATCACGCTGGCGGTATAGCCGCGGTCACCGGCCTTGCGCGCCGTCTCGGTCGCGTTCTCGATAGCGGCTTCGCGCGTGGCGAACGGCCCATAATAGCGATTGTCGAGGTTGATCTTCCAAACGCCCTCATGTTCCAGGACGATGTAGCGGGCATGGGGCAGGGACATGAGCTTAAAGAACCTCCGTATTATAATGATGCCAGGCCATGATCGCGGCAGCGCCCCTGTGGGGCCGCCAGCGTTCCGCAAGCGCGCGGGTCTGCCGCTCGCTGGGCCTCTCGGGCAGGCCAAGGATGCGGCCCACCTCTATCTGCACGGCCAGGTCGCCAGCGGGCCAGACATCGGGCCGTCCTTCAGCGAACAGCAGGTAGATTTCGGCTGACCAGCGGCCGATGCCCTTCACCTGGGTGAGAAGGGCGATCGCCTCCTCATCATCCTCTGGCAGGGCATGCAGGTCGATCTGACCGCTGGTGACCAGTTCAGCGAGGCTGCGGGCATAGCCCTGCTTCTGGCGCGACAGGCCACAGGCGCGTAGCGCGTCGAAATCGCGGGCGAGCAACTGCTCCGGCGCGCATCCTTCGCCCAGCTCCGCCTCCAGCTTGCGCCACACGGCCGCCGCCGCCGCGACGCTCACCTGCTGGCCGACAATGGTGCGCAGCAGCGTCTCATATCCCGGCTCCCGGACGCGCGGCAGGGGATAGCCGACACGCGCCAGCGCAGCGGCAAAGCCGGGCTCAAGGACGGCGATCGCGTCCAGGCTGTCGCGCAGCTGCTCGGGGGTTGTGACCATGCTCTGCTTGCTTCCGGCTTGATTTATCGGCTCCCCCGCCTATGAGCGGCGGTGGAAAATTTGGGATCGAGGTACATGCCTAAACTGATAGTGGTCAACCGTGCGGGTGAAGAGCAGGCTGTCGAGGGCGACAGCGGCCTGTCCGTGATGGAAGTCATCCGCGACAATGGCTTTGATGAGCTTCTGGCGCTGTGCGGCGGTTGCTGCTCCTGCGCGACCTGCCATGTCTATGTCGACCCCGCCTTCGCTGAAAAGCTGCCTGCGCTCAGCGAAGACGAAAACGACCTGCTCGACAGCTCGGATCATCGCAACGAAAGCAGCCGCCTGTCGTGCCAGCTGGTGATGAACGAAGATCTGGACGGCCTGCGCGTCACCATCGCGCCGGAAGACTGATCCTCCTCATCGGGGCGCCCTTCACCGGCTGACGCGCAGCGTCGCCATGGGCGCCTCGCTGGTGAGCGGCGTGATCCGCCAGACGATCTTCTTACCCCCGGCGACGCTCTGCGCGCCCTCTTCCTGATTCTGGCTGACGATCTCCGCGTCCGTGGTCAGTGTGAAGTGGCCGTCGAGCGCCTTTGACGCATCCTCGCCGGGGCCGCTTTGTCCCATCGGTTCGCGGCTCTTGTCGAACCCGTTGGAATAGCCCGGCGCCTTCACCCGCACCCGGTCATCGCTGCGCAGCTCGACCGCGACGAAGGGCAGGACAATCTCCGCGTCGCTGTTGAAGGGGAAGAGGAAATTGTGCGTCAGCCGCCCGCTGATCGCATAGTCGATCTCGAACCGGTGATTGCCCATGTAGCGCGCCGAGCGGAACCCCTTTTCCTTCGACAAAGCAGCGGCAATCGCCTGCATCTGCGCCTCGTCGCCCGAAGCGCTTCCATTAACGAACGACCCCCCGGAACCCTTCTGCATCGCCGTCTTGTGCAGGGCGCTGTCCTTCTTCTCCGGCGCGTCGTCCCCGATCAAATCCTCGCCGGACGATCCCAACCCCTTCATGTCGGACGAAATGATCTCGCCCTTGTAGGTAAAGCTGAACTGCCGGTCCGCGCGGATGTCGAGGGTGGATTCAAACTTGCCCGGCGTCACCAGGCATGCGCCCAGCATCAGGCAGCAGGCCAATGCGCTGGCGGCGCGAAGAAAAACAGCCATCTCATCCCCCGTTACAAATGCTGCCGCAGCAACGCCGCCTTGCCCTGTTACCGGCTCGCGGCGGCGTACAGGGCAATCGCAGCCGCGTTGGAGACGTTGAGGCTCTCCATCCGCGGGCTGATCGGCAGTTTAGCCAAAATATCGCAATGGGCCATGCTGTTGTGGCGCAGCCCTTCGCCCTCCGCGCCCAGCACCAACGCGACCCGCGATTCGCCGATCGCGTCGCCCAAATTCATGTCCGCCTCGCCATCCAGGCCAATGCGCCAATATCCAGCCTCGGCAATCTCATCGAGCGCGCGGGCAAGGTTCACCACGCGCACCCATGGCACGATCTCCAGCGCGCCGGACGCGGATCGGGCCAACACACCCGACTCCGGCGGTGCATGCCTGTCCTGCGTTACGATGCAGAGCGCGTCGAACGCGGCGGCCGACCGCAGAATCGCGCCGACATTATGCGGATCGGTCACCTGATCGAGCACCAGCACGGGCCGCCTGTCGTCCTGGCCCGCTTCCAGTGCGTCGCCCAGCCATACGTCATCCAGCGGCTCGACCTCCGCGACGATGCCCTGATGCGGCGCGTCCGACGGCACCATGCGGCCGAGGTCCGCCACATCGGCATAGACGATGGGCAGCACCGGCGGCAGGTCCAGCGCATTGAGCGCGTCGCGCGTGCCCCAGATTTTCCGAACCACCCGGTTGGGATTTGCCAGAGCCGCGATGACGGCATGCCGCCCATAGAAGCGGGGGAAGTTGCCTTTTGGCTTAGCGCCGCGATGTCCTTTTTTCATGGAAGCGCTCTTTTCACATCCGGCCATTGACAGGCAAGCCTCCATTCGCCATTGAGCGCGCCTCCAGCGCGGTAAAAGGCAGTTTTGCCTACCGTGTCAGGGCACTGGACAGGTGGCCGAGTGGTTAAAGGCAGCAGACTGTAAATCTGCCCGGGTTTCCCGTACGCTGGTTCGAATCCAGCCCTGTCCACCACCCTATGGCTTGGCCTCTGGCCCTCATGGCGCGCCGCCTCTTTCGGGTTTCCGGCCTGCGCGCTCTCATCCGAGCCCGTCTGAAAAGAAGGACCGCTCGTCATGGCGTGGCTTGTGCTTGGCATTGCCATATTCACCGAAATCTGTTGGGCGCTCAGCCTCAAATGGGCAGCGACCGTCGGCAGCTGGCAGGCTTCGTTCGTGCCGATCGCCTTGAGCTTCCTCAACATGGGCCTGCTCGCCCTCGCGATGAAGGGGATTCCAGCCGGGACCGCCTATGCGATCTGGACCGGCCTTGGCGCTGTCGGCGTCATCATCGGCGGCATGATATTGTTTGGCGACCGCATCGCGCCGGTGCAGGCCGGTTTCATGGCGCTGATCGTCATCGGCGTCATGGGGACGAAGCTGTTCGCGCCCGGCTGATCGCCCCCAATTGATCGCACGGCGGCACCATATGGCGGAGCCGGGCGTTGGCCCAGCATCGATCATCCGTTACGCTGCCGTGCAATGACCATCGACCGTCGCGACTTCCTCGCTGCCGCCCTGTCCGGCTCTGTCGCTTTTCCTTTCGCGCACCGGGCGCTCGCCGCGACGGAAGTGGAGCGCGTCGACGCGCTGATCGCCCGCATGACGGTGGAGGAAAAAGCGGGGCAGATGACCTGCCTCACCGACAGCTTCCGCCCCTACAACCCGCCCAACCCGCAAGTCGGCATCCAGGACGAGAAACGGCTGGCCGAAGAGGTACGCAAGGGCCGAGTTGGCTGCCTGTTCAACGGCATCGGCGTGGCAGGCGCCCGCCGCGCGCAGGACATCGCCGTCAAGGAAAGCCGCCTGGGCATCCCGCTGCTGCTGGCGGGCGACGTCATCCATGGGCTCAAGACCATCTTCCCCGTGCCATTGGCGGAGGCGGCGAGCTTCGATCCCGCCCTTGCCGAGCGCACCGCCCGCGCCATGGCGCAGGAGGCGAGCGCGGCTGGCCTGCACCTGACCTTCGCCCCCATGGTCGATGTCGCGCGCGACCAGCGCTGGGGCCGGGTCGTCGAGGGGGCAGGGGAGGATGTCTATCTCGGCAGCCTGTTCGCCGCCGCCCGCGTCCGGGGATTTCAGGGGCGCGACCTGCGCCGCGACGATTCGCTCCTCGCCTGCCCGAAGCATTTCGCCGCCTATGGCGCGGTCGCGGCTGGCCTTGAATATGGCAGCGTCGATATTTCCGAAGAGACCCTGCGCGAAACCCATCTTCCGCCCTTCGGCTCTGCCTTCGCGGCGGGGGCGCTGACCACCATGGCGGCGTTCAGCGAAATCAACGGCGTGCCCGCCACCGCAGACCGGGAATTGCTGACCGACCTGCTGCGCGGCGAAATGAAGTTCCGTGGCTTCGTCTTTTCCGACTATACCGCTGACGAGGAACTGGTCGCCCATGGCTTTGCGGAGGATGAGCGGGATGCCGCGCGCCTCGCTGTGCTGGCGGGCGTCGATATGTCGATGCAAAGCGGCCTCTATATCCGCCACTTGCCCGATCTGGTGAAGAGCGGCGCGGTGCCGATGGGGACGATCGACGTCGCCGTGCGCCGCATCCTCTATGTGAAGATGGCGCTCGGCCTGTTCGACAATCCTTATCGCTCGATCAGCGAAGAGGCCGAGCGCACTCGCATCGCCACGCCAGCGCATCGGGCGCTCGCGCGGGAAGCGGCCGGGCGTTCAATCGTCCTGCTCCAGAATAGCGGCATCCTCCCCCTCGATCTCGCCAAGCGCCAGAAGATCGCCTTGATCGGTCCCTTCGGTGAGGATCGCGCCAACATCTACGGCCCCTGGGCCTTTTACGGCGACAAAGGAAAGGGCGTCGATATTGCCGCCGGGCTCCGTGCGGCCATGCCCGATCCTGCCCAGCTGAGCATAGCCAAGGGGTGCGACATCATGACGCCGATCGACGACGGCATCGCGCAAGCCGTCGAGGCGGCCAAGGCAGCCGACATCATCCTGCTCGCGCTCGGCGAATCGCAGGACATGTCCGGGGAGGCGCAATCGCGCACCGTCATCGAACTTCCGCCGCCCCAGCAAATGCTGGCCGATGCCGTGGCGGCGACGGGCAAGCCGGTCATCGTCCTGCTGCGCCATGGCCGGGCTCTGGCGCTGCATGGAGCCGTCGGGAGTGCCCAAGCCGTCCTAGCCACCTGGTTCCTGGGATCGGAGGCAGGCCACGCCATCGCCGACATCCTGTTCGGCCGGGTCGATCCATCCGCCAAGCTGCCGGTCAGCTTTCCCTGGGAATCGGGTCAGGAGCCTTTCTTCTACGACCGCAAATCCACCGGCCGCCCGGTGATCGACAACCGCACGGAATATCGCGCGCGCTACATGACGACGGACAATAGCGCCCGCTATCCCTTCGGTCATGGCCTCAGCTACACCAAGTTCGCGCTCGACAATCTGAAATTGTCCGACACCGCCTTGCGCTGGGACCGCGCGATCGAGGTAACGGCCCGGCTCATCAACAAAGGCGATCGGCGCGGTAGCGAAGTGGTGCAGCTCTACATCCGCGATCGGGTGGCGAGCCGCACCCGCCCCGTCCGTGAACTGAAGCGCATCGAGCGCGTCACGCTCGGCCCGGGCGAGAGCAAGACGGTGCGCTTCTCCCTCTCCCGCACCGACCTGCAATTTGTCGGGCAGGGCAACCGCATCCTTGCCGAGCCCGGCTTGTTCGACCTGTGGGTGGGCCAATCGTCCGAGGGCGGCCTGCACGCGCAATTCACGCTCTATGCGGAGGAAGCCACGCCCGCGCCCGCCCGATAAATGCGTCATTGCTGCGAAGGGGGGCAGACGCCGCGCCGCTCCATCGCGCTTTCCTACAGGGGGCCATCCATGGCATGGCGCTATCGGCTCTTTCCCACCGTCAACCCTTCCTGCCTGCACGGGCGCGGGGCTTATTTCGCAAAAATTATCCTATTGCGAAATCGACGCCACGCGTCCGTACCCACGCAAATGCGTCGGCCACAACGGTGTGAACTTCGCAACGCCTTGCCCGGCTGCAAAACTCCCTGTCCGCACCTTCACCACCCCGCGCGGCTCTGCTAAAGGGCGCCCCATGCTGAATCTCAGGGACATCACCGTGCGGCTGGGTGGCCGTACCATCATCGACCGCGCCAGTGCCGCGCTGCCGCCGCGCAGCCGCGTGGGTTTGATCGGCCGTAACGGCGCGGGCAAGTCCACGCTGATGAAGGTCATGATCGGGCAGCTCGATCCCGACGATGGCGGTTGCGACATGCCGCGCGACACGCGCCTCGGCTATATCGCGCAGGAAGCGCCCGCAGGCACAGCGACGCCCTTCGAAACCGTGCTTGAGGCCGACAAGGAACGCGCCGCCCTCATGGCGGAAAGCGAAACCACGCAGGACCCAGACCGGCTAGGCCACATCTATGAGCGGCTGATGACGATCGACGCTTATACCGCGCCTGCCCGTGCCGCGCGCATTCTCGTGGGTCTCGGCTTTGACGAGGAAATGCAGGGGCGTCCTCTCGACAGCTATTCGGGCGGCTGGAAAATGCGCGTCGCGCTCGCCGCGTTGCTCTTTTCCGAGCCCGATCTGCTGCTGCTCGACGAACCCAGCAACCACCTCGATCTCGAAGCGACGATGTGGCTGGAAAGCTTCCTCAAAAATTATCGCGGCACCGTGGTCGTGATCAGCCATGAGCGCGACCTTTTGAACAATGTCGTCGATCATATCCTGCACCTCGAAGGCGGGAAGGTGACGCTCTATCCCGGCGGCTATGACGCGTTCGAACGGCAGCGCGCCGAACGGCTGGCGCAGCAGGAGGCGGCGCGCGTCAAGCAGCAGGCAGAACGTGAGAAGCTGCAGGACTATATCGCCCGCAACTCCGCCCGCGCCTCGACTGCCAAGCAGGCTCAGTCGCGCGCCAAGGCGCTGGCCAGGATGCAGCCCATCGCCGCCGCGATCGAGGACCCGACGCTGTCCTTCGCCTTCCCCAGCCCACCGGAGCTGCGCCCCCCGCTCATCACCATGGACATGGCGGCGGTCGGCTATGGCGACACGCCGATCTTGCGCCGGGTGAACCTGCGCATCGATCCCGACGACCGGCTGGCGCTGCTCGGCCGCAACGGCAACGGCAAGACGACCCTCGCTCGCCTGATCGCGGCGCAATTGGCCCCGATGGAAGGGTCGATGAACAGCTCGGCCAAAATGAATGTAGGCTATTTCACCCAATATCAGGTGGAAGAGCTCGACATCGCCGACACGCCGCTTCAGCACATGACGCGCGTCATGAAGGGCGCGACGCCGGGCGCGGTCCGCGCGCAACTTGGCCGCTTCGGCTTTTCGGGCGAGCGGGCGACGCAGCAGGTCGGCTCCATGTCGGGTGGCGAGCGTGCGCGGCTGGCGCTGGCGCTGATCACCCGTGACGCGCCGCATCTCCTGATCCTCGACGAACCGACCAACCACCTCGACGTCGACAGCCGCGAAGCGCTGGTGCAGGCGCTCAACGAATATTCGGGCGCTGTCGTCATCGTCAGCCACGACCGCCATATGATCGAACTGGTGGCCGACCGCCTCGTCCTGGTGGACGGCGGCACGGCCCAGCCGTTCGACGGCAGCCTGGATGACTATACCGACATCATCCTGCGCAAGGCCGATGGCGGCGGCAGCGGCGGCGACGCGCCCAAGGACCGCAAGGCGGAGAAGCGCAATGCGGCCGAATGGCGCGAAAAGCAGAAGAGCCTGAAGTCGGTAATCAGCAAGGCGGAAAAGGAGATGGCAACGCTCTCCGCCGAACGCAGCCGCATCGATCAGGCGCTGTTCGATCCCAAGGCAGCCAGCGGCGCTGAGGCGAAGATGACCACGACCGACCTCATGGTCCGCCGCGCCTCTGTCGAAAAGAAGCTGGGTGCGATCGAGGAAAGCTGGATCGAAGCGAGCGCGGCGCTGGAGGAACTATAACGGCCCTCAACCAGCGTCGATGCGCAGCCGTGTCAGGCGGATCTCGCTGATGCGCCAGCCGTCCGCCAGCCGCACATAGCGCTCGTGATAATGGCCATAGCCATGCATCCAGCGGAAGGGCAGGGGCGAGCCTTCCTGCACCCACAGCTTGTCCTCCATCGCCCAGATGCCGCTGGCTTGGTTGTCGGTTTCGATATGGATCTCGGGCATATGGCCGTGGTGAACGGTGGCCACCTGCTGCAGCATGGGCGCCAGCCGCGCCACATAGGGAGCAGCGCCGTGGATCAGCATGCTCTCGTCCCGTGGCCCTGCGGCATCGCGAAAGTCCGCGACGAGGTCCGGCGCAAAGATGGCCTCAAGCGCGGCCCAATCCTTGTTGTCCATCGACCGGAAATAGCGCGCCTTCAGCGCATATATCGCCAAGGTCGCAGCGATCTTGTCGGTTTCGGTCAAGCATTCCTCCCACATGTGCACGCCGTCCAGGCCGTTTGAGAGAGACCCTAACCCAGCGGATGCCACCTTCCAAGCGATGGCCGCGTCAGCCAGTGCCGCCGCATATTGCCTAGAACGACTGAAGCGCGCCGCTCTGCCGGGGCGCGCTCCAGTGTCTTGTCATTGAGGAAGGGGGCGCGGAGCAGCCATGCCGATCCACGCCATCCGCTTTAGAATTCGCGCAGGATCTCGCGCAGCGTCGTGCCCTCATATTCGGTGCGCACCGCGCCCGCCTTTTGAAGCGCGGGGATGACGCCGTTGACCAGATCTGGCAGCTGGCGGTTGTAACCTGACCCCTCGATCAGGAAGCCGTCGCCGCCCACTTCGTCCATCACCGCCATCATCTTTTCAGCGACCTGCTCGACGGTGCCGCTGAAGTCCATGCCGCTCGCCCCCTTGCCGGCGGAGAACAGGTCGCGCAGGGACTTGCCTTCTTCCCGGCCCGCCTTCTTCATATACTCCAGCGCGCTGGTGTGGCCGCCAGCCACAATGTCCTGCGGCACAGGCGCGTCCACGTCATACTGCGAGAAATCGACGTCCAGCGAGGATGACGCCATCACGATATTATGCTCGAACGCCGACTGCTTTTCAGCCTCGGTCATTTCGGGCCGCTCGCCGCCTTCGGGGAAGATTTCCACTGGCGTCAGGAAGAAGACCTTGACGCTGTCGGGGTCGCGACCCTGTTTTTCGGCACGGTCCCGGATATCCTGCCGGTAGGCTTTCATGCCGGGAACCCCGCCGGTCATCATGCCGAGCACGACTTCAGCATTTTTCGATGAGAACTGCCGTCCCCGCTCGGATGCCCCCGCTTGCGCCAGAACCGGATAGCCCTGCGGCGAACGCAGGGTGTTGAGCGGACCGCGTGAACGGAAATGCTTGCCCTCGAAATCGACAGTGTGGACCTTCGTGTGGTCGACATAGACACCGGTTTCGGTGTTGGCGACAAGCGCGCCTTCTTCCCATGAATCCCAAAGCTTCTTGCACAACTCGACAAATTCATCGGCGATGTCATAGCGTTCGTTGGGCGGCAGCAGCTTTTCCAGGCCGAAGTTCAACGCCGCGTTTTTCTCGCTCGACGTCACCATGTTCCACCCCGCCCGGCCCTTTGTCAGGGAATCGATGGTGGAAAGCAGGCGCGCGAGCAGATAGGGCGGATAGAACGTCGTCGAGGCGGTTGCGATCAACCCGATATGCGAAGTATCTTGCGCCATCACCGGCAGCAGCGGCAAGGGATCGAGCTTGGGTGCGAGGGTCGCATTCTTGAGATCAAGCTCCATCGAACCGGCATAGCGATCGCCCACGATCGTCGTATCCTCGAAGAAGATGAAGTCGAACTTGGCCGCTTCCAGCATCTTGGCCAATTCCTTGTGATAGGACCCATCCGCCCATTCTGAGCCGAATTCCTTGCCATCGCCAGGCCAGGACGTGGCGCCGAATTTGGTGAAATAGCCAAGGTGAAATTTCGTGCGGGCCATAGCCTGATACTCTCTCTCTATAGGTTTATCTCATTGCGTCTCAATGGTGCGATGAAGCCGCGGTCCCGGGCGGCCGCACTCGAAGCCTGACCCGGGGCGCGCACGACTGCCGGCCCACCTGCTGCTGATAGTTGACAATGATCAACCTTTGTCAAGGGGCAGAAACAGTCCCACTTGGAAAAGCCTGCAAAAACTGGAGATGTTTCCCGGTCTTTAGCAACCAGCCGCCAGTGCGCGCCCCCCAGGCGTCCAAACCGGCCTTACTCCTCACTCGTCGCGAAAGGCCCGCGCGAACTGGTCCCTCAGCGGCTTCGTAATATAGGAAATCATCGTCCGATTGCCGGTCTCGATGAACAGTTCCGCAGGCATGCCAGGCTTCAACTTGAGCTCGGGATATTTTTTCAGCTGCGCCTCATCTATCTCCACTCGCACGGGGTAGAAGCTCACCTGTCCGTCGGGATCGGTGGCCCGGTCGGCAGCAACGAAAGTCACTTTGCCCCGGATTTCCGGCGATGCGGCGTTGTTGAACGCGGTGAAGCGGATGCGTGCGGTCTGTCCGACATGCACATGATCGATGTCGGCAGGGGACACAGCGCCCTCGACCAGCGGCTGGTCGCTGTCCGGCACGATCTCCATGATGACTTCGGCCGGCCGAACCACCCCGCCGATCGTGTTGAAGGCAAGCTTGTCGACCACGCCGCCATAGGGTGCGCGCACTACGCTGCGGTCCTGTGCGTCGAGGGCCGACACGCTGCGCATCTGTTGTTGATTGAGGGCAGCGTTCAGCTGGGCAAGATCTGCCCCCGCCTGCGACCGCCGGGTTGCGCCAAGCTGGATCATCTGTTCCTGCGCTTCGGTGATGCGCGCCTCGGTCTGGGCGATATTGGCGCGCAGCGCGCCCACGCCGCCCTGCAGGTCGACGGCGGTCCGTTCCAGCTGGTTGAGCCTGCTGATCGTGACGAGCCCCTTGTCCCACAGCTGCTTCACGCCCCTGCGTTCCGGTTCGATCAGCACCGCCTGCTGCTCCAGTGCGCGGATTTGCGCCCTGTAGCCGCTTATCTGCTGCCGGTGCTGGCGAATGCGCG
Organism: uncultured Novosphingobium sp.; assembly: GCA_946886075.1. Next base: position 27,681 of record CAMPHR010000004.1, on the reverse strand, counting down.
ACTGTAACTGAGCGGCCATCCCAGCCTGCTCCGCCTGCCTGATCTGGAACAGCTTGGTTTCGTCGGCCATGGCCTGCCGGGCGGCAGGATCGCCGGGCGCCAGTTCCTTGGGAAAGCTGATGCTGCTTGCACCCAGCCGTTCCGCTTCCAGCCGGGCGCGTTGCGCCAGCATCTGGTCGACGCTGAGGCTCGAATATTCAGCGTCCGCTCCCGTCACCCGATCATCGAAACGCATCAGCACCTGTCCCTTTTGGACATGGGTGCCATTATCGACCAATATGTCCTCGATCACGCCGCCCGCCGGGTGCGCGATCTTCTTGACGTGCGAAGCCAAGCCGATGTGCCCTGACGCGATGACCGCGCCGCCGATGGGGATCAACATGGCCGCCATGCCAAAGCCCAGTACGAGCACGGCGATGGCAATCAAGACCGCCTTCACCTTCTTTTGAACATGTTCAGCCGGGTCATAGTCGATCCCGGCACGATCAAGGGCCATGAGCTCAGCGGCTGAACTGGCTTTCATATCAAAGCTTCCCCGCACCGGCGCCCTGCATCGCCACGACATTTTCCTGGGCCAGCTTCTTTGGCTTCTGCCGCAAGCGCGCCATGATTTCGGCCGCTGGGCCGAAAGCCTCCATCCGGCCTCCACGCAGCAGCATGATGTGGCTGACCCGGCCCAATATATCGGCTCTGTGCGATATCACGACCAGGATGCCGCCACGCTTGCGCACCGATGCGATGGCAGCGGCAAGCGCGGCTTCCCCTTCGCCGTCGAGGTTGGAGTTGGGCTCGTCCAGCAATATGAAGAACGGATCGCCATACAGGGCGCGCGCGAGGCCGATGCGCTGGCGCTGCCCGCCGGAAAGCGCCTCGCCGTTTGTCCCGACGCGCGTCTCATAGCCTTGCGGGAGACTGGTGATGAGGTCATGGACAGCCGCCGCCTTGGCCGCTGCCAAAACTCCCTCCGACGTGGCGTTGGGATCGAAACGCGCGATATTTTGCGCGATGGTGCCGTCGAGCAGCTCGACCGACTGCGGCAGATAACCCCCCCATTCGCCAAAATGCTCGGGGTCCCATTGGTCGAGTGACGCGCCGTCAAAGCGGATCGTCCCTCTGGCTGGACGCCATGCGCCGATCAGCGCGCGGCCGAGCGAAGACTTGCCCGCGCCGCTCGGACCGATCACTGCGCAGGCATCGCCCGCGCTCAGCTGGAACGTGGCGCCGTTAACGGTTAACTGACGGCTGCCCGGCGGGGCGACGACAAGCTTATCGACCTCCAGCCTTCGCTCCGGCCTGGGCAGACGCAGCGACACCGGCTGCGGCGCGGGAACACGCTTCAGCATCTCGGACAGGGTCAGCCACCCTATGCGGGCGCTGATGAAGCCTTTCCAATTCACAATCGCCTGGTCGACCGGCGCCAATGCGCGCGCGGACAGGATGGAAGAGGCGAAGATCACTCCGCCGCTCGCCTTGTCATCCAGCACCAGCAGTGCGCCCACCGTCAGGATGAGCGACTGGAGGGCCAGCCGCAGCATTTTGGATAGTCCGCCCAATGCCGCGCCCGACCGGGCGAGCTTGTTCTGCGCGGCCGCATAGGCGCTGTTCGATCGGCCCCAGCGCTGCTGCATCCGGTTACGCATGCCAAGCGCAGTCAGCAGTTCGACATGGCGCAGGTTCGTCTCAGCCGCGCCGTTGCGATGGGCGGACAGTTGGGAAAGCTGCTCGGCGGGCTGCTTCATGACGCGATTGGTGATCAGCGTCAGGGAAAAAAGCACCACCGCCCCGACCAATGTCGTGACGCCCAGCCAGACATGGAGGGCGAACAGGACGCCCAGAAAGAACAGGATCCAGGGCAAATCGATCATCGCGACGGCGCCGCTCGCCAAAAAGGCGCGCACATTCTCAAGATCGCGCATCGGCCCCAGGCCGTCGCCCGGCAATTTCTGTCCAGCAAGCGCCAGTTGCGAAATCGCGCCCTGTACCCTTCCGGACAGCTTCTGCTCCACGGCATTGGCGACATCGGCCAGCATCCCGGCGCGCATATTCTCAAAGAAGCCCTGAAAGGCGTAAACGATCATCACCAGGATCGCGAGGCCGACCAATGTCGGGATGGAGCGGCTCGGCAGAACCGAGTCATACACCATCATCATTTACAGGGAGCCGCCGAGCAGCAGCACGTTCAATATCGCACTGACGCACAGGACGACGATGAACACTTGTCTATAGTCACGGACGACGTCCCAAAGCTCGCCGTCACGGCCCCCGCCCGACATGAACACTTCCACTACCTCTCAACAGGTCTCTACACTGGAGAACCAAGCTTCGCGCCGACGGAAAGAGCTAATATGATTCAGCCGCGAGCCCCAGCCATGCCCCATCTCATCGCTGCCGCGAGCCCCGGCCGCACATCAATGCCCGCTGCCCTGCGGCTACATCCCATACCCAAACAGATCATGCCGCGCAAAAAGCGCGCAAGAATCGCCCCGTGAACAGCCATGATGCAGGGCGCCGAGCGACCCGCACAATGCCGCTGAGGTGAAGCGGTACAAAATATGGATGAGGGTGGATGAAGGACCCGGTGGCGGAGCGGGAGGGATTATAGTAAGACCATATGACGTTGTTTTTCTGGAGTAGATAAAACTATCAGTCCGTAGTCCCACATCCAATCCCACATATACGGACGCTCCAGTCGTCTCCGCGCTCGACCTGGAGCACATCTACCTTGAGAGGGCGGATCTTGGGCCCACCGGCCAGAGCTACCGTTGTGGTAGAGTGTGAATCTCAGCTCGAACGTAGAGATCCGAGTGACGTTAGGCGCGCAAGCTGAAGCGCCCGCAGTTGGGAGCCAGTGACCTGCTTCCAGAAGTCATACCATTGGTAAGTTAACTCGTCAGATGGAGACGAGTGATGCGGCGAGGCTAATTTACCGAGGATCAGACCATCGACGTGCTGCGGGAGCGCGAGGCTCCCGTGAAGACGGTTTAGCTGTGCCGGAACGATGGGATCAGCGATGCGACGTCCTACAACTGGAAGGCGAAGTACGGCGGCATGACCGGTTGGAGGCTGCGCGGTTGCGGACGCTGGAGACGAAAGCCGGCGGCCTAAGAAGCTGCTTACGGAGTCGATGCTGGATGTGTTAGCGCTCAAAGATCTGCTGGGGAAAACTGACCCGGTCTACAGAGCGTTACGCTACGGTGGAGAAGTTGATGCCGATCACGGTTTCTCCGAAAGTCGCGCCTGCAGGCTGATCGGGGTCAATTGGTCGGCATGGCAATATGAGCCGCTTCGGAGGAGGGATGATGCTCTCCGCGAGCGGATGCGCAAGATTGCCAACGAGCATCGCCGGTTCACTATCCTGCTTCGGGGGGAGGGCAAGGGCATGAACCTGAAGAAGGCATATCGACTAATCGCGAAGTGTGGCTGATGGTGCGCGCCGCCGCCGAAGGCGCGTTGAGCCGACGGCGCCGACGGCAATCCCACAGGATCCCAATCAGCACTGGTCGCTCGACTTCGCGTCGGATGCCTTGGCCTGCGGCCGACGGCCTTGCCTACTCAATGTCACGGCACCGAACTGACCAGTCACGCGCGGCTCGCCTGGTGCCGGGACTGCGGCGTCAAGCGGCATCACATCGAGCCGGGCAAGCCGCAGCAGAACGGCTTTGTAGAATCGTTCAATGGTCGGTCACGTCGCAAGTGCTTGAACGAGCACCTGTTCCCCTGGCCGGCTGCAGTGAGACGGATCATTGAGGCATGGCGGACGGACTGCAACACCGCGCCTCCGCAAAGCAGCCTTGGCGGGCGGCGCCCGCCGAGCTTATGAGCTGCCCACGCCGAGGGCATATGAACACCGGAGAGCGGCCTGAAAACGGCGAGCATGTCACTCGGTGACGCTTAGCTGCAGCTGCATTCAATTTGAGTAGGGAGTATTTGGGTCTTGACGAAGGCGGAAGGAAGCTGACACGGCTTCCTTTTTGACGAAAAGGTATAAGTTGAGGTGTTGGATCGAACGGTATTACCCTCGCAGTCTGGTGCATTTCAAATTGCCGTCGCCTTTGAAAATGCCACCAATCTGGGCATCGAAAGGCTGATCGGCGGCGTAGATCCAAAGTAACGCGTAAATTCAAAAGTGAGAGACGAATGGAAACTAGCGCTGTTCGAGCATCTGGCCGACCGCCTGTCATTCTGTGTGCCGGATTGCCACGCAGCGGTAGCACCTGGATCTATAACGCCGCACTTGAACTGTGTAGAAAACACGGGAACACGGTCGGTCTATACGCCGATGATTTTCCTGAAAACTTTGCCGAGTTAATAGATGGCAGCGATACATTAGTAATAAAATCACATACTCCTAGCACTTCTTTATGCCATTTGGTGAGATTTGTCGGCGGGAAGTCTATAATCAGTATCCGTGATCCGCGTGATTGCGTTGTATCACTTATGGAAGTTTTCGGATTTGAGAAATCGTCCGCAATACTTTCAGTCAAGCGTAGTGCGGACGCTATCGAAAAGCTTTTCGTGGGAGAGCCATCTTCGCCATCTTCCGTCTTTGTTTACGAAAGTATACCAGATCGCTTAGAAGCAATTATGCGCTTGGGACATGAAATTGGCTATCCAGTTGATGCGCGCTTCGCCCAAGCGATTGCCGATAGCCTAGAACCGGAAACGATCCGCACCCGAGTTATGGAGTTAGAGAGGCAAGGCGTTCTCGATTCCAGCAACGCTGCGGAGAGCTATACGAATGAGACCCACTGGCATCCAGGGCACGTCGGTAACGGTAGAATCGGTAAATATGTCGATACTCTTTCCGAATTCGATATCATCCAAATCGAACGTAATAATCCCTTCATCACACAAAATTTTAACTACAAAACTCATGTTGTGCCAGTGATAAGAAGCAGCATGAACTTTGATATGTCTAAATATGGCAACTTCTTCGCTGTAGAAGGTGTCTCCTTCCTCGAAGATTGGGGGGTTTGGACTGAAGGCGTGAAAACTAGGCTCGAGTTTTGTTTCGCTCCCCATATAAAATCTGTGAGGCTGGAACTTCATTTTTTTCTCGGCCCCAGCATGCAAGGCTCTTCACCATCAGGACAGGGTACGGTCACAGTCAACAGCATCGAAATAATGGAAATTCCTGGTTCGATAGCACCCGCTGTGGAGGCAGTTTTAGTTCACACAAGTACTACCGACGAAAATGGCGTGATCAATTTGGCATTTGGCTTCGATGGATTGAAGTCTCCGGTAGAATTGGGTATCAATGAGGATAAGAGAGTTCTAGGAATCGGACTTCGCAGGATATCATTTACGGTGATATTGTGACGTAGGAAAATGGACAGCGCCCGTGAGTCTAATAACCGAACAATGACGACACCCTCGCGTACGCTGGAGTGGCAGGAGGAAATAGTCTGAGTCTACTTCAATGGGACAATTTTGATCTCGGATGTAAGATCGCCAGACGGTGTAGAGAGGCCTGCGAACCGCCATCTGTTGCTGGTAGCAGTGAGTAAGCTGCCTGTAGGTACCATTTATACTAGCAAGGACACTCGGTGCGAATACTTGTAGATGGCCTGAACATAAGCCTGCGGACCGGAACAGGAATCGCGACTTATGCTCGTAACTTCATTACACAGGCAGCTCGATGCGGCCATGATATTGACATTCTATTAGGTAACAATTGGGTAAGACCGATTCCCTTAGGTGACCATCCTACGCTTGCCCAGGCGCTGCAGCGGCCTGAGCGCGGCAAGAGGGCGTTTCGTGCAATACGACGCTATTGTGGAGCAGTCTCTAACATACTCTATCCTCGCCTTCGTCGCACGGAGCTGACGATAGAAGAATTGGGTCTGCCAGTGCAGAACGCATGGTATAGCCGTGAATTGTTCGCTAATGCAGTGGCTGCATTCCGGCGTTTCGGACGTTTTACAGAACTTGAAATTCCGGGCGTAGACTTGGTCCATTGGACTTGTCCCGTGCCGCTGCGACTGCGGGGTGCGCGAAATATCTACACGATCCACGATCTTGTGCCTTTGATCCGACCCGAACTTGTCTTGGGTGACCCAAGCCGGATGAAACATCTATGTAGCGAAATTGCGGCTAATGCCGACCGAATCCTGACGGTATCAGAATGCTCTCGGTCAGACATTATCAACCGTTTGGACGTTGATCCCGCCTTGGTCGTGAACACATATCAGTCATTAGAAGAGGTGTTTTGGAGCCGATTTCGAGAGGCGAGTGTTCCCATTCTTCCGGCGGGTCTGGCGAAACGTGGCTATTTCCTTTTCTTCGGCGCCGTGGAGCCCAAGAAGAATGTCGGGCGGATCATCGAGGCGCATCGTGATGCTCGAATCAACCTGCCACTCGTGTTGGTAGCTTCTCCAGGTTGGGCCAGTGAAACTCTGTGGGAGGAGATCAAACGCTATAGCGATGATGCTGGTGGCCGTTGTATCCTGCTACAGCATTTGCCCCGAAAGGACTTGATAACCCTTATTAAGGACGCAAGGTCAGTAATCTTTCCCTCGCTCTATGAGGGCTTTGGGTTACCCGCTCTCGAGTCTATGGCGTTGGGAACTCCTATAATCGGCTCCACGGCTGGAAGTCTGCCAGAGGTGATCGGGAGTGCAGGTCTTCTGGTTGATCCCGCGAGTGTGCCGGAATTGACGGAGGCAATGCTGAAGCTGGAATTAGATGGCGATCTCGCGGCGAAACTGGCTGCAAACGGGTTGGCGCAGGCAGCCCGTTTCACGCCGGATGAATATAAGAAAAGGATACAGGCTTTTTTAGACGCGATCTAACCAAGCTGACAATTTTTGGATCAGAATCAATGGCCGATACCCGCTTGCTAGTCTCAAGCTGGCGTAACCTTCTCGTCGATATCGGGATCATAGACTGACAGGTAGCGGATGAGCCAATCGTCGAACTGACGGCGCTCGCCGAAATGATTATAGTCGGATACCCGCCATTGCAAACCCATATGTTCGATTACGGACGGGTGGATCGGCACATCGGGCTGTAACTGCTCTGGGCCAGTCCAATGCTGTAGCACTAGTGTAGCCTGAATGTGATTGAGATCGAAATATTCCCAAAAAGGGGTTTGATCCTGAAATGCCCTTAGCAAAAAGTTAGTTGGGTGCCACGCCATCGAAAAAAGGCGATCGGTTATCATGCTACCCGCTACAAAATCGGCAACGCCGATGTCGCAGAACCGATCCTTCTTGCGTTGCGTTTCGAGCTCCCGTTCGAACAAGCTCTTGATGTCTACGCGCGCTGGAATATAAAGTTCGCGATATTCCCGATAGACTTGTTCGGCTGATTTACCAGCGGCTATGCTTTCTCGGATGAAGCTGTCCCCGCGCGGAACACGTGGTGGTGATTCCAACAGCTGCTCAATCGCCAGATCTCCGCCATCAAAAGGCCACAGCGTGGAAAAATAGATCGTCGGCAGGCGTAAGATCTGGCCAGAAAACGGTGGTGGATCCCTAAACTCTGCGCGACCCTGCCAAATCAAAGCGCTCGCTGTTCGCAACGACGTTTCCAACGCCTCGAGGCACGCGGGCGCGTTGCCATCAACAAACTCCAACTCCACATCATCCTCAAATATGGCATTTTGTACACGAGCAAAGCTGTTGTAGATCTGGTTTATCTGGCAGTTCCCGAAAAAAAGGTACTTCATTGAAAGCGCCCTGATGAGTTATCTTGACTGACCCCATTCACAGGCCGCCGAAGGACGAAAAAGCCTTACTTGCCTTGGATATACCGAAGGTGCTCGCGTGTGTCTGCGTCATCGGGATCAAGATCAGCGGCGATGCGGTAACTGTAGCGCGCGGGGCCAATCAATCCCTGTTCCTTCAGAGCATGACCATACTGCTTCCATATTTTTGCATGTGATCCGCCTGCGGAGATGATCGTGGCGTAACAGCGCTCTGCCATGTCCCACTGGCCCGAGCGTGCATACTTCCGTGCCTTTCTGAGTGTGATGCGGTGTGACAGACGCCCAAAAAAGCTAATATTTGCGCTTGGACTCGACTTGAGACGTGCTACGAAGGCGTCCAAATCGCCGTTAAACTTGCTCTCGACCAAAGCCGTGGTGCCGGCGGGAACCTGTTCGGTTGGCTTCTCCCGCCTATAGCGATCTAGGAAGATGTCACTGTCTGGATAGGGCGACCCCGACAAGCGACTGGTGCGTTCATGAACCTTAAGATCAGAACGAGCAAGTGGTGAATCAACCGTTGCCATGTCGCCGATAAAGCGAGCAAAATATGCTACCAACGCGTTGTAAGGCAACATTTGAATTGCACCGCCATTGCGTTCGATGAAGTCTCGCTTCAGCAGCATGTTTGATGACACAGGCGGAAACGTCTGGTTGGTAGCACGCGGGCGCCAATAATCCGCATATTCAGTTCCACTCATCGCATACTCGGCGGGATCATAATGCCGCAAGATGATGGCGCATACCGCACCAGTGTCATTGTCGCGTGCAGACCGGCTCATCTTTACCGCGTAGTCGCTGAACAGGTCGCATCCGGAGGTCATGATGGATACAAGCTGAACGTCTTCCGGCAGGTCTTCGACAGCATTCAGCAGCATGCTACCGGCGGAATTTGGCTTTTCATATGCGTCATCAACATAGACGATGTCGAGATCGATATTGTCGGCCACGGTCGGCAAATTTATATTCTCTTCACTGCCTTTGCCGACTGTTACGATCCGAATGATGGCTTCGCAGCCAGTCTGCTTTTCAATCGATGCGATAGCCTGCCTCGGGAACTGCTGTTTGCGATCGAGCCAAAGAATAAGGTAGCCGACTTTATCTCTGGCGGACTTGCGTATGACCGACTGTTTGGCCTCATTCAATACATACTGCTGATACACACCCAACAGCTGTTTATGTAGCATGTAGCTGTCAATATAGCGGTCCTGGAGCGCCTTAGCGAGCTTGAATGCTTCATCAGGATTGTTATTATAATGTTGGAGCGCGGCGATGATCTTTGCGCCATCTTTCGAAGCCTCTCCGGTGATTTCAATGGGAACGGTCACATCCGCAAAATAGCGTTCAACGAAGCCATTGCCGTCCGCCATAACCAAAGCACCCGCAGCCGCCCCCTCGAAAAGTCGGCTCGTCATCACCTCAGAACGTAGATGCGCATTTGAAGACAAAGCTAGCACCGCACCAGACATGGAAATCTCGCGGATCAGTGACTTTCCGTCGAAGGGCACTTCGCGTTTGTAGCCATCGAAACCCTCCCAAACCCGCGTGCCCTGGATAATTTCCGGTCCGAAGATATCGAGCACACCAGCTCTGTCTAGCGGGCTGAGCAAGTGGTCGAAACGACCGGGCTTATTGGACAGGCGCTCCCAGTTGATACCGCAATAGACCAGCCGACGATCATCGCGCTGCTCTGCGCGGAAGATCGGGCCCGACAGAGTGTGATTAACGGTGGCGTGAGCAACTTCGTTGTAGCGACTGCCTAGCTCCTGACGCGCAAAACGTTCAATAACAGGCGAAGAGCAGGAAAAATAACCGTCATGGGAAAATTGATGGTCGGCGAAGGTGTTGAAACCCCAATCTACATAAAAATCGACCGGATTCCACAGTGCGGCCCAAGAGAAGCAATCATAAGCCTTTGGTGTTTCATAATGGAGGGAGATAACGAAATCGACATCGTCCTGCGTGATCCGGCGGCGTTCTCCATGGAGCAAATTACCCAGTCGATCTACTTCGAGCAATTCGACACCAATTAGCGAACAGGCGAAGCGATACCGTTCTATGCTTTCATGCTCTGCGGCGGCGTGTCCCGGCCAAAGGCGGACAATACCGATTTTGCGCTTCATCTTTGCCAGATGAGCCAGCTCAAGATCCGAGGCCTTGATGCTTTCTGCTTCGTATCTTTTCGTGACAGAAGCAGCTTTCGTATCCGTCATTTTGTATGCCCCAATATTATCGAGTGAGGTCAGGCGCCTATTCTACATCCATTAACGCGATCACCGCTGCGGCAGAATCAAGGGCAAAGTGGCGATGCTCGATGCCGACGCTTCACAAACTTATCTCGGCTCGCTGCGAGTTTCATCGTAAAATTCAAAGGCCCCATCGACGGTGTCGAACATGTGCACCGTTCCATCGTGTAAAACTCCAGCCCTTTGGCAATGTGCGCGGATGTAATAGGAATCGTGGGAGACAATAATCATCGCCCTATCGGCTCTCTTCTCAAATAGCTCGGTATGACATTTTTCATGAAAGCGTGCATCGCCCACAGCAACAATTTCGTCGATCAGGAAACAGTCAAATTCAATGACCATGGATAGAGCGAACGAGAGCCGCGCCCGCATCCCCGAAGAATAAGTTCGCACCGGCTCCCGCAGATAGCGCCCGAGTTCAGTGAATTCCTCGACGAAGGGAATGCGCGGTTCGATGGGAACGCCGTAGATGCGGCAAATAAACCGCAAATTGTCGAGTCCCGTCAGCGAAGACTGGAACGCGCCGCCGAAGGCTAGCGGCCAAGATACGGACATGTCTCGTGTGATTTGGCCTGCGGTCGGTCGTTCGGCACCTGATATGAGGCGGATGAGAGTCGACTTGCCCGCGCCATTCCGCCCCAAAATGCCAATCTGCTCATGTTTCTGGATCGTAAGATTGTTGCCCTTGAGGATTTCCCTCACGCCATGATTGGTTTTGTAAGACTTGGAGACATCGTTGAGGCAGATCATTCTGGAACGACCTCCCGGCCGATACGACGGAGTTGAGCCACACCGAGCAGCGTCAGGACCAAGCAACACATGGCCATATAGCTGATGTCATAATGCGCATGCATAATCGATCCAAAATACCCATCGCGCAGCAGCTCAACGCCATTTACCATCGGCAGCAGCAAGAGATAGGGTTGAGCCGCTGCCGGCATGATATCGACGATGAAAGCAGCGCCGGATAGCGGAAAGATGAGATAGGACGCCGGATGCCAGAACTTTTCAACAAGTTCAGAGCTTTCCGATAAGGTTCCTACAAATAACGCTAGGGAAGCTCCGAACCAGACCAGCATAATCCATCCCCAGGCAACTTTCGCCAAATCTTCGGGCGGGTCGACCAATCCTACTGCTATGAATACGATGGATAACACGAAAAACGACATCGACGCGCCAAGAAACTCTAAAAGAATTCTCGAGATATAAATATCCATCACCTTAACGTTGCGGTGATAGAGCAGTGACATGTTCGGCTCGATAGCATGGATGCATCGGCCAGGCATATTGCGCCACAGAAGAATGCTGGAATATCCTGTCAGTGCGAAAGCAGCGATAGGAATGTCCGTGCCGTGATTAGCTTTGAACGCTGACCATAAGGTGACAATACCCAAAGTAAAAATCATTGGCTCAACAAAAAGCCATAAAAAGCCTATATTATGGCGACCATAGCGGGTCATGACCTCGCGAAGAAGAAGAGCGCCAATCACACGCTTTTGTACGAGAAATGCCCGTTTAAAATTATCGGAAGAGTTGTTGCCGCTCATTTGATCTAGTAACCGTGCTCGCGCACGCCGGCGAATAGCATCGAGAACACGCCCCACGCCATCAATCCAACTACGAAGATCGCAAGGATGCTGTTCAAGCGCCTAGGTTCTACAGCGATGTCGGGACGGCTCGGTTGAACTACGGTCTCGATATAGATTCGCTTGCGGCTCGCTTCCTCGCGCGCGTCCGCGACGGCGGTCATAGCAGCGGCGAGTTGACGATCAGCGATCTGGCTATCAAGCTGAAGCCGCTGATACTGTGGTGCGGCGCCCGCAAAAGAGTTGGACCCTCCAGTGACCCGACCTGATTCACCCGCAATCTGTCGCTTTATGCTGGCAATGCGCGCCTTGAGTGGTCCAATCTGCGGATTATCCGGTACCGCCGCTTGGATCTGGTCCAGCTGGGACTGACTGGCAATCAGATCGTCCTGAAGCTTGGCGATTAGCTGAATTTGAACGGTGGCTTGCTTTTCCGGGTCAAGTACGCCATGGGAGTCGCGATAAGCAGCCAGCTTAAGAGCGGCCGTGCGTGCTCGATCTGCAGCTTCACGTTCGGTCCGTTCCGCGTAGGCAACGAGATCGGTTTCGGCGCGCTTGTTCAGTCGGTTAACCAGCTGCTCGCTCAACCGGAGTAGCTGCTGGTTGATCCAGTGTGCGTCCGTAGGACGATAGGCACCGACGCGAATTTTAGCCAACGAGGTGCGGCTGTCGATTTCGACATTCACATGATTTTTGTAATAGCGATATAGATCTTCATTCGACCCACTGAAGCCAAGTGGCGCGAAACGATCTATAATATTGATGTCGTTTAAGGAAAACAGCTGCTTGAGCCTGTTATTTTGATTCAGTTGGGAAACGGCATCACGCGACAAAGCGAAATTCTGAACAGAGTAGATATCGCTATTATCCTGATAATTTCCTGTAACGCTACCTAGAAGCGAGCTTAGCCCGGTAGGGTTCTTGCGCTCCGAGGATTTAACGATAAAACTCGATTCCGAGACGTACACGTCGGAAGCTAAAATTCCATAATATAAAATAGCTAATGTCGTCGGTATCAGGACGGTAACGCAGAATATCCAGCCCAATCCTCTGGCTTTTTGCAAAAAACGTTCCATTGGCTTTGTTTCACTACGGGCGATTAGCCCCTCCAGATTGGTGATGGAAAGGCGTGGAGCCCAGCCGAGTGGCATTCTCCTAAGCGCCGCAACAGGGGTTTGCAATAAATTCTTGAGACCGTGCACCTTGTTCAGGCGCTTCACCACCTAGCGAACTCGCTGCTATTGTCTCAGCGGCAACTGGATCACCTGGGAAGAAGAATATCGCAGACTCTTATGCTCCAAAGCGGCCGCGAGCCCAAGCTTATTTTACCGAATAGTACCCCGCCTAGCTCGTCTCAAGCCCATCTGGCCACAAGCAGCAGTGGCTTAGCCTCGAAGCCCACCGCTGGAGGAGCATCGATTGCCCTAGGGCGCAGATCTGTAATTGCAGAGTGAGGCGGTGTTGATCCCTTGAGGGTTTCATGGATCTGTCCGCACTGACCAAGCCGGAGCTTGGCCGTGCTGTATCGGGTCTCACAGAGGCGAACGTTGCATTCGTTCGATGCGGGCTAAGGAGCCCATCCGGCCACTTTCGCAGATCGTTCGTCCCTGCGTTCACTCTGGGGACACCGCCCTCGGATCAGCTTTGACGCTTCACCGCTGGCACACAGGTTTCACTCTACCTCACGCCTGGAACAAAGTGCCATCGCGCATCATGGCGTGCATGAGAACTGCAAGCCGACGGGCGAGCACGACACGGGCCTTCTTCAGGCCGCGATGCTTGGCGATCTTCATGGTCCATGTTTTCAGGGCAAAAGTCTCCCGGCTCCGGGTGAGGATCGAGTTGGCCGCTTCATAGAGCAGCTTGCGCACGTTCCCGTCGCCTTGCTTGGTGATCCGGCCCGTCAAGTCGAGTTCGCCCGATTGGTGGCGTCTGGGGACCAGGCCAAAGTAGGAGCCGGCATTGCGTGATTGTCTGGAGCGGCCCGCCTCATCCACCGCGGCGGCGACGGCGACGGCGGCGGAGGTCTGCACGCCGACGCTGGGTATGGTCATCAGGATTTCGCAGGCCTGTGGCTAGCTGGCGATGACACGCAATCGGCGATCCATTTCCTTGATCTGCTCGACCAGTGCAGCACGCACAGACAGCAATGACGCGATGGCATTGCCAAGGCCAGGGACATGAGCGGCCTGCATGATCCGCTCGAGGAATGCCTTTCCCTGGTCAGCGCCGGGGCGATAGCCGAAGGTGGCGCAGAGACCACGGATCATGTGGTGAGCCGGACTCCGGCCTCGAGCAGGGGGTTGCGCGCGGTGATCACGCTACGCACACCACGCGCTGCAGGTGATTTGACATGCACCTCCTTGTAGAACCCCGTCCGTGCCAGTTGCGCGAGCCCGGCAGCGTCGGGCGGGTCGGTCTTGTCCGCTTCCATCGCCTTCAAACTCTAGTGCGCCTGTCGGGCATCAATGCACGCCACCGGGACGTCCAGTTCGCGCAGATCCAGGCAGATCGCCGGCGACATGCGCCCGGTTTCGATCACCGCCCGCTCAATCGGGCCAAACTGCTCCAGCAGCGTAGCGATCGCTTCCGGAGAACTCTCCTCCTTCGCCGACACGAGCTTGCGACCGTTTTCGTCAACAATGCAGACCTGCGTGCTTTCCATCGACATGTTCCATCCGGCATAATGCTTCATGGCTACTTCATTCCTCCAAGATCCGACAATAGAAGTGTGCGCCTCAACCGAAATCCGAGGGAAGCAGCCGCAATCACGCGATGACTCGTTTGGCGTTGCGCCACAGGCGTATGCAGACGAGCTTGATCGCCGCGAGATAGTTGGCATCGTCCATGTGATGTCGAGTGAAGATGCCTCGGAACTGCCTGATCCGATTGAAAAAGCGCTCGACCAGTTTGCGTTGGCGGTAGAGCCAGGACGAGAAGCCGAAGCGCTGCTTGCGACTGGAGCGATTGGGAATGTTGGCCCAGATGTTGCGGGCTGCTGCAGCCCGCGTATCGCGGTGCTGTCACAGCCCTGGTGGCCGAGCAGGGTTTCGCCGTCGGAACAGCTTTGATCAAGGCTTCGTCTTCGCGCCCATCGTGGGCCTGTCCTCCCGTCAGTCGCAAACTGACAGGATGTCCATCAGCGTCGACAAGAGCGTGGAGTTTGGTCGTGGGGCCGCCCCGGACGACGTCTCATGCCATGATCTCCAAGGCCCCCCTTTTTTTCCGTCACACCGTGCCAGTGGACCCGCATTTAGGTGGAACCGATCATCACCAGTTCGCCGTTGAAACCGGCGGACACCGCTGCCAACAGCCGGTCCGACACACCGACTGTTCGCCGATGAACGAACCGGTTGTAGCAAGTCGTTGATGGACCATAGCGCTCTGGCATCTCGGCCCAAGGCGTACCGGAACGGAACGGCCGAAGGATGGCGTTCAAAACCCGTCAGTTATCTACTCGGGGAACACCGCGCGGCTTGTTGGAAAGCAACGGCTCTATGATGAGCCATTCTGTATCCGTAAATTTGATATGTCCACCGCGCCATACGCCCGCCATTCCCAATAAGCGTCTGAACCATGCGAAGGCGGAAAGCTCAGCTCAATTTATGAGTTCGCGCCCTAGTCATGATCGTTGCGGTAATTCGGCAGCCATGATAATCGCTGTCCTAACAACGCGGTGACTCGCTCAATGTCAGGCCCTGGTTCCAAAACACTGCTATTCCGGCAATACGATTGCCAGCTGTCGGGGTTGACCCCGACTACTTCATAATAGACAGTTGTTCCTTGCCAAACACTTCGTCGGCCGGACTGTCCCCCATTAGGACTCGTTGTGTTGAGCCTCTACAGGCGCTTTTAATAATTTTAATCGTCCTTTTGGCAATTTCCGTAGCTATTCTGCCAACGTAATTGTTCGCGCATTGCATTTGCATGAAAGCGCGAATCTGCATCGCCTGCATAAAGCAATGCTATTCTATACGCAGTGTGAGCGCCTGCATAATCTTTCAACTCCTTGCATGTGTGGCCCAACTGCTTCCAGGCCGCAGGGTCTTTCGGGCGCAAGCGTAGCAGGGCGCGATAACTCAGGCGAGCAGTTGCCCAATCCTTCCGCCGAGCGGCCCGTCTTGCGCGTTTGAGAGCCAGACGGGCAAGCTGAGGCACCGCGCGTAACAATCGAGGCGCCCGTCCGCCGATCAAGCAACGGCCATCCGCGATCAGTTCTGCGTCGGTCTTGCTTGAGATGACTATTTTGATTAGCTTTTGTGCAAGCAATGCTGATGCGGCATGGGATTGCGAGAGGCCCATCCCGTGTAACGCCATTTGGCCGTGGCCTGCTTCGATACGCAGAGTTAGTGCTATATCCCTGTCAAGGTGCGAAGGCAGGGCGATCTCCTTTACGTCTGGATCGTCATTCGAGAAAGACCACTTGTAGGTCTTACCCGCTTCTTCATCCTGAACGTAGATAGTGCCACCCCCAGGTAAGGCAGCGAGGCAACAGAAGATCAATCCCTCGCCGTTATGCTCCTGCGCGCGCAGGACCATCTTCATGATTGGGCCGCCATATACTATATCATCGCGAATTTGATCCCAGCCCGAAGCCAACGTCGCTAAAGCAGATGCCCGATCGGCAAGGCCTGCTTGTTGTGGTGACATTCCCACTGTACATGGCCGTTCAAGGGGCAAGGATGGATGACGTCGTGAACCGGAGGAGCGCGCCAAAGCCTCCGCCAATTCTGCCGCAAAATCCTGCCAACTCCTTTGATGGAAATTCTGGTGGATACGCTCGCGCAACTGCTGCCTGAGATCGTCATTCAAAAGAAGGCGGATCTGTGCAAGCGCTGCATCGACGTCATTCGGTGGGCAATAGAGCGCCAAATCGCCTCCAGCTTCTGGCAGCGACGCGGTATTAGCGGCCAGGCACGGGGTTCCGCGCGCCAGACTCTCGCTAATTGGTAGGCCCCAACCTTCGGCTAGGCTAGGATAGGCTGAAAAAAGACAGTGACCATACAGCCACGCGAGGTCGCTATCGGAAACGGATTCGATGTGGAGGAAATGAGTTCGGCCCCATTTCAGTTCCTTAATACGGCGGAGCAAGGAAGTCACTTTCCAGCCAATTTTCCCGGCAAATACGAGCCGGGGCATGGCGTCGCCGTACTCTGCGTGGAGTTGATCCCAGACATCCAGCAGAAAAGCGTGATTCTTTCGAACTTCCAACGTCCCGACGCATAGAACGAAACGTTGCTCCATGAGTTGCCGCACGATTTCGCTCGGCTGTGTCGGCATGATGTCGGGAAAGGTGGAAGCCATGCCAGTCCGGAGTACTTCCGGGCAGGGCAGGCCCAACGCCACAGCGCAGGTGCGAATTTCGTCCGTCACATAGAGTGAACTGGCCATCAACACGTCGCTTATGCCCAAAATCTGCACGAAAGCACTTAGCCAAATCGTCCGGTCGGTCGGCAAGAAATAAGCGGGATAACGCCAGATCAAAACGTCGTGAACAAATGTCGCGACCCGCAGTCCCGGAATTTGCCGCAGTTCCAGTAGCAGAGACGGGTCATGCAGCCAGAAGGCGCCCGCGATCAGGATAATGTCGTCGGCCGCGGGGGTCCATTGTTTGGCAGACGCTTGAATGCGAGCGCATCCCGCCTTGATGTCGCTGGCTGTGCGTTCGCCTGATTGTAGGTCGGCGAAAAGCGATAAGCTGTCGCTGGTATCGATCGCGACCAACTTGAGGCCACGATAATCGCTTGCTACAACCCCATACTCGATGCCTAGTTGGTTAAGCGCTGAAAGCAGATTAACAACAACGCGCTGAATTCCAGAAACTGTTCGGTTGCCGGCATCAGCGTAACGTAAAACATCGGAGCAATCGATCCAGAGCCGCTTGCCGGAAAGCCACTTTTTCAAGCTTGGCTCGTTGCGAGCAGCTGGGCTATCTTGATCGAAATGGCTCTGCATGATCCAGTCAAAGGTCGGATGGAAGCCCACATTGACCTCCTCCGTAATCATGGTTGGCTTCGCACCGCCGCATTGTGCGGCGGTGCGAAATGGCTTAGCGGGTCAAGAAGTCGCCCTGAGTTGAAACACGGTGACGCCAGTAATCCAGCAAGTCGCGCATCGTTGTTTCAAACGAGATTTCCGGCTTCCACCCGGTATGGGCTTCAAACTTGGTTGTGTCGGGAACCTGGAGGTCGGCGTCAATAGGACGTAGTCGCTCTGGATCCATTTCAACGTGGACATTTTTTACCGTCGAATAAGACAGAAGCGTGTCGAGCATGTCCTTCACCGAGCAGATATGAGCGCCGCCTATATTATAATAGGCACCCGGGGTCGGATTGATCGTCACCATCATATAATAAGCGCGAACAGCGTCGCGAACGTCCGCCCAGGTACGCAGTGAATCCAGATTGCCGACCTTGACCACTGGCGGGATGCGATTCTGTTCGATCAAAGCAATCTGCTTGGCGAAGGTCGATTCCGCGAACACATCGCCACGACGGGGGCCGGTGTGCGTGAACATGCGGGTTGTCATTACCGTCATGTTAAACGCCTCGGCGTAATAACGGCCGATCAAATCAGTGCCGACTTTCGAAATCGCATAAGGTGATGCCGGGTGAAACGTGCATTCTTCGTTGATCGGCAGCTTTTCCTTCGGCACTCGGCCGAACACTTCCGACGAAGCGCAGACGTGGATTACTGCTTCAGGGCTGTATTTACGCAAGGCGGCCAGCAGGCGTTCGGTCCCTTGGATGTTCGTGTCGTATGTTTCGAGCGGAGCATCGAAGCTGGTCTTAGGGAAGCTCTGGGCGGCCAGATGGAATACGTAGTCCGGCTTAGCCTGGCGCACCGCATGATCCAGTGACAGGCTGTCGCGCAGATCGCCGTGGATCAGTTGGATCCGGTCCTTGTTGTTGATCCGCGAGACATGGTGCTGAAGATTGTCCATTGGACTGCGCCAGCGACAAAGACCGTAGATTTCCCAATCGGTGTTCTCCAGCAGGAAGTCGAGTAGGTGAGACCCGACCATGCCAGTGACGCCAGTGATGAGGCAGGTTTTTTTAGCAAACACAAAATTCTCCTGATCCGTAACCATGCTTGTGCGAAATTACTTGCGAGCGCTTTCATAGTTTTCGGCAAACCAGTTGTATGTTTGCTTCAATCCATCGTGCAGGCTGACCTTGGGACGGAAACCCAGGTCGAAGAGCTTGCTCACGTCATAGTAGCGATATTCCTGACCGTCGGGTTTGCTGGTGTCGAATTCGACCTGCTCCATGCCGATACCGGAAATTTCCGCGAGTGATTCGATGATTTCCCGGATCGAATGCACATTGCCTGAACCCATGTTCATCGCGCCTTGCCCACTTTCCATCATGGTAACCAGCGCTTCGGCGACGTCGGAACTGAAGGTGAAGTCGCGGCGCGCCTTCCCGGTACCCCAAGGTGTGATCTTCGTGCGATCCTTAGCCGCTATGTAGAATTTATGGATCAGCGATGGCGTTACATGCCCGTTTTCGATGTCAAAACTGTCATGTGGACCGAACAGATTGCCAGAGATCACGAAGACATAATCCATGCCATATTGCGCCTTGTATGCCTCCAGCATGGAGTAAAGCAGACGCTTGGAATGCGCGTAGGAATCTTCTGAATGGTGTGGCGCACCCTGAAAAATCATGTCTTCGGTCAGATGTTCGGCCGGCGGCGGATAGGGATAGACGCAGCCCGAACCCATGGCGACGATCTTGCGCACGCCGGCTTTACGGCTGCTTTCGATGACATTGGTGTTGATCATGACGTTATCGTAGATTGACAGCCCTTTGTTGTTCATGTTGCCCATGATGCCATAGACGCGGGCAGCCATGTGAAAGACGAGGTCGGGGCGGAAGCGTTCGAACATGGCGTCGGTTTGGTCGGTCGACGTCAGGTCATATTCGTTGCTGCCAGGCGCGAAGACTTCCACATCCATTTCTTGAAGGCGTGTGCGCAACGCTTGGCCAACTAGTCCACGGCCGCCGGTCACGAGTATCTTGGACTTCTTCTCAATAACAGTCATTGAATCACCTTGTGGGCTGAAGGCACGCGTCAAGCATGTCGGGTCGACGCATCATAATTCGTTTCGAGATCGGGATTGTACAGCACTACGGAGGCGCCACTATTTTCAAAGCCGAACGACATATCCACCATGGGCTTCAGACGGTCAATAACGGCCTGGCGACGATGCGGTTCGACATAGAAGAGCAAGAAGCCGCCACCACCTGCGCCGAGCAGCTTTCCGCCGACCGCCCCCGCTTCGAGCGCCGAGTCATAGGCATGGTCAAGGTTGCCGTTCGAAACGCTGCTGGACAGCGCACGCTTGCGCATCCAGGCTTCATGCAGAAGGCGGCCGAAATCATTAAGGTCGCGGCTACTTTCTTCCAATATCTTGCGACCTTCGATCACCATGTCGTGGATGGCACGCAGCTCCTCGGTCTTGTGTTCGATTTCCTTGATCTTTTCTCCCTCGATCTTACTAGCTGAACGGGTAAAACCGGTGAAGAACATCACCAGATTGTCATTCAGGGCGCGTTTGCGTTCGGGCGAAATCAGCACGGGTTCGACGGAAAAGCTGTTGTCGGCGAAGAAGCGAATTTGGTTCATGCCGCCGTAAGCCGCCGCTATCTGATCTTGCGACCCGACTGGTTCCTTCAACAGATCCTGTTCGATACGGATGGCTTCGCGTGCGAAGAAATGCTTTGAACCGATGTTGCCATTATTGCCGAGATAGGCCTTCAGCATTGCCACGGTGAAGGCCGAGCTAGACCCGAGGCCCGATTGAGCGGGAAGGTCGGCATTGTACAAAACTTCGTATCCCCAGTTATGCTCTTTTCCGTAATTATTAAGTACGGCTTGAACGATCGGGTGCTGAATTTCGGAAATCGACTTGGTTTCTTCGATGATCCGCCAAGATACACGATAGTTGAAGTCGAATACCTTGGGTAGCTTGCGTAGCGTGACATAAAGATATTTGTCGATTGTTGTAGACAGCACAGATGCTGGCTCGCCGGAGCGGAACCATGTTGGGTGATCAGTGCCGCCTCCGAAAAAGGAAACACGCATTGGGGAGCGAACGATGATCATAGTCTGCCTCTTTTTTTATTTTATAGTTCGCACGTGCAGGACATGAGTTCCTTCAGGCCGCAGGTGATATGGTAGAAGGAACTGGCGGGCGCGTCTTGCTGCATCCAGCTGCCGTCAGCCATCCAACGGTCATACCAAGTGCCTCGGCGAGACGTCTGGAAATAGGGCGCTAGGCCACGATAGGCCGCGACCACCTCATCGGCCTCTCCCTGTGTTTTCAGGCGCCGATAGCGGGCCACCGCAGCTTTCAACCGTTCGGTCTGAGGCCACAGGCGAGCATTACCGTCGACGATCGATCCATCGAGAGAAACTTCATTGATTGCGACGCCGCGGTTCGGGCAGATGCCGTGCGCGCGTGCGAAGTCTGTCAGCTTGGTTGCGACCGGAACGCCGGACAGGTCGCTGAACGCGATCTCAAATAGCCACGCCCACTCCAAGCAATGGCCCGGCTCCACGATAGAGCCGGACGCGTCCTCCAGCGGGTTCCAATTTATATCAAAATATTCCGTGACGGCGCCAGTCTGAGCATTCTGAAATCTAGTCTGGAACAGGGTCAACAGGTCACGCATCAATGTCTGCCAACGTTCGTCGCCGGTCGCTCCATAGAGCGCATAGGCGGCTTCAAACATATGCATGTGCGGGTTCTGGCGATAAGGCGGGCAGGGGGTGATCTGCCCTTCCCAAAAACCACCTTCGGGGCGGCGCCATTCAGCGTCCATCCGATCCATCACCTTGTTGGCGATCTCGAAATATTCGGGCCGGTTCAGCGCGCGTCCGGCATGAGCAAGCGCGAACAGGCCGAAGGCATGATCATAAAGATCCAAGCGCGTATCGATGACCTTACCCGCCTCATCGAACTGATGCACGAACAGGCCGCTCTCCTGAAGGCCCCGTTCGAGCAGAACGGTCATGGCCTTCTCAGCCAACGCCTTCCACGGACCTTGCCAGCCCAGTTCGCCAGCGGTGATGAAGCTGTAGATCTGCCGTGCCTGCACCATCACTCGACGTGGCATCTTAACAAAATCGCCTGACAGGCTCAGGCGCTCTGCAAATTGTCCGTCAGAACAGACACCAGCCGTTCCCCAGAGCGGGGCAGCATAATTGAACAACCAGTCCTTGGCATGACTCTGGGCATCCGCAATAGTCCGAATTTCTGAACCTTCCGCTTCTAAGACCGACAATGGGAACTCCTGGCAAACTTGGTTATAGCGCTATGGGGTTTAGGAAATAAGACTAGCCCATGCAGGGCTGTTGAACAGGAAATCGTCTAGGCGGCCGCCCTTGAAATGGAGGCCGGGAATGCCGAGCGCCGCGGCGGCATCCATGTCGCTCTGCTGATCGCCAACGAAAATGGCCCTTTCACGGTTCAAATGGAGCTGGCGGATGGCGCGCGAGAGCATCGCTGGCGAAGGTTTGCGGCCCAGGGGCGTGGCCGCGCGATAGGAATCCACCACCGCATCTGGATGATCCGGGCTGTAGTAGAACTCGTCGATGAATGCGCCGCGTAGGTTGAGTTGCTGCTGGATATGATGATGTAGGCGCCAAATATCCGGTTCATCGTAATAGCCCCGTGCCACACCGGCCTGATTCGTCACGACTACCACGGCTATACCTGCATCGTTGGCGGCCTTAATCGCGTCCATGGCACCCGGCACCCATTCCCATTGGTCGGGAGAGTGGGTGTATCCATGATCGATGTTGAGCACGCCGTCGCGGTCGAAAAAGATGACGGGGCGGGGCCGGTTGGGCAGTTCTTTCTGCGCTTGCTGCAATGTTTCAGGCAGACCGATATCGATGAAATATCCACTGGATGCGACGCCCACTATCTTCCGGCTTTCGGCAAGCACAGGGAGCACATCGTGCTCCAGCGATGTTGGCCGATCAGGGATTAAATTTAGCACCGAGTGGCGCAAAGCGTAGATACCTGCGTTGATCACCCCGCTTTTTTCTGGTGCGTTTGCATTTTTTTCTTGGAAACGAATCACATGGCCGCCCTCATCGACATCAACGGCGCCATATCGGCTAACGTCATCCATCTCGCGCAGCCCGATCGAGCAGACGGCATCAGGCGTGTTCGACAACAAAGCATCGATCGCTCGAACATTCGTGTCGAAAATAGTGTCGCCGTTCATGAGGATGAAACGATCTGCCAGCGCATGTTTGGCGAACGCTAACGCACCCGCCGTGCCCATCGGCTCCGGTTCGATCAGCACATCAATGTCTGCACCGAGGATGCGGCGGTACGCATAGCGTTCAACGACCTGCTCGCCGAAATGACCAGCAATCATGAGGACATGGCGGAAACCTTGCCGCAGCACGCTATCAAGCAGAAAGTCGAGGAAGACCCGATGTTCGTCGATTTGCATCAATGGCTTGGGCGCATTTTGTGTCAGCGAGCCGAGCCGGGTTCCCTTTCCCCCAACCAGAATGACAAGTTGCTGTGATGTGCATGGAGGGGAAGCCAAGGAAGATCCAGAAGGGGATAGGTTGGTTTCCGTCGCGGTAGAAGTCATTCTGCTTAGTCTCTGGAACTGATGATCTCTTGCATACGAAAGGCGATCTTAGCGAATTTACTGGGTTAACGTGTTAACACTGACCGCGGGAAAAACAATCGAGGACAATAGGGCAGTGAATTTCTGTATGTCCGCAATCGGAGCGTTCGTGACATATAGAAGGTCTTTATCCTTGATCGCGAAGTTTTGCGCGACAAAGAATGAAGCCGGGTCACGTAAATTAACTTTATATATCACAGGAACTCTACCCTCTGGGGTCAAACGCGCTTTTTGGGCGGCATCGGAGGTCAATGCCTTCGGATCTTCATAACGGAATATGAAGACGCCCTGCGGATTGGCACGCTGGTCCTGCAATCCCCCGATGCGTCCGAGCGCCTGCGAAAGAGTGATGCCTTGTGCCTCAATCGCGATTTCCTCATTGCGCCCCGCCGCGCCAAGCGAAGTGAAGCTGAACGGCTGGTACAGGGCGGTGACGACATCGCCAGGCTGAAGGATAATGTTCTGGCGCGGATCGCGAATGACATCATCTAGCGCCATCGACTCGTTGATTGTGCCACGCGACAACCGCATGGTTATCTTGTTCGTCGGTTGCTTCGTGCCGCCGGCGGCGGCCAAGGCATCAAGTACGCGTTCGCCATGCGCCGACAAGGGGACGCGCGTACTTTGGTTCACATCGCCGACAATGGTTGCGGTCGCGGCCGTATTGCGGGTAATGCGAACGATGACCTGCGGCTTGTGCGCTTTGCCAGCTAGGCGGGACACGATGGTGGCGGCCACTTGGTTGGGCGTTCGTCCAGCTGCCATAACTGACCCGGCGAACGGAACTTCGATCCGTCCATCAAGATCGACGACCTGGTCGGAAAGGTCGAAGGATTGCGATGTGTCAGGCGACGAAGATGTCAGAGCAGCAATCGTGGACCGACTGGATCCGAACAGCGTGGCAGGGGGTGCTTCCCAGATGGAAACATTCACCGCATCCCCACGTCCAATCACGGTACCGACGGGGGATCCATCACCAAACGTTTCCGCGAAAGTGGTGCCCACGGCAGCCAGTACCACTTGTCGCGCAACTTCGCTGGTAACGTCGATCAATTGAATGCCAAGATCAATCGGTGCGTGGGTCGCGGCACTGTTGATCGCACCCGTTGATGGGCCATCTGCACCGTTGAAGTAAGTGCACGCCGACATGGTGAAAAGGGCTGTGATGGCACCCACCGTATGGAAGGATCTGGAGAAGTGAGAGCGGCGCGAGGAATTGTCGGGCGCAGTGTTAATCAGGGTCACGAAAGCATCCAGTTCATCTGTCATTGGTAGATGACGCATCGTTGCGCGGCGTCGTGCCTAGATTAGACTAGGCGGGTTCGCAAGCTATGGTGTCAGAGGGCGACGGTCTGGACCCATTTGTCCTCATTCACGCTCCTATTGAGCGGGCAAGCTGCTTCCTCGCCATGGCCCACTCGCTTCTCTCCTCAGTCAGTGCCGACTGGCGGCATCGGCTGAAGTACGTCTGCGGATCAGGCGGCAAAGAGCTTGTGCGGTGGTAATCCCAGGGTGTGCGGACCGCGCTGGGCATGGATTGCACCACATCCTCGATATTGGCGCTACTTGTTCAACGTCGTGCGGCGCGCTTTGCCGCGATATCCGGTAAATCCTGCCGCTGCCATCTGGATAGGGAGCAAGCCTGATCGTCCATCGTTTTGTCAAGTCCAAACAGGTGAAGCATAGGTTAGGAATTCGTCAGGATGCACTTGACCGACTCGGTCGTGGGCGCGACCCTGTCCCTATGACACCGATCGAACGAGCCGCGCGCGCCCTGTGCAAACTGGAGGGCCATCCAGAGAACATAAACTTCGAGAGCAAGCCGATGTGGCAGAGCTATCTCCGGCAGGCTATGGCGGTGGCTGACGCGCTCCAAGAGCCGAGCAGGATGATGGTGGAAGCGGGTGCTGAGATTCTGCGCACGCTGAGTGCGGACCAAACAAAAACGGCGAGTGAAGATGACGCGGCGAATGTTTGGCGGCTGATGATCGATGTTTTGCGTGAGGAAGCGTTGTGATGCGCCAAGGTCCGTACAGGCCAGACTTCAAATTTCTGGCGTTCGCCTTGGGCGTCGTCGCTGTCATCGCTGTCTTCACTGCGATGGGGTAGAGCGTGCCAGATTGAGCGAGACGCCATGGGATGTCTCGCACAAAGCATCGATAGCACTAGGTAAAACTGGACGTCGATCGTTCTGCCACACCAAGAGCCTCTTCCTCGCACATTACCGCCATTGCCGCCGTTGTTCTCACCAAAAAATCGTCCGCTTCCGCTTGCGGTGCAGCGGCTTCTGCTCCTGAGTCCACGCCAGCATAGTGCTTGAGGAATAGCCTCATCACGTGGTTTACGCCTTCCTCGGTCACCTCGCGCAGGTCATCACCGAAATACCGCCCGCGATTGAAATTTCCTGTGATGATCTCATAAGATTCAAAGTAGCCCACGTGGGGGTGAGCGCGAGAGATGACGTCGGCAGCGGCGCGTAGAACCGATTTTGACAACGTGGTTGATGTGAGGACGTGACGATCCTCCGCAGTAGCGACGAGAGGAACTGGAGAGACTGTGAGGATCACGCGAGCAGATGGATTGACGCTCTTAAGGCGATCTAGAAATCCTTCCATATCGGCCACTACCTCTATCACTCCAAAGTTGGCAAATTCATATTTAGCAGGATCGAAGGAACCGGCCGCCGTCCCGGGGCAGACCGGATAAGCCGAGCCATCTTCTCGCGAAAGCCAACATTCTGTCAGTCCTAGCGTGAAAACGAAGACATCCAGTTCCTCGAACATCCGACGGACGGCGGCAAAATGCTGCTCACGGTCAGCCCTCAGTTCTTCGACCGATGCATAACCTCCAGGATTGCAGGCAGGCCGAAACGGATCGGCAAACGAGCCGTCTGCCTCAGGCCAATAATCCTCTGCCGGACTGAACGATCCATAAGCACGATCGAAGAGCTGAACCAGCTGCCGCGATGTGTAAATATTGCCGTAGCGCGCAGAGAACACGCCGTAGGTAAATTCCCTTGCGAGATGCTGAGAAAAAATCGGGTGGGCCGACTCGGCGATGAAATAGTGAAATCCGCTGTCATGAAGGCGTCGCGCTATGTGTTGAGCGAAGCAGCTGCCGGCGGTTGCCACTTTGTCGACGGGGCTGATTGTGAAGCGCGGAGTGCCGACAGGATCAACTTCAGAGTAGGGAACGCGCGAGATGCTCCGGCGCCAGTGCGCCCGTGTGGGCAGGTTCGCATAAGGGTGAGAGCTCATGCTGCCGCCTCCGCAGCTTGGTTTCGAATGGCGCGTATTTGATCGATTAGATATTCACCATAGACGACGCTTGCATGAATTGAATCCGGGGCGGCAGCCTCCAATGCGAGGCAGCCATCATCGTCCAAACCCTTGGTCGGCGGTGCCAAAAAGGTGATTCCAGCCGCCTCGCAGCGCGCCATATACAACCTGGTGTGCATTTCCGCGATTTTGCGCCGGAACGCGATGGGCGAAAAACCTCGTTCTTCGACCAGCGGCTGGAACTGAGGCCCAGGGTATTTGCGTAGATGATCCTCTGAAGCGATGGGAGGTGGAGCTTGAAAGAAATACTTAGGACATGAAAAATGTTTCGCGGACAGCGTCAACAGGTTAAACTTCCATGAACTCTGCTCGATAAGTAATTTCTCCAGCATTCTGAATGGGATTAAGGTGGCGCCTTCGGTCAAGGGAGCCCTAGGCTCCCAAGGAACGATAACGTCAATTGGCCACTCGTGATTGAGCATGGAGATGCTGTGCTGGACACTACCCCCCACCAACATGAAAACCGCTGCGGGAGGGCCGCCGCGCGCAACCTCTACCATCTCGAAGGCTTCCCGAAGAGGTGCGCCCAACTCTTCAGGAGAGGAATGGTAATATTCAAATGAAGCTACCCCATGGAGGTCTATAAATTCCAGTTCGATGTCATCAAATTTGCCGAATGGCTTGCCATTGATATAGCAAAACTTGATAGCGCCAAGGTGGCTATGACCCACGCAAAGATAATACAAAGCTTCCCCCGATGGCTACTCACGTCTCTATCACTAGACAATAATCGGCAGACCATCAATGACCTGCCGGTGGGCAAAGGCCGTCACAGCGGCGGCTGTGATCCTCGATGTCCGAACTGTCGTCGCAACCCTGCGCCGGATCGCCACCAGTGGTAGCTGAGCGGAACCGCCTATGCCTTATAAACTCTGGACATCGGTGCCCTGACGACTACCCTTATGGCGTTCCAGCATCTGTCACCGCGGCGCTAGGAAAAAACCGCTTTATTCAGAGGCCAACGACCGGTTGAAGTGGCCTGCTCGCCTCGCCTTGGCGTTGGGATGAGCTGTTGACTACCTTTTCCTCGCTACGGCTAGCTGAACACGGCAGATACATTCCTGCAGTCTGCGCCAAGAGTGGTATTCAGATGCGGACCATGGTGCTTCGGGCAATCGGCGAAATTCTTGATAAGACTGAAGC